>JAUNGQ010000008.1 GCA_030524285.1 Eubacteriales bacterium
CCTCTATGATTCACAGTGTTTTATTTCACTGTCTCTCATAGAGGGAGCATATCAAGCTGTCCTATGCCGCTTCTTTTTGCAGTACGATAAAAATAACCCAGAGTGCAGTCGAAATCACACACCCTGGGCGTATCACACAAAAAATACAAATAATATCTTGCTATAATTGTTGAAAAATGATATAATCAATCCTGCGGTATACAGAAAGAGGGAGCAACCGAGCCGCGTGCTTTCTGTGCAAGCTGTTCCGCTGTACGTGGTGGCGTATGCGCACGTGTCAGGGTATCTTCATCCCGGCGGCTTGCCTCCAAACGGTAAATGCGGAAACCTTCTCTGGAGAACTTTTCTTCATATTCCGTCATGATATTATCCAGACCACTGTTATGCAGGTCAAGGCAGATGTTTTGAATCAGCCAGCCATAGCCGCACATTTCCTCCAGTGTAAACTCAAAAAGATGCTGGTTATCGGTTTTGAAATGAACCTGTCCGTTTTTAGAGAGGACGCAGTCATACAGGGCAAGGAAATTGGAATGTGTCAGACGGCGTTTGCGCTGACGGTTTGGTGGCCATGGATCAGAAAAATTCAGATAGATGCGGTCAATTTCACCATCTGCAAAAATTTGGGTCAATCCGGCGGCATCAAAATCAAGGAACCGCAGGTTTGGCAGCTCCAAGGCCATTGCTTTTTCCGTAGCCATGACCAGGGCGCCCTGTTCGCGTTCGATGGCAACATAATTGATGTCCGGGTTCCGGCGGGCTGTTTCTACGATAAAGCGTCCCTTACCGCAGCCAATTTCCAGATGCAGCGGATTGCTGTTGTGGAATAGGACACGCCATTTGCCCTTGTGGTTTTCCGGATCAGCTACCAGCACCTGTGCACAGCTTGCCAGACGCGAATCCAGATTCTTTTTCTTGCGCATACGCATGGGGATCATTTCCTCCGTATCATGATAAAATAAATTCGTCAAGTAAAAAATATAGGTGTTTCTGTCAATGATTATAACGGAAATGCTGAATAAATGCAATTCGTTTGCAAAATAAATAAACAGGATAGGGTGTTACAATGTTTGAACGTTCCAGCGGCGTCGTGCTGCATATTTCGTCTCTGCCATCTCCATATGGCATTGGTACAATGGGCAAGGATGCCTACCATTTCGTTGATTTCCTGCGTGACGGCGGACAGACCTACTGGCAGGTACTTCCGCTTGGACAGACTGGCTTTGGCGACAGCCCGTACCAGTGCTTCTCCGCAGCAGCAGGCAATCCATATTTTATTGATCTCGATGCTTTGAAGGAAATGGGGTTGCTCAACGATCAGGATTTGAAGGATGCTGATGTCGCTGAAAATCCGGATCGCGTTGACTACGCAAAGCTGGCAGAAACCAGATTCGATATTTTGCGCCGTGCCTTTGCGCGTGCGGATATGAAGCTGCTAGGTAAGGTAGCTGCATTCCGTTGGGACAATCGTGACTGGGTAGAGGATTACGCGATGTTCATGTCCCTGAAAAAGCACTTTGATCAGAAGGCGCTGTGGGATTGGGATGATGACACAATCAAGCAGCGCGATCCGGAGGCAATGCGCAAGTATGCCTTTGCATTGAAGCCGGAAATTGACTTTTACGTGTTTATGCAATATCTGTTCTTCGCACAGTGGGAAAAACTGCGTGCATATGCAAATCAGCAAGGTATCCAGATTATCGGTGATATCCCGATTTATGTATCGCCGGACAGCTGTGATGTTTGGGCACATCCGGAAATGTTTCAGGTTGACCGTGAGCTGAAGCCGCATGGCGTGGCAGGTGTTCCGCCGGATTATTATTCTGCTACCGGACAGCTGTGGGGGAATCCTACCTACAACTGGAAGGTTATAGAAGCAGATGGATATCAATGGTGGATTTGGCGTGTACGCCGGAATCTGGCGCTGTTCGATGTCACCAGAATTGACCACTTCCGCGGCTTCCAGGCTTATTGGGAAATCCCGGAGGGTGAAGAGACTGCGATCAATGGCAAGTGGAAGAAAGGTCCGCGTATGAAGCTGTTTAAGGCAATCAAGGCGGCGCTGGGCGATGTCCCAATTATTGCAGAGGATCTCGGTGATATTGACGATGACGTGCGCAAGTTCCTCAAAAAGAGCGGCTATCCGGGTATGCGTGTGATGATTTTTGGTATGCGTGCGGATGAGAACAATGACCATATTCCATTCAACTGGCCGAAAAACTGTGTTGGCTATACATCCACCCATGACTCCGAAACCGTTGTTGAACAGTTTGAGGATAAATGCAGCGATGCTGACCGTGATGTTATGAAGGAATATCTGCGCGTGTCGGACAATGAACCGCTGGGGTGGAGTGCAATCCGTACGGCATTTGCAGCTCCATGCACAATTGCTATGACCACCATGCAGGATCTGTTGTCCCTTGGTGCAGATGCCCGTATGAATACACCGTCTACTTTGGGCGGTAACTGGAGTTGGCGTGTCCGCCGTGAAGCAATCAATCCGGATGTTTCCGGCTTCCTGCGCAAGGCTACCTATGGCGGCAAGCGCCTGAATCCACTGGCGACGAAAGTGCAGTAAACCAAATCATCTGAAAGAAGGATCGTTTTTGAAAAAAGCAGTCATTTTTGATCTGGACGGCACATTGCTCAATACATTGGAGGATTTGCGCAGTGCAGTGAATGCGGCATTGGCATTACGTAACCTGCCTCCACGTTCGTTGGAGGAGGTACGCTGTTTTGTTGGCAATGGTGTGCGCAATCTGATGCGTCGTGCTTTGCCTGTCGGCACATCGGATGCTGACATTGATGCTGCTTTGGCAGATTTTAAGCAGTATTATGCAGCGCATATCCGTGATACAACAATACCGTATGACGGCATTCCAGAGTTGATGGAAGTATTGTGCAAGCGTGGTATCAAAGTAGGCGTTCTGTCAAATAAAATGGATTCCGCGACACAGGAGCTGATTCAACACTTTTTCCCCGGCAAGGTGGATGTTATCTTTGGCGAGCATAAGGATATCCCGCGTAAGCCGGACCCGACATCGTGCAGGCTTGTCATGCAGCAGCTTGGTGTAAAGCCGGAGGAGGTCTTGTATGTCGGCGATTCCGGTACCGATATGCAGACGGCGAAAAATGCCGGTCTGACTGCAGTGGGTGTCACATGGGGGTTCCGGAACAGGGAAGATCTGCTGCAAAATGGTGCGGACTATCTGGTGGATGCACCGGTTGAGATTTTCAGGCTGCTTGAATAAGAGAGATTTGACTTTACAGTCGGCATGGCTTCCCAGTAGGCAAGCTATGTCGATTGTTTTTGATAGAAATGTTTTTGAAAAAAACATGAAATTATGGTTGACAATCGTAGGGAATCTGAGTATAATAAATATCGTCGTCAGGGAAAAGACGAAATCAGTCAAATATGCGGATGTAGCTCATCTGGTAGAGCGCCACCTTGCCAAGGTGGAGGTAGCGAGTTCGAGCCTCGTCATCCGCTCCATGTAAGCAACTGAGAAAATCGGTTGCTTTTTTATTTTTATTTCTTAAAGGAGAAATGGAATCGCTATCCTCCACCGCATGATAATGAGGGAGGTTGGGCGAGCGGAAAAACAGGCCGTTTCAAAAAGCAGGGATAGCTCTGCCGCTCAATAAGCGGCAGCTGGACAATTTGGCATACAAAGATAAGGGAGTGCAGATCCAATACCTGTTTTGAAGCCGCCTATGCTGTGCAAGCGAGTTCGAGCCTCGTCATCCGCTCCATGCAAGCAACTGAGAAAATCGGTTGCTTTTTTTGTCTTGTAAAGACATAATAACGGTTCAGCTCATAAAACTTGGTTCAAAATTCCTCTGCAAGGCTCCCTCTTCGAGGGAGCTGGCCGCGCCAATAGCGCGGACTGAGGGAGTTTTTTCATATTCTATCGTAATTCAATCAGAAGATCCCTTTCTTTTTTCACTCCTTCTATCATTTGCTGACGCAAATGCCATCTCCTTCCTCTGAGGGAGGCGTTGGCTGCGTTACAATACCAGGAATTGCGAAAAATATTAAAAAAGTATTGACTCCTACGTAGCGTCATAGTTTATGATAACATCAACACGGAGGAGGAAATGACAATGATGACGGTAAATGAAGTGAGCAAATTGACAGGAGTGAATATACGCGCTCTGCAATACTATGATAAAATCGGGCTTCTCCATCCGACAGACTATACGGAGTCTGGATATCGGCTGTATGACGATACGGCTTTGGAAACATTGCAGCAGATTTTATTGTTTCGTGAATTGGAGTTTCCGCTGAAAAAAATAAAAGAAATCATCTCAGCTCCGAACTTTGAACGGAACAAGGCATTGGATCAGCAAATTACGATGCTGCAGTTGAAGAAAGAGCATCTGGAGAATCTGATTATGTTTGCTCGTGGAATACAATTGATTGGAGTGAAAACAATGGATTTTTCCGCTTTTGACACAAGCAAGCTGGATGAGTATGCCGAACAGGCAAAAAAGCAGTGGGAAACCACAGCCGCTTATCAGGAATTTCAAAACAAGAGGAAAGGAAGAACTGAGGAGACCGAAAATGCGATTGCTGCTGGGTTGATACTGATATTGGAGGAGTTTGGCAAATTACGGGAAGCATCTCCCAGCGCCCAGGAAGTACAGCGGCTGGTAAAAAAGCTGCAGGGCTATATCACAGAGCATTATTATGAATGCACCACGGAGATTCTTGCGGGTCTTGGCAAAATGTATGCAGGCGGCGGTGCGTTTACAGAAAGTATAAACAATGCCTGCGGTGATGGTACTGCTGAATTTGCTGCTGCTGCGATAAATATTTACTGTAACAATATATAAGTGAATGGCTCTTTTTTTGAGGGATCAATATAATAGATACAAAAGACGAACCGGACAGGTTTGAGCCTGTCCGGTTCATGGAGAGTCCGCGGTAGAAAAGGGGTAAAAGATAGGTAGAAAAACAAATGGAAGTATATAAGGACTGCACAGGGTGCAGATTTCTTTTGGTCTGTCCACCGTGGGAATATAGGCAACGACGGCGGAAACAGTAGATTTTAGATTGCCTCCCCGCTTTTTGATGCTACTATTCTACTGGATAAATATGAAAAAATTTCCCTGTCCAAGTAAAGAGTTTATGAAATGAATGTAAACAATTTGTAACATCAAATTTTGAAAAATAGCATTTGTGTTTAGTGCGGTGTAGTGGTACAATAGTAGAATCAGAAAATACGTATCAGTGGAGGTCATCATGGATCAAAAAGAAAGAGCATTACAGGCCCACCGTGACTGGCAGGGCAAAATTGAAGTTGTTTCCCGCTGCAAGGTAGAGGATGCAGACGCACTTTCGATTGCATATACACCGGGTGTCGCACAGCCGTGTCTGAAAATCAAAGAAGATGTAGACCTGAGCTATGTTTATACCCGACGCCATAATCTCGTAGCCGTTATTACAGATGGTACTGCTGTGCTTGGGCTGGGCGATATCGGTCCGGAAGCGGGTATGCCGGTTATGGAAGGCAAATGCGCCCTGTTTAAGGAATTCGGCGATGTGGATGCATTCCCGCTCTGTGTTCGTTCCAAGGATGTCGATGAATTTGTCAATACGGTTGCACTGCTTGCAGGCTCCTTTGGCGGCATCAATCTGGAGGATATCTCTGCACCACGCTGCTTTGAGATTGAACGCAAGCTGAAGGAACGCTGTGATATTCCGGTATTCCATGACGATCAGCATGGCACGGCGATCTGCTGTGCAGCTGCCATGATCAATGCATGCCGTTTGACCGGACGGAAGCTGTCTGAGCTGAAGATGGTTGTCAATGGTGCAGGCGCCGCTGCCATTGCAGTCACCAAGCTGCTGGTAAGTATGGGACTCAAGAATGTCATTATGTGCGATAAATTTGGCGCACTGTATGAAGGCTG
Organism: Eubacteriales bacterium; assembly: GCA_030524285.1. Taxonomy (GTDB): domain Bacteria; phylum Bacillota; class Clostridia; order Oscillospirales; family Butyricicoccaceae; genus Butyricicoccus_A. The sequence continues at coordinate 5,914 of JAUNGQ010000008.1, forward strand.
TGAGCAGATGAATTCCGAGCAGGCTTACATGGCTACCATTACCAATCCGGAGAACAAGAAGGGGACATTGGCTGACGTCCTGCCAGGCGCTGATATTTTCTTCGGTATGTCCGCACCAAATGTACTGACTGCTGATATGGTTCGCACCATGGCAAAGGATCCGATGGTATTTGCCATGGCAAATCCGGTTCCGGAGATCATGCCGGATGAAGCAAAGCGCGGCGGTGCGGCTGTTGTTGGCACCGGACGTTCTGACTATCCGAACCAGATCAATAATGTGCTGGCGTTTCCGGGCGTATTCCGTGGCGCGCTGGATGTTCGTGCCTCTGATATCAATGAGGAAATGAAGATTGCAGCTGCCTATGCACTGGCAAATCTGATTTCCGATGAAGAACTGAATTCTGAGAATATTATGCCGAAGCCGTTTGATCCACGTGTACGCGATGCGGTTGCATCTGCTGTTGCAGAGGCGGCACGCAAGAGCGGTGTTGCGAGAATCTAAGGCGGTACAAAAGGAAAAGAAAGCAAAAGCAGCGTTTGGCATACATGTCAACGCTGCTTTTTTGTGTATGTCCCCAGAACATACATCCCCAATTTGAGTGATATATTCCTGCCGTATGGTAAACAGGATATCTTATGTTTACATTATATAATGTGAAAATCTATATGTCAACATTTGAATTCCTTTACTATCTAATGGAAACATTAGATAGTGGGAGGGGTATCTATGGTACGGTTAAATGTTCTGGAGCTGCTAAAACAGCGCGGACACACAAAATACTGGCTATATAAACAGCTGGGAATGAGTTATCAGAATTTTAGCAGGATGGTAAACAATCAAACAGCTTCTATCCGATATGAAAACATAGAAGCGATCTGCCAGCTGCTGGAATGTACGCCGAATGAATTGTTTTTATTTGAAGAAGATATCATTTCGGAATGGAATAAAAGGAAACGATAGAAAAAAGCAGCGATGAGAGCATCCTCCGATCGCTGCTTCTGTTTTTACATCAACGGAATAAACAGGGAGAGAAGTGATGCGCCAATGGATTTTATCCACGGATAGCTTTGCAGCCATTGCGTATCGATTTCCTGTGATTTGCTGATAGTTTCCAGAATATCATCCCGTACCTTGTCCACAACAGAGGAGCGATAAAACACGGTGCCGCACTCGAAATGCAGATAAAAGCTGCGAAAATCCATGTTAATGGTGCCGACAACTGCGATGTCATGATCGGCTACGATCATTTTTTCATGCAGAAAGCCCGGTGTATATTCATAAATCCGCACGCCGGCTTCCATCAGCTGGCGATAATACGAGCGTGTAATGGCATAAACTGTTTTCTTATCTGGAATGCCTGGTGTTACGATACGGACATCAATGCCGGATTGTGCCGCAGTACACAACGTGGTTATCATCTCATTGTCCAACGCTAAATACGGTGTTGTAATATAAACGCTCTTTGTTGCATTGGTAATCATGTTCATGAAAACGCATTCGCTGACGTTATAATTATCCAGCGGGGAGTCTGCAAACGCCTGAACATAACCATCGCTGGGCGCCTGGATCGTGGGGCTGTAATCCGACAGGCTCGATGTCCTGTTTTCTGTAGAAAAGTCCCAGAGCTGTAAAAACAGTGCGGTTAGATTGATAACACCGCTGCCGGTCAGCTTAACGCCTGTATCCTTCCAATGGCCGAAGCGTTCCTTCTGGTTGATGTATTCATCTGCCAGATTGATGCCGCCGGTATAGCCGACATTGCCGTCAATGACACAGATTTTTCGATGGTCACGATAGTTTAAATAGGTGTTCAGCATTGGCAGAAAGCGATTGAACCGTACAACATGGATTCCCATAGCCTGAAGCTTTTTATGATAACCCATGGGAAGGGTAGACATACAGCCGACATCGTCATACATAATGCGGATTTCTACACCGGCAGCAGCTTTTTCACACAGGATTTCCAGAATGGAATCCCACATAATGCCCGGCTCGATGATAAAATACTCCATGAAAATAAAGCGTTCCGCTTTTTTCAGCTCCAACAGCATGGATTGATAGAGATATTCACCCAGAGGGAAAAATTCACATGCAGTATTTTTCCATGCCGGCATTTCAGCAATATGATAGAGATATTCGCAGTTACGCCGGAAACGTGGATAGCTGGTGCAAAGGCTGCGGGTATCCGAAGGGGAAAATGCATCAAAGAGATCTGTATGGATTGGCTGGATTTTCACCAGGCGGGCACGGTTAAAGGGGGTATTCCCCCAGAACAGATAGAAGCACGCGCCGAAGGGGGCGAATGCCATAATAATGATAATCCAGGGGATTTTATACGCGGGATTATCCGGCTTGCGGATCAGCCAAACAATGAGCAGCCAGCTGATAACTTGCAGTGCCCTGTAGGCATAAATCATACGCCCACGTATTGCAATGAGAATATACACGACAAAGATAAATTGTATGAGGACCAGAAAAGCACTGATGGTCAGGCGGTTGAATAGAAAACTGAAAACAGATTTTTTCACACGGCGTCTGGTTTCCTGTGGAAATTCCGGTTTTTGCATCTGATACCTCCTTTCAAAACGAGAATCTTTTTTTATTTTCATCATACCCATTTTCGTGGGGAAAGTCAATCCAATGTATTACTTTCGACAGCCGACGTCATATCCATATAGAATGCGGACATCGGTAAATATGAGCATATTTGCAGCATGGAAAGAAAATTCCTGCAAAAATACTGTTAAAAAGGTGAAAAAATGCCAATCGAAATGGCGCAGACTGCGTAAAAAGTTGGGTATGAATACTTCAAAAGTAGTAAATTTTGAATTTTGCAGGAAATTGTGCAAAGAGCATAAACACAGCATAATTGGTTGCAAAAATGTGCAGTTTTGTGGAAAAAAACGTCTTTCCTCATAAAAATAAGGAAATAATAATCAAAAATAAGAAGGAACGAACTCGAAAAAATAGGAATTTAGAAAAAAATTATGAATTTTGCAATTTTTGTATTTTCAAATTGCCAAATATGTGGTATCATTATTAACCGAAGATGTGATTAACCATAATGTATGGAGGAAATTAAAAAATGGCTATTACCAACACCTATCTGCAGGGTGTCTATGACACCGTCGTAAAGCGCAACCCGGGCGAGCCGGAATTCCAGCAGGCTGTATTTGAGGTTCTTGAGTCCCTTCAGCCGGTAGCTGAGCGTCGTCCGGATCTCGTTGAGGCTGGCGTATTTGAACGCATCGTTGAGCCGGAACGCGGCATCCAGTTCCGTGTTGCATGGGTTGATGACAACGGCAAGGTTCAGGTGAACCGCGGCTTCCGTTATCAGTTCAACTCCGCAATCGGACCGTACAAGGGTGGCATCCGTCTGCATCCGTCTGTATGCGCTTCCATTATCAAGTTTCTGGGCTTTGAACAGATCTTTAAGAACAGCCTGACTGGCCTGCCGATCGGCGGTGGCAAGGGCGGCTCTGACTTCGATCCGAAGGGCAAGTCTGACGGCGAAGTAATGCGTTTCTGCCAGGCTTTCATGACTGAGCTGTGCCGTCACATCGGCGCTGACACCGACGTACCGGCTGGCGATATCGGCACTGGCGCTCGTGAAATCGGCTATATGTTTGGTCAGTACAAGCGTATCCGCAACGAGTATGTTGGCGTTCTGACTGGCAAGGGCCTGCAGTGGGGTGGTTCTTTGGCTCGTACCGAGGCTACCGGCTACGGTCTGTGCTATCTGGTTGACGCTATGCTGAAGGACAATGGCACTTCCTTCGAGGGCAAGACTGTTGTTATCTCGGGTTCCGGCAACGTTGCAATCTACGCTACACAGAAGGCAACTGCTCTGGGCGGCAAGGTTATTGCTCTGTCTGATTCCAACGGCTACATCGTTGATGAGAACGGTATCAATCTGGATGTTGTTAAGGACATCAAGGAGGTTCGCCGTGGCCGTATCAAGGAGTACGTTGATGCAGTTCCGTCTGCTAAGTATTACGAAGGCAAGGGTATCTGGACTGTAAAGTGCGACATCGCTCTGCCGTGCGCTACTCAGAATGAAATCAATGAAGAGGATGCTAAGGCGCTGGTTGCTAATGGCGTTATGGCAGTTGGTGAAGGCGCTAACATGCCGTCTACTCCGGAAGCTGTTGCAGTATTCCAGAGCAACAATGTTCTGTTTGCTCCGGCTAAGGCTGCAAATGCAGGCGGCGTAGCTACCTCTGCTCTGGAAATGAGCCAGAACTCTCAGCGTTTGTCCTGGACCTTTGAAGAGGTTGACAGCAAGCTGCATCAGATCATGGTTGACATTTATAACAACATTTCCTCTGCTGCTAAGGAATATGGCTGTGAGGGCAATCTGGTTGCAGGTGCAAATATTGCGGGCTTCCTGAAGGTTGCTGAAGCAATGAAGGCACAGGGTGTTCTGTAATTGATAAACAGATAAGTTTGAATATGAAAATCCCCGTTTCCGTAAGGATACGGGGATTTTTTGAACAGTGGGTGCTTTCGGAAAGAACATAAAAGCGCGTAGCAAAAGGATTGCCACGCGCTTTGAATTTTTGAAAACTTAAGCTGACTTTTTATTACCCATAACAAGCTTCAGCATAACTGGCGTAATCAGAGTTGTTACAATAACAACAAGGATAACCGGACCAAACAGGGAATCCGGAACCAATCCGAAAGCAGCGCCCTTCTGGGCAACAATCAATGCAACTTCACCGCGGGATACCATACCGATACCAACGGACAGTGCTTCGTGGTTGGTGAACTTAAACAGCTTTGCACCCAAACCACAGCCGATAATTTTGGACAGGATTGCAATGAGCAGCAGTAACAATGCAAAAATCAACAGATTGACGGTCAGGCCGCTCAGATCGGTTTTCAGACCAACACTTGCAAAGAATACCGGGGAGAACAGCATGTAAGCGCAAATATCAATTTTCCTGCTTACATAATCGCGTACCTTTGTCAGATTGCAGAGTAGCAGACCGGCAAAATATGCACCGGTAATATCAGCAACGCCGAAGAAGGTTTCCGAACAGTATGCAAGAATAAAGCAGAATGCCAAACCATAAATTGCAACACGGCGGTGCATATGTTCATTGAATGCCTTGTTCAGATGCTGGAAGTATTTATAGACAATAAAGCCGACGATAGCGATAAAGACAAAGAACAGCACGATTTTCAACAGAACAGAGAAGATCTGGACATCCGGATCTGTGAAGCTGGATACAATGGTCAGGGCAATGATGCCGAGAATATCATCGATAACAGCAGCTCCGAGGATGGCAACGCCAACCTTGCCCTGTAGTTTACCCATTTCACGCAGCGTCTCAACGGTGATACTAACAGAAGTAGCTGTCAGGATAACACCGACGAAAATAGCCTTGAGCATATGCTGCGGATCGCCTTCACCATTGAACCATAGCAGATACAGCCCAGCGCCACCGATCAACGGTACAATAACACCGGCTAATGCGATAACAAAGGAAGCAACACCGGTCTTTTTCAGCTCCTGCAGGTCAGTTTCCAGACCGGCGGAGAACATCAGCATAATAACACCGATTTCGGAAAGCACAGTGATAACACTGTCTTCGGTTACGAGGTTCAAGACAGACGGTCCGAGAATCAGGCCGGCCAGAAGTGCACCTACAACCTGCGGCATATTTACCTTGCCGGAAGCAAGACCCAGCACCTTCGTGGAAAGAAGGATAATTGCCAGAACCAGCAGGAAGGTATAGTTTTCCATATGAAACACCTTCTATTTATAATTTATTTGTGGGGCAGGCTTACAATCAAGCATCAAATGATCCCTTCATTGTTCTATCTGCACTGCGGTTGTATTATACATTTTTTTCTTTTTTAAAACAAGAGAAAAAGCGCATAGATTTTGCTACGATTTGTCAGAAAATGAGATAGAAATTGACAAAGACAAACGTAAGAAAATGTCATTTTTGTGCAATTCTATTGTTTTAAAATATGCGATATGGCTTGGCAGAGCGATAAAAAGGATAGAAAAAGACCCGGTAATGATACCGGGTCTTCCTTGCATAAGTAATGTGATCGTTAAGATTACTCCTGAGAGATAGCGCCCATCGGGCAGGTACCAGCGCAGGAACCGCAATCGATGCAGGTACCGGCGTCAATTACGTACTGACCGTCACCCTCAGAAATAGCGCCCATCGGACATTCACCAGCGCAGGAACCGCAGCTGATGCAAGCGCTGCTAATTGTATAAGCCATAAGAGTAGCACCTCCTGTAATAATTTCATCTCTATTGTATCACAATGTCAGAAAAAAACAACTCCAAAAAGCAAAAAATCATATCCAAATTGAGGAAACAAATTTTTGTCCAGTCAATTGCAGAAATTTACGTCTAAAAAGGAAGGAATTGGGTAAAGATGAAGAAAAGAGCCTTTGAAAGTGAGGGATAGAAATGGAATTTCAGGGACCGTTTGACCAGAATGCACGGCGTGTGCTGGAGGTTTCGGCACGGCGTGCCGGAATGTTGGGAAAAAATGCGGTGGGAACAGAGCATCTTCTGTTGGGTTTGGTGGCAAAGCACGGAACAGCGGGGAAAATACTGGCGCAGGCAGGCGTAGGCAAATGGCGTGGTTTATATTATACAGCAAAGGTAGCAGGAAGTGGGTTTCCGAGACATAAGCCGAATCATATCAGCAAAAATTTGCAGCAGGTGTTACAGCAGGCGGCAAATTCTGCAGGGAAGGGCAAAGCCGGGGAAGGTCATCTGCTGTGCGCACTGGTCGGCTGCCGGACATGTACGGCACGGCGTGTGCTGGAGAAAATGAATGCAGATATTCCGGCGCTCGAACGACAGACTGGGATTTCTGTGGCACAGGAGACTGCGGGATGGCGTTCGATGGCGCGGCTTGCTTCTACCACAACGCTGGATCGCTACACGACTGACCTGACGGAAATGGCACGCACTGGTATGTTAGACCCGGTCATTGGGCGGGAGGATGAACTGTTCCGTCTGATGACCATTTTGCAGCGCAGAACGAAAAACAATCCGGTACTGTTAGGTGACCCGGGCGTTGGTAAAACTGCTGTGGCGGAAGCTTTTGCCCTTGCGATCGCAAATGGCGAGGTACCGGAGGAGCTGCTCGGGGCAAGACTGGTATCCCTGGATATGGCGAGCCTGATTTCCGGTACAAAATATCGCGGTGAATTTGAGGAACGGCTGAAAAATATTGTGAAGGAATTAAAGGCTTCTAAAAATGTCATTGCGTTTATCGATGAGGTACACACATTGGTTGGCGCAGGCTCGGCAGAGGGCGCCATTGACGCCTCCAATTTGCTCAAGCCTGCGCTTGCCAGAGGGGAAATCCGATTGATTGGCACGACAACCGTAGAGGAATACCATAAAACCATTGAGAAGGATGCCGCATTGGAACGGCGTTTTCAGCGCATTGATGTATCCGAACCGGATGAAGAAGGTGCGGAAGCGATCCTGAAGGGAATTGCACCGCGGTATGAACGGCATCATCGTGTACGCATCCATGCAGACGCATTGCGTGCGGCGGTACAAATTTCCGTCCGAACCAGTCCGGAACGGCATTTGCCGGATAAGGCAATTGATTTACTGGATGAAACCTGTGCAGCAGTGCATCTGGAAGGCGGCACGGATATTACAGAAGAGGAGATTGCACGAACAGCGCAGCGGTTCGGCGGTTTTTCTGCGGCTGCGGAAGGCGATGCGGCGCAGAGGCTGTTGCAGCTGGAAAAGGAACTTTGCCGGACTGTTATTGGTCAGGAGGCTGCTGTAAAGGCAATCTGTCGGGCTGTGCGGCGCGGTGGCGCAGGACTGCGGGATGAAACACGTCCGGTGGCAGCGCTGCTTCTTACCGGCTCCACTGGCGTCGGTAAGACCTCTGTCTGTGTTGCGCTTGCACGGGAACTGTTTGGAAAAGACGGATTAATCCGAATTGACCTTTCGGAATATCAGCAGTCCCAAGACGTCTCGCGACTGATTGGCGCCCCTCCAGGCTATAAGGGCTATGGTGATGGCGGACAATTGACGGAAAAAATCCGAAGGAGGCCACGCTCTCTGGTATTGCTGGATGAGGTGGAAAAAGCACATCCTGACGTTCTCCGCCTGCTGCTGCGCTTGCTGGAAGACGGCAGACTGACCGATTCGGAGGGACGCAGTGCAGATTTCCGCCATGCAGTGATTGTATTAACCTCAAATCTGGGCAGTGGAAAGCAGGGCCGAATGGTTGGTTTTTCCACACAAGAAAATCCAAAGCAGACCCATGCGGAGGAAGAAGCACGCAGGGTATTGCAGCCGGAGCTGGCAGCGCGGTTGGATGATATTATTGTCTTTTCAGCATTGACTGCGGCCGATTGTGCAGCAATTGCAGCACAGGAGCTTTCACAGCTGGCGAAACGCTGTCTGGCACGCGGAACGCGGCTGATATGGGATGAAAAAGCAGAGAAACGGCTGGGCATTGTAGATGCGAAACGAGGCGCGCGCGCTGTACGGGATGAGGTAGCGCGGAAGGTCACAGATCCTCTTGCCGGTCTGTTGTTATCCGGCAGGGCAGGGCAGCAGGTGGAAATTCAGGTGGAAGAGGATGACATCCTGCTGTATGTCTCTGAGAGTGAAACCATGCTTTCTGGAGCCTAAGCGGAAAACATCCCCTGTGGCAGGTACCACAGGGGATGCGCTGATACAGTGTCAGTTTTCCTTTGTCAGATAGTTCATCAGGACCATTGCACTTTGTGCGCGGGTTGCTGTACCCTTTGGATCCAGCACGATACCGTCTTTCTTTTTTGTACCGCTGATAATACCGTTCTGGTTTGCCCACAGCATGGAATCCTTTGCCCAGCTGGAAACAGCTTCGGCATCTGGGAAATCCAGTGAACCGGAAACCACTGGCTCCTGTTCATAGTTATACAAAATACGGGCATATTGCTCACGGGTTATGACATCATTGGGCCGGAAGGTTCCGTTCCCCATTCCTGCGACAATATTGTTTTGACTTGCCCAAAGGATGGCGTCATAATACCATTTCTTGTCCACATCAGAGAACGGCATCTTGCCGGAAACCGCTGGCGAATCCTCTATACTGTATATTATTTGTGCAACCATTGCACGGGTCATAGGGATATTCGGTGCAAACGTTCCATTTCCCATGCCAGTCATGATATTGTTGTCATACACGTACTGGACTGCGCTGGTATACCATGAAGTTTCCGAAATATCCGAAAATATTTCGCAGACCGGGATTTTTTCCGGAGAAGGCGGAGCCGGTGGCGTTTCGGATGCAAGCTTGGAAACAGGCTCTGTTTTGGTTTGCATGCAGACCGTGCAGGTGTAGGTTTGGATGCCTTCTTCAGTTGTCGTAGGCGCTTTGGTCAATATGCCTTCGCCCCAGATATGACCGGTTGCCGGGATTTCCACTGTCATGGTATCCATATAGGTATTGCCATCAAACTGCACAGTAGCTGTATAAACCGTTTCGCCTGCCTGTGTGCAGGTTGCGTCCGTAGCTTTGTGTGTTATGGAGCAGTTGACAGATTGGGTGTCATCCGCATCGGTACAGGTAAAAGCTGCCTTACAGGTGTTGTCTTCTGCCCATGTGAATACCGGGGTTCCATATGTATGGATATGTGCGCCGTCAGCAATCCATGTAATGCTGCCGCCATAGTCCTGCATAACGTCAGGCGTCCATGTGGTATTTTTCGCAGGGTAGTGTATCTCTAATGTTGTACCGGTGAAGGTGTCGGCAGCGAAGTCCGGTACATTGCCGGAAAATGCCAGTTCCCGCAAGCTTGTGCAGGAAGCAAATGCACCGGAACCAATGGATGTCACGTTTTCCGGCAGCAGGACGCTTGTCAGACTTGTGCAACCCGAAAAGAGATTGTGTCCGAGGCTTGACACGTCATCTGGAAAAACAAAACTTTTCAGATTTTTGCAGTCCTGGAAGGTACCCTCTCCCAACATAGTTATATGGGAGGGAATGGTTACGGTTTCTGCACCGCAGCCAGCAAATGCTGCATTGCCCAGATTGGTGATAGGGCCTTCTATGATAATTGCGTTTATACTGCTGTTGTATGCAGCCCAGGGAGGTAATGAAGCGGAAGAATCGAAGTCGGGCATAGAGCCGCCGCCGTTGATCCAGAGTGTGCCTTCCTCATCCAAATCCCATGATATCGCGTCACCGAGCACACCCTGCTGTACAGAGGCGGCATTCACATTTTTGGAAACGCTTTGTGTGATGTCAGTAGCCCACGCTGCCGGTGTAGTACAGAGTAGCAGACCTGCAAGGGCAACGCTGGCTGTACGTTTATTCCATATCATACGAATATATCCCTCCTATTGTGTATGGTTGGTATAGTGATTTATCACTAAATCAGTATAACACGATCTGGTTGATTAGTGAAGCATCACTAATGATTTCTTGCTTATGACATATCATGAAAGTGCAATCTATTATAAACCAGTGTACGAATGGAGGAAATAAAATGAACACACAGCAGGCCGTCGCACTGCGCATCCGTGAACTATGTAAACAGCATCATATGACACCCAACAGGCTGAGCTATGTCGCTGCCGTGCCGCAAAGTACAATCAAAAGTATTCTTGGCGGGGAGAGCAAAAATCCCGGTATTGTCACAATCAAAAAACTGTGCGATGCATTTGAAATTACGCTCGGTGAATTTTTTTCAACAGCTTCGTTTGAGGAACTGGAGCAGGAAATACAATAAAAGGTTATTTTTGTATATGTGCCTCCTGTTCGGAGGGATTGATAACCCTTTGCAGTCAGCAAAATGTGGTATAAAATACAGTCTTTTGTTTAAACTGTCGGTTGACAACGAAATACAGTCGATGTAAAATAAATTACAATTATATGAAACAGCGTTGAAGGGAACAAACAAGCTGTACACGATCGTGCCTACAGAGAGTGGATACAGTAGCTGGAAGTATCTGCGGCAGATGCAGCCTTGTGTACCGGTCCTGGAGCTTCGCAGGGGAATTTCTCAGTATCCTGCGGCGGGTACCGCGCGTTATAGCGGGTAATGAGCGGGTGCGGCTTTGCCGCATCAAGCAGGGTGGAACCGTGAGATGATTGTTCATCCCACCCCTGATGATATCAGGGGTGGGATTTTTTCGTGCCCCATATTTGAAGGAGGATTTTTCCATGGCAGAGAACCAATTTACCTTTGAAAATGAGCAGTATCGCAAAACCTACTGGCATACCTGTTCACACATTATGGCACAGGCTGTCAAGCGCCTGTATCCGGAGGTCAAGCTTGCGATTGGCCCGTCCATTGACAACGGCTTTTATTATGATCTGGACTCTCCATTTGCATTTACGCCGGAGATTATGGAAAAGATCGAAGCAGAAATGCGCAAAATCTGTAAGGAGAAGCTCAAGCTGGAGCGCTTTGAGCTGCCGCGTGCGGAAGCGCTGGAATTCATGAAGAACGAGCCGTATAAGCTTGAGCTGATTAACGATCTTCCGGAGGACGAGGTTATTTCATTCTATAAGCAGGGCGAATTTACAGACCTGTGTGCAGGCCCGCATCTGGACTCTACCGGACGCGTCAAGGGAAATGCCATCAAGCTGACGGCATGTAATGCGGCATACTGGCGCGGTGACTCGAACCGTGAGACATTGCAGCGTATTTACGGCATTGCGTTCCCAAAGAAGGATCAGCTGGATGAATACCTGGCAAAGATTGAAGAGGCAAAACGCCGTGACCACCGCAAGCTGGGTAAGGAGCTGGGCCTGTTTACCCTGATGGAGGAGGGGCCGGGCTTCCCGTTCTTCCTGCCGAAGGGCATGGTGCTGCGCAACACATTGATTGACTATTGGCGCGAGGTACACAAGCGTTACGGATATGTCGAAATCTCTACCCCGATGATGCTGAACCGTGGCTTATGGGAGCGTTCCGGCCATTGGGATCATTATAAGGAAAACATGTACACCACGGTCATAGATGACGTGGATTTCGCAGTTAAGCCAATGAACTGTCCGGGCGGCATGTTGGTTTATAAGTCCGAGCCGCATTCTTACCGTGATCTGCCATTGCGTGTCGGTGAGTTGGGACTGGTTCACCGCCATGAGCTTTCCGGTGCTCTGCATGGGCTGTTCCGTGTCCGCTGCTTTACGCAGGATGATGCCCACATCTTTATGACATGGGATCAGATGAAGGATGAAATCAAGAATGTTGTCCGCCTGTTTGACGAGGTATATTCTGTCTTTGGTCTGGAATACGAGATTGAGGTTTCCACCATGCCGGAAGACCATATGGGTGACGAGAAGGACTGGGATTTTGCAACTGAAACGCTAAAAGCTGCTGTTACCGAAATGGGTAAGGACTATATTATCAACGAGGGCGACGGCGCATTCTATGGACCGAAGCTGGATTTCCATCTTGCAGATTCGCTTGGACGTACCTGGCAGTGCGGCACGATCCAGCTGGATATGCAGCTGCCGGAGCGATTTGAACTGGAGTATACGGGTGCGGATGGCGAGAAGCATCGTCCAGTTATGATCCATCGTGTTGTCCTTGGCTCCATCGAACGCTTCATCGGTGTCATCACCGAGCATTTTGCCGGCGCATTCCCGACTTGGCTGGCTCCGGTTCAGGTCAAGGCGCTGCCTGTCACGGACCGTACCGCAGAATACGCCGACAAGGTTGAGCAGGCGCTCAACGCTGCAGGCTTCCGCGCAGAAGTTGACCATCGTTCGGAAAAGCTGGGATATAAGATCCGTGAAGCACAGGCACAGAAGATTCCATATATGCTGGTACTGGGCGATAAGGAGCAGGAAAATGGTACGGTTTCTGTCCGCAACCGCAAGGGGGATACAACGGTTATGCTGCTGGATGAATTTATCGCCAAGCTGCGTGAGGAGATCGACACCAAAGCGAGATAATGATCATTCTGTAGGCTGCTCCAGTGTCCGGCGAAGCATCGTATCCGCGTGGATGCTGACCTGATACAGCACGCCGGGTTCGAGCGGCCCGAAGACAAACCGTCCCAACGTATCGGAAAACGTTACACCGGCTACAGTGTCCGGCTGTGTGCCGCCGGAGGCATATAGCACAGCCAGGGCATCAGCCAGCGGTTTGCCGTCATCCCCGATGACAGTACCCAGCAGTACAGGATGGTCTGCGGCATGAAGGGTTACCGTGGTTTCGACTTGTTCCCGCTGTGCGGGACGGACATAAAATACAGATTGCATGAGTTGGCACCTCCTGAATCGGGAAGCATATTCTGTTTTCAGCGTATGCTTTGGCGCGAAAAAGGTGCATGAAGAAAGGAAATAAACGATATGAAAATGAGCAGTATGCTTGGCATCCGCTTCAAGGAAACTCCGGCGGACTGCCAGCTTGACAGCCATAAGCTCATGGTGCGCGGCGGCTATATGAAGCAGCTTACTACCGGTATTTATTCCCTGTATATGCCGGCAAAGCGCATTATGAAGAAAATTGAAACCATTATCCGTGAAGAAATGGATAAGATTGACGGGCAGGAAGTGATGTTCCCGGTTGTTATGCCGGCATCGCTGTGGCAGGAATCCGGCCGTTATGAGGCTATCGGCAGTGAAATGGCACGCTTCCAGGACAGAAGCGGTCAGCCAGTTGTTCTGGGCATGACGCATGAGGAAGCAGCTGTTCATCTGGCGCGGGACACCGCACAGTCCTATTCCCAGTATCCGTTCATGATTTACCAGATTCAGACCAAATTCCGTGATGAGCCGCGTGCACGCGGCGGCCTGATCCGCGTTCGTGAGTTTACCATGAAGGACGCCTATTCCTTCCATACCTCGCAGGAGGATTTGGAAGCATATTATGAGAAATGCTATCAGGCGTATGTCAATATCTATCGTCGCGCCGGTATCCCGGAGGTTGTTGCTGTCCAGTCGGATTCCGGTATGATGGGCGGCAGCATATCGCATGAATTTATGCTGCTGACTGACTGTGGCGAGGATACCATTGTTCTGTGTGATTGCGGCTACAGCTCCAACATGGAAGCAGCCGACTGTATTGTCGAGGCGCCGGAAACTGCTGAGATGCCGATGGAGAAGGTCTATACACCGGAGACCAAAACCATTGAAGCGGTATGCGAATATTTGCATGCACCGGCAAATGCGTCCTGCAAGGCGGTTGTTTATCAGAAGAATCTGACAGACGAATATGTCATTGCATTTATCCGCGGTGATCTGGAGGTCAATGAGACCAAGCTGCGCAATTATCTGGGTGAAGAAATCCATCCGGCTGAAATTACACTGGAAAGCGGTATTGTTGCCGGGTTTATTGGACCGGTTGGTCTGCCGGAAGGCGTAGAATATGTCATCGATCAGTCTTTGGCTGCACTCAACAGCTCTGTCTGCGGTGCAAATGAGGAAAATTATCATTACACCGGTTATAATGTCAAGCGTGATACACCGGATGCAAGAATTGCTGATTTTGCCAAGACCTATGAGGGAGCAATCTGCCCGGTATGTGGCAAACCGCATATCCGTATCAGCCGCGGCATTGAGGTAGGCAATATCTTCCAGCTGGGAACCAAGTATACCAAGTCGATGGAGATGACCTATATCGGTCAGGACGGCAAGCCGCATTATCCAATTATGGGTTGCTATGGTATTGGCGTTGGACGTCTCTGCGCTTCTGTGTGCGAGGTACGGCACGATGATTATGGCCCGATCTGGCCAATGTCGATTGCACCGTGGCAGGTTCATATTTGTGCGATCAAAGCAACCGATCCGCAGGTTCGCGAGACAGCAGATACATTGTACCAGCAGTTACAGGCTGCTGGTGTGGAAGTCATTTATGATGACCGCAAGGTAAGTGCGGGTAATATGTTCTCGGACGCTGATCTGCTGGGTGTTCCGGTACGTGTGATTGTCAGCCCGAAGACGGTTAAGCGTGGCGCTGTTGAGGTATCCAAGCGTGACAAGTCTCTGCGTGAGGATGTTGCACCGGAGCAGGCTGCCACATATGTTGAAAAGCTCGTTCAGGATATGCTGGCTGAGCTGAGGTAAGAATATCATTTGAATTGTCAGGGCACGCTGCGGGCAGCAGCGTGCCCTTGAACTATCAACAGGAGGAAGGATACTCATGCTCTTACGGGCTTTGACATTAGAAGGCTCCGGCGTTATGACGACAGATGACGCGGTGGAAGTGACCAACGACGTGACAAATTCCGCGATCGAAGGCGTACAGTCTGTTACCAGCTTTTTTCATCTGCCGACATGGTTTGGACGGCTGCTGTTTATTGTGATTACACTGGTTGTCGTATTGTCCGTAGTCAGGATGGTCAATAAAGTATTTCGGCGTACCATTGACACCATGGAGGCAGCGGGCAATACCAATGTAACACTGATTTCCTTTGTACGGTATATTGTACTGACCGGTATTTATTTTATTGGTGGCGTTGTAATCATTTCCAGCATTCCCGGGGCATCAGATTCTCTGACTGCGCTGCTGGCATCCGGCGGTATTGTAGCTGTGATTGTCGGCTTTGCGGCTCAGGATACATTGGGCAATGTAGCCGGCGGTGTGATGATTTTGTTTTTTAAGCCGTTTGTCATCGGTGACTTTGTCCGGTATAATGATGTATCCGGTACCATTGAAGAGATTACCCTGCGCCATACCGTCATCCGCACGCCGGCAAACAAGCGCATTATCATCCCGAACGGAACGATCAACGGCGGTATTTTGGAAAATGCACATTACGGAGACAGAAAAGTTTGTGAATTCTTTGACGTCGGTATTACATATGAGAGTGACATGGAAAAGGCAATTGAGATCTTACGTGATGAAGTGATGAAACAACCGCTGCATTTGGATGTCCGCACGCCGGAAACTGCATCAACAGAACCGGAAGTGAAAGTTGAAGTAGTTGAACTTGCAGATTCCGCAGTTATTATTCGTGCGTGGCTGTGGGCTGAAGATCAGGCAAACGCATCTGCGCTGAAATTCGCGTTAAATCGTTCTGTCAAGAACCGATTTGATACAGAAGGAATTGAATTTGCATATCCGCATATTACTGTCACAAAATAAGGATTTTTACATAAAAACCTGCTTTGAGCCTGCTTGAAGCAGGCTTTTTGTTTGTCCGTTTCAGGAATGTATCGGTTTTACTTTATAGAATTGTAAACGGAATGTTAATGTTAAAATCGTACAAAAATATAGTTTATAAATTGTGTGAAGTAAATAACGAAAAACTGTTAAGTTATGGAACATACACAATAAAAATACATTTATATTGTGCAATATTTATATAGTTTGGACATTGCGCCCAATGCGGAAAGTGTGTATGATATACCCAAGCTGAAGGACAGAAATCCAGAAGCCGCATACGGCAAAGTCGTATGAAACCGTTCCGGAGAAATTTGAAGGCTCCATGCTTCGGAACATCGCCGACAGCAGAAATACAGAAAAATACGCCGTGTGAGATGACATGGTACGGATATTCTGTAACATATGCTTCGTGAAAGTTTTGGAGGTGAATCTATCATGTTTCAGTGGTTCAATGCAATGACAGAGGCTCGCATGATGCAGCTGAAGAACGAAAAGATCACAAGCGTGATTGCCAGCCATAAGCGCTGAGCAGCGGCACAAGGCACAGAAAAAGATCAAATACAATACAATGTAACAGGAGGCGTGCGATATGTTCCAGTGGTTTGACGCGATGACGAATGCACGCGCTATGCAGCTGATTCAGGAAAAACTGGAGGCTGCGGTTTACAGTACTTTTTCACACAAAACGGTTTACAACAAGGAGTGTTGACATATGAAGTTATTTAAGAATGATATGAACGGTATGGATAAGAGCATGATGCTCGGCATGAAAATGATGGGCGGAAACGTTACCCGAGCTGAATTCGATGATATGGTTCGTACACGTCACGCAGAGCACTGAGTTTTTCACACAAAACGGTATTGCAACAAGGAGTGTTGACATATGAAGTTGTTTGAGAATGATATGAACGGTATGAATAAGAGCATGATGCTCGGTATGAAAATGATGTATGGCGGAAACGTCACTCGTGCTGAGTTTGATGATATGCTTCACGAATGCCGTGCAAAGCACTAAGATAGAACAGATCATGACATTATGATGAGAAAGGAGGCGTGCATCATGTTTGGTTATATGAACCAGCTGATCAAGGCT
Organism: Eubacteriales bacterium; assembly: GCA_030524285.1. Lineage (GTDB taxonomy): Bacteria > Bacillota > Clostridia > Oscillospirales > Butyricicoccaceae > Butyricicoccus_A. The sequence continues at coordinate 23,073 of JAUNGQ010000008.1, forward strand.
CGTGAGAATCTGCTTCGTCAGGAAAGCGTTGCTTTTCAGGCACGTCAGAGACACGTAAAGTAAGAAAAATGATTGGATAAATAGTATCAGAGAAAGGAGAACTTGTACCATGTTTCACTATATGGGTCAGCTTGTTAAGGCACAGGAGCAGCAGCTCCGTCAGGAAAAGCTGGAATTTGCAGTACGCAGAAGACACTAAGCAAAATACCCGTTCCTGACGTATATCGACCGGAAGAAAGGGAATCCTTATTATGAGAAAAACCACGAAGAAACAACGCATGACAGACCGGCATCGGCCGACCATCTGTCCGTGGATGATCTGGGGAGCCAAGGGTCTGTAACCGTCCGGAAGGAGGACTGCCATTTATGAAGGGCAGAGGATTTTTCAGCGGCTTGGTTCACGCGCGGCGCGTAGGACTGTCCCATGAGCGGATTCAGGAACGTGTCCGGCAGATGAACCGGGAAAAGCAGAATAAGAAATAAACCACCAAAATCAAAATGGCGGCATTCCAATACCTGACGTACAGGCAGGTGGAATGCCGCTTTTTTTTGAAAAAACATGACAGAGAGCGGCAGCTGTGGTATGATGGAAAAATAAAAGAGAAAAGGAGTGAATGTGATGGATATGGAGCGACGTGCCCGACGTCAGGTTCGGCGCAGCGCAGATATCATCGGGCTGACAATACTGGCCAGTACCGGTATCAATTATCTGCTGTACCCGTTGATACGACTGATACCGGACTATGCAGACGGTACGTTGGAAAATGAGCTGCTCAATCTGATTTTGTATATCATTGTCTTTGCCGTTCCATTTGTCACTGGAGCAAAGCTTTCCGGCATGTCAGGTAAGGATCTACTTGGAGATGGGAAACCGCCTGCGGAGGTCTATCTGATGACCATTGGACTTGTATTGGGCTGGTCCTTTGCAGCTGGCTGCCTGGGTACGGGCATAGAAGAATTTTTGAATCGATTTGGTTTGACAGAAGTCTCTCAGGAATATATCCTGCCAGCCGATAAAACGACGCTTGCCATACAATTTGTTTCGGTTGCTATTATTCCACCGATTGTCGAGGAAATAAGCTTTCGTGGCTTTTATTTGAATATAGCGGAACGCTCCATGGGTACATGGGCGGCAATCTGTATGACAGCGATTTGCTTTTGGCTGGCGCATTACAGCATTGAAATCCTGCCACTGGCATTTGGCTTTGGCATGATCGGCGGCTATATCCGCAGACGGTATGGTTCGTTGCTGCCTTCCATGTTCGCTCATTTTGCAGTGAACAGCGTGTATATGGTTGTAAACGTTGGATACGCAGCAGGTGGGGAGCATATCGGTACAGCATTGGCGTTGCTTGTCTATTTGATTGAGGTTTTGCTTGGCGCAGTGGGTATTGTGCTGTTTGTCCGCAGAGGCTGCTTACGGGAAATTTGGAAAGGACATTTTGGAAGGCAATCTGAGCTGCTTCCGGGACAGATTGCATTTGCTGTTTTGACCAGCATTCCGGCGCTGCTTGTCGTGATTCTTTCCGTGTATTTTACATCGGGAAATCTGGAGGCTCTGTGATAGTATGATGACAGAACAGGAAAAATATATGAAAGCAGCTTTACGGCTGGCGAAAAAATCCGCAGAGGAAGGCGAGGTACCGGTAGGCTGTGTCATTGTCTGTGATGGAAAGATTGTCGGGCGCGGACGGAATCGTCGCGAGGTGAAAAAATCCGCACTTTCCCATGCGGAAATTGAAGCAATCGGCAAGGCCTGTAAAAAGCTGGGCGGCTGGCGGCTGCACCGATGCGATTTGTATGTTACACTGGAGCCATGTCCGATGTGTGCCGGTGCGATTATCAATGCACGTGTGAAAACAGTATATTATGGTGCAGATGATCCAAAGGCAGGCTCGTGTGGCAGCCTGATTTCACTGTTTGATGTAGCCTATAATCATAAACCGGAACTTGTCCGTGGACTTCTCCGGGAAGAGTGTGCAGGCGTGCTGACAGACTTTTTTCGGGAATTACGAAAAAAGCGCAAGTTTGAGAAAAAGCTTGCGCGGGAAAAGATGCAATCAGACTAGCATGAAAAAACCGCCTTTCTCATACCAGGAAGGCGGTTTCCTATCTTTTGAAGTATTTTTATTGCTGCATGAGTGCGCCACATACGATGCAGGCGGCCAGGCAGGCGACAGACAGAAGGGAAAACAGAAGCTGGTGGCGGAATTTGGAAGAAGCCTTTTTCTGTGCCTTTTCGATATCGACATTAAGGCCCTTGCCGAACTGCATAGCGCGCCCGTCACGCTTTGCAATCGAATTTTCATCCAGTTTATCGGTTTCCACAGTGAGCTGATTCCAGTCGTGACCCAGACGGAAATACAGCCCAATGGCGCCAAAAACAAAAAATCCAATCAGGAAAAGAATCATCAAAGTTTTCATAGACAGGGATTACCTCCGGAAAATAAACAGAAAGCGGATGGGAAGAACCATCCGCTTTGTTTCATCAATTTGATCTCAGCTCAGCAGGACGAGCAACAGGGAGTCAATCACAAAAATAACTCCAAAAATCTTCGTCAGATTTGCAAGAAGCGCTTCAATACCTGTAGCCTTGTTGGAACCAAAAAAGGTTTCCTGCGAACCGGATACCGCGCCGGAAAGCCCCTGACTTGGTGCCTTTTGCAGCAGAATGGTAACAATCAGAAACAGGCATGCAATGACCTGAATCACAGATAGAATTGTAACAGCCATGAAAAATCAACCTCCAAAAATTGTGAAAACAACGGCATGTCCGACATGCCGAGCTTATATTACTGAGACAATAAGCCTATGATATCACATGTCGGAAGGATTTTCAAGGTGAGAATCCGGTTTTTTGTCGAGGAAGAACAGCTGAAAATAAGAAACATAGCTTTTGCAGTTTGTAAAAGCATGTGCCAAAGTATGACAGCGTTTAACCAACGGAAGCACGCCTTACAGTCGCCTTGACGCGGTTGCCAAGCGCACTGCCATGCCGGTTGGTATAGCAGTTGCCTGTGGACATATCTACAATGCACAGCCGCCCGCTGCACCAGCCATAGCCGTCCTCCGGCTTTTTGCGTTTTTCCTCGTGCTTATATTTGCGGAGCTGCTTGGTCAGCGCCTTATCCGGTGCGCCGTCCACCAGTACCACCATGCTCAGCATGGAGAAGCTATGGGAACGTTCTGTCCATGGGACATAACGCACAGACATATCCTCAATCACATTCCAATAATCATCCAGTGCAGCAGCGTCCAGCTGTTCACATACATCAAAATAGCAGAACTCATAGGAAATGGCAGATTTGCCATTGCGCTGCAATAGGGTTGCCGTTTCCTCAATTTGCAGGACGCCATATAATGGAAAACGGCGGTCGCCATATTCCGCGTTGGAAATCAGATGAAAATTCTGACGCATGTCATCCTGAAAGGCATCCAGATAGATGGCAGCCTGTGTATATAAATCCATAGGGATAGCTCCTTTTATTCGGCAGGATACAGACCGGCTTCGGTCATGCGGCGAAGAGCTTCGACAACAACCGGCTTATCTTCCTGATAGGTCACGCCATACCACTGTGCACCGGTTTGCAATACCCTGGCAGTTGCCTGACCTGTTTGGATAAGATGATCAACAGCAAACGGCAGATAGTATTCCCCTTTCATCGGGTTGTTCGGCAGATCATTGTGCATAAAGACAGTCAGTCCGGCATCCAGTTCGCGAAGGAAAGATGGCGTAAAGCCCCACATGTTCATAGAAACCAGTGTACCTTCTGCGATTTCCCCGGCTTCCGGATCGGAGATCACACCGGCAGCGTTGCGGGAGATTGCTGTGCGTTCCACAATATCAGTCAGATAGCCGTTTGCATCTGCCTCACAAATACCACGGGAAACCGTACCATTTTCCGTCAATGTATTTTCGACGCGGTAACCTACCATGCAGTAACGGTATTTTTCGTCATCTGCTGCATCCTTCAGATAATCATACATGCATTGGAATGCTTCCGCTCCATAGAAATCATCTGCGTTGATGACAGCAAACGGTTCATCGACGACACCGCGGATACAGTAAACCGCATGACCAGTGCCAAGCGGCTTGGTGCGGCCTTCCGGCATGGTACAGCCCTCCGGAAGCTTGTCCGGACTTTGAAATACGTAATCTACCTGCATCAGCTTTTCTGCGGCAATACCGATGCGCTCACGGAATGCTTCCAGCAGCTCTTCCTTTATGATAAATACAACGCGGCGGAAGCCTGCCTTCCATGCGTCGTAAATGGAATAATTCATAATAATCTGACCATTTGGGCCTACCGGGTCAATCTGCTTTAGACCGCCATAGCGGGACCCCATGCCGGCAGCCATAACAACAAGTACCGGATTTGCCATAATAATATCCTCCATTGTGCTCCTGAATATATTATTTATTATACGGTATTTTCAGAATAATTACAATAGGGCTGTTTTTCGACAGCACATGGGAGATGAAAAGGAATTGTGAATTTTTTTGGAAAAATCATATGGATGAGGTTGCATATGGCAGGAAAGGCGTGTATCATATTGATGGAATCAATGAAACTACAGCAGGAGGAAAGGATGTTCGCCTGTGGATAAAAAGAAGAAATATAAATATTACGATGAATATGGACAGCCTGTCGATGAGTATGGACGTGCAATCAATCCGCGCACGGGCAGGACGTATGAGGAAGAGAACGGCGACAGTCTGGATGATACATCGGAGTTTGAAACCATAACACCGGCAAAGCAACATGCACAGCATTCCAAAAAGAAACAGTCCAATGGATACCAAAATGCTTCCTATGGAAGAGGCGATGCAGATAACGGCGGCTGGAATGGTAAAAAAGGAAAAAAGAAGAAACGACATCGTAAGTCATTGCTCAAGAAGCTGATTGTTGTTCTGGTATTGATTTTTGCGTTGGCGGCAGCTGATGTGTATTATCTATTGACCCTGTATACATATGACGATACCAATGCGAGCAGTCTGGCTGCGAATACGCAGGATGGTGTGATGAATATCGCATTGTTTGGCGTTGATACCCGCGAGGATGGCTCCGTCGAAGGCACTCGCTCGGATGCGATGATGATTATGAGTATCAAAAATGGTTCTGTAAAGCTGGTTTCGCTGATGCGCGACAGTTATGTTGATGTACCGGGACACGGTTCGACGAAGCTGTGCCATGCCTACAGCTATGGCGGCGCTCAACTGGCCATGCAGACCATCAATGAAAATTTTGATATGAATATCACGGAGTACATGACGGTAGACTTTGCACAGATGGCGGCAATTATTGATGCTGTCGGCGGCGTCACTGTTACACTGACGGAGGAAGAGGTTGCAGAAACTAATTTGCATCTGGAAGACTATTGTAATAGCAACGGTATACCATATGAGCCGATTGAAGTGGCGGGAGAACAGAAGCTTGACGGTGTGCAGGCAATGACCTATGGGCGAATCCGTAAGGGCAACACCGGCGGTGACTGGCAGCGTACCGAACGCCAGTCTGTCGTACTCAATGAGGTATTCTCCAAGGCTACCAGCAATCCGATTCATCTGCTTCGTTTCATGCATGGTATGATGCCGAATATTACCTCTTCTATGAGCAAAAAGGATTTTGTTTATATGGGACTGCGTACCATCATGCACGGTGTTCCGTCTATGGAACATATCCGCTTGCCGATTGACGGCGAGTGGGAGTATGGTACAGTCAGCGGTATGTCTGTTATCAAATTCAGCAATGAAAAGATGGCAGCTCACCTATATGATTATCTCTACAAGGATATTGATCCGACTGCGGACAATTCCTAAACAAAGAAAAAACAGCGCTCGCTTTTGTGTCAGGCGGGCGCTGTTTTGATTTGCGTAATGTGGGATTATCCGGCGGTGTGCTCGTCCGGCGTGAAAATAAAATCAATCAGGCCGGAGGTGCTGGAGGCATTGACAAGCGTAACATTGACACGCATACCGAGATGATAGTTTTGTCCGGTATGCTTGCCGAACAGGGTCAGCCGATCCGGATCAAATTCAAACCAGTCGTTCTGCATGGTGTCCAGACGCACCATACCTTCTACCATGTTATCCAGTTGGACATATACCCCGAAGCTGGTAATACTCGAAATATAGCCATCAAACGTGTGTCCGATGAAGCTGGACATATATTCTGCCATATACAACTTTTCGATTTCGCGTTCAGCCTCTGCGGCAGCCTGCTCGCGAGCAGTGGATTGTGCGGAGGCTTCCTCGCAGAATTCCGTCAGTTCTTTGGAGCCTTGTTCCCCGGCAAGCATACGAGTGAGCATACGATGCACCACCAGATCAGGATAACGACGGATGGGGGAAGTAAAATGCAGATAATAGTTTGCTGCCAGACCGTAGTGACCAAGGCAGTTTGGTGCATAACGCGCACGTGCAAGCGAACGCAGCAGAAGGGAGGGAAGCGCCTGCTGTTCAGGTTGGTCTGCTGTCTGGTCAAGGATATGTTGCAGCTGATGGGTATTTGTCAAATCCTTTTCCCGCAGACGGTAGCCGAACAGGCGTGCTTGCGAAGCAAATATGCGCAGTTTTTCCAGATCCGGGTCTTCATGGACGCGGTAAATGGCCGGCATCTGGTAATGGTACAGCGCTTCTGCTACCGCCTCATTGGCAATCAGCATGAATTCCTCAATTAACGATTCTGCTTCGCCGCGGCTGCGCTTTTCAACACCGGAAGCATTTCCATCACGGTCACAGAGGATGACGGCTTCCGGAATATTCAATTCCAGTGCGCCGCGCCGCATCCGGCTTGCATGAAGCTCCTTTGCCATTACGTTCATTTCATCCAGAATCGGCGCAAGGTCTTGCCGTAGATTGCGCTCCTGCCAGTCACCGGAAAGGATTTTATTGACCTGACGATAGGTCAGACGGGCGTAGGAGCAGATGACAGAGCGATGGAAATCAACGGAATATCGTTTGCCATCCTTGCCGATCTCAATGAACACAGAGAAGGCGAGGCGGTTGACGCCTGGATTCAGCGAACAGATGCCATTGGAAAGTGTTAGCGGCAGCATTGGGATAACCTGATCGGCGTAATAAACAGAGGTGCCGCGGCGGTATGCCTCGCGATCCAGCGGAGAGCCTTCCGTGACGTAATGGGATACGTCGGCAATGTGTACGCCAAGACGGTAATGTCCGTTGGGAAGTGTTTCGAGGGAAACCGCATCATCAAAGTCCTTGGCGGAATCGCCATCAATGGTAAACAGCTTCTGGCTGCGCAGATCCAGACGATTCTGCCAGTCTTTTTCCTGTACGAACAGTGGAATACGTTCTGCCTGCTCAATGGCATCCTGCGCAAACGGAACAGGAATATCATGCTCATAGAGGATTGCTTCAGCAGCAGCTTTTCGTGTCAGGCCAGAGCCGAAGACCTGTGTGACAACGCCCTGTGGCAGATATTTTTCATTGCCGCGGAATAGTACCTTCAATGCAACGCGGTCACCGGGATGTGCATCCCCGATATGCTTTTTGCTGACAACAATTTCCGGCAGCTTACCGGAATCATCGCGAAACATGGTCATTTTTCCGCGCATGACAATACAGCCAGTGATATCGTCACGGGTTTGGTTGAGGATACGGAGCACTTCACCCTCCTGACGGTTGGGCTTGCTGTCCGGCTGATTTTCCTTTTCATTTCCTTTGCTTTTGCGGGGGGATGGATTGTCCTGACGCACACGAATTAGGACACGGTCACCATGCCAGGCATCCTTGCCACGGTGGGGCGGAATGAAAATATCCGGCCCGTCACCGGATTCCGGACGGACGAATGCATAGCCGCGTCCGGTGGCACAGAAAATACCTGCCAGACAGCCGAAGGCTTCCGGTTTGCCATAACGGTTGCTTCGGGCACGCATCAGATAGCCTTCATCTACCAGCTCGGCAAGTACACGCACAATTTCACTGTGCTTTGCATGAATGCCATGCTTGTCCAGCGTGTGGATGATATCATCCGGTGTACATACGGTCTGTGCAGTTTCTATGATCAATTCCCTTAAAACTGTGTCTTTCTTTGCAGCGGTCATTTCTTCACGCCTCCATTCTAAAAAAGAGAAATTATTTTTTCTGATGGTTTTATTATACCAGATTTGGCGGGAAGCGCATACAGGATAGATGGAAAAAAGACGAAATCTGGTACTAAGTAACAAAAATGATAAAATTCTCCGCATCTTGTTGAAAATCCGGAAGGAGCAGCTATAATTATAAAGTCGTAACAGACTGTTGGAATATTATGAGGGGATTGTTTATGTCGAATCAACTGGTTCAATCTGCTCCCGTAGGGAGAAAATTTTATTTGGATGTATTACGTGCGTTTGCGATCATTTCCATTTCCATGAATCATGCCGTCAACCGGGCATATGAAAATTTTAGCTATGCTTTTTTTGAATTTCGCGGGATTCCACTGTGGTCTTCGTGGATTAAGGTGGTTGCCATTGTGTTTGGACATATTGGCGTACCGCTGTTTCTGATGATTTCCGGTGCATTGCTGTTGAACAAGCAGATCGACGACGGTGAGGGTGTCAAACGGTTTTATAAGCACAACCTGCTTCCACTGCTCATTACAACTGAAATATGGTATGTCATCATGTATTTCTTTATTCTCGGTTTCCATACAAACTGGGAGGAGATTACAGCAGGTTCTGCGGTCAGCGGACTGCTTTCTACGGCGCTGTTTGTCAATCAGACAACGATGGATAGCATGTGGTACATGCCGATGATCCTGTGTTTATATCTGCTTGTACCATATGTGGCAATGATTGTTAAAAAGGTGCCGATGAAGCTGCTTTTGTTGCCTTGTGTGATTTTATATTTGGCGGAAATGGTTTTTCCGACGATCAATGATGTGCTGCGGCTGCAATATATTAACATGTCATTGGGCTTTGCGCTCAAGAGCTCGAATCTGTTTTCCATTTATTTTCTATATCTGCTGCCCGGTTACTGGGTCAGCAGGGGAGGACTGAAGCATCTGCGCGGGCGGCATATTGCCATAGGATTGGTGCTGACATTTCTGTTCTGCTGTATTTTTCAGTTCTATGCCTACAGCCGTCCGGCACAGGCAACCTTTGATTATGATTTTGCGCTTCTGCCGCTGCTTGCCATGCTTATATTTGAGCTGGCGCGCCGGGCAGGACATTTGCTGCTGCGGTTCCAGCGTCCGATTACATATCTTGCGAAAATTTCCTTTGCAATTTATTTTGTCCATATTCTCATTATGTCCCTGTTGGAGTGGTATTTTCCATATGGAGAATGGCCTAAACCGTTGGCAATGCTGTTCCTTGAAGCAGTATCGATTTCGGGAAGTATCATAATCATCCTGATTTGTTCCAAAATCCCCCTCTGTAAGAAATATCTGTTTATGATGAAGGGATAAAATGAAAATCGCTGTCTCATGAAACGGGACAGCGATTTTTTTGCAAACAAAAACGGCTCCGTCCATTTACGAAGCCGTACATACCTTGATTTTACTCTCTCTATATAAAATCATATACGATTTTACATGGAATACAGAACCCACAACAGAAATTAAGATAAAACTCTGACAAAATCCCGGTAATGGAGAGAAACAATATCTGAATGGATTACCGCTTGTCACCCAATAAGGAACTATGCGAAATCCGCCATTGTCAGAACCTGATCGAAATTCCTCCTGCAAAACCAAAAGTGAAACATCGGTGTGATCTCAATTTCATATGCTTTTACGACACAAGGGACAATTCTCATTTCTGGGGTACGCCCCATACGCTGCCCGGTTATCTGCTCTACAAATGAAAGAAATCTATATTACTTTATCCGGAAGGAGGTTCCCCTGCAATGCAGGCATCCAACGGGATATATCCTTGCACCGGAATTCAGAATCAATTTCCCACTCAAGAGGAAACGTAGGTTTTGCGGAATATGTGTTTGGAAAAACATCACGCGAGAGGCTGGCGAAAAAGAAAAGCTGTTAATCAGCCAGTCTGCTGCGAGTCCTGCTGTTCCAAATCTGTTCTTCGACTGCCATTGGACTCACCTGCTTTCTGTCATATTCATGTTAGCCAGTCATCGAGAAATCGATTTCTACAGCAATACTACTATGCCCATTGGACTCACCACTTTGAAAAAATACTGGAATACATCCTCGGAATATCCAAACCGTTCGGTCAGTTACCTGCCCATTGGATTCACCACTTTCTCATCAATGAAAGACGTCCAGACCGGTCTGTCCGATCTGATTACATTGTGCTTCGGCTCCCATCGGACTCACCGCTTTCGAGTGGATTGAAAAAACAGCTATCAGGATGTCTGATATGTCGTAGCTGTTCTTTACTGTGACTAAATATTACCATGAAATCTTGTTTTTGTCAATAACATTCTCAACTTTTTTTGTAAAAAAACAGGTGAGAATTGAAAAAAGAAAAGTTTTTTTGAATTTTTTTGAAAGAATATTGATTTCTTGTAATAGATTTGATATACTATATTTGTTAGAGGTTTATTGCGAATATACAAAATGTTAAAATTATCTATTTTATTACAAATTGTATTTTCGACGCTGTACTTTTGCAGCAAGGCGAAGACCACAACGGAAGAGAGATGGCTCTGTATCGGCGGCGTATGAGGTTTTAATCATGCATAGCCGCTTTTTTTATGAAAAATGACAACAGATATAGAATTATAGGCGAATTGTGGTAAACATCTGACAGAAATTTTTAAAATTTGTTCTCTTTTCTTCTCGCATATATTGCGTGTTTGACGTATAATAAGGGGTAATAAAATGACGGGTTATTGCCCGCGACTCTGAGAATATCGAGGTTGCTTATTTTATGAATCAATTGAATGTGATTGTGGTGTTCGGCGGCGTTTCCTCCGAGCATGACATTTCCTGTATTTCTGCCGCATCCATTCTGCGTAATACGGATGCAGAGAAATATCATATTTATCCGGTGGGGATTACAAAGTTCGGCAGATGGCTGTTGTTTGATTCCACCGACTATGACAGCATTGAGAACGGAAGCTGGGAAACCAGCGGCAAGACAGTTCCGGCTGTGCTTTCTCCGGATCGCAAAACCCATGGATTGCTCATCCTGCGTGACAGCGGCATGGAGACTATCCATGCCGACTGTGTGTTCCCGGTTCTGCACGGCATTGGCGGCGAGGATGGAACCTTGCAGGGGCTACTGGAGCTGGCACATATCCCGTATGTCGGTCCGGGCGTGGCAGCGTCCGCGTGCAGCATGGACAAGAGCCTGACCAAAATCATTGTCCAGCAGGAGGGCGTCCGTCAGGCAGCCTTTTATCTGGCGCATAGCTATGATTTTGCGGAAGACCCGTCTGCCGTCTGCATTGCAGCAGAAAAGCAGCTTGGCTCCTATCCGGTTTTTGTCAAGCCGTGCAGCGAAGGTTCTTCTGTCGGTGTCTCCAAGGCAACAGACCGTGCATCCCTTCAAAAGGGTCTGGCGGATGCGTTTCGGTTTGACTCCAAGGTGCTGGTAGAGGAATTTATTGACGGACATGAGATTGAGGTTGCGGTTCTTGGCAATGACGATCCGACTGCATCCTATGCCGGCGAAATTGCACCGAGTCAGGAATTCTATTCCTTTGAGGCAAAGTATGTAGACGGCACCTCCGGCCTGTATATTCCGGCGAAGATCAGTGACAGCGCAATGGAAAATGTTCGTGAAGCGGCTGTTCGGGTCTATCGTGCGCTGGGCTGCAAGGGGCTGTCACGTGTGGACTTCTTCTGCACCTATGCAGAGGATGAAATTGTATTCAATGAAATTAACACCATTCCGGGCTTTACCAGCATCAGCATGTATCCGAAGCTTCAGGAATACATGGGAATCCCGTATACTGAGTTGGTTGACCGCCTGATTTCCCTTGCAATGGAGCGATATGATGGATAACAGAGCAATTGGCGTTTTTGATTCCGGTCTTGGAGGCCTGACAGCAGTACGCCAGCTGCATCTTGCTATGCCGAATGAAAATATCATCTATTTTGGTGATACCGGACGCGTACCCTATGGTTCCCGCAGCCGCCGCACGGTTTTGAACTATGCAAGACAGGATGTCGCATTTCTGAACCAGCATCATATCAAGGCGATTGTCATCGCCTGCGGCACGGTCAGCTCACAGGTGTTGGGGGACATCAAGTCGGAAAATACCATTCCGATTGTCGGCGTGGTAGAGCCGACTTGCTATGCGGCAAAGAGCATAACAAAGAACAACCGCATCGGTATCATCGGTACCAAGGGAACCGTCCGCAGCGGCGCATATGAAGCCAAGCTGCATACGCTTGACCCGTCGGTACATACCATTGCACGCCATTGCCCATTGTTTGTCCCGCTGGTAGAGGCCGGACGTTTTCAGCCGGATGACAAGGTAACCCAGCTGGTTGTCGAGGAATATCTGACAGAGATCCGTGATTTTGGTGTGGACACGCTGATTTTGGGCTGTACACATTATCCATTGCTGCGCGATGCCATTCAGGCGTTTATGGGCGATGAGGTCACACTGATTGATTCCGGCGCTGAAGCGGCGAAGTATGTGCGCAGATTCCTTGATCCGGCACAGCCGGGAAAGGGATACACGGAATATTATGTCTCAGATGATCCGGACAGCTTTGACGAGCATGCAGAAATGTTTTTAGGTGAGCCGACAAGCGTGACAGCACAGCTTGTCGATATCGCATCGTATTGATAGAAAGGAAGTAGATGACAATGGAAGCACAGAATACTTCTATGAAAAAGGACGTTATCATTACGATCGCCAGCAGGCAGGACTTTGAGGGCTGTGAGCCGGATCGCATTGATCTGATTACAGCAGGCCGCCTGTACCGCCGCAACGGAAAATATTTTGTCTCCTATGAGGAAAGTGAGCTGACCGGTATGGAAGGCACACGCACAACACTCAAACTGGAGGACCGTCAGGTTACGATGACACGTACCGGTACGCATCCGGCACAGATGCTGTTTGCGGAGCATAAAAAGCATGTCGGCCTGTACCAGACGGAAATCGGCTCGATGACAATTTCCACACATACGTCGCATTTGGTTAACACAATCAATGAAAATGGCGGAAGCCTTGCGATTGATTATACCGTGGAAATTGATTCCAATCTTGCCGGTACACACCGATTTGAAATGGCAGTGACTCCATCCGTGAGCAGCGGCCATTGAGCTGAAAAAAGAAATCATACGGGCGGGAGTTGTATTTCCGCCCGTTTCAGGCGTTTATATCACGCCGTGATAGAGAATACGAAGAAAGGCACGATGAGATGAATTTAATCGAAAAGGCGAAAAAGCAGGCGGCCGAGGTTGTTCTGAACGCATATCACGCCGCAGTTGCCGCAGGCGATCTGCCGGAGGGTGATGTACCGGCAGTTGCTGTGGAAATTCCAAAGGATACCAGGAATGGCGACTATGCATCCTCCTTTGCCATGCAGTGCGCACGTGCGCTGCACATGGCGCCGCGTAAGATTGCAGAAGCGTTGACCGCACATATTGTACTGGACGGCACCTATTTTGAAGAGATTTCCATTGCAGGCCCGGGCTTTTTGAACTTCCGGCTCGGCAAGCAGTGGTATGCAGATGCTGTGACATTGGTTTCGGATATGGGGAAGGATTACGGCCGTGTGACTGCTGAAAAGCCGGAAAAGATCATGGTAGAGTTCGTTTCTGCAAATCCAACCGGGCCGATGCACATGGGCAATGCCCGTGGAGGCGTACTGGGTGACTGCCTGGCAGAGGTGCTGAGCTGGGCCGGTCATGATGTAACCCGTGAATTCTACATCAATGATGCAGGCAATCAGGTAGATAAGTTTGCACATTCTGTAGAAGGACGTTATATCCAGCAGCTCAAGGGCGAGGATGCAATCGAATTTGACGCAAGCTGGTATCAGGGCGCCGACATCAAGGAGCTGGCTGCTGATCTGGTCAAGCTGCATGGCGATAAGCTGCTTGACATGGAACCGGAGCAGCGCCGCAAAGTTATTGTAGAATACGGTCTGCCGACGAATATTGCACGGATGCAGCGTGATCTGGAACGTTATAAAATTCATTATGATGTATGGTTCCGCGAAAGCGGGCTGCATGAGTCCGGTTATGTGAAGGAAACCGTTGACATGCTGACGGAGAAGGGCGCTACCTATGAAAAGGAAGGCGCACTGTGGCTGCGTTCCACCGATTTCGGCTGTGATAAGGATGATGTGCTGCGTCGTGCAAATGGTTTCTATACCTATTTTGCAGCTGATATTGCATACCATAGAAATAAGTTTGAGAAGCGCGGCTTTGACCGTGTTATCAATATCTGGGGTGCAGACCACCATGGTCATGTGCTCCGCTTGAAGAGTGCGCTTGATGCGATTGGTCTGGATGGCGCAAATCGTCTGGAAATCGTTTTAATGCAGCTTGTCCGCATGATGCAGGGCGGCGAGGTTGTGCGTATGTCCAAGCGTACCGGCAAGTCTTTGACGCTGTCTGATCTGCTGGATGAAATCCCGGTAGATGCAGCGCGGTATTTCTTCAATTCCCGTGCCGCAGAAACCCAGATGGAATTTGATCTTGATCTGGCTGTCAAGCAGGACAGCGATAATCCGTTGTACTACTGTCAGTATGCACATGCACGTATTTGCAGTCTGCTGGCTAAGATTGAGTCAGAGGGCATTGCAGTACCGGATACGGCAGATTTGACTGTCCTGAATGAGGCAGAAGAGCTGGCGTTGGTGAAACAGATCAGCCTGCTGCCGGAGGAAATTACCTCTGCGGCTGCGGAGCGTGACCCGTCTCGTATGAATAAGTATGCCGTTGCATTGTGCGCGCAATTCCATCGCTTCTATAATGCATGTCGCATCAGGGAAGCGGAGGAAACTGTACGGGATGCACGTCTTGTGCTGTGCCGCGCGGCACGCCAGACGATTTACAACGTACTGACGATGATTGGTGTAGAAGCGCCAGAACATATGTAATACGCCTATTACGGGCAGAAGGAGAGCTATGGAACCCGTTCCTTTATGTAGTGGGGAAGTCATTTTAACATTGGAAACACCATCGCAGATGATGTCTGTGAACTGGGACAATTGCCATGCGGCTTCATTTGTCGTGCCGGATGCCATGAGCCTTGCAGCTGTCAAAAGTCATGCAGGTGGCAGGCCCGTTGGTATGATGATCAATGCAGACGGCTGGAATCCGGAAGAGGACATCGGTGCGGAATGGCCGTCGGAACGTCTGATTGGACGGTTTAAAAATATTGTCAGCCGTGCAACACATGCCAAAGCAGATTTTATTTATATCCGTATGCGGCAGAATCTGCATGTACTGCGTGCAGCTGTGCTGGCAGTAACCGATCAGTCCGGGCTTGGTATTTTGGTAGAAATGCCGGTGGATGAGGATGGGCGGACCGGAGATGGTTCGTCGGCGCTGGCAGTGATGGGCATTATGCAGCGCATCGGTGTTGCAGGAGTTATTCTAACCGGTGAGCCGGAAGATGTTGACGATGCCATCGAAGAGCTGGCGCCATATGCCAATATCGCGCTGGGTGTTTCTGTCGAGCCACATGAGCTGGATGAGATGAAGCATCTGCAAAGTGTGGAATTTTACCACACAAGCGATTTAGAGCATGTCAGACGAATACTGGAGCGTGCACCGGAGAGCACCGGGAAAAATGAACCGGAGGCAGATGAGGATTATATCCTGGCGCCGGTTGGCGTGCATACGCATTTCGTCGATGCAACGATTGATATTTCTGATCCGATTGATTTGGAAGATAATTTCGGTGAAAATCTGCTGGATTTGGAGGATCAGTGGTCTGGTGCATGGAAGCTGGAAATCAGTACACCGTATGATGTACAGCTGCTGGCAGAAAACCAGTATATGCTGGAGCGTCCGGTTTGTCTGGAAGCGGAAAATCCGGAGCTGCTGGAGGAAGCGCTGCGCGTTTTTGACGGCATTGCACTGTATGATGGAACGTGGGAATTGGATGAAGATATTTTTGATTACTTCCGCCAGCATTATGGGCTGGTAGCACTGTAATCATGAAACGTGGAAGCGCAGGCGGGAATAACCTTTTCTGTCTGCGCTTTTTGAATAGAAAAGGAGCGTTGTTTGTGAATAGCTGGACTGAAGTGACAATCTGGACATCCACAACTGGTATTGATGCTGTTACCGGAATGCTGATGGATTTGGGTATTGATGGATTTGTCATTGAAGACGCACAGGATTTTACGGATTTTTTGCAGGATACTGAGATATACTGGGATTATGTAGATGAAGATCTGGCAAAGGAAAAAAAGGATGCAGAAACCAATGTCAAGATCTATATTGAGGACAGCCCGGAGGGGGCGGAAATGCTGGCGCAGGTTCATGCAGGTCTTACAGATATCCGTGCACGCGATACAGAGAAGGCGTTTGGACGCTGCACAGCAGAGCTGGCTTCCATGAAGCAGGAGGACTGGGAAAACAACTGGAAACAGTATTTTAAGCCGTTCCGTGTCGGTGACACCTTTCTGATTAAGCCATCGTGGGAAACCTGTGAGCCGGAGGAAGGCAGACGGATTCTGGAAATTGACCCGTCTTCCAGTTTTGGAACTGGTACGCATAATACGACACAGCTGTGTATTTGTGAGCTGGAACGGCTGGTCAAGCCGGGAGATCGCCTGCTGGATATGGGATGTGGCAGCGGTATTTTGTCTGTAGCTGCACATATGCTGGGGGCAAATGATATTACAGCGGTAGATATTGACCCGAATGCGACTCGGATTGCCGCAGAAAATGCACAGAAGAACGGCTTTACTCTGCGCACCCATGTAGGTGATGTCATTGGAGACGCTGTATTATCCGAAGAAATCGGGGGAGAATATCATATTATTGTTGCAAATATTGTGGCAGATGTTATTATGGGAATGCGTGATATCCTCAAGAGCAAGCTGAGACCGGAGGGTATCCTGATTGTTTCCGGTATCATTGCACCAAGGGCAGATGAAGTGCAGCAGTCATTGCTGGATGCTGGCTTTGTTTTAGACCGTCGGGATCAGTCGGGAGACTGGGTGGCCATGACACTGCATCAGGCATAATATTTTTTTGTAACAACCGGAAGGGAGGTGCGGCAATGCGCAGATGGCTGAAAATCATAGTAGCTGTACTGGTTGCCGCTGCCCTTGTTTGGGTTGCCTGGTGGAAAGCGCCAAGCCATGAGGATGTATCTCTGGCGAAAACCAATGTAGACGCAGCGGATGAGCTGCTGGCCGCCTATGCAGACGGACGGGATACGCTGCTGTTTCACAGTCAGGAAATTGATGAAAAGCAGGTTTATCATTTGCTACAGGCGCAGGAACCATACCTTTCCACACTTTCTGCAGCAGCCTATCACAATGGCAATTTGCAGCTCACGTATACCGTTCCGGATCGGCAGGAACAGCAGCAGGGAATTACGGCAGCACAGCAGGCTGGTGCACAGGCCGCAGCGGAGGAGCAGACAATCGAAGGAAAGCTGAAAGCAATCCATGATGTATTGATCCGCAGCTGTGTGTATGAGGAAACCGGAGAACAGCGTGCACAGATGGCAGCCGGTGTATCGGAAGATGGAAGTGCAGTTTGTGCAGGCTATGCAAGGGCCTTCAGTGCTATGTGTGACGGTGCCGGTCTGGATGTTTATTATGTCGAAGATGATGAGATGACACATGCGTGGAATGCAGTTCGCCTGTATGGGGAAACGTATTTTATCGATTGCACCTATGATGACCCGGTACCAGATCAGGGACAACGTGTCGGAGATGCATTTTTCATGCTGACGGCAGAGGAATTGCGGGAAACACATACATGGGATGAAGCATTGTATGAAGATTTTCTGGATGACCAGTATCCGGCGGATTTTGCCTATATCCAGCGTATGCAGGATTTACAATTGGCAGATTCTGCTCTGCGTGTAGCGGACACGGACTGCGCTGCGGAACAGGACGAGCTGGATGCCTTGAATGCATTGCTTGGCACGACATTGGCAGCATCGGTTTCCGGTACAAATGAAGACGGGGAAGAATATACGATGACCCGTGGGGAGCTGTATCATCTTGGCTATGACGCGTTATGGGATACAGTGAACGGAGAACATCGGATTGAGCAGTTGATTGACCGGTATATTGTCCCGCCGATTGTTGCACGGCAGATGGGATTTTGAGGGTCTAACGCTACAGGAAAAAACATTGAAAAATTTTGAAAAAACTGTTGACAATTGGCGGCTCAGGAGATATAATAATCATCGTCATCTGACGAGGACAGGCAATCATCGAGGATGATACAAATATGGCGGTGTAGCTTAGTTGGCTAGAGCGTCCGGTTCATACCCGGAAGGTCATAGGTTCAAGTCCCATCACCGCTACCATATGGCCCGTTGGTCAAGCGGTTAAGACACCGCCCTTTCACGGCGGTAACACGAGTTCGATTCTCGTACGGGTCACCATATGGAAGTTTAGCTCAGCTGGGAGAGCATCTGCCTTACAAGCAGAGGGTCACAGGTTCGAGCCCTGTAACTTCCACCATGGTAAAAGCCACTCTAGGAAACTAGGGTGGTTTTTTTATTCTGATTGAGCAGGAATCGATATCTACCAACCGGCAGCAGGGACACGAGTTCAAGCGCTGTAACTTCCACCATGGTAAAAGCCACTCTAGGAAACTGGAGTGGCTTTTTTATGCTGATTGAGCAGGAATCGATATCTACCAACCGGCAGCAGGGCCACGAGTTCAAGCGCTGTAACTTCCACCATGGTTGAAAACCACTCTAGGAAGCTAGGGTGGTTTTTTTATTCTGATTGAGCAGGAATCGATATCTACCAACCGGCATTCCGCTCACTCGTTCTTTTAAGAAGAAAGGTGTCTCCTGCTTTGAAACACGGACAGGAACCCGATTTTGGATTAGCCAGATATTGCTCCTGATAATCGTTAAATACCTTTGTTTCTAATACTGTTATTCTGCATTCATGTTGCATATATATTTCCTCCACAAACTTCCTAATCTTTTTCTCAGCCCGACAACTGAAATTTGCAAATTACTTAATGTTAATAAATACAAGCCCCACAAGACAAATCCCTATGCCTACAATTTTGTTCCAAGTTATCGGCTCGTAGTAGAGAATGAAACCGACAAAAATCAGTATGACTGCCAAAAATGCACTATGGACAATAAAGCCTGTGCTTACCTGCCATCCTGCTTTGTAGGCATAGATCCAACCAACCTCAAGCCCTACAATAACCAAACCAAGCACATAGGGTGCCCAGTTCATTTTTGTGAACTCTTTTAGGATGTTTACTGTCGGGTGCGTGATAAAATGCATCACCGTCGAGAATATCGCACCCACTATGTAAGTGATTGTGAGTGCAGCAAAGGGGCTGGCATTGCCCGGCACTCCCTTTGCACAGATTTGATAGGCCGTGTTGGATAACAATACTAATGCAATCGGCCACACGTAGTTAAACATAACCGTTCCTCCTCGTATAATAATTTTCAAGTTAATAGATTTCAGTATCATCAGACTTAGAGATGCCCGTGATACAATAGCTGTAGGACAGCAGGGTCAAGTTCTCTTCCTCCTAGTTGAGCCGTAAGGCTGCTTCATATTAAGTCAGTCCCCCTAAGCCGGAAGTTAGCTGCAAACTCATTAGCTGTTTGCCGAAGGTAAGGGGGCAGATTGTCAAGCAAGTGCAACACTTAATAGCAAAAGACTTCAGCAGGGGACTTCCAGCGAAGACACTTTCTAGGACGATGATTGAGAAGCTGCTCAACAAGGCGGATATCTTGGTCCGTGACTGTACGGAAGTCAAAACCTTTTGGGAAGAAAAAACGAATCAAATCATTGGTATTCTCGTTGGTACCGCGCTGCCACGGCTTATGCGGCTCGGCAAAGTAAACAGGCGAATGCAACTTCTGTTCGAGTTGGCGAAAATTGGTAAACTCAGAGCCGTTATCCGGACTGATGCTGTTAACCGGCAAGCCTGTTAACAGCTGCTCGATCACTCGCGCTGTCTCCTCAGACGTCCTGTTTTTCAGGAGACCAATGCGAACAAAGCGGGTTTTACGATCAACAAGAGTGACAAAAAGACCCTTGCCAACGCCGCCATTGATAACCTGCCCAGCCTCCGTCGAAGAAGGAGGCGTTGTGTAAATGTCTGCTGTACAGCGATTGCAGTTGATATCATAAGAGTTACGTTTCCACTCCCTCCGTCTTTGCCTTCTGAGAGGGAGGCTTTACTGTGAAGCTTTTGACTACGTTGGAATATCAAAATGGTTTTTATCTCTTGCTTTAAAATTCCTTTTTCTTAAAAATGCCAACCGTCAATGGATAAGATAACATAAATGCCAGCAATGCACAGGCAAAGATGATTGCTGCGCCTGATAACACTTGGAGCGTGGTCATGTGAGGGCCGAAAAAGATATTCACAGCAGTAGCAAGACCCATTATAATTCCGATGCCGCAAAGTAAACTGATTACCAGAAATACTTCATTTCGATCCTCTCCTCCCAGGTAAAACAAAGGGAAAAAGATTGCTCCCATGAACAGGCTGATTCCAATCCCTACGATAAACAGCATGAGAATGTCTGTGTTTCGATCAAACGGATAACCGTGCAACAATATCGATAAACTCAAGCCAACCCCTGCAAACAACATACCGACAAACAACCATATGAGCTGACTGATAAAGTAGCTTTTCACAATATCAGATCGTTTTATTGGAGCTGTCAATTTATACTTGCTCCATTTACCGGCGCTTTCCTTTCGCAGGCTGGTCATTGCATTGATAGAAAATCCGATCATGCCCAATAGCATATATCCGTTAATCAGGGTTTGTACATCATTGTCCATAGCAACGACAAAAACACCCAGCAGCAGCATAATTGCTGCAAATACTTTTACATTCGAGCGTACCGCATAAAAATTATTTTTAAGAAGCCCTTTCATACGCGTTCCCCCTTTACCAACAACAGCATAATTTCATCAAGTGAAACATGGTCAATGACAACATCTTTATATTTTTTCTGTGCCTTTTTTCCGTCAGGAACCAATACATCAATTTGGAAATCCCGCTTTCGATAAGCCAGAATATCATCGGGGTCTAAAGCAAGAAACTGGCTTTCCCGGCAGCGCATAACGGCGTAATGATAGACCAGATCATTTCTGGATGCTGTCAAAATCAGCTTTCCGTTGTGAATGAATGTAATATAATCAGCAATTTTTTCCAGATCGCTTGTGATGTGAGAGGATAGCAGGATGGCGTGATCTTCTTCTTGAACAAATTCAAGAAACATATCCAATATCTCGTCACGCATAATCGGGTCTAACCCGCCGGTGGCTTCATCCAGAATCAATAATTGCGGGTGATGGGATAAAGCGACGGAAATGGCTAATTTCATCGTCATTCCTCTGGAATAGCTTTTTATTTTCTGTTTCGCCGGTAAATGGAAGTCCTTTAAGTATTGTTGGAATAGTGTACTGTCCCACTGGGTATAAAGCCCCTCCATGACCTGTGACAATTGTTCTGCGGTTAAATACGGAGGAAAATTATCGCCGTCATATATAACACCGATTTTCTCTCTTATATCTGTGTCGCTGTCCAGCATTTCTTTCCCGAATAGCTTGATCGTTCCGTGATCCTTTGCAACAGTATTGAGGATACAGCCGATGGTGGTTGTTTTTCCTGCTCCATTTTCTCCGACAAAGCCCATGATAGCGCCATAGGGCAAGGAAAAGGATACTTGATCCAAGGTGAAACCGGAATTTGGGAATGTCTTGGAAACCTGTTGTAATTCTAAAATATGTTCCATATTATTCATCCTCCTCATAGAATAGAGCTAACAGCTCCGTCAGCTTTGCAAGGGGAATTTGATACATGCGCCCGATTTCTGCGGCTGCCTGTAAATGCTCCTCTGCAATGCGCTGCTGTTCCTCTTGATAAAATTCCTTGTTTTGAGCTGCTACAAAGCTTCCTCTGCCAACCGTTGTTTCAATAAAGCCATCCCGCTGTAAATCCTCATACGCTTTCTGAACAGTGATAACACTTACGTGAATTGACTTTGCCAATGCACGCATGGAAGGAATGGCATCTCCGGCTTGCAGCTCTCCACTCATGATCATTGCTTTCATCTGTGATGTAATTTGCTCATAAATTGGTTTGTTGGCATTGTTGCTGATAATAATTTCCATGATCGATCACCTTTGACTTGAATGTACTTATTGTACAAGTACATTATAACAGATGTGTTGTGATAGTCAACCCCGCTGAACGTAAAATGTCGGATATAGTTATCACAGGATGGCTGCATCTGACACGAAGAGAGGCAGAATACAAAAAGATTTTAGTTTCCAAAAAACGCCCTGCTGGTTCGACTGCTTTTTTGTTACAGCTTCATTATACTGTAAACATAAAACAGGAGGCGCAGATACATATGCTCGAACGGAAGAAAAAACAGCGGCAAAAGGCAGCCGGTGGTGTACGCACACGCCGGACTGGTATGCCTTTTTTATATTTTATAGCGGCAGGAATTTTATCCTGTGCGGAAATAACAGGAGTTGGAGCACCCTTTGGTGTGGCATTTGCAGCGGCGGCGTGTCGGACAGGCTATGGATTTGGGGCTGTGCTGGGGACATTTGCTGGATATTTGCTGTCACATCCCGGGGCGGAAGGTGTAGAATATGCCGGTGCGGCATTGATTGTACTGGCGGCATCTACCGTTTTTTCAGGGACTGGCATTACAGCAGGACGTTGGTTTTATCCGACAGGCGCAGCGGCGGCTGTTATGGCAACCGGCTGTATTTTTGTCTTTGCGGATGGCATTGAATGGCAGACAACGGTATTATTTCTATGTGAGATCGTGCTTGCAGCAGGAGCAGCGTATTTTTATGAAGCAGCAGTAGATACAGCACGCGGGCGGCCACAGGTAATACGTTTTGGCGGTATTATGGTGTTGACTGCAACGGTACTGATGGCAGCCTATCCGTTGCAGGTGATTGACTTGATTTGCCCATCACGGATTGCAGCGCTGCTGGTTGTCATGGGGGTTAGCTATCTGGGTGGGTTTTCCTATGGTGCAGCCTGTGGCGTCGGTATCGGTATTGCGATGGATGCGGCAGGGGGCGCAGGCTTATATTATGCGGGAATCTATGCAATTGCCGGTATGGTAGCAGGCTTTTTCACACGGTCCGGACGAATTGGTTTTGCCACGGTTTTTGTCATCACACATGCAGCAGTCAATTTGCTGGGCGGACAGGCGGTATATTTATCCGGTTTGTATGAATGTTTTGTGGCGTCGGTATGCTTTGTCCTTGTACCGGACCGCATGTGGCGGACGCTACAGGACAAGCTTCTTCCGCCGAATCCGGAACCGACAGATTATGCGGCACGTGTGAGCCGACTGGCAAATCAGTACGCCTCCGCAGCATCCGAAGCCTTTTCAGAGATGTACCGTGCGTTGGCGGGCGGCAGTAGCCAGCATAAGGAGGAAAATGACCTTGGCGCTGTGTTTGACCGGACAGCGGACCGTGTATGCAGGCGATGCAGTGCGCGGGAATCGTGCTGGGAACGGGACAAGCTGTCCACGCTTCGCACACTGGACACGGTTTCCGGTTCTCTGCTGCGCAATGGACATGTGACGGCGAGTGATTTTCCGGGACATTTTGCAGCACAATGTCTGCGGTTTTCTGATTTTGTCATCGCGCTCAATGAGGGAATGGATGCGTTGTACCAGCGCAGGCAGACCCAACGGAAAAATGAAAACGGACGAAAGCTGATTGCACAGCAGTATGCCGGGGTAACCGGTATTCTCAAGCAGGTAGGCGAAAGCATGAGCAATGGGCCGGAGGCATTGCCGGCAAGGGAGCGGGAATTGCGCACCTATGCCGAAGCCTTTGGACGGGTACGCACGGCAGCAGCTTGGAAGGATCGCCGTGGACGCTTGCATTTTGAGATTTCCGGCGAGTGCGTCCCACGAATTGTACGCAATAAAGAAGGATTTTTGTCCGGGTTAAGCGCTCTGATGGGCGCAAAACTCACCGGCCCGGAGTCCGTACATGGCCCTGGCGGATCAAGCCTGCTGTTCCGGGAACAGGAGCCATATTGCATCACAGTTGGCATCGGAACCCGGACACGGGAAGGACAACAGGTTTCCGGTGACTGTATCCGGTATTTCACAACAGAGGAGGGAATCGCATGCGTTGTACTGTCAGACGGTATGGGCTCCGGCGAACAGGCAAAGGAGGAATCCGAAAGTACCGTCCGCATGGCAGAACGGTTCCTTCGCGCCGGTATTTCGGCAGCAGATTGTGTGCGCACGATTGGTCCTGCCCTCAAGCTGCGGACACAGGGCAAAAAATTTGTCACGCTCGATATTGGAACCATCGATCTGTTCAACGGAAATACCGAATCCGTCAAGTGCGGCGCAGCGCCCAGCTTTGTGCGGGCAGTGGACGGCGATGGTACGGTGCGCGTCCGGCGCATTCTTTCCTCTACATTGCCAGCAGGGCTGGAGGAATCGGGGGAAATGGACGTTACCCAGTTCCATATGGGGGATGGTGATGCCTTGCTGCTGCTCAGCGACGGTATTGTGGACGCCGACGGTGAAAATGCAGGCTGGGTAGAAGAGTTGATGGCAGGAAGCATGCATCTGAGCGCAAGAGAGTTGGCGGCACGGGTTGTGCTGGAAGGCTCCGCCCGTGGCGCACCGGATGATATGAGTGCGGCCGTGGTCTACCTCAGCAAACGCGGCGCGTAAAAATGTGCGTTGACGGAACAGGCTGATTGGCGTAAACGATACAAATGAGGTGAGAATTTCTGTTCTCATGGCAAAAGCCCGACAGTTGCATCTGCCGGGCTTTTACTTATGCCTGGATTTCTGTGAATAGAATGTAAAATAAAAGCAGTCTGCTTGCAACCGGTAAAAAAAGAAGCTATGATAAAGCCAGAGAAATTCAGAATACACGGAGGACATCAGGAATGCTGCATATACAGATGTACCCTTTATTAGAGCTGAGTGCAGAAGTAAAAGCGGAGTTGTATCCGATTCTGCTGTTCTTAGGCATGTTTTTTGTGATATTTGGTTTGGGTGGTATCCTGATCCGCCATATCCCGCGCAAGCCTGGCTCAATGCTGGATGAAATCCTCAGCGATCAATGGGAAGAGGAAGATGACTGGGATTACGAAAAACGCAGGCCGAAGGAACACAACAGCCCGGTGGAGCAGCCCCAAGCTGCGGCAGAGCTGTCTGAGCCGGAAAAAGATACCCGTGCCGCAGAGGAATCTGATCGAAAGTGAGGGATCACTGCATGGAATTGGACGCTGTTCTGGGATTGATGTCCCAATATGGTGTGTTGATTCTATTGGTTATTACATGTCTTGAAGCCATGAACTGTCCGGGAATGCCTGCGGGTGTGATTCTGCCAGCAGCAGGGATTTATGCTGCAAATGGAGGCATGTCTGTTTTCCTTGCTATTACATTGACGATTATTGGAGGAATGACTGGTACAGTGGTGTTATATCTGATTGGACGAGCTGGCGGTTATCCTCTTTTGGACTGGTTGAACCGGCACAGCAAAAATCTTCGTAAAGCAAATGAACGCTGCTCGGAGTTTTTGCAAAGGAACAGCTTTCAAAAAATATTTATTGGACGGATTCTTCCGGTAGTACGTACGCTTTTGCCGCTTCCGGCGGGTGCATTTCGGGTTGATCCGGTTTCTTTTATGACAGCCAGTGCGCTGGGAATTACCTGTTATAATATCGTATGTGTCAGCGCTGGATATTTTTTAGGATATTTGTTTGTGTGATGTGGGCCTCTCTTTTGTGGGAGGCTCTTTTCATGCGGCAAGATGCTACTTGTCAAAAAAGAGAAAGAATGCTACACTTATTCTATGTATGTTTTAAGACAGGAGAGGTCATATGGCAGGCTTTCAAATTGGAAATGTAACAATTGACGGGCGTTTTATCATGGCACCTATGGCGGGAGTAACCGATCGGGCATTCCGGCAGATCTGTCGGGAATGTGGCGCTGCTATGACTGTCAGTGAAATGATCTCGACACAGGCGCTGCTGTTTCAGGATAAAAAAACACGGGAGCTGTTGTCACTGGCGCCGAATGAGAAGCCTGGCTGGGTACAGATCTTTGGCAGCAATCCGGCGTATATGGCGGATGGAGCAAAAAAAGCGCTGGCAATTTCCGGTGCATCTCTTGTGGATATTAATATGGGCTGTCCGGCGCCGAAGATTGTCAAGGGCGGCGATGGCAGTGCCCTGATGCTGAAACCAAAGCTTGCAGAGGAGATTATCCGCGCAGTTGTAATGGCAGTGGATGTCCCGGTTACAGTAAAATTCCGCAAGGGCTGGGACGAGGAACATGAAAATTATCTGGACTTTGCAAAGATGGCGGAAGCGGCAGGCGCTGCTGCTATCACGCTGCATGGCCGTACAAGGGCGCAGATGTATGCAGGCAAAGCGGATTGGGGCGCCATTGCGCAGGTCAAACAGGCGGTATCCATTCCAGTTATAGCCAATGGCGATGTGGACAGCGCAAAAAGCGCCATGCATATCCTGCGGGAAACCGGTGCAGATGCAGTTATGATTGGACGCGGTGCATTGGGGAATCCATGGCTGTTTGCACAGTGCAATGCAATGGACGAAGGCAGGGAAATTCCTGCGCTTCCGCCGCTGGCACAGCGTATGGAGACTGTGCGTAGACAGATTACGCTGGCAGCAGAACACAAGGGAGAGCATATTGCCATGCTACAGGCGCGCAAGCACTTTGCATGGTATTTAAAGGGCGTGCGTGGGACGAAGAAGCTCAAAGCATGTGTATCCGAACTAAACTCCTTTGAAGAACTGGATCGCTTGCTGCAGCTGGCATCAAAACTGGAGGGCTGAGTATGTTTGATGAAAACAGTATTGTTGACCGCATTATCAGCGGCGATGATTCAGCATTCGAGCGTTTGGCCGATTTGTACGCCCCAAAGGTTTATCAGTATGCCTTGCGTTATCTTGGACAGGAAAATGAAGCAGAGCAGGCTGTGGAGGAAACCTTCCTCCAGATTGGAAGCAAGCTGGGTGGGAATGTGGATTCCGAGCTTTCTGTCTGGATTTTTCGTATTGCGGCCAATGCATGTGCGGATATCCAGCGTAGAAAGCGCGGGACAATGAGCACAATGGCAGTTTTTCATCTGCGGGAAATCAGGAAGGATGACCAGGATGAGAAACGGGATCTGGATGAAGCGATTCAGTCCCAATTGCTACGGCTGACACGTCAGCAGCGCGAGGTTATCCTGCTGCGCGATTTGTGTGGGCTGAATGATGCGGCAACCGGACAGGTGCTTGGTATGGATGCAGACGGCGTGCGTCTACGCCTGTCACGGGCACGGAAAAATCTGCGTGACCTGCTGCTGCGCCAAAATATCCTCTCTCAACCGAAGGAAAGAAACGGGGATAACAGGGATTGCCAGAATTACCGGGAGCTGTGCAGCCAGTATGTCGATGAATATATTACACAGGAAGATAAGGCTGCGCTGCTTGACCATATTCAGGAATGCCCCCAGTGTGCAGCGTATCTCAATGATCTGACGCTCATTGGACGATCTCTGTCGCATATGGAGGAAGGAGAGATTCCACGAGAGCTGCGCGAACGGGTTATAGAAAATACAAAGAAGCAGTCGCGTGAGATCAAAAGTGTGCGCAGACGCGGCGTGTGGATTCCATTGCTGATTCTGATTGCTTCTGCGGCAATTTTTGTTGCGCTGACATGCAGCGGTGTATTGGGTGGCTTGTATATTAGTGCAACGGTTCATGATACGGCTTCTCGTGTTGAGAAAGAAAACGGCAGCGGTGGAAGCAGCGTTGTGATGAAGGAAGAGATTATGGTTCCGGATGTGGTAGCGGCGAACAGTTATGCTTTTGTCATTGCGGCCGCAGGCGAAGCAACACCGCCGGAGCTTTCCACCTCGGCAAGCCTGCTGGCGGCGGATAATACCAACGGCGTAGAGTATTATATGGTAGACAATGATTTTAGCCTTGTGCAGAAGCTCACAGAGGGTATGCAATCGCTTGGCTATGAACTGGAGACCATCAATAATAATCAGCTGATTATCAGCTCAACAGCTCCGCAGGGGTTGTTTATCGTCATCCATCAGGTAGATTGAAGGGTAGAAGGCTGGATATACCGTGTTATTGTGCTGAAATCACAAAAAATGCCGGAAAAATCAGCAAAAAATCTGCAAATATTGGCGGATAATTGCTTGACATTAGAGGGAAAATCAATTAAGATAAATACGCACTTGCAAAAGAGCAGGTGAGCGATGATGCCGGAGATTGCTGCTGAGGCAGGTAACTTCGGCGGAGTAAGTCCGACAATCGGGCGGTTGAGACAACTGCTAACTACCACCGGTATGTTCCTGTGTAAGCTCGGGACTGCCAGCGCGTGCGCTGACAAGCCGACAGCCGGAACCACTGCGGTGCACATCCAAAAGCCGGATCGCTGAACCATACTATCGTTTTGCCCGGTTTTTCTTATGCCCTGAGGTGATACACACGGAAGGGTTGCAGTATCTCTCCGAACGCGAGGACGCATTTTTATAATGTAGTGTTCGAGGAGGAAAACACACAATGGCTAACGCAGAGAAAATCAGAATCAGACTGAAAGCTTACGACCATTCGCTGATCGATCAGGCATCCGAGAAGATCGTGGAAGCTGCAAAGCGCACTGGCGCTAAGGTTTCCGGCCCGATCCCGCTGCCGACCGAGCGCGAAATCGTTACGATTCTCCGTGCGGTGCACAAGTACAAGGACAGCCGTGAGCAGTTCGAGCGCCGCACCCACAAGAGACTGATCGACATCACCAACGCAGGCAAGAACACGGTTGAGACCTTGATGACCCTCGATCTGCCGGCTGGCGTTGAGATTGAGATTAAGCTTTAATTAGCCTGGGCCGCGACAGCGCGGCAAGGTCAAGTTGGTGAGCGGAAACCGCCCATCAACCAATAACCTACAAGGAGGAAACAAAAATGCAAAAGGCAATCATCGGCAAGAAAATTGGCATGACCCAGATTTTCGATGCTGACGGCAAGGTAATCCCGGTTACCGTAATCGAAGCTGGCCCGTGCTCTGTCACACAGATCAAGACAGAGGAAAAGGAAGGCTACAATGCAGTACAGCTCGGTTTTGCCGACGTCGCAGAGCGTAAGCTCAACAAGCCGGAGCTGGGCCATCTGAAGAAGGCTGGCGAGGCAGTAAAGAAGTACCTGAAGGAATTCCGTCTTGACGACATGTCGTCCTACAAGCTGGGCGATGTACTCAAGGCTGACGTATTCGCCGAAGGCGACAGCGTAGACATTACCGGCATCAGCAAGGGCAAGGGCTACGCAGGCGTTATCAAGCGCTTTGGCGCACATCGTTCCCCGATGAGCCATGGTGCTGGCCCGATGCACAGACATCAGGGTTCCATGGGTTCCTGCTCCGATCCGTCCCGTGTATTCAAGGGCAAGATGATGCCTGGTCACATGGGCAATGTGCAGGTAACCGTACAGAATCTGGACGTTGTTAAGGTAGATCCTGAGATGAATATGATCGCAGTTCGCGGCGCCGTTCCGGGCCCGAAGGGTGGCATCGTATTCCTCAAGAACACCGTTAAGAACGCCTGAGGAAGGGAAAGGAGGATACATCAATGCCTATCGCATCAGTATTTGACATGACCGGCGCTAAGACCGGTGAGATGGAGCTGAACGCTGCAGTATTCGGTATTGAGCCGAATGAAGTAGTTCTTCACGCTGCTGTTAAGAATTATCTCGCAAACCAGAGACAGGGCACACAGTCCACCCTGACCCGTACCGAGGTTCGCGGCGGCGGCATCAAGCCGTGGCGCCAGAAGGGCACAGGCCGTGCACGTCAGGGTTCCATCCGCGCTCCGCAGTGGACCCACGGTGGTGTAGCGCTTGGCCCGAAGCCGAGATCCTACAACTACTCGCTCAACAAGAAGACCCGTCGTCTGGCGCTGATTTCCGCACTGTCCGCTAAGGCAGCAGCAGGCGAAATCATTGTAGTAGATGGTCTGGACATGAGCGAAATCAAGACCAAGACATTCGCAGCATTCCTGAAGAATGTGGAATCCACCGGCAAGAGCCTTGTTGTTACGCCGGAGGTTCGCAAGAACGTCGTGAAGTCTGCAGCTAACATCCCGGGTGTACGTACCACCCCGGTAAGCACGCTGAACGTATACGACATCCTGAACGCTGACAAGTTCATCATCGACAAGGCAGCGGTTGCAAAGCTCGAGGAGGTGTACGCATAATGAAGTCGGCTTACGATATCATTAAGAAGCCTGTTATCACCGAACGTTCCATGTCTGGTATCGGAGAGAACAAGTACGTTTTTGAAGTACAGGCAACTGCAAACAAGGTTGAGATCAAGAAGGCAATCGAAGAAATCTTCGGTGTCAAGGTGGCTTCTGTAAACACCATCAAGCTTCCGGGCAAGTGGAAGAGAATGGGCGTTCACACCGGTAAGACTCCGGCTAAGAAGAAGGCTGTTGTAACCCTGACAGCTGATTCCAAGCCGATTGAAATCTTCGAGGGTATGCTCTAATCCCGGAGAAAACCGGGACAGAAAACGTGCCCCGAAGGGCACACGTTTGAAATCATCTAAAGGAGTTGAAAAACATGCCGATAAAGACCTACACTGCGTCGACTCCGTCTCGCCGCAACATGACCGTAGTAGATTACAGCGGTCTTTCCAAGGTCAAGCCGGAGAAGAGCCTTCTCGCACCGAAGAAGAAGCATTCCGGCCGTAACAGCTATGGCAGAATCACCGTGCGCCACCAGGGCGGCGGCAACAAGCAGAAGTACAGAATCATTGACTTCAAGCGCGATAAGATGGATATGAACGCTACCGTTCAGACCATTGAATACGATCCGAACCGCTCCGCAAACATTGCGTTGGTTCAGTATGAAGACGGCGAGAAGAGATACATCATCGCTCCGCAGGGTCTCTCTGTTGGTGACATGGTTGTTTCCTCTGCATCCGCCGATATCAAGCCGGGCAACGCACTGCCGATCGAAAACATTCCGGTTGGTACCGTTATCCACAACATCGAGCTGTATCCGGGCAAGGGCGCTCAGCTGGTTCGTTCCGCTGGCGGCGCTGCTCAGCTGATGGCGAAGGAAAACGGCGTAGCTCAGGTTCGTCTGCCGTCCGGCGAATATCGTTATATCCGCCTGAACTGCAAGGCAACCATCGGTGCCGTTGGCAATCAGGACTACAGCAACCGTAAGATTGGTAAGGCTGGTAAGACCCGTCATCTGGGTATCCGCCCGACCGTTCGTGGTTCTGTAATGAACCCGTGTGATCACCCGCACGGCGGCGGCGAGGGCAAGAGCCCTGTTGGACGTCCGGGACCGGTTACTCCGTGGGGCAAGCCGGCACTGGGTTACAAGACCAGAAAGAAGAAGAACCGCACTGACAAGCAGATTGTCAGAAGACGCAACGGTAAGTAAGGGAGGACATAAAGTATGGGCAGAAGCGTTAAGAAGGGCCCTTTTGTGGCTCCTGAACTGATTAAAAGAGTAATTGCACTCAACGAGGCCGGCGAAAAGAAGGTTCTGAAGACCTGGTCCCGTGCATCGACAATTTTCCCGGAATTCGTTGGTCACACGATTGCTGTGCATGACGGACGCAAGCACGTTCCGGTATATATCACCGAGGACATGGTTGGTCATAAGCTGGGCGAGTTCGTCCCGACCCGCACCTACAAGGGTCATGCCGGCAGCAAGACCTCCAATAACGGCAAGTAAGGCTGAAGGAGGATAATTAGAAAAATGGAAGCAAGAGCAATTTTGAGAAATGTTCGCATCGCTCCGCGCAAGGTTAAGATCGTATGTGATCTGATCCGTGGCAAGAGCGCAGCAGAAGCAAATGCGATCATGATGAATACTCCCAAGGCTGCATCTGAAATCTTAGTCAAGCTCTTAAAGAGTGCTGTAGCAAACGCAGAGAACAACCACGGCATGGATCCGGAAAAGCTCTACGTTGCTGAAGTATCTGTATCTCCAGGACCGATCATGAAGCGCATCCGTCCGATGTCTCATGGCCGCGCATTCCGCATCCTGAAGAGAACATCTCACATCACTCTGGTACTCAAAGAGAAAGAATAAGAGGAGGTAGACTATGGGTCAGAAAGTTAATCCGCACGGTCTTCGTGTCGGCGTAATTAAAGATTGGGATTCCCGTTGGTTTGCCAAGGACAATGAGTTCGGCGACCTCCTCGTGGAAGACTACAACATTCGTAAGTATCTGAAGAAGACCCTGTACGCTGCAGGCGTTCCGACCATCGAGATCGAGCGCAGCAACGGCAGAGTAAAGATTTTCATCTCCTGCGCACGTCCGGGCATCGTTATCGGTAAGGGCGGCGAGGACATCGAAAAGCTCCGCAAGGAAATGGAGAAGATGCTGGGCAAGCCGGTATCCCTCAACATCATTGAAATCAAGAACCCGGACACCAACGCACAGCTGGTAGCTGAGAACATTGCAGGTCAGCTGGAAAAGCGTATCGCTTTCCGCCGCGCAATGAAGCAGTGCATGGGCCGTGCAATGCGCATGGGCGCTAAGGGCATCAAGATCAAGTGCGGCGGCCGTCTGAACGGCGCTGAAATTGCCCGTAGCGAGTCCTATCATGAAGGCACCATCCCGCTGCAGACCCTGCGTGCGGACATCGATTACGGCTTTGCCGAGGCAAATACCACCTATGGCAGAATCGGTATCAAGGTTTGGATCTACAAGGGCGAAGTCCTGCAGGGCGGCCCGCGTCTGAACCGTAACATCGAGGCTCCGAAGCCGGCATTTGATCGCAGAGATCGCCGTGACCGTCGTGACCGCAGAGATCGTCGTGGCGGTTACCGTCGTCAGAGACAGGACAGACAGGAAGGAGGCAACCGTTAATGCTTCTCCCGAAGAGAGTTAAGTACCGTCGTGTACACAGAGGCCGTATGAAGGGCAAGGCTCTTCGCGGCAATACCGTATCCCATGGTCAGTTTGGCCTGCAGGCGACTGAGCCTGCATGGATCACTTCCAACCAGATTGAAGCAGCCCGTGTTGCTATGACCCGTTACACCAAGCGTGGCGGTCAGGTCTGGATCAAGATTTTCCCGGACAAGCCGGTTTCCAAGAAGCCGCTTGGTACTCGAATGGGTTCCGGTAAGGGCGCTCCGGAGTACTGGGTAGCAGTTGTAAAGCCGGGCCGTGTCATGTTTGAAATCGCAGGCGTATCTGAAGAGGTAGCCCGTGAGGCTCTGCGTCTGGCATCCCACAAGCTGCCGCTGAAGACCAAGTTCGTCAAGCGCGAAGAGAAGGCTGGTGAAGAATAATGAAGGCGAAAGAGATCAGAGAACTGAGCGTAGAAGAGCTGGAAGTTAAGCTCACCGAGCTGAAGAAGGACCTCTTCAACCTGCGTTTGCAGCATGCAACCAACCAGCTCGACAATCCGACAAGAATTGCCGAGGTCAAGCGCGATATTGCCAGAGTCAACACTATTCTCCGTGAGCATCAGCTGACGGAAAAAGCGTAAAGGGAGGTTAACTACAAATGGCTGATAGAACTTTCCGCAAGACAAGAGTCGGCAAGGTCGTTTCTGACAAGATGGACAAGACAATTGTCGTTGCAATTGCGGACAGCGTACAGCATCCGCTTTATAAGAAGACAATCAAGAGAACCTACAAGCTGAAGGCTCATGACGAGAACAACGAGTGCCGCGTAGGCGATACCGTTGAGGTTATGGAGACCCGCCCGCTGTCCAAGGACAAGCGCTGGAGACTTGTAGAGATCATCGAAAAGGCTAAGTAAGGAGGAACGCACATGATTCAGCAGGAAACATTTCTCCGTGCTGCTGACAACAGCGGTGCCAAGGAACTGAAGTGCATCCGTGTTCTGGGCGGCTCCGCACGTAAGTATGGCAACATCGGTGATATTATTGTTTGCTCGGTACGCAAGTGCACACCGGGCGGCGGCGTAAAGAAGGGCCAGGTTGTCAAGGCCGTTATCGTTCGTTCCCGCAAGGGCGTACGCCGTGCAGACGGCAGCTACATCCGTTTCGACGAGAATGCTGCAGTCATTATTCGTGAAGATAAGAACCCGCAGGGTACCCGTATCTTTGGACCTGTAGCAAGAGAGCTTCGTGATAAGGACTTCATGAAGATCCTGTCTCTGGCTCCGGAAGTACTGTAAGGAGGTCGTCCATTAATGAATACACTGCATGTAAAGAAGGGCGACACCGCAGTCGTTCTTTCCGGTAAGGAAAAGGGCAAGAGTGGCAAGATCATTTCCGTATCCCCGAAGAAGGGTCAGGTTGTGATCGAAGGCGTAAACATGCTGACCACTCATGTTAAGCCGCGTCGTCAGGGTGAAACCGGCGGCATCATGAAGCGCGAGGGCGCAATCCGTGCCTGCAAGGTAATGGCTGTTTGCCCGAAGTGCAACAAGCCTACCCGTCAGGCACACAAGTTCCTGGAGGATGGCTCCAAGGTTCGCGTCTGCAAGCATTGCGGCGAAGTATACTAATTGAGGAGGTTGTAACAAATGCCAGTATTAAAGGATAAATATCAGGCAGAGATTGCACCTGCTCTGATGAAGAAGTTTGAGTACAAGAGCGTGATGCAGATCCCGAAGCTTGACAAGATCGTTATCAATGTCGGCTGCGGCGCTGAAGCAAATGGCAACGCAAAGGTACTCGATGCAGTTGTTCGTGATATCACTGCAATTTCCGGCCAGAAGGCTGTTGTAACCCACGCAAAGAAGTCCATTGCAAACTTCCGTCTGCGTGAAGGTATGCCGGTTGGCGTTCGTGTAACCCTGCGCGGTGACCGCATGTGGGAGTTCATCGATCGTTTCTTCAACATCGCTCTGCCGCGTGTACGTGACTTCCGCGGCATCAACCCGAATTCCTTCGACGGCCGCGGCAACTATGCAATCGGCCTGAAGGAGCAGCTGATTTTCCCGGAAATCGAGTACGATAAGATCGATAAGATCCGTGGCATGGATATCGCTATTGTAACCACTGCAAAGACCGACGAAGAGGCTCGTGAGCTGCTGTCTGCTCTGGGCGCTCCGTTCGCAAAGTAAGGAGGAGTAGAAAATGGCTAGAAAGTCTATGATTCTGAAGCAGCAGGCAAAGCCGAAGTTCTCTACTCGTGCATACAACCGCTGCAAGATCTGCGGCCGTCCGCACGCTTACCTGCGTAACTACGGTATCTGCCGTATCTGCTTCCGCGAGCTGGCTTACAAGGGCCAGATCCCGGGCGTAAAGAAGGCATCCTGGTAATAATTATTTGTGAAAAACAGCTAACGGAGGTCAGACATGATCTCCCGTTAACTGTTTCTCTATATCATTTCTGTAAACCGTCCGTGGCTGGATAAAATAATCTGGTTCAGCCCGGAAAAGTGGAGAGAATCACTCTCTAACTTCTGTAAGGAGGACAAAGTAATGCAGATCACAGATCCGATTGCGGATATGCTCACCCGCATCAGAAATGCGGGCACTGCACGCCATGCTACTGTTGATGTCCCGGCTTCCGGCATGAAGAAGGCTATTGCACAGATTCTTCTGGACGAAGGCTACATCAAGGACTTCAAGGTAATTGAGGGCGGTCAGGGCACCATCCACATCACACTGAAGTACAACAACAATGAGAAGGCAATCACTGGCCTGAAGCGCGTTTCCAAGCCGGGCCTGCGTGTATATGCAGGTGCGCAGGAGCTGCCGCAGGTACTGCGTGGCCTGGGTATTGCCATCATTTCCACGTCTAAGGGCGTCATGACTGACAAGAAGGCTCGTGAGCTGAATGTCGGCG
Source organism: Eubacteriales bacterium (assembly GCA_030524285.1). GTDB lineage: Bacteria > Bacillota > Clostridia > Oscillospirales > Butyricicoccaceae > Butyricicoccus_A. The sequence continues at coordinate 58,931 of JAUNGQ010000008.1, forward strand.
GCGAAGTCCTTGCATTCGTATGGTAAGGAGGTACTGAGAATGTCTAGAATTGGTAGAATGCCGATTACAGTACCGGAAGGCGTTGAGGTAAAGCTCGACGGCAACACCATCACCGTAAAGGGCAAGAACGGCACCCTGACCCGTGATATCCATCCGGCAATGAACGTTGCTGTGGAAGGCAACACCATCACTGTAACCCGTCCGAACGACGAGAAGCAGAACCGTTCCCTGCACGGCCTGTCCCGTACCCTGATTAACAACATGGTAATCGGTGTAACCGAGGGCTACAAGAAGGTTCTGGAGGTTAACGGCGTAGGTTACCGTGTTCAGAAGCAGGGCAAGACCCTGACCATGAACCTGGGTTATTCCCATCCGGTTATCGTAGAAGAGACTGATGGCATCAAGATTGATGTGGAAGGCACCAACAAGATCATCATCTCTGGTCCGGACAAGCAGAAGGTTGGCCAGTTTGCAGCAGAAGTCCGCGAAAAGAGACCGCCGGAGCCGTATAAGGGCAAGGGCATCAAGTACGCTGACGAAGTTATCCGCCGCAAGGAAGGCAAGACCGGCGCGAAGAAGAAGTAAAGGAAGGTGTGCCTAAATGGTTTCAAAGAAAGACTCTAACAAGCAGCGTCTCAGACGCCATAAGAGAGTACGCGGCGCAGTTTCCGGTACTGCTCAGCGTCCGCGTCTCAACGTATTCAGAAGCTCGAAGAACATTTTCGCTCAGATCATCGATGATGTTCAGGGCGTAACGCTTGCAGCTGCATCCACCACCGAGAAGGACTTCAGCGAGTACGGCGGCAACAAGGAAGCTGCACGCAAGGTAGGCAATCTGATTGCCGAGCGTGCAAAGGCTAAGGGTATTGAAGCAGTCGTATTTGATCGCGGCGGCTACGTATACCATGGCCGTGTCAAGGAACTCGCAGAAGGTGCCCGTGAGGGCGGCCTGAAGTTTTAATCGGAAGGAGGTAAGCAAATGGCTGGAAAGTATGATCGCGGCGCTCCGGAATACGAAGAAAGAGTTGTCGCATTAAATCGAGTATCGAAGACCGTTAAGGGCGGTCGTGTCATGAAGTTCTCTGCACTGGTCGTGATCGGTGACATGAAGGGCACCATCGGCGTAGGCCAGGGTAAGGCTGCCGAGGTTCCGGACGCAATCCGTAAGGCAATTGAAGACGCAAAGAAGAACATGGTTACGATCAGCCTGAAGGGCAGCTCCATCCCGCACGAGGTAATCGGCGAGTTTGGCGCTGGCCGTGTCATCCTGAAGCCGGCTGCTCCTGGTACTGGTGTTATCGCTGGCGGCGCAGTCCGTGCCGTAGTCGAAGTTGCTGGTATCAAGGACATCCGTACCAAGTGCCTGCGCTCCCGTAACCCGCAGAATGTTGTCAACGCAACTGTTGCCGGTCTGATGAGCCTGCGCACCGCAGAGCAGGTTGCTGCAGCACGCGGCAAGTCTGTTGAAGAACTTTAATAGGAGGGGTAGTTTCAATGGAAAACCTGAAGATTACCCTGGTTAAGAGCCTGTCTGGCAGAAACAAGAAGCATATTGCCACAGCTCATTCCTTGGGTCTTAAGACTATCAATGATGTAACCATTCAGCCTGACAATGCACAGACTCGTGGCAAGATCGCTCAGATCAGCTACCTGATCAGCGTTGAGGCTAACGCATAAGGAGGTGTAGAACATGAAGTTACAGGATCTGAAGCCGGCTGAAGGTTCTACTCAGCCTGCATATCGCAAGGGCCGCGGTGCTGGCTCTGGCAACGGTAAGACCGCAGGCCGCGGACACAAGGGCCAGTGGGCTCGTTCCGGCGGCGGCGTCCGCCCGGGCTTTGAAGGTGGCCAGATGCCTCTGGCTCGCCGCCTGCCGAAGCGCGGTTTCAACAACATTTTCGGTACCGAGAATGCTGTCGTGAATGTATCCGATCTCAACCGCTTTGAGGACGGCGCAGTTGTAACTGTAGCTGACCTGGTAGCTGCTGGCCTGGTTAAGAAGACACTGGATGGTGTCAAGGTTCTGGGCAACGGTGAGATCACAAAGAAGCTGACCGTTCAGGCAGCTGCTTTCTCTGCTTCCGCTAAGGCAAAAATTGAGGCAGCAGGAGGAAAGGCCGAGGTGGTATAAGGTGATCGAGACCTTAAAGGCCGCTTGGCATGTTCCGGAACTGAGAAAAAAGCTGATTTATACAGCGGTTATCATTCTGTTGTTCCGGTTAGGCTCCTCTATTCCTGTACCGTATATTGACATTGCGCAGCTGTCCGCTTATTTTGATTCACTCTCCGGCACCACACTGGGCCTGATGAATGTATTCTCCGGCGGCGGACTTTCAAGAGCTACAATCTTTGCAATGTCTGTCACTCCGTATATTAACGCTTCCATCATCATCCAGCTGCTCACGGTTGCCATTCCGGCGCTGGAGCGCATGGTGCGTGAGGAAGGCGAAGCAGGTCAGAAGAAGATTTCAGCCATCACCCGTTATCTGGGTGTTGTGCTGGGTCTTGTTCAGGGCTATGCCTTCTATCTCTTGCTCAGAAGCAACAATCTTATTGCTGAGACTGATTTCTGGCATGGCTGCATTATCGTGCTGACCTTTACAGCCGGTACTGCACTTATCATGTATATGGGCGAGCTGATCACCAAGAATGGTGTGGGCAACGGCATCAGTATCCTGCTGTTTGCCGGTATCGTTTCCAGAGGTCCGGCAATGGTTTCTTCTCTGGTAGAGCTGATCCGCAATGGTGGCGTAAGCTGGTTTATTGCCGCACTGGTTGTGATCGTTTCTCTTGCTATCGTAGTATTCGTAGTATTTATTTCGGATGCTGAGCGCAGAATCCCGATCCAGTATGCAAAGCGTGTTGTTGGTCGCAAGATGTACGGCGGTCAGTCCACACATCTCCCGATCAAGGTAAATGCATCCGGCGTTATGCCAATTATCTTCGCAGCTTCGATCATGTCGCTGCCGTCTACCATTGAGATGATGGTAAATCCGAAGAGCGGCTCGATCGCCGATGCGATCTTCAATCTGTTCTCATCCAGCAATCCGTTTTACATCGTTCTGTATGTTTTGCTGATCTTTATGTTCAGCTACTTCTATGCAGCAATCCAGTTTAACCCGATTGAAATTGCGAACAATCTGAAGAAAAACGGCGGCTTTATTCCGGGCTTCCGTCCGGGACGTCCGACAACTGAATTCATCACCAAGGCACTTGGAAAGGTTACTTTCCTCGGCGCAATCTTCCTGAGCATCGTTGCAGGTGTTCCGCTGGTTGTAGGTGCGCTGAACTCCAGCCTGAGCAATGTTGCGCTGGGCGGTACTTCTGTACTGATCGTTGTCGGCGTAGCACTGGAAACAGTTCGTCAGCTGGAAAGCCAGCTCATGATGAGAAATTATAAGGGATTCCTCGAATAAAATTTAGTGAAAATATAGATTGCAATTCCTGGAATCAGCGGTTATAATAGAGGAGATCGAAAAAAATGAAACTCGTTTTACTCGGCGCTCCGGGCGCTGGTAAGGGTACGCTGGCAGCATATCTCATCGAAAAGATGGGTATCCCGTCGGTATCCACCGGCAATATGCTCCGTGAGGCGATTAAGAATCAGACCGAGCTTGGTCTGAGCGCAAAGAAGTATATGGACGCTGGTGACCTTGTTCCGGATGAGGTTGTCATCGGACTCATCAAGGATCGTCTGGCACAGGCTGACTGTGTGAACGGCTGTATTCTTGACGGCTTCCCGCGCAACATTCCTCAGGCTGAGGCATTGGAAAAAGTTGTTCCGATGGATTGTGCACTCTCTCTGGAAATTCCGGATGAGACTATCGTTAACCGCATGAGCGGCAGACGTGTTTGCCTGTCCTGTGGCGCAACCTACAATGTCAACAGCGAAGCTATGGCTCCGAAGCAGGAGGGTATCTGCGACAGCTGCGGCGATAAGATCGTAATCCGCAAGGATGACGCTCCGGAAACCGTACTGGCACGTCTGAAAACCTACCATGAGCAGACAGAGCCGGTGAAGGGCTTCTATGCAAATCTGGGCAAGCTGAAGAGCATCGAAATTGATAATGATTTCGAAAAGACCAAGAAGCTTGCATGTGAAGCACTGGGGATTTAAACGAGATGATCAGACTTAAATCCAAGACAGAATTGGAATTTATGCGTCAGGCAGGACGAATTACCGCAGCGGCACGCGCCGCTGCGGCTCGTGCTGTCCGGCCAGGGGTCACCACAGGCGAAATCGATAAAATCGTACGGAGAACCATAGAGAAGGCGGGGGCGAAGCCCTCTTTCCTCGGTTATGGGGGGTTCCCGGGAAGCGCCTGTGTTTCGATCAACGATGAAGTCATCCATGGCATCCCCTCGCGATCCCGTGTCATTCACGAGGGAGATATTGTCAAAGTGGACGTCGGTGCCTATATCAACGGCTTCCACGGCGACTGTGCCTGCACCATTCCCTGCGGAGAGGTGTCGGAAGAGGCAAGACGGCTTATCGAAGTGACCCGACAGAGCTTCTATGAGGGCATCAGGTTTGCCCGTAAGGGCAATCGTATATCAGACATTTCCCATGCCATTCAAACCTATGTTGAGGCGCAGGGTTTTTCTCTTGTGCGCGACTACGTTGGACATGGTGTAGGCGCTAATCTGCACGAAGATCCGGAGGTACCAAACTTCGGACAGCCAGGACACGGCGTGCGGCTTCAGCCGGGAATGACCTTAGCCATTGAGCCTATGGTTAATGTAGGTGTGTATGAGGTAAAAGTTTTGTCTGACGGCTGGACTGTCAAGACAAAGGATGGCAAACTTTCTGCACACTATGAGAATTCTATCGCAATCACCGAGGGAGATCCGGTGATCCTGACTCTCCCTGAGGACGGAGAAAACTGGTGAGGGCGGAATTCTGAGAGCAACCCACATTATTTGAAACAATCCCGCTGCGGCTGCGGACAGGCGATGCTGCGCCTGACCATTTAAGCGGGGGCCTGGCAAATGAATGCAGGGCCGTAGACTTTCTGACATTGGAGGAAAATTGAGATGCCAAAAGAGGACTTGATTGAACTGGAAGGTACCGTCATAGAGGCGCTGCCAAACGCTACCTTTAAGGTAGAATTGAATAACCCGGCAAAGCCGGTCATTCAGGCTCACATCTCCGGTAAGCTTAGAATGAATTATATTCGCATCCTGCCCGGCGATAAAGTAACTGTACAGGTTTCCCCGTATGACCTGACCAAGGGCAGAATCACCTGGAGATCAAAGTAAATCCAGATTCACACCACCCGGAAGAATACAGACCTTTTCCGGGTTTCGACACAACCTTACTATGGAGGTTATTTCAATGAAAGTAAGACCGTCTGTAAAACCGATTTGCGAGAAGTGCAAGATTATTCGTCGCAAGGGTCGTGTCATGGTAATCTGCACGAACCCGAAGCACAAGCAGAAGCAGGGCTAATTCCCAGTCAACCACACAGGAGGTGCGTTAATAAATGGCAAGAATTGCCGGTGTAGACCTTCCGAGAGAAAAGCGCGTAGAAATTGGCCTGACCTACGTCTACGGCATCGGCCGGAAGCTGTCCAATGAGATTTTGAACAAGGCTGGTATCAATCCGGATACCCGTGTTAAGGATCTGACCGAAGCAGAAGAAATCAAGCTGCGTGAGGTTATCCATGATTATACTGTAGAGGGCGATCTGCGCCGTGAAGTTGCGCTGAATATCAAGCGCCTGGTAGAAATCGGCTCTTATCGTGGTGTTCGCCACAGAAGAGGCCTGCCGGTTCGCGGTCAGCGTACCAAGACCAACGCTCGTACTCGCAAGGGCCCGAAGAAGACCATTGCGAACAAGAAGAAGTAAGGAGGCGTACTGAAAAATGGCTAAGGCACAGAAGAAGGGCGCCGTTTCTCGTAAGCGCCGCGTAAGCAAGAATATCGAAAAGGGTGCGGCTCATATCCGTTCCTCCTTTAACAATACCATCGTAACCATCAGCGATCTGAATGGCAATGCGATTTCCTGGGCATCCGCTGGCGAAATGGGCTTCCGTGGTTCCCGTAAGTCCACTCCGTTTGCTGCACAGACTGCTGCTGAGACCGCTGCAAAGGCTGCAATGGAGCATGGCCTGAAGACTGTTGAAGTCTACGTAAAGGGCCCGGGTTCCGGTCGTGAGGCTGCTATCCGTGCACTGCAGGCAACCGGTCTGGAAGTAACCATGATCAAGGATGTTACCCCCATCCCGCACAATGGCTGCCGTCCGCCGAAGAGAAGAAGAGTTTAATAAGGAGGATACAGACCTATGGCTAAGAACACACAGCCGATCCTGAAGCGCTGCAAGACTCTGGGCATTTCTCCGGCAGTTCTGGGCGTTTCCAAGCAGACCAATAGAAATCCGAAGCAGTCCAGAAGAAAGCAGTCTGAATACGCTACCCAGCTGAATGAAAAGCAGAAGGTTAAGTTTATTTATGGCGTTCTGGAGAAGCAGTTTAGAAGATATTACGAGAAGGCTGAAAAGATGGAAGGTAAGGCTGGTGAAAACCTGCTGATCCTCCTGGAGACACGTCTGGATAACGTAGTATTCCGTCTGGGCTTTGCTAAGACCCGCCGTGAGGCTCGTCAGCTGACTTCCCATGGTCATTTTACTGTAAATGGCAAGAAGGTAGATATCGCATCTTACCGCGTAAAGCCGGGCGATGTCGTTGCAGTTTGCGAAAAGTCCCGTTCCAGCGCAAAGTTCAAGGCTCTGGTAGAGGAGCTGGGCGCTACTTCCTGCCCGAAGTGGCTGGAGAAGGAAAAGGACAGCTTTGAAGGTAAGGTAATCGCAATGCCGCAGCGCGATGATATCGACTACGAAGTTGCTGAGCATCTCATCGTCGAGTTGTACTCCAAGTAAGATTTGCCCTCATTTGTTTGTTTTATTATTTCGCCGACTGATAAGGAGGGTATCATTTAAATGATCGAAATTGAAAAGCCCCGTATAGACTGCGAAAACCTTGCAGAAGATGGTTCCTACGGCAAGTTTGTCGTTGAGCCGCTGGAGCGCGGATACGGAACCACGCTCGGAAATTCCCTTCGCCGCATCCTGCTGTCGTCCCTTCCGGGTACGGCTGCCAGCAGCATTAAAATTGCCGGCGTACAGCATGAATTCTCCACGATTCCTGGCGTAAAGGAAGATGTTACGGAAATCGTGCTGAATGTCAAGGGCATCATTGCGAAGCTTTACTGTGACGGTCCGAAGACTGTATACATCGAAGCAAGTGGAGAAGGTACTGTTACCGCTGGTGATATTCACACGGATGGTGAAGTGGAGATCCTCAACCCGGAGCTGCATATTGCAACTCTGATGAGTGATGCGCGTCTGTCCATGGAAATCACACTGACCAACGGACGCGGTTATGTTTCCGCAGAGCGCAACAAGCAGTATCAGACTGCAATTGGTGTTATCCCGGTTGACTCGATTTATACGCCTGTCTATAAGGTAAATTACACAGTTGAAAATACTCGTGTCGGCAATATGACCGATTATGACAAGCTCACACTGGAGGTATGGACTGACCGCACCATTACTGCTAAGGATGCAGTTTCTCTGGGTGCCAAGGTTCTGACTGACCATCTGTCCCTGTTTGTTGACCTCTCTGAGGAAATCGGTTCTCATTCCACTGTTGTTGAGAAGGCTGAGACACAGCATGATAAGGTTCTTGAGATGACGATTGAAGAGCTGGATCTTTCCGTGCGTTCCTTCAACTGCCTCAAGCGTGCCGGTATCAACACAGTAGAAGACCTCATCAACACCTCTGAAGACGACATGATGAAGGTTCGTAACCTTGGCAAGAAGTCTCTGGAGGAGGTTATCTTCAAGCTCGATGCAATGGGACTGTCCCTTGCAAAGAACGAAGATTAAGTGAAACCCAACCACACCGCGGCGCTCGGCGATCTGTTTCGCCGGGCATCCCGCAAGGAATAGATAGACCTGTACCAAAGGAGGTATTTTCTCATGGCTGGAAACCGTAAACTCGGCAGAACCACTGACCATAGAATGGCAATGCTCAGAGCAATGGTAACCTTCCTGCTGGAGAACGGCAGAATTGAAACCACCGTTGCTAGAGCCAGAGAAGTTCGTCCTCTCGCAGAGAAGATGATTACTCTCGGTAAGAAGAACACCCTCGCTACCCGCCGCCAGGCAGCAGCTTTTATTACTAAGAAGGAAGTTGAAGCTAAGGTATTTGGCGAGCTGGCTGAGAAGTATGCAGACCGCAACGGCGGCTACACCCGTATCGTAAAGATCGGCCCGCGTCGTGGCGATGCAGCTGAAATGGCTATCATTGAGCTGGTGTAATTGACTTTTATCAATGATCTTAAAAGGGGATTGTTTCGAGCGCATGCTATCGGAACAATCCCTTTTCCCGTACGTCGGGAAAAGGGACCGCTATTACGGGATCGGAAATTTTGGCATATTGATGATTGAAAGACAGATTTACCGGTGCTATAATCGTTACAATAATGAATCATAAGAAAGTTAGGAATATAAAATATGGCGCAAAACAGATATAAAAAGCTGATGGGCAATACCATTATTTTTGCCATCGGTACATTTTCTTCCAAAGTACTTGTTTTCCTGATGCTGCCGTTTTATACCAACATCCTCAGCACAGGCGAATATGGTACAGTTGACGCTTTGATTAATGTAGGCCAGCTGATGATCCCGATTGCTTCCGTTGGCATTAACAATGCGGTTATCCGCTTCGGTCTGGAAAATGATTCGGATAAAAAGAGCGTATTCAGCAGCGGTCTGTATACCATATTGATCGGTTTTATCTGTCTGGCCGTGGTATCGCCGATCCTGCGGCTCTGTATGGACTTTATGGCAGGCTATACCATTGCAGTACTTGCTTTTGTGCTGGCATCCAGTCTGCGGACGTTGTGCATCCAGTTTGCACTGAGTATGGGCTACAACAAAATGTATGCAGCCAATGGTATTGGCAATACCTTCCTTAATGTTATTTTGAACATTCTTCTTTTGCCGCATTTCCGCGTCATGGGTTATTTGATGGCGAACATTATTTCTGACCTTGTGCTTGGTCTTGTGATGTTTATGCTGGCAAAGGAATACAACTATTTCCTGCCGCCGTTCAGCAAGAGAATGGACCGAAAATTGTCCAAGCGGATGCGCCAGTATGCACTGCCGCTGGTACCGCAGACAGTATGCCAGTGGATCATCAATATGTCTGACCGCTATCTGATTATCTGGTTTATCAGCACGGAGGCAAATGGACTGTATGCAGCAGCAAATAAGATTCCCAATATTCTGCTGATTGTGGCAAATCTGTTCGCAGATGCATGGCAGATTTCTGCTGTCAAGGAGAGCGATCCGAAGGAGCAAGTAGACTTTTTCAGCAAGGTGCTTGGTGCGTATTCTTCAATCGCGTTTATTGGCAGCTCTGGTCTGATTATGGTTTCCAAGTTTGTCATGACCTTCATGGTAGGCAAGGACTTCTTTATTTCATGGCGTTTTATTCCGATTTTGACGCTTGCAACAACCTTTGGTTTACTGTCTACGTTCCTGGCAAGCGTATATATGCTCAAGCTCAAAAGCAAGAACTCCATGGTAACGACGATGATCTGTGCAGCAGTGAATATTGTACTCAACTGTATCCTGATTCGTTGGATGGGCAAAATCAGTCCGTTCTACGGTGCAATGGGTGCAGGCATTGCTACGTTTATCAGCTACCTTGTATTGTTCTTGATCCGCGCATTCAATACGCAGAAATACCTGAAAATTCGCTGGAACATTCAGAAGACGGTTCTCAGTATTGTGATTTTGTTTACACAGGCTTTAATTATGACAATTCAGGCACCGTTATGGTATATTTTTGTACCGGCACTGTTTGTAATACTGTTTATTATCAATGCACGTGAGATTTTACTGTCGGTCAATAGGCTGCTGCGCCGTGGTTAAGTCAAAAGCCTCCCCCAAATGCGGGGACCTGTTTCAGAATGACCTGCATCAGGGTCCGGGTTTGGTCAAAGTATTTTACATTTCCTCTTTTTGGCTCCCTCTCTGAGGAAACTGACTGAGGGAGTGAAAATTGATTTCCGTGTAAATAGTAAAGTTTTACTTGCATAAGCTTTGTCTGCGTGCTATAATAATATTTGTTAGTGTAAGAATTATCATCCAAGGAGAGTGGGGAAACCCACTCTTTCTTATTGCTGTGGAGGCAGCGGCAACCTGTAGGAATAAATCTGCCATGCTTCCCAAAGGTTACGGAGGTAAAAATGACGGCAAAAGAAGTCTGTAAGCGCGTATGGGACATCAGCGAACCGTTCGCAAAGGAAATGGGCGTTTCCCTTTGGGATGTCACATTTGAAAAGGAAGGTGGACAGTATATGCTGACCATCACCATTGATCGTGCAGGACATACGGATATTGATGACTGCGAAAAGCTGTCCCGTTATGTTGATCCATTCCTGGATGGAAAGGAATTTGTATCCCTGCCGCCATATACGCTTTGCGTTTCTTCGGCAGGTCTGACCCGCAGGCTCAAGCGCCCGGAACATTTTGAAGCGTTTATGGGCAGCGAGGTAGAGGTAAAATTCTATGGTCCGGTAAATGGCAGTAAAATGGCAGTCGGTATCCTCAGGGACTATGACGAGGGCTGTGTCACACTGGAAGAGGATGGCAACGTAACTGTTTATGAGCCAAAGGATATTGCAGCGGTCCGTCTGTCCGTAACAATTTAAATGATTGAATCGTCTTCTCATTCAGGTATGGCGCCTTGCCGTACCGCACACAATAAGGAGTGAATACCAAAAAAATGAACGCAGAATTTTTTGCAGCACTGGAACAGCTGGAAAAAGAAAAAGGAATCCCGGTTGATTATATGCTCGATCGCGTATGTCAGGCACTGCTGACCGCGTATAAAAAGGATAACGACGGTTTGAAGTGTGACAACGTTTATGTTGAACCGGACATGGAGGAACGTTCCATCCATATGTATGTTTCCAAGGAAGTTGTTGACGAGGCGGAAGACCCGCTGACAGAAATTTCCCTTGCAGATGCAAAGCTGATCAGCCCGCGCGTATCACTGGGCGACCATGTACGTGTTGACGTTGAAACAAAGAAGTTCGGACGCATTGCTGCTCAGGCGGCAAAACAGGTCATTATTCAGGGTATCCGTGAGTCCGAGCGCGGCATGGTATATAACGAATATAGCTCCCGTGAGCACGAGATCCTGAGCGCAGTGGTCAGCCGTATTGATCCGCGCACAGAGAATATCATTCTGGAAATGGTCAGCGATGGCGAGAAGACGGAAGCAGTCCTTTCCAGAAACGAGCAGGTGCCAGGTGAAAATCTGACCGAAGGACAGCGCATCAAGGTTTTTGTTGTTGAGGTACGTAAGGGTACCCATGGCCCACAGGTTCTGATTTCCCGCACGCATCCGGGTCTGGTCAAGCGTCTGTTCGAGCTTGAAGTTCCGGAAATCCATGACGGCATTGTTGAGATCAAGTCGATTGCACGTGAAGCAGGTAACCGCACCAAGATTGCAGTTATGACGCATGACGAGAAGGTTGATCCGATCGGCGCTTGTGTCGGCCCGCGCGGTTCCCGCGTTGGCAGCATTGTCAGCGAGCTGTCCGGTGAAAAAATTGATATCATCAAGTATTCCGAAGATACTGCAACCTTTGTTTCCGAAGCGCTCAGCCCGGCGGATGTACTCAGTGCAGTGATGCTGCCGGATGGCAAGAGCTGTCGTGTTACCGTACCGGATGATCAGCTGTCACTGGCAATTGGTAAGGAAGGACAGAATGCACGTCTGGCTGCAAAGCTGACAGGCTGCAAGATTGATATCGGTTCGGAAAGCGCTGCAAAGCAGGAGGCTGCTGCGGCTGATGATGAACTGCTTGCAGACGAAGAGGTTTAAGGAGGTACGGCACGGTGCAGAAAAAAAAGATTCCGATGCGCCAGTGTGTCGGTTGCCGGGAAATGAAGCAAAAGCGGGAATTAATCCGTGTGGTTCGTTCACCGGAAGGAGAAATCAGTCTGGATTTCCGCGGGAAGAACCCGGGACGTGGTGCATATATCTGCCCGGATCCCGCCTGCCTTGCAAAGGCAAAGAAGAAAAATGCACTCGGAAACGCATTTCACTGCCAAATACCGGATGAAGTATATGACCAACTGTGTGAGCAGATGGGGAGTAGTGGCGATGCATGAGATTTTGAGCTTGCTGGGGCTGTGCTTTCGCGCTGGAAAGCTGGTAAGCGGTGATGATGCCGTAGCTGATACGGTTGCAGCAGGTAATGTACGGCTGATTGTACTGGCAACAGATGCCGGAACGAATATCACCAAACGTGCCGCACAGTACGCCGGAGAAAAGGGAATCCCAACACTTCGGCTGGCAGACAGCGCACGGGAGCTTGGCTGGGCATTGGGCCGAAAGGCAACTGCAATCTGCTGTATCACTGATATTGGCTTTGCCGCAGCTGCTGCGGATAAGGCAGCGGCAGCAGATGAGCAGTATGCTGGACTGGCACAGCAGCTGAATGAGAAAAAAAAGCGCATTGTGTCCCGCCGCGGTATGAAAAAGCCGCATAAAAAGTCCGTACGGAAGCAACCGTCCGGCGGCATGAAACAGTCAACCTATACGAAACGTGGAGGTGAACGCGCATGAGTATTGATAACAAATACCGTGTACATGAAGTAGCCAAAGATTTTGGCGTGAATACAAAGGATATCACTGATGTGATGACAGAATACTTCACCGCGCCGAAGAACCATATGCAGGTTCTTGAGGCAGAAGAGCTGAATCTGATCTTTGATTATATGACAAAGAAAAATCCTGTTGAGAATATGGAGGAAGTTCTAACCCGTCAGGCAGCAGAACGTAAGGCTCCGACAACGCAGGTAGTGCGCCAGCAGCCGGTGAAGAAGAACGCAAAGCCGGAAGGCAAGAAGGAATCCCGCAGACAGGACTCCAGGAAGCAGGAGCCGAAGAAAACACAGCAGGAGCCGAAACGGGCAGAAAAGCCGGCTGAAGAGAAGACTGCAGTACCGGCAGAGCAGAAGCAGCGGAATGATAAGAAAAAGAAAAACCGTCAGCCGGCAAAGCCGCATGAGCAGCGTCAGATTCTGCGTCCGCAGGGCTCCGGTGAGAGTGGATCTTCATCTGTTATGACGGAGGATACCAAGCAGCAGTCCAAGGGCAAGCAGATTCACCGTGTAGATACCCGCGGCGGCGGTAATGTCAATTTGGACCGCTATGACGACCGTATCGATGCACTGGTTCCGCAGAAGGCTGACCGCATGAAGCAGGGCAAGCAGAAAATTACCCGTAAGGCAGACTCCCGCAAGCCGTTCTCCAACAAGCGCCGTCAGGAGGAGCAGGAGAAGTTCAAGCGCTTGCAGCGTCAGCAGCAGCAGATTAAGAAGGTTCAGCTGAAGGTCATGATTCCGGATGAAATCAATGTCGGTGAGCTGGCTTCCCGTCTGAAGCGCACCGCTGCTGATGTCATCAAGGAACTGCTCAAGCTGGGTGTTATGGCAAATATTTCCCAGACTATCGATTATGACACCGCGGCAATTGTTGCAGAGGAGATGGGCGCAAAGGTAGAAAAAGAAGTCTTTGTTACCATTGAAGAAAAGCTATTTGATGAGAGCGAGGACAAGGAAGAAAATCTGGAGCCGAGAAGCCCGGTTATCGTTGTTATGGGCCACGTTGACCACGGCAAAACCTCTCTGCTGGACTGCATCCGCAAGACCGATGTTGCAGCAGGTGAAGCAGGCGGTATTACCCAGCATATCGGTGCGTACCGCGTCAAGGTAGACGGACGTCCGATCACCTTCCTCGATACCCCGGGCCATGCGGCATTTACGTCCATGCGTGCCCGCGGCGCACAGGTTACTGATATTGCCATTCTGGTTGTGGCAGCAGATGACGGTATTATGCCGCAGACCATTGAGGCAATCAACCATGCAAAGGCAGCAGAGATTCCGATTATTGTTGCTGTCAATAAGATTGATAAGGAAAATGCAGATCCGGATCGCGTCCTGCAGCAGTTGACCGAGTACGAGCTGGTACCGGAGGACTGGGGCGGCGATACCATTGTCTGCAAGATTTCCGCAAAGCAGGGAATCGGCATCGAAAATCTGCTGGAAATGGTTCTGCTGACAGCAGACATGCAGGAGCTGCGTGCAAACCCGAACCGTCAGGCAAAGGGTACTGTCATCGAGGCGAAGCTGGATCGTGGCCGCGGCCCGGTAGCAACTGTCCTCGTACAGAATGGTACGCTGCATTCGGGAGATACTGTTATTGCGGGCAAGGCAGTTGGCCGCGTTCGTGTTATGACCGACGAGCGTGGACGCAAGCTGGAGGCGGCAGGACCGTCCGTGCCGGTTGAGATCATTGGTCTGGGCGATGTGCCGGATGCTGGAGATGTCTTCTATGCTGTCGATAACGAGCGCATGGCTCGTGAGCTGGTAGAACAGCGTAAAGAGCAGGAGAAGGAAGAGCGCAATAAGGCAATGCAGAAGGTTACGCTGGAAAATCTGTTTGATACCATCCAGCAGGGTAATATGAAGGACCTGAATATCATCATCAAGGCTGACGTTCAGGGCTCTGTCGAAGCTGTCCGCGCGTCGTTGCTCAAGCTGTCCAACGAAGAAGTTCGTGTGAATGTCATTCATGGTGCAGTAGGTGCGATCAATGAATCCGATATCATGCTGGCAGCTGCATCCAACGCCATTATTGTCGGCTTCAATGTCCGTCCGGAGCGTGCAGCAGCAGACTCCGCACACGATCAGGATGTCGAAATCCGCACATACCGTGTCATCTATGACTGCATTGAGGAAATGGAGCAGGCGATGAAGGGTATGCTGGATCCGAAATTCAAGGAAGTTGTTGTCGGTCATGCGGAAATCCGTCAGACCTTCAAGGTTTCCGGTGTCGGCACCATTGCCGGTGCATACGTTCAGGACGGCAAGATCGTCCGTGCCTGCGAGGTACGCATTGTGCGTGACGGCATCGTCATCCATGAGGGACATCTGAACTCTCTGAAACGTTTTAAGGATGATGCAAAGGAAGTTGCAGCAGGCTATGAATGCGGCATGGGCATTGAAAACTATAACGATCTGAAGGAAGGCGACATTATCGAGTCCTTCGTTATGGAGCAGATCAAGGTATAAACGAAAAGCAATCCGATACCGCGGGCAGGTGCGTCAAAAAAATCGCTGCCTGCCTGCGGTTTTCATTTCAAAAGGAGAAAAGGCTTATGTCTCAGAGGAGCGAACGCATCAGCGACGAGTTCCAGAAAGCGTTATCGGAATCCATCCGTACGCTGAAGGATCCAAGGGTGCATGAAGCGATGGTTTCCGTCACACGCTGTGAGGTAACCGGCGATTTGCGCTATGCCAAGGCATATATCAGTGTATTTGGTACTGAGCAGCAGCAAAAGGACGTCATGCGAGGGCTGAAATCCGCAGGCGGCTATCTGCGCCGCGAATGTGCTGCCAAAATTCGGATGCGTTATGCGCCGGAAATCGTGTTTACACTGGACGATTCCATCACCCATGGCGCACACATTAACGATGTCCTGCACAATCTGGAACGGGAGGGAAAGCTGTGATTGGAACAGTATCCCGCGTTGCAGAGGTATTACAGGCTTCGGACAAGTTTTTAATTTTGACACACCGTCGCCCGGATGGCGATACAACCGGCTGTGCAGGCGCGTTGTGTCTTGCACTGCGTAAGGCAGGTAAGACTGCCTATACTGCAGAGAATAAAGGCGTTACACGCCGTTACGGAGGCTATATCCAGCCGTTTTATGCGCCGGAAGGCTATCAGCCGGATTGTGTTGTGTCAGTAGACTGTGCAGCGTCGGACATGCTTCCATCGGAGATGGCGTGCTATGCGGATCGTGTTGATGTTGTCATTGACCATCACGGTTCCAATACAGGCTTCGGTAAGGTGAATCTGGTGGGCGGACATTATGCAGCCTGCGCAGAAATCATCTGTGAGGTTATCGAAGCTATGGGTATCGAGCTGGATATGGACATTGCAAAGGGCATTTATGTCGGTGCATCGACAGATACCGGTTGCTTTAAATTTTCCAATACCACATCAAATACCCATCTTGTTGCGGCGAAGTGTCTGGATGCAGGCGTTGACGGTGGAGAGATTAACCGCGCTCTGTTTGAAACCAAATCGCGTGCACGCTATGAGATCGAGCGCATGCTGTTCAGCAGCATGGAATTTTACCATGACAACAAGATTGCAGTTGCATTGATCCGGCTGGAGGATCGCAAGCGCACCGGCGCCGATTGGGATGATCTGGATGCCATTGCCGGTATCCCGCGTCAGATTGAGGGCGTTGAGGTTGGTTTGACTTTTACCGAGCTGGAGGATGGACAAACCAAGGTTTCTGTCCGCACGACAAAGGAAGTGGATGCAGCGGCCATCTGTATGCAGGTTGGCGGCGGCGGACATTTGCGTGCAGCGGGTGCGACACTGCCGTGTGCATCTGAGGAAGCAATCCAGCGTATGCTGGACGCAACAGAAAAGGTGTATCGTGGCGAAGCATGAATCACGCTATAACGGCGTTTTAATTGTAAATAAACCGCAGGATTTCACGTCGTTTGACGTTGTTGCCAAACTGCGCGGTATCCTGCATGAAAGGCGTATCGGGCATGGCGGCACACTCGATCCGATGGCAACCGGCGTCCTGCCGGTGTTCATCGGCGGCGCCACCAAGGCGGCGGATATGGCAGCGGCGCAGGCAAAGGAGTATATTGCCGGGTTTGCCCTTGGCTATGCGACCGATACGCAGGACAGCACTGGAACCGAAATTGCACGGTCTGGTAAAACCGCAGAGTTACAGCAGCTGCAAACTGCAGTCTATGCCATGCTGGGCGAACAGCAGCAGCTTCCGCCCATGTATTCGGCTGTCAAGGTAAATGGACAGAGGTTATATGACCTCGCCCGCAAGGGGATTGAGGTGGAGCGGAAAGCGCGTGCGATCACGGTATATGAAGCGCAGCTGCTGGAATTTGATGAGACATCCCAATGCGGAAAAATCCGATTCCTCTGTTCCAAAGGCACGTACGTGCGCACACTGGTACATGACTTGGGTGCGGCGCTGGGGACTTGTGCTGTCATGACGGCACTACAGCGCACCATGAGCGGGCGGTACACGCTGGCACAGAGCTATACGCTGGAGCAGGTGCAGATGGCGGCTGAGGCGGGCAAAATCGAAGATCTGCTGCTGGAAACCGACAGCCTGTTTCTGCAGTATCCGGCAGTTTCGATGGATGCCTATGGCTATCAGCGGGCGCAGAACGGTGCATTTATCACATCGGAGCATGTGACCGATATGCCGCAGGAGGCAGGAGCATTGTGCCGCGTTTACTATAACGATACTTTCTGGATGCTCGGACGTGTGGATGAGCTGGACCGCGGCGGGCTAGCGCTGTTTTATGAAAAAAGATTCCGGTGATGCAGGGCAGAAGCCGGAGAGAGGATCAACCATCATGATAGAGAAAGACGCAAAACGCGCCATTGCGCTGGGATATTTTGACGGCGTGCACTGCGGGCATCAGGAATTGATGAAGCTGGCTGTGCAGCGTGCCAAGGAAAACGGTGCGGTGTCTTCGGTTTTCACGTTTGATGTGCATCCGGATACTGTGATTACGGGACAGCCTGTTCCGTTGATTACTTCGGAAGCACGCAGAGGCGCGGAGATTCGGGAACGCGGTGGCGTAGATGAGGTCATTTTTGCACGGTTTAATGAAGAACTGCGCAATATGGACTGGAAAAAATTTATCGATGATATACTGGTAGGACAGTTCCATGCATGTTGGATTATCACGGGGCGTAACAACCGGTTTGGCTATCGCGGACAGGGAACACCGGAACGCCTGCAGGAGGAATGCGCACGGCTGGGCGTTGGCTGTGATATTGTGGAAAGCGTCAAGATTGACAATATTGTTGTCAGCTCGACGTATATCCGTCAGCAGCTTGCCATGGGCAATATGGAGCGTGCGGCAGAATTTCTGGGGCATCCGTACACGATTGCGGGCGTGGTACAGCATGGACGGCGTGTCGGACGTACGCTCGGCTACCGGACCGTAAATCTGGAGTTGCCGCAGGAAATGCAGGCACCACCGTTTGGCGTATATGTATCCCGTGTTGTGGCAGATGGTGCAGCACATATTGCTGTGACCAATATCGGTGTTCATCCGACGTTTGGACTGGGTGACAAGGCGTGTGTTGAGCCGCATATTTTGGACTTTGACGGTGATTTATATGGCAAGCTCATACAGGTTGAGCTGCTGCATTTCCTGCGTCCGGAAAGGCAGTTTGACAACAGTGGGCTGCTCAAGCAGGCCATTGCAGCGGATATTGAACATACCAGAAAATATTTTGAAGTGATGAAAAACAAATGATTTGTACGAACCAAAAGGCTTCCTCAGATGAAGGAGCTGTCACGGCTTTGCCGTGACTGAGGATCGCGTGCTGCTGCATGCAGCCGAGCGTAAGCGTGAGCGAGCCACCGGCTAACGTAACAAAACCGTTTACATTACACTCCTCCCTCCCTCTTAGAGGGAGGCTTTTTTTGTTCTATACCGGAAAAATGCTAAAATCAAGGAAAAAATCGCAGTATTTTCGCAATTTTAAACAAATCTTTCTTGAAATAGACGAGAAAATAGCATATTATTAAAATAAAGCGGTAAGGGTATCTATTCGGCTATCCGTCCGTCTGTTTGAAGAAGGGGAATTGGAATATGCTGGGCATTGTTTTGGTAGAACCGGAAATCCCACAGAATACTGGGAATATTGCGCGTACCTGTGCGGTGACCGGTTGTGTGCTGCATCTGGTAGGGCCATTGGGTTTTCAAATTACAGACAGGCAGCTCAAGCGTGCCGGACTGGATTACTGGCATCTGCTCGATGTGCGTTATTATGATTCGCTGGCGGAATTTTGGGAGAAGAATCCCAATGGCACATATTTTTATGCCACCAGCAAGGGAAAGCAGCGGCATACCGATGTGGTATATCCGCCGGATGCATATCTGCTGTTTGGCAAGGAGACAAAGGGCCTGCCGGAAGAACTGCTTGCAGCCAATCCGGAACGCTGTGTGCGCATTCCGATGCGGGAGGGCGCGCGGTGCCTGAATTTGTCCAACAGTGTTGCTGTCGTGGCATATGAAGCATTGCGGCAGAATGATTTCGCGGACCTGCGCAGTGCAGGACCGTTTCCGGAGGTATAGATATATGGAAAAGATTTGTATTTTTACAGACTCTGCAGCAGACCTCACACATGAGGAGGCGGAACGCTGGAATATTGAGATTGCTCCGCTGCGGGTCACGGTGGAGGACAAGACTTATTTGGAATATTATGAAATCTCACCGGAGGAATACTGGAAGCTCCTGATGGAGAGCAAGGATTTCCCGCAGACCTCGCAGGTCAGCATGGAGAGTTTTCTGAATATTTATAAAAAGGCAAAGGAAGATGGCTGCACGCATGTTGTCGGCGTCCTGATCAATAGCAAAGGCTCTGGCACGTATCAGGCTGCCTGCATCACAAGAGACATGTTTTACGATGAATATGGACAAGATATGGTTATCGAGCTGATTGATTCCCTGTGCTACTCCTATACTTATGGAAAAGTAGTCGTTACGGGCGCAAAAATGCGTGCAGAAGGTAAGTCGTTTGCGGAAATCCTGGCAGAGATGAACAGCCTGATGAAGGGCATGAAGGCATATGTCGGCATTTATAATTTGCGTATCCTGCGCAAGAGCGGACGTATTTCCGGCGGTGCGGCTTTTGTCGGTGATGCACTGGGCCTAAGGCCGATCGCTGTTGTCTTTAACGGTTCGGTAGATGTTATGTGCAAGGTACGTGGGGATAAGGCAGTCGCCGGGAAGCTGGCTGAGCTGGTAGTCAAGGATGCCGTGGACAAGGAGCATCAGATCGCGCATATTGCACATGGCGCTGTCCCTGAGGCGCAGATTGCAGCGCTGGAAAGCAAATTGCTGGAGGCAGGTTTTGCCGGCGTAGAACGTGGTCCGTTGGGTGTTATGGTGACCTCAAACACCGGTCCGCAGGCGCTGGGCATCATTTTTCGGGGAGCTCCGAGGGCCTGAGTTCTGTTTTTTATTAAAAAAATTCGTAAAATTGGTTATTTTTTCATAAAAGTATCTTGAAAAGTACGTCATAAGACGGTATAATTTTTCAGTGAAAACACAACAATTTTTATGTTTTCACCTCGATGAGTACGTTGTTCCAGTTATTTAAGGAGTGTTATACAATGGACTACAATAAGAAAAGTGTCGTAGACATCGACGTATCGGGCAAGAAGGTACTGCTGCGCTGTGACTTCAATGTCCCGATGGCTAAGGACGGAAGCGGCGTCATCACCGATGATAAGCGTATCCGTGCAGCTCTGCCGACGATCCAGTATTTGCTGGAGCAGAATGCTGCTGTTATTGCATGTTCGCATATGGGTAAGCCGAAGGGCGAATGGAAGCCGGAGCTTTCCATGGCACCGGTTGCTGCACGCCTGAGCGAGCTGCTGGGCAAGGACGTTATTCTGGCAAAGGATATCATTGGCGAAGACGCAAAGGCAAAGGCTGCTGATCTGAAGCCGGGCGAAATTCTGCTGCTGGAGAACCTGCGTTATGACAAGGGCGAGACCAAGAACGATCCGGAATTTGCTAAGGCGCTGGCTGATTTGGCTGGTGAGGATGGCGTTTATGTATCCGATGCATTCGGTACTGTACACCGCGCGCATGCTTCTACCGCTGGCGTAGCAGCTTATCTGCCGGCAGTTTCCGGCTATCTGATTCAGAAGGAGTTGGATGTCATCGGTGGTGCACTGGCTGCACCGAAGCGTCCGCTGGTTGCCATTCTGGGCGGCTCCAAGGTTTCTTCTAAGATCGGCGTTATCAACAACCTGCTGGAAATCGCTGATACCATCATCATCGGCGGCGGCATGGCATATACTTTCTCTGCTGCACAGGGCGGCGCCATCGGTGATTCCCTGCTGGAGGAAGATTGGAAGGCTTATTCCCTCGAAATGATCGAGAAGGCAAAGGCAAAGGGCGTTAAGCTCCTGCTGCCGGTTGATACTGTTATCGCTGACAAGTTTGCACCGGATGCTGCTTCTGACGTTGTAGAAGCTGGCAAGATTCCGGAAGGCTGGCAGGGCCTGGATATCGGTCCGAAGACAGTTGAGCTGTACTGCGATGCAGTAAAGGATGCAGGTACTGTCATCTGGAATGGCCCGATGGGCGTATTTGAATTTGAGAAGTTTGCTGTTGGCACCAAGGCAGTTGCAGAAGCTCTGAGCCAGACCGATGCAATTACCATCATTGGCGGCGGCGACTCCGCAGCAGCTGTACAGCAGCTGGGCTATGCGGACAAGATGACCCATATCTCCACTGGCGGCGGCGCTTCTCTGGAGTTTATGGAAGGTAAGGTTCTGCCGGGTATTGCTTGCCTGCAGGACAAATAATCAATTTTGTTCAGGACGTTCTCCCTCAACCCCATGGGGGAGAACGCTGAAATATAAATTTTAACAACAAGGATTTTTCAGGAAGGGGAAAACCAATATGAATCGCAGATATCGCAAGACTATTATCGCTGGTAACTGGAAGATGAACATGACCCCGAGCCAGGCTAAGGCTCTGATCGAAGAGCTGAAGCCGATGGTTAGCAAGGTCAAGTGGTGTGAGATGGTACTGTGTGTACCGTATGTTGACATCCCGACTGCTGTTAAGGCTGCTAAGGGTTCCAAGATTGCTATCGGCGCTGAGAACATGCATTTTGAGCCGAAGGGCGCTTACACCGGTGAAGTTTCTGCTGATATGCTGAAGGAATGCGGCGTTAAGTATGTTATCATCGGTCATTCCGAGCGTCGTCAGTACTTTGCAGAAACCGACGAGACTGTAAATAAGAAGGTTAAGGTTGCTCTGGAAGCAGGCTTCCGTCCGATCGTTTGTGTTGGCGAGTCTCTGGCAGAGCGTGAACAGGACATTTGGTCTGAGATCGTTCGCAAGCAGGTTAAGTGCGCAGTTCAGGGTGTGTCCGTTGACGACATCAAGAAGGTTGTTATCGCATATGAGCCGATCTGGGCTATTGGCACTGGCAAGACTGCTACTGCTGATCAGGCAAATGAGGTTTGCTCTGCAATCCGTGACTGCCTGAGAGAGCTGTACGGCGCTCGTGCGGCTCGTGCAATCACCATCCAGTATGGCGGTTCCATGAACGCTAAGAACGCAGCTGAGCTGCTGAGCAAGCCGGACGTAGACGGCGGTCTGATCGGTGGCGCTTCTCTGAAGGCTCCGGACTTCTGCGCTATCATCGAAGCTGCACAGGATCCGGTTCCAGCAGCAGAATAATCTATTAGAATGTATCATCGGCGGGCTGCTTCATCATCGGGTGGTCCGCCGATATGCTGTTTTCGGGCTGCTGGCGTTTGTTGAGAACATGCTGGTAGTATGTTGAATAATAGCAGCGCAGCGATTTCCCCTTCGATTTGATACACTGAAATTTTGAGAAACGAGGTTAATTATGAAAAAACCGTTAATACTCATTATTATGGACGGCTTTGGCCTGCGCGACAGCGATATGGGCAACGCAATCCATGCTGCAAAACATCCGAACCTGACCCGTATTTTTGGTGAAAACCCGACTACCCAGCTGGGCGCTTCCGGACTGGACGTTGGTTTGCCGGATGGTCAGATGGGTAACAGTGAGGTTGGACACACCAATATCGGCGCAGGGCGCGTGGTATATCAGGAGCTGACCCGCATCACCAAGCAAATTCAGGATGGCCCGTTCTTCGAGAACGAAGCATTTATGGGCGCTGTTGAAAACTGTAAAAAGCATGACAGTGCACTGCATATCTATGGTCTGATGAGTGACGGCGGCGTGCATTCCCACATTGAGCATATCTTCGGCCTGCTGGAACTGGCTAAGAGAAATGGCCTGACCAAGGTATTTGTACACTGCTTCATGGATGGACGTGACGTTCCGCCAACCTCCGGTATCGATTATATCCGTCAGCTGTCTGCTAAGATGGACGAGCTGGGTGTCGGTAAGATCGCAACCATCGAAGGCCGTTACTATGCCATGGATCGTGACAACCGTTTCGAGCGTGTTGTCAAGGCATATTCTGCTATGGTATATGGCGAAGGCGAGTACAACCCGGATCCGGTTGCTGCGATGCAGGCTTCCTATGATGCAGGCGTGACCGATGAATTTATCGTTCCGGTTGTGATTACCAAGGATGCATGCATTCAGGAAAACGATTCCATTATCTTTGCAAACTTCCGTCCGGACCGTGCGCGTGAAATCACCCGCACCTTTGTTGATCCGGAATTTGACGGCTTCGAGCGCAGAAATGGCTGCTTCCCGGTATACTATGTCTGCATGACGCAGTATGATGCAACCATGCCGAATGTGCACATTGCATTTAAACCGCAGTCTCTGGTCAACACCTTTGGCGAGTATATTGCAGAAAATGGTATGACCCAGCTGCGTATTGCCGAGACAGAGAAATATGCGCACGTAACCTTCTTCTTCAATGGCGGTGTCGAGGCTCCGTATCAGAATGAATCCCGTGATCTGATTGCTTCCCCGAAGGTTGCAACCTATGATTTACAGCCGGAAATGAGCGCGTACAAGGTATGCGACAAGGTTGTTGAGGAAATCAAGAGCGGCAAGTTTGATGTCATCATTCTGAACTATGCGAACTGTGATATGGTAGGCCATACAGGTGTATTTGATGCCGCTGTTAAGGCAGTAGATGCCGTTGACGAGTGTGTCGGCAAGACGGTTGACGCGATTCTGGAAATGGGTGGCGTTGCTATGATTACAGCTGACCATGGTAATGCGGACCAGATGCTGGAGGAGGATGGTGTTTCTCCGTTTACAGCGCATTCCTGCAACCCGGTTCCGTTCTGCGTTGTTGGTTATCCGTGCACCCTGCATGAAGGCCGTCTGGCAGATATTGCGCCGACGATGCTGCAGGTACTTGGCCTGCCGCAGCCGGCAGAGATGGATGGCAAGTCCCTGATGGATTGATTTTCAGTGGATCAACAGGACTTTCCTTGAAAGGCTCTATCCTTGGAGGGGCTGTCTGTGTCATCGGCTCGGACAGAGGAAATGATAGTATACGTCCTGTGATTACCTGACTGAAACTGATTTTTGCGGCAGATTGCGATTGCTCCTGTGAAAACAGGCTTTCGCGGTCTGCCGTTTTCTTCTGCCTGCGGTGGAAGCATTCTCCGGCAGGGCATCCGTCCAAAATTGCAGCATAAGGAGAATAACCATGAAACAGGCAATTGAAATTGTTGATGTAGCGGGACATGAAATACTCGATTCCAGAGGAAATCCAACGGTTGAAGTCGAAGTAGTGGTACGCGGCCAGGAGGAGTTGATTGTCGGACGCGCAGCTGTCCCATCCGGCGCTTCTACCGGCCAGTATGAGGCTTGTGAGCTTCGGGATGGAGATAATCGACGGTACGGTGGAAAAGGCGTTCTGAAGGCTGTAGAAGCCGTTAATGGCGAACTGGCAGAGGCTGTCCTTGGACTGGACGCAACCAACCAGCCGGAGCTGGACGGTATTATGACAGAGCTGGATGGCACAGAGAATAAGTCACGACTGGGCGCCAATGCAATCCTTGGCGTCAGCCTTGCAACCGCAAGAGCGGCAGCACAGGTGCTTGGGATGCCATTATATGCTTATCTGGGCGGAGTCAACGCGAAGATACTTCCTGTGCCGATGATGAATATTCTCAATGGCGGTGCACATGCGTCCAATAACGTAGATATTCAGGAATTTATGATTATGCCGGTAGGCGCCGGAGATTTTCATGAAGCATTGCGGGAATCTGCTGAGGTATTTCATACACTGCGCGATGTTTTGAAGGAAAATGGTACGCCAGCGGCAGGTGTCGGTGATGAAGGCGGCTTTGCACCGAATCTGAAAAGCGATGAGCAGGCATTGGAAATGATTGTGAAGGCAATCGAACGCGCTGGATACCGCATAGAATCTGATTTTATGATTGCTATGGATGCCGCGACATCGGAATGGTATCATCCGGAGGATGGCGGTTTTTACCAGCTGCCAAAGGCAGGAACCAAAATGAGCCGTGCACAGCTTGTGGAATACTGGGCCGGCTTAGTAGAAAAATATCCGATTATTTCGCTGGAAGATGGACTTGCAGAAGAGGACTGGGAAGGCTGGAAACAGTTGACAGAGTTGCTGGGCCACAAAGTCCAGCTGGTAGGTGACGATCTGTTTGTGACAAATACCAGTCGCCTGCATCATGGAATTGAAATGGGAGTTGCCAATTCGATTCTGGTCAAGGTCAATCAGATTGGTACACTGACGGAAACCATTGATGCCGTAACCATGGCAAACCGTGCAGGCTATACAGCTGTCATTTCCCATCGTTCCGGAGAGACAGAGGATACCACTATTGCGGATCTGGCAGTTGCCCTGAATGCTGGACAGATCAAGACCGGTGCGCCGTCCAGAACGGATCGCGTGGCAAAGTATAATCAGCTTCTGCGTATTGAGGAAGAACTGGGAGAACAGGGGCGTTATGCCGGACGCAACGCATGGTTTAATCTGCACGCATAAAAATAAGGCTCCCTCACATGAGGGAGCTGTCAGCGAAGCTGACGGAGGGTCGCGTGCTGCTGAATGCAGCCGAGCGTTAGCGAGAGCGAGCCCCCGGCTAACGTAACAAAACCATTTCCGTTTTCACTTCTTACAGGTATTCTAAAACCATGCCGAACTTGCTTTATAGAAGCAAGTTTTCGTCATGATCATTGTTTCAGAATAACCTGCACCAAGGTCCACCACCGCTGCGCGGCAAATCCACCTCCCTCGAAGAGGGAGGCTTGGGTATACATTACAGATCAATTAGTTGGGTCAGGTAATCATTGGAATCCAGAAAGATTTTCAGGTAGTAATTGAAAACGATGGTATCGTTTTCATCACAGACGCCTGCAAGAATATTATCCTTGTTCTGTCTTTGTGATTTCATGCCGAGCGCCTGCATCCGGGCAAGATTTTCCGGGGACGGGCTGGGAGTAGTATCGATGCTGCAAATACTGATTAGCGCGTCACGCATTTTCCAGCTGAGCTGTTGACAGCCGCGCAGATGGGCAACCTCTGATTTTTTCAGAGACTTGTTCATACGCTCATCCAGAAGGATGTTGATATTATGGTCCAGATCATTCATTTTATTGCGCAGATCACGCAGATCCGGGATACGTCCGCGCAGGACACGCTCTTCCAGCAAAGGAAGCATTGCCTGCTGCGCACGGATAATCCCCTTTTTTGTATGATTTGCGCCACTATACGGGCGGATAAACATATTCACTGCCAGCGCAATACCGGTACCAATCGCAGTGTCACGGAAACGCAGCAGGCCATAGATCACATTGCCTGTCGCGGGAATGTCCTTGAGACAGCAACAGAACACAACGCAGGCAAGGCTTGTAATACCCGGTTTCATATGCATGAGATTGCAGACGGTTATCATGATGATAACACCGATAAAGCAGCCAAGTGCGTAATGTCCGGTAAAGGCAACCGTGAAAATCATGGCAAGGATTGCGCCAACCAGATTTCCAAAAATCATATCGCGGGCAGAACGAAGGGAAGCTGTAATAGAGGAATCCATACAGCCCAGTGCGCCGATGGCAAGAAATGGCGGATATGGACTGTTGATCGTGTACCCCACAACAACAGCAAGTCCGCAGGCAAGGGCAGTTTTAAAGGTACGCATACCGATCAGAAGCGGCATGTGCTTTCCAGTTGAGTTCATTGCTTTCACCTTAAAATTCTCATAAGCTTTTAGATATACAGAATCTGTCAAAATTGCGTTCTTCATTATAACACGTTCTGTCGTATCGTCAACCTGTAAAGCGCACAGATTGCGTAATATTGTTGTATTTGCTGGGAATTGGCATGGAAATAAAAGAAAATTTGGGAATATTTTATGGAAAGATTGACAGATTGGATTGCAATGTGGTAACATATAACTAATCAGGGACGGTAAAGCTGCCCTGTTGTCATGGAAGCCTTGCCGCCGCATTTTGTCGGCGGGAGAAATGAATATCATTACCCGCGGAGTCCCGCGGCGAGAGGGAGATTTTAACAATGGGTGCAAAGAAAAACGATAGTCTGAAGAAAATTGGCATTGGTGTTGCAGTTGCAGGCGCGGCAGCGGGCGCAGTTGCAGCAGGCGTTGCTGCTTACAAGCATAGCAAGAGTGAGCAGGTTTATCATGAAGCTGAACTGAAGGCTATGAGTGAGCTGGATGATATGAATGCTGAAAACGAAGCTTGCGAAGCTGTTGAGGAAGCTCCTGCAGAAGAGCAGATGACCATCGAAGAGACTCCGGTTGAAGAGGCTGAAACAGAGGAGGAAGCTCCTGCAGAAGAAAAAGCGGAAGAGGCTGAAGATGAAGCCGAAGAGGATGAGGAGTCTGACGAAGACTAATTGTCGAATCAAAAAGCACAGACAGGCGGGACATTGTTGTACTGCCTGTTTTTTCTGTCTGGAAAGATGGCAGGGTATGTGGTATACTATATGCAATCTATCATTTCTGATTGTTAAGGAGTCTTTTTTATGAGATATGAAGGAAGAGTATTCCGTCCGCCGTCTGAGGCGTACAGCTTGATTGTACAGGTAACCATCGGTTGCAGCCACAACAAATGCACCTTCTGTGACATGTATAAGGAAAAGCAGTTCCATCTGCGTAAGCTGGAAGACGTGCTGGAGGACTTTGATCTTGCACGTCAGGCCTATCGTCATATCGAACGCGTTTTCCTTGCAGATGGCGATGCCCTGATGCGCCGGACAGAGGACCTTGTTGTCATCTTGGAGCATATTCGCCGGGTTATTCCGGAATGCACCCGTGTTACCAGCTATGGCTCACCGAAGAGTATCTTGACCAAGACGCCGGAACAGCTCAAGCTACTGCGTTCTCTGGGCTTGAAGATGATTTATCTCGGATTGGAGTCCGGGTGTGATGATGTTCTGACCCATATTAACAAGGGCGTCGGTGTAGATGACATCGTGCGTGCCGGACAGATGGTAAAGGATGCAGGCATGAAGCTGTCGGTTACGGCAATCAATGGCTTAGGCGGTACGGAACTATGGCGGGAACATGCCATTGGTACGGCAGATGCATTTTCCCGCATGAATCCGGATTATATCGGCCTGTTGACATTGATGTTTGAAGGAGATGTTCCGTTGCGCAAGGAATGGGAGGAAGGAAAGTTCCAGCTGTTGACAGCTCCACAGGTGGCGCAGGAAACCCTGCTGATGCTGGAACATATTGACAGCGAGGGCAGTGTTTTTCGTTCCAACCATGCATCTAATTATCTTACCCTCAAGGGGACGCTGAATCGAGATCGTGAAGTGCTGTGCAATCAGCTGCGCCGTGCACTGGAGGGCGAAATCGGCTATAAGAAGGAATATTTCCGCGCATTGTGATAGAATCAGAAATATTTTTTGCTATTCCGGCTTTCACTGCTGAAAAGTGAGAGCTGGGATATTTTTTTGTGTCTATCCGATGTCTGTTGCAAAAAAATGGGAGAAAATTCCATACAAAATCCCTTTTTCTTTTGTGTCAGGCGTGCTACAATAATAACAACAAAACAAAGGAGATGATGCCGATGGATTCTGTGTCCCATACAACAGTTGCACACTATCTGCTGGATTATGTGGAAAAAACAGACGGCGTTTCATTTGATCGTAAGGCATTCTGTTTTGGAAATTTAAAGCCGGACTTGAAGGGAGAATATCTGACAAAACGGCATTACCCGTCTTTGATGTTTGATGAAGTCATGCAGCGTATTCGGGATTTCATACAGAGATTTCATATCTGTGAAATGAATGGTGCGAAGCTCAGCGAGGAGCTGGGTGTGATTTGCCATTATATTACCGATTTTTTCAGCTTTCCACACAATGATGATATTTATCATGGAAACCTGATGGCACACTATATTTATGAAAAACAGACCAGTATGACCATTTACTGGCGTATCAATAAAACGAAATTTGATAACTGGGCAAGGGAGATGTGGAACAGGATTCCGCAGACACCGGATGCCTTGATTGCGTTTCTGATCGAACAGCACCGAAGCTATGTTGCACAGGCGTCTCACAGCATCAATGACGATATTTCTCATATCTGCCGTGTACTGGCAACCGTTGTTTGCTCCCTAATCCATATGACAGGTACAACTGCTGTAGCATTCCAGACAAGATTGAGACAAACTGCATAACCGAAAGCCCTCTCTGCTGGCAGAGAGGGCTGTTTTTATATCAGGATGCTTGCGAAGCTGTGCGCCATGTGATAAGATTACGATGAGAGAAACAAAAGGAGTCGAATACATATGAAAATTGCAGCAGCATATGAAAACGGGCAGGTATGTCAGAGCTTCAGCAAGACAAAGCAGTTTAAAGTATATACGATTGAACAGGACCGCATTGTAAACATGGAAATTGTCGATGTTCATGGGGAAGACGGACATGAATTGCGTACCGCATTGCTCAAGGAGCAGGGGATTGGTATTCTTGTCTGTGGAAAAATCGATATGCCTGCGCAGATGGAGTTGATGCAGGTAGGCATTGCGCCATTTCCGGGCGCATATGGTGATGCAGATATGCAGGTTGGCGCATTATTTGTTCATATGCTGGAAAGCGAAAAGAAAACAAAAGAAGCGGAAAGCTGCGTGGAAACAGACGAGCATTCCTGTGAAACCTGTGCGCATCGCAACCAGTGCGAGGATTATGCGGCAAAGAAAAACTAAATGGATCACAAAGAAAGCTCCCGTGGAAGGGAGCTTTGTTCATAGGTTTAATTTCCCCATTGTTGTGTTACGATACTACTGAGTCCATCGGTTTGCGTCAAATTGCGATAGCTGAACAGCGCACAGCCATGGATGCCGTTGATGCTGCGGGAGAGATCAATTTGCCGTCCAATTTCTGCACAGCCGTCGGTTTTCCAAACAGAGCCATAGGTTTCATCTCCGATTTTATAGGCTGCCAGACCAAGAATCAGTTTGACGTCAGTGTTGATAACCTGACGGGACCACCAGTTGGCTAAGGTTTCAAAATCTGCTGTGTTGTCACCAATGTGCCAGTAAATCTGCGGGCAGATATAATCAATCCAACCATTTTTAATCCATGTAATGGAATCGGCATAGGACGAAGTATAGTGCTCATAGCCGTTTGTATCGCTTCCGCCAAATGAATTGATACCTTTGTTGCGCCAGATACCGGAAGGGCTGATACCGAATTGGCAGTTGGAATGGATCGCTTTCTCATGTACGGTTTGTCCAACCTGCTGGACAAGCTGATTGACATTGTCGCGCCGCCAGTCTGCAATCGAAAGCTCGGTATCGGAAGCAGAATATGCATCTGCATCGTCGAAATCCGTAGAGGGATAAAAGTAATCATCGAACTGTATACCATCCACAGCGTAGTTGCTGACAATTTCAGCAACGCCGTCACAGATCAGCTGCCGGACTTCGGCCAGTCCTGGATTAAAATAGTAGCTTCCCTCGCATTCTACAACCCATTCGGGATGTTGCTTGGCAGGAGAATCCGAAGGCAGAGAATTGAAATCTGTTTTGGCATATTCTCCCGCACAGATGCGGTAAGGATTGATCCACGCTTCCAGACGTAGGTTTCGGGCATGTGCCTGCGTGATCCAGTATTCCAATGGGTCAAAGCTATTTTCCGGTGCAGTACCGCAGCTTCCTGTCAGATACCGGCTCCATGGAAACAGACTGGAGGAATACAGTGCATCCGCAGATGGACGAACCTGTAAATAAACTGTATTGCCGCCGCAGGCCGCAATGTTGTCCAAAATTTCGTCGCATTCCGCTTTCAATTCCGCTTCATTCGTGGTTTGGGTGGAAGGGTAATCAATAGAGTATGCGGTTGCAACCCAGACCGCACGGGTTTCCTTTACCGAAGACATCTGATACTGTTTGGTAGAAACAAAGCCGCTCCCTTCCGCTGTGTCTTCTGTGACGATGGAATTGGAAAAGAGGATTGTTAAAAAATCCAACGGTGTGTAGCCGGTAGAATAGCATACCATACCGCAGACGAGGACAATAAACACAATGGTAAGCAGGAACAGTTTTTTCATCCAAATCCCTCCATTTCCTGATACATCCTACGCGGTACAGGCCCAGCTTATGCTAATTTCAGTCTACCATATTTTGTATGATTCGGCAATGTAGCGGCTTTCATTTTCATCACAAATGAGGTATACTAAACAAGAAAGAGACATTAGAAAAACGGGAGGAATCAGGATGTCTGCGTTTCAAATGACGAAGGAATATGTACTTGATATCGGACATATCGATACAAAAGGTATGGCACGTCCATCTGCGATCGTTGAATTTATGCAGGATATTGCAACCTGTCATGCGGAAGTTATGGGGCTTTCCGGCGAATGGCTGGCAGAGAAAAAAGCATTTTGGGTACTTTCTCGCTTGAAGTATCAGATGAAACGGCCACTGCGTCCACATGAAACCATCCGATTGACTACATTGGCGCGTGAAATCCGTGGGGCATCGTGGTATCGTGATTTTGTGATTGAGGCAGAAGAGGGGATCATCGGACATGCTCTTACGATCTGGGCCATTGTCAACTTGGAGACACGCCGTCTGATGCGCCCGAAAGTACTTGGTTTGGGCTTTGACAAACAGGATACCGGTTTTACGGAAACGCTGAAAGCAATTCGGTCTGATGAGCTGGAGCCGTGCTTTGACCGTGTGGTACGGTACAGTGATATTGATGTGAACCGGCATCTGAATAATGTGAAGGCTGTGGATATCCTGTCAGATGCCTTTGGCTTGGAAACAGATGAAAAACGTTGGGTTTCCCAGCTTCAGGTTAATTATATTGCGGAAACCATTTGCGGGGCTGTGCTGAATATCCGGCGCGGAGCAGGCACAGCCAACAGCCTGTGTGTTTCTGCTTTTGAAGGGGAAAAAGAAAAGGTGCAGGCAGAAGTGATCTTTTCAACACTTTGAGCCGGAAAAGGGAGGAGAAGGACTGTGAATCGTAAGGAGCTTCTGGATTGTGTGCTGGCCTGTTGTGAGCCGCGCCGTGTAATTTTATATGGTGAAAAATTTGTCGTGGACAGCCGGGATTTGAAGTCAGCGGATCTTTGTATTATTTTGGATGAATGTGATAAAAAGGCGCTGCTGAACAAGTTGTATCTCAGAATCAATATGCCGATTCCGGTACAGTTCCTGCTGTATCATACAGATGAATGGCAGACGCTGTTGCAGGATACCGGAAGCTATGCGTCTGCGATTGAAAAGAAGGGAACGGTGCTCTATGGCGAGACGGCGCAAGGGTAATACAGACAGCCAATATTATTATAAATGGCTGGAAAAAGCACTCAGTGACTTACAGAGTGCCCGTATCCTGCTGACATGGGGCGGCGATGAAATGGCAGTTGCCTTCCATTGCCAGCAGGCAATTGAAAAGGCATTGAAGGGTTATCTACTGTTCAAACTGGGACGCCATTTTGATGGGCATAACCTGACGTTTTTATGTCGGCAGGCAGCTACAGTAGATGAACGCTTTTCCCGGTATCTTGGAGAAAGCGCCGCGCTGAATAACTATTATATTGAGACGAGGTATCCGACAGATTTGCCGTTTGAAATTACAGAGGCGCAAATTCACAATATCCTGATTATGGCTGAGGATTTATTTAATGTTATCCGGCAGGAATTATATGCATCCGAAGAGGAAGCGCATGAAATCAGCGGGTAATTGCGTTCTCGCATTCGTGTATATCGCAAATCTAATGAATTTTTTTGCGTTATGCTGAGGAAATTGCCGGAAAGTACCATAATTTTAACAGAAAAAAATCCACTTTATTTTAAAATTCCATTTACAATAAACCGTAAATTTTGTACAATATAAATAGGACTACAAGATAAACCGTGCGTCCCAATTTAGTAAGAGCAGGAGGGGTTTATCCAATGATTATAACGATAACGTTGAATCCGGCAATTGATCGTACTTTGATTGTTGATGAGCCAGTAGAGTTTGGCGCTGTTAACAGTGTTGTTCAGAGCTACGTTGAAGTCGGTGGACGCGGCATCAATGTTTCACGGGCAATTCGTTCGCTTGGGGGAGAATGTGTTGCACTCGGATTTACTGCCGGAAATAATGGCCGCTCTCTGAAAAATGCATTAACTGCACTCGGTATCACGCATGATTTTACCGATGTAACGGGTGAGACACGTACCAATACCCAGATTGTACATCCGGATGGCAGTCATACAGATTTTAATGAGCCGGGCACCGCAGTAGAGGATGAGGATTATCTGCGTTTTCTGGAAAAGCTGAAGCTGTACCTGGATCCCAGTAATCTATTTGTTTTGTGCGGACGCATTCCGCGCGGCATGAAGGAAAAACAGTATCTTAAAATTATCAAGATTATCAAAAAGGCTGGCTGTTCTCTGCTGGTTGACTGTGACGGCGATACGATGCGCAGTTCGCTGCCATATAAGCCGGATTTTATCAAGCCGAATACGGTAGAGCTGGCAAAGCTGACCGGCCTTGCGCGTACACATGATCCGGAGGAAGCATATATCCATGCGAAGCCGCTGTTAGAGCAGGGGGCACAGACAATCTGCGCATCCCTTGGCTGGAATGGTGCGATTTTCCTGAATCCGGAGGAAATACCGCTCTATGTTGTGGCGGACGCTGGTCCGGCAGACAAGAGTGCGATTGCTTCTGGTGATGCTATGGTAGGTGCAATTGCACATGCCTATAATCAGGGAATGTCCTATGAGGAGATTGCCAAGTTTGCAGTAGCGATGGGCACTGCATCGGTTATGCTGCCGGGTTCTCAGATGGCTACCATGAAGGAAGCTTATGAGGTATATGAAACCATCAAGGTTTATACGATGTAAAATTTTATATGCATAAAAAGAAGGCGGCGGACATTGTGAACCGCTCCCCGTCAAGAGGACAGTGAAAAAATATAAAGTTTCCCCGGCCA
>JAUNGQ010000016.1 GCA_030524285.1 Eubacteriales bacterium
CCTTCATGTCCTCTGTGTTGATGGTCAGGAATTCCGAATCCGTACCGGCATAAACATTCTGTCCGCCTGCCATTTCCACAAGGCTTCCGACATAGGAATTTTCTGTCGCCACGATATACGAACCCGGAAGTCCCATAAGAATCAGAACCTTTGGGCCTTCCTTGCCCTCGTTCTTTGTCTGGTATTCCTCATAGAACGCTGTAAATTCGTCTACCAGAATCTGTGCTTCCTCTTCTCTGTCGAAAATTTCGCCCAGCTCCTGAATGGAACGATACATACCAAACACACTTTTCAGATTCAAAAAAGCCCAGTCTGTATCAATCGCTTCATATTTCGGCTGTAAGTCGGATTGCAGAGAGGACGGCCCCAGAATCCAATCCGGATCCAGAGAGGACACAATCTCCATATCCGGACTCATCGCGGTTCCAATCTCCGGCAGATCCTGATACCGCTCCGGCAGGTCATATGCCGTGGTACAGATACCTACCAGCTCCAAATCCAGCTTATTGCAGATATCCGCTGTTGCCGGGGAGGTTGCGATAATCCTCGGCTCCTCCTTCATAGCGGCAACCTTTTTCTTTGCCGCTTCCACAGCCGCCTTTTCCTCCGGATCGTTGATTTGCAGCATGGTCTGTACATCGGTGGTATCCACCTGTGTGACCTCGCCGCTGCCAGCCGAAGCGCCTTGGCTTTGATCCACACAGCCGGTCAGCAGCGACAATGACAGCAGCAAAGCTGCTGCAATACAGCAGCCCCGCTTGTTATTCGTCATCATACTCGCCACCGCCCCATCGATACCAGTTTTTGCGGAAGAAGTAGACAAGACCGGCAACAGCACAGATCAAAATCAACGCTGAGCTTGTAAATGCCGCTGCAATGGCAAAAACACTACTTCCTGCCGAAGAACCGCCGGACGTTGTGTCGCCATCCTTGTCGGCATCTCCTGCGGTAGACAGGCTCAGGCCCTCCGCCTGACTGAGGGTGGAATCGTCGCTTCCACCCTCAGTGCCTACCGATGCACTGGTTAATCCGGAATCGGTTGTCAAACTGCTTTGCAATGCCGGTGCCGTGCTTGATGTACCATCTGTACTGCCGCTTGTGCTGCCCGATGTACTGCTTTGCAGCGATGTACTGCCGGTTCCAGTTGATGTGCTTCCGCTGGTTGTGCCTGTCGAGGCTGTTGTACCACTGGTTGTGCCTGAGGTTGTGGCGGTGCTGCCGCCGGAGGAGGTACTGCCGTTCGAGCCTGCCGCCGTGCTATCGCCAGAGCTACCGGCCCCAGCACTTTCCGTGACAATAGTGGCCTGCATGTCCGTATTATTGCCTGCTGCATAATTGCTGGGATATATATAAAAGATAACGCTTCTTCCCATCGGCTCCACATACATGGAGCAGCGGATCACACAGTTTTCACTCGGCACCTGTATGCAGATATCCGCTGTAGAGCCATTGGAATCCGTACCGGTTCCGGTTGTACCGACTGCACCGCTCATCCAGCCGGAATCTCCAACGTTTTGTACCCAGAACTGGTGATTGCTGGTGTAATCCATCAGGCTCATACGTATGGTGACATAATATTGTCCGCTGTCAGTTACTTCCAGAATACCGGAGGTATATACGGCGCTGGCAACCATTGACTGCCCGATTTCATAGCTTGACTGTCCTCCGGAATCTTCAATTGTGCCGGTGACCGGATGGGAATAGCATCCGGTAATGGAACAGGTATACACTGTTCCGCCGGCCGCCTGCGCCGGAACAGCAGGAATGCCTGCCCCCAGAAAGAGGGCAAGCGCCACTGCCAGAAAACCAGCGCGAAGTTTTTTCTTCACTTTCTTCATGGTCTTCCTTTCCTACGATTCTCACGGTTTGCCTTTACGGAACTTCTTTTCCACAAGCAGCACAGCAAGTGCAATACCGGAGATTGCCAGCAGTGCAAGCCAGCCGGTAAGCGGCTGTGTATCGCCTGTCTTTACACTGGAAGCAGATGTCAGACCGCTGCTCTTTCCGGTGCTCGTACCGGTGCCAGTCAGACTTGTGGTTCCGGTCTTTCCAGTCAGCGATGTGGTTCCAGTAGAATTGCTGCTCGGCAGCGTAGATGTTCCAAGCGTGCTGGTAGTACCGGTTGTGCCGGTAGTGCCAGTTGTGCCGGTTGTACCATTCGTCGGGTTGGTTGTGCCGTTATTGGTATTGGTAGTGGAGAGCGTGCTCCAATCCAGAGACAGATATACCGGCTGTGTACCTGTACCGGCCGCAATCTTCTCCATGATCGGAACAAATACCTGAAGCGGGACATAACCATCGCTTAGCGCCTCAGAGATCAGCTCAAACGTGACAGTTGCAGGATAATCCGTGCCGTAGCTATCGGAGATCTTATTTCCGCTGCTGTCCGTCTGATAAGCATCAACTGCAACCGATGCCGTATCGCCCTGTGGGTTGCCATAGCCATCGGTGGTATAGCCCGTCTTGAAGTATTTCAGCTCGCTGAGGTAGCCCAAAGAGGTTCCCACGGTCAGGCCCTTGAAATCCATTGTGATGGTATACTTGCCATCCTTGACGGTGAGCTTGATGGTATGGTTGATTGCGTCGTTGCTCATAGACAGTGTGGACTTATCTACCTTGACCATTTTGCCGGTGACGTAGTATACGCCGTCGGCCAGATTCTTCACATCCAGCTTGGAATCATTGTTGCTTGTGTTGTTTGTGTTGTTTGTATTGTTATTGTTGTTGTCATCTTTGCCGCCGTTATTTGTATTGGTGCCGGATGTCGATTTCTGCTCCAGTGCAAGGATTGCAGTGGTGAGCGCGGAAACCTGTGCCCGAACCTCAGCCTCGGTTGCGGACTTGTCGTCATACACAGCCTGTGCAGCTTCAATGGCATTTTTCAGCGCCTTGATGGAATCTGCTGTATATACAGAATCTCTGCCAGCCATATTTGCGGCAACAATCAGCATCTTGGCAAGGGAATCCTTGTTGACACTGTTGTCAGCAACCTTTTCGATATGGTTCACCATATAGTTGAGAGCGGAGGTCAATGCATCCATTTCACTCTGCGAAGCATTTGTGCTGTCGTATGCATCCTGCGCCTGTTCGGTCAGGTTGCCGAGTGCATCCAGTGCAGCAGCGGTATACGAATCGGTATCCGCAAGGATTTTCTTTGCTGCGTCGATAGCGTTTTTGAGTGCAGTCTTATCCGATGTGGAAACCAATCCATTGATCGCGTTTTTCAGGTTGCGTACAGCCGCATTTACCTCATTCTGTGTTGCCTGATCGTTTTCATTGACCTGTTTTGCCTT
This sequence comes from Eubacteriales bacterium, assembly GCA_030524285.1. Taxonomy (GTDB): domain Bacteria; phylum Bacillota; class Clostridia; order Oscillospirales; family Butyricicoccaceae; genus Butyricicoccus_A. The sequence continues at coordinate 3,294 of JAUNGQ010000016.1, forward strand.
TTCCAGTGCATTCTTGAGCACATCCAGGGTTGCTTCGGAATATGTGACAGTTTCATCGTCCACATAGCCCTGTGCCTTCTGAATCAGGCTTTCCAGCTCAGTCTTATCGACTGTGGTAGGATCAATTGTCACGGCATCGATTGCTGCCTGTAACATCTCGACTGTCGCATCGACAGTCTTCTGATCGACGTTCATATTGCTGCTGACACTCTCAGCAGAGGCAATTGCAGACTGCAATGCGGCAAATGCTTCCTCGGAAGCGTTGCCCTGCGAAATTTCCTTTGCCTGAGCAATCAGGTTATTCAGCGCTGTTTTATCCGTATTGATACCGCTGGTCTGTACTCTGCTGTCCCAGTCGAGTACCAGCTTTGCAAGCTGTGTGCCCGTGCCGGCGGAGATGGATTCCATAACCGGTACATATACCTGTACCCAAACAAGGCTCTGTCCCAGATTTTCCAGTGGAAGCTCCATATACCTCGGATAATCCGTGCCATAGCTGTCGCTGATGCGATTGCCGTTTTCATCCTCCCAGTAGCTCTTGACGGTAACAGGAGTTGACGTAAGTCCACTGGGAATAGCAGTATCCGTATAGCCCGGGTAATAGCTCAGGTTCTTCAGATAACCATACTGCTCTTCGCCAAAGAGGGTGTACACATTCTGGACAAACTCCAGATTGAGGCTTGCTTTCCCATCCTTGACGGTCATTTGGATTGTGTTGTTCAGTGCATTATCGCCCATCGAAGCCCCTTCGGCATCCGAATCTGTCCAGTTGTCCGGGATATCGCGGTTCGCCTGCCACAGGCGTCCGAAGATGGTATAGGTTCCATCATAGACGGTGTTGCTGTCAGTTGCCTTAACCAGTGCATCAGCAGCGGCACTGAGCGACTCATAAAGCTTGTTTACTTCTGTCTGTGATACATTTTCATCATCCACAGCAGCCTGTGCTGCATCCAGCGCCGCCTGCAGCGCCGCAACGCTTTCCTCTGTGTAGCCGCTGACATCCATTTTCAGAACGGTTGCAATCAGCTCGGTCAGCGCGCTCTTATCTACCGAGACTGTCAGGTTGTTCATCGTATTGATCAGCTCGGTGCGTGCGGCCTCTACTTCGCTGGCGGTTGCATCGCCGTCATTGATTACCTTCTTTGCCGTGTTGACAGCAGTTTCAAAGGCGTTCCATAAGCTCTTATCATAGATACCTGCATCGTTGCCCTTTTTATAGATGGCAAGCGCTTCGTCGTACTTGGTACGCAGATCAGATTTATCTGCCTGCTCGATGAGAGCGGTGATGCCGGACTCCAGCGCAGTTGTCTGCTCGTTGACCATGTTCTGCGTTGCAGCAGTATCGTCATAGACCTTCTGTGCCGCAGTAACCAGTGTTTCCAGTGTGGAAAGACTGGACGGTGTATATTTGTCTGTCTGCGCAAGCGCAGCGTTCGCCGCATCCAGCTTTTCTTTTAAAGCAGCCTTGTCAACCTGCTCGATCAGGCCCTCTACTGCGGCATACAGCTTCTGCAGCGCATCATCCTGCTCGGCGAGGGTTGCAGACGCATTATTGTTGACCGTAACGGCAGTTTCCAGCGTACTTTGTACGTTTGCCCAGCCGTCTGCGGTATAATCCGATTCCTTCAATGCCTTTGCGCGGGAAATCATCGCTTCCAGAGAGGTTTTGAGCATAACCGGAACAGCGGCGTCCAGTTCCGTGCTGCTGTTGTAAATTGCCTCGCCTGTCTGCTTTGCTTCGTCCGAGAGGATCGCGCGTGCGTCAGTTACCTTTGCCTGCAGGTCTTTGAATGTCTCTGCGTCATACATTTCAGTGTACTGAGCATTGGTGAACACCTCCGCGTCCTCGACGCTCTTGAGCAGGAACGACGGCTCGTAGGTTGGCAGCTCCGTATTGTCGTCAAGTTTTTTGAGATTATAGAACTTGAGCAGCGCGGTGCGCGAACCTTTGCCCGAGCCGGGGGTATACCCGCTGATCTCGTCCATAACCGGAACCCAAAATTCCACCTGATATTTGTTTCTCGTCAAACTGCTGGAAGGAATCTGATACGAAACTGTCATTGGATAATACAGTCCATACTTCGTACCATAGCCGTCTACCTGATATACGCTGTCATTCTTTGTAAACCAGCTATAATACGTAAACTCCTGATTCTTATTTTTATCATCCTTATACAGCAGACGCTGTGCATATCCAAACTTGCTGCCGATCGGAATGCCCTGCAAGCTGAAATACAGCGTATACACCCCATCCTTTACAGAGAGGAAGGAGCTGTTTCTTTCAATTGCGGCGTTGCTCATCGATACCTCTGAGGTCTGTGTCGCATTCCATGAGGTAATATCGACAGCATACACGCCGTCCTCCAGATTCCGGATATCCGATTCTACCGACTGTTCAAACAGGACATAGACCGTATCATTCAGCGTCTCCGTGTTGAATACGCACGTTCCGTTCTGGATGGAATAGCTGTTGCCTGCAACCTTTGTCACATCCTCTACCGCACCGTTTGTCGGCGTGCCGCGGAGATAATACAGCTTGACGTTGCTGGCATCCCAGCCTTCGGGAATGTCGATGGAAACGTCAACGTTTTCGTTCGGCGATACGGCTTCCCCGTTGCAGGTCAGCGTCGGCTGGTAGATGACGTTGTTTTTGGTAAAGCCCTTGAGCAGGAGCTGTATATTGTCATAGTCCTCGCCCTCTGTGAGCGGATTGGACTGGAACACTGCATCACTGCTCAGATTGTCTGCCGAGGTGGTAAAGCACATGCCGTCGGTTGTAAATGTGGTATTATTGTCCACTACAGTTGCAAGCAAGCCTAACGTAAACTGGTAAATGGTGTCGCCCTTGACGATCTTAATGATTTTCCCCCATGCGGCCTCATCCGCCGAAGAATACGTCAGCGTAAATTCCCCTGCATCGTCTATCGTCACATCGGTGTAATTCATGCTTCGATATGCCCGTGACATATACCCCATATAATGATCTCTCTGGCCAAGTACTGCACCGCTTAAGTCAACCGGTGTTCTGGTTGTCGCTTCTCCTACGCTGGTTATTCCTTCTGAATCGCTCAGCGTAAATGTCGCTTCTATCGCCTCGTCCTTCTGTTCAATCTTAACCGCTTCGGCTAACATGTTCGCAACCGTGCTTGCAGTTTCATCGCTGGATTCGACACCGCCATTGAGGTTAGTAGCAGCCGCAGCCCTTTCCACACGGAAAGACGTATTGTCAGAGGTGAATGCTGACAGCTCTTCCGCTGCAACCATTTGATCGGTTTCAAATCCAAACGCGCCATGTGTGATGCACTCTCGGCAGGCTTCTAAAACCTTTTCCTCTCCCGCAGTCGATGGCCTCGGTGGAACTGTAACCGATCCTCCATATGCTGCATATTTCCAGGTTTCCAGCGCATTAAAATACAGCTTTTTATCCAAGCTGTCAATTGTCAATGTAATATATGAAATTTCTTTGTCTGTATCCGTGGTTGTTGTTACATTCTGATAGTAATTTTCGTTCTCATTTTCTTGAAAAAGTTTGAGCATATACTCCCTATACTCAAACGGCTCATATCTACTGCCCGCGCCTTGAAAGACAATCTTAAATGTATCTGGAATATTAAACGTACCCATGCTGAGATCCATGGGTCTAATGGTATCGTCTGCCAGCTTGTCCTGTCTGTAAAACTGCACAGCGTCCAGATAATTATAAACCGCCCACTGCAATGTCACAGTGAACGTTTCATCGGCATTCCGCACAACCTTCGCCATCTGCGCTACATTGTCCTTGCCGTACTCCATGTCGGTTCCTGTGGCATCCCAGTCAATATCTAATCCATATTTGTCATATCTGGTGATGGGAACAAGATACGTTTTTCCAATTTCCATCGTATCGGCGGTATTCTGCCCACCGTCCTCGACAGCATAAGCATCCCACGGAAGGCAAGCAAACAGCATCACCAACGCCAAAAACGCAGACGTTATTTTCCTAACTTTTCTTTTCATCTTGGGTTTCTCCTCATAAGCTCATAATGAAAGAAAGAGGACGGAAGGCATCTACCTTCCGCCCTCTTCGGCTGTTGTTCGTTTGTAATTTCGCCCGTCTGGTCTTATGCAGCCGGCTTCAATGTGAGGCCGTCAATTCTCAGATAACCGGTCCGTGTACCCATGATGCTGATATAGGATGTAAATTCTCCGGTCAGAACTTTACCTACAGCAAAATCATCTGCCGGGAATCCGGTGATGTAGAATGTCAGGTCATCGCCAGCGTTCTGCGTTGCCTTATAATCGATGCCCATTTTGTCATACAGCGTGAACGAATCCAGCTGACCTGTTTCTCCATCATAGGAAACCGGCTTGGAAACCAGTGTAATGTCTACATTGCCGTTGCCATCGAATGTTGCCTCAATGCTGGCGATGCCGCTATTGCCCATAGATGTCTGCGTACCAGCAGCATCCTTGCACAGCGTTGCATTAACATCATACGTACCTGCGTCTACTGCAAATGCAGCAGCGCCTACACCAACCATCATAACCGCTGCCATAGCAAGCGTAGCCAGCTTCTTAAACAATTTTTTCATGAAAAAGTTCCTCCTTTTCACTTTCGTTTTTTCATTCATAAACACCGGTGTAAGGTTGACCAAGACCCCCGTAGATAGTTAGCCTTTGCTCATCCCTTGACTAATATATACCACAAGAAATATCGCATTTCAACATATTTTGAATTTTTTCTTTGTAACCAGCTGTTACAAAACTACCTGTTTTTTCCTGTTTTTCACTTCCTATTTATCCTTTTTTGCAATATTTACTCCTTCTGTTTTCACAGAATCTTTCCACCCATTTCATACGAATATGCAAAAAAAGCCGCCATTTTTGGCAGCAATTAACAGCTTTTTCTGTCGTTGTTGTTTCCACAATCCTATCCCATTCCAAACGCATTACGGTATAGAAAAATTTTTTCAGCCTTTCCCTTCCGGTTTTTCTCCTCTCAAATCTCATTTTTTCGTTAGTCGCATCTAACAAGTTTTCCTTGAGGCTCCTTCTTTGAGGGAGCTGTCAGCGAAGCTGACTGAGGGAGTTCAATTGCATTCGTCTTCTGCACAGCGGTTGCAGTTGATATGATAGCGCGACTGTGTCACTCCCTACAGGTATTCTGAAACCATGCCGAGCTTGCTTTATCGAAGCAAGCTTTCGGCATGATAATCTGTTTCAGAATACGCTGCACCAAGGTTCGTCTTCGCCTGCGGCGAATCCACCTCCCTCGAAGAGGGAGGCTTATTCACATCCAAAACGTCAGCAGCGCTGTGCTCTCCGGCATGTGAATGCGCCCGACGCTGCACGTCAACGTCACCGGAATCATGCCTGTCAGTTCCCCGCCCTGTCCGCGGTGGAACCGGCATGCCTCCAGTGGAATCCGCAGCCGCCTGTCCTCCAGCGGCGCCACCTGCAGCAGCCCGTCCATCTCATATTTCAGCGTTTCCAGATGTCCACACATCAAATGTCCGTCCACGCGGGAATTCGCGTTCATGTCCTGGATCGTCAGTTCAAGATATTCCCTTTCCCCGCTGCGCAGGACATATGCCCGCTTGTCAAAGCCATGGTTCGCCATGGAAAATGCATTCCGCTGTGTGCCGTTCAACCGGTATAGCTTGAACTGCACACGGCAGTTCCCATGCTGCAATACCTCCTTTCGGAAATCCTCCGAAATCCATGTGCGCCGCTTTGCCGTCTGTTTTTGCTGTGCCCGTGTATGGCTGTGTATCATCGCCTGCAACGTATGCTGCTCTGTGCTCTCTACCAGCGTCCGTACATTCTCGGAAATCTCCTGTTCCGGTACGCCAATATCGCGCAGATACCCCTCCAATTCCTGAATCAATGCAAGATATCCATGCAGCCATGTGCACCCGTACTCCGTAAATGCATAGTCTTCGGTCAAAATTCCGCTTTCCACACAGCTTTTTATATATTTGCTCACCGCAACGTGTGATACGCCACAGCGCTCTGCAATCAGGCTGATAAAGCCCCGACTCACTTCCATCTGTTCCAACTCACGCAAATATTGTAGCTGGAGCAGCGTCGGCAAATTCCTCCGCTTTTGATTGGATTCCATTTGTCCTCCCCCTTTTTATATATGTACGTTGAGCTCCCGACATTCCGCCGCCTTCGGTCTGTGCTCCTGTTCAGCGAACGCAACAATCGCTGTACCATCCATCACTGGTGTGCCGGTGCTGATGGTAAATGTGAATGCATCGGTTGGAATGCGCCAACCGGCTTTTTCCTCCTCTGCCCGTATCCAGTCCTGTTTTTCCAGATACCACAGCGCTGCGGTTATCTCCTGTTGTTTCCGAATATGGAACCAGCTCCGCCGGTCATTGATTTCCAATGTCGTTTCATCCTGCAACAGATCAAATTCCTCTGCCAACACCCGCGGCGAACGCCTGTCCATACAATACAATCCAATGCATACCGGATAAGTCCCCAGTTCATACATGGCGCGCAAATCAAAATTCTCTATGATCCGGTCATAAACATCCCCATACTTTAGAAAATCGCTGATTCCACGTATGCCCTGTGCATTCATAACATGCTCCATCCGGCAGGCGCTTTCCTGCGCTTCCTTCGGATTCATACCGCTGACTAACTGTAAAAACTGTGTCAGGTACTGATGGCGCGACATGCATTCCGCACCCTGTACCCGTCCAAAATCTGTCAGCTCCAACGCGCCGGAACGCAATGCCTCCACCAGATAGCCATGCCGCTGCATCCGCCGCAACAGCATACTCAGCTCCCGCCGCTTCATCTTTAAATCAATCATGATATCAGCAACTTCCATGGATTTGCCCGTTCGCCAGCGTTCATATAACGCTTCCAAAAGGTCTTCTTCTTTTTCCTCGATATTCCGCGGGACATTTTGCCCGATCTGTCCGACAAAAAAATCCTTTTCCATACATCCGCCCCCTCGAAAATAAATGTCAGCTACCTTATTATGTAAAACACTGTCGCTTTTTATCAAACCTCCTACCTGTCCTCTGCTATCTTCCGCTCATCTATACATACCGCATGAACCGCAAAGCGTTCTCGGTTTCCCGTACCATTGCAGGTGGATAAGGTCAGCACATGATCCTTCTGATTCAGCTTCACATTGGTATCAACAATCGATGCCGCAAGCAGCTCAGATAAAAATTTCTGGTATTCTCCACCTGGCTGGAAGCCGATCTGATATACCGGGCCGCCGTTGACCGCATCCTCAAAGGAAAAAATCTGATAACGATAGACGGCGTCCTCTGTATACAGCGTAAAATACTGGTTCGCGTCATAGAAGCCATCCTCCCTGTATTTTTTTAAATCGCCAAACATCGTGCCGTCCCGCATATTGTGTCCATATAAAATGGCATAATAGTCAGAAAAATCCGGCTTGTTCAGTTCCTCTAAAAAAATACATCCTGCCTCGCTGTATTCTCTGTTGAGATCCTTCTTTAGATAATAGAAATTGTCCTCCGCATACAGCACCGGATAATTGATATTGACTGCCTCCAGATCATCAAACCGTATCCATGCAATTACATCCGGGTTCTTCTGCTTCAAATCTTCAAAGGCAATGTGTACTGCCTTGCTCCACCAGTCCTTTTCCTTTGTATCCCCATCCACTGTAACCATATCGCCCGCCAATTGCCGATATGCCTCTGCCGCTTTCCAATGGGACATCCAATCCGGTATCAGGTGATATAACGCCGCCGCGATGCCGAGCAGGGCAAGTATACACACCAACCGTCGCAGCAATGATCCGCTTTGCTTTTCTCCCAAAATCCCCTCATCCTTTCTTTTCCATTATCCCAGCGCGGTATCCAACGCCAGCATCAGTGTAAATCCGAGCGAGAATGCAATCGTTCCCAGATTGGAATGCTTGCCGGAGGACATCTCCGGAATCAGCTCCTCCACAACGACATACAGCATGGCGCCTGCTGCAAAGCTCAGTAGATATGGCAGCAATGGAACAATCCAGCTGGAAGCTGCAATCGTTATCATTGCGGCAACCGGTTCTACAACACCGGATAATGCGCCGGATAAAAATGCTCTTCCTTTTCCCATCCCTTCTGCCCGCAGCGGCATGGAAATAATTGCGCCCTCCGGAAAATTCTGAATCGCAATGCCAATAGCCAATACCATGGCGCCCATCACGGTGATCCCCATATCTCCGCCTAACCATCCTGCAAAAACTACGCCGACAGCCATGCCCTCCGGGATATTATGCAGCGTCACCGCCAGCACGAGCATCGTTGTCTTTTTGAGATTGGCCTGCAGGCCCTCCGGCTCATCACTGTTGGTATGCAGATGCGGAATGGTTCTGTCCAGCAGCAGCAGGAACAGGATTCCCAGCCAAAAACCTACCACCGCCGGAACACATGCAAATCGCCCCATTGCCGCTGCATGTTCCATTGCCGGCAGCAGCAGGCTCCAAACAGAAGCCGCTGTCATAACACCGGCAGCAAAGCCGGTCAAGGCACGTTGTACAAGTGCATTCAACTCTCTCCGCATAAACAGAACACAGGCAGCGCCCGATGCTGTTCCTGCAAATGGAAGCAATATCCCCAGTAAAATTTCTTTTGTCAGCATCTCTGAAACCTTCCTTCTGTTGTGCAGGCAGATTCCCGCATCATCGTTAGCATCTGCTAATTCATATATGAAAAGAATGCTGCTCTACAGAGCAGCAACCTATTTATACCCAGAATCATCAGGTCATATACATCCGATCCCTGTTTCGCTGAAATTGTACCATAGATCACGCATACTGTCAAATACAGATCATACCTTCACCGGTTTTCTGTGAGAACTATTATATAAAACTCCCGCAGTCCGCGCTGCTGACGTGCCCATCTTCCTCCAAAAGAAATCTGTTGAAATGTAAATTCCTTTTTCTTTTCGCTTACATACACTTTACCGATATCTGGTAGCGGACTTTACACAGCAATTCTAAAATTAAAACCGTTGAACAAAATATGGAACCATGAAAAAAACGAAAGGAAGTTCACAATGAAATTTTCAACAACAATGAAGAAATTCCGTGCCATGACACTGACTGGTCTTGTTCTGATGGGGGCGTTGGCAGGCTGTGGCTCCAATGGTGCAAACTCCAACAGCACGGGCAATGCAAACGCAGGCAGCGCAACCTCCTCTGTAAACGGCGCCATCGATGTGGTATCCCGCGAGGACGGCTCCGGTACCCGCGGTGCATTTATTGAACTGTTCGGCATAGAGGAAAAGAACGGCGATGAAAAAATTGATAACACCACAGTCGATGCCATCATTGCAAATCAGACCGAGGTTATGATGCAGAATGTATCCAGCGATGAAAATGCAATCGGTTATGCATCGCTCGGTTCTCTGAACGATTCCGTCAAGGCGGTCAAGATCGACGGCGCAGAAGCTACAGCCGAAAATGTTCTCAACGGAACCTACACTGTTTCCCGTCCTTTCAATGCTGCAACCAAGGGTGAGCTTTCGAAAGCAGCGCAGGATTTTATGAATTATATTCTCTCTGCCGACGGACAGCAGGTAGTTGCAGACAACGGCTATATTCCGGTTGCTGAATCTGCTGAGGCATTTACATCTAACGGCGCTTCCGGTGATATTACTGTTGCCGGTTCTTCCTCCGTAACTCCGGTGATGGAAAAGCTAAAGGAAGCGTACGAGGAAATCAACAGCAATGTCAGCATCACGATTCAAGAATCCGATTCCACAACTGGTATGACCAGCGCAATGGAAGGCGTATGTGATATCGGTATGGCATCCCGTGAACTGAGTGAGGATGAGCTGGCAGAGCTGACACCAACGCAGATCGCACTGGACGGCATTGCAGTCATTGTCAATCCTTCCAACAGCATCGATGAACTGACTTCTGAACAGGTACGCAGCATCTTCGTCGGTGACATCACGGATTGGAGCGAACTCAAGTAAGCGCTCCCTTGTTTCCCTCCGGCATTGCCTGATTGCAGCGTCGGAGGGAAAGATTTATCACAACAGAGCCTATTTGCAGTTGAATTATGATTTGAGGTTTACGTATGAAACGACAAAACATCCTGGAACGCGGTGTGTCATGGCTGTTCGCACTGTGCGCCTGCATGTCCATTGTAGCAGTTGCGCTGATTTGTATATTCCTGTTTGCCAATGGCATTCCTGCAATGAAGGAAATTGGTTTTTTTGACTTCCTGTTTGGAACAAAATGGGCGCCGAAAAACAATCCGGCATCCTATGGCATTCTGCCGATGATTGTGGGCAGCCTATGCGTGACACTGGGCGCAGTTATCATCGGTGTGCCGATCGGCGTACTGACAGCCGTTTACCTGTCCCGCTTCTGCCCCAAAAAGCTGCACGGCGTGTTAGAGCCGCTGGTTCAGCTGATGGCGGGTATCCCATCTATTATTTACGGCTTCTTCGGCCTGGTTGTCATAGTACCGCTGGCTCGTATGATCCCTGGCTGTACCGGCGTCAGTATGCTGACAGCAGCCGTTTTGCTGGGCATTATGATTTTGCCAACCGTCATCAACCTGAGTGAATCCTCCATCAACGCTGTACCGAACAGCTATTATGAGGGAGCCGTCGCGCTGGGCGCAACACATGAGCGTTCGGTTTTCTTCGCTGTCCTTCCAGCAGCAAAATCCGGCATTCTGGCAGCGATTGTGCTGGGCATTGGCCGTGCCATCGGTGAAACCATGGCTGTTATCATGGTTGCCGGCAACCAGCCGAGCCTGCCGCGCGGTCTCTTCAAGGGTATCCGAACCATGACGGCAAATATTGTGATTGAAATGGGCTATGCTACCGGACTACACCGCGAAGCGCTGATTGCAACCGGCGTCGTCCTGTTTATCTTTATCTTGATGATCAATCTGGTCTTTACTGTCATCAAAAAGAGAGGTGAATCGATATGAATGATACGATCACTCTGCCGCAGCAGCGGGTTCGTACCAGACGTAAAAACTCCCATCCCAAACCAACCCAGCAGCTTCAGTCATTTCTTTTGCGACTTCTGGTATATGGAGCTGCTATTTTTACCTTCTCCGTACTGCTTTTCCTCATCGGCTATATTCTGATCCGGGGTATTCCCTATCTGACACCGAGCCTGTTCTCACTGGAATACACGTCGGAAAACTGTTCCATGCTGCCGTCTATTATTACAACCGTTGAAATGACACTGCTCTCTCTGTTGATCGCCATTCCGATCAGTGTCTTTACCGCGATTTATCTGGTGGAATATGCAAAGAAAGGCAATAAAATGGTTGAATTGATGCGGCTGACAGCCGAAACACTGTCCGGTATTCCATCCATTGTATACGGACTGTTTGGTATGCTGTTCTTTGTAACACAGCTCCAGTGGAAATTCTCCCTGTTGTCCGGTGCACTGACCCTATCTATTATGATCCTGCCACTGATCATGCGCAGCACGGAAGAAGCCCTGCTGGCTGTACCAGACATGTACCGGGAAGCAAGCTTTGGCCTCGGCGCAAGCAGGCTGCGCACGGTATTCCGCATTGTCCTGCCATCTGCCATGCCGGGCATTCTGGCGGGAATCATTCTGGCAGTCGGGCGCATTGTTGGCGAGACTGCCGCACTGATTTACACCGCAGGTACAGCAACCGCAATCCCAAGTGGTCTACTTGCCTCCGGACGAACCCTTGCTGTGCATATGTACTGCCTGTCCAGCGAAGGACTGCATACCAATCAGGCGTATGCAACAGCGGTTATCCTGCTGCTGATTGTACTCGTAATGAATACAATTTCCGCATTGATCGCAAAAAAGCTAACGAAACAATAAGAGGAGACATACGCTATGCATGTAAAATATAAAATTCAGGATTTAAATCTGCATTATGGTGAGTTTCACGCCCTAAAACATATCAATCTAAATTTACCGGAACATGAAATCACAGCCTTTATCGGGCCGTCCGGCTGCGGTAAATCCACCCTGCTCAAAACCCTGAACCGCATGAACGATCTGGTAGAGGGCTGCCGGATCGATGGTACGGTTACATTGGATGGCGAGGATATTTTTGACCGTATGGATGTCAACGTATTGCGTCGGCGTGTCGGCATGGTATTCCAGAAACCCAATCCGTTCCCGATGAGTATTTATGACAACATCGCCTTCGGTCCCCGCACACACGGTATCCACAACAAAGCAAAGCTGGATGCCATTGTAGAAAAAAGCCTGCGGGATGCTGCTATCTGGGACGAAGTCAGAGACCGTCTGCACAAGAGTGCGCTGGGCATGTCCGGCGGACAACAGCAGCGTTTGTGCATTGCCCGCGCCCTTGCCATTGAACCGGAGGTTCTGCTGATGGATGAGCCAACCAGCGCACTGGATCCGATTTCCACGATGAAGGTGGAGGATCTGGTGCAGGAGCTGAAAAAGGATTACACCATTATTATGGTAACACACAACATGCAGCAGGCAACCCGTGTTTCGGATAAAACAGCATTTTTCCTGCTGGGTGAAGTTGTGGAATACAATGAAACTGCCGAGCTGTTTTCCATGCCGCAGGATCAGCGGACGGAAAACTACATCACCGGACGATTCGGATAATGGAGGTATATATATGAGAGTACGATTTGATCAGGAATTGGAGGTCATGCATAACGATTTGATCGCTATGGCCGCGATGGTGGAAACCGCAATCAGTCAGGGCGTGGAAGCACTCAAACACCGTGATGCCAAGCTCGCACAGCAAACAATTGCAGGCGATACGGAAATTGACCGAAAGGAACGCAGCATTGAAAGCTGCTGTCTGAAGCTGCTATTGCAGCAGCATCCGGTTGCACGCGACCTGCGTGAAATTTCCACGGCATTAAAAATGATTACCGATATGGAGCGAATCGGTGATCTTGCCGAAGATATTGCGGAGGTAACGCTGTTTCTCTGTGAACGTCCGGAATATCCTACGCCAAGCCAGATTTCCTATATGGCAGAATCCACCATCAAAATGGTGCGCGATGCCATTGATTCTTTTATCATGAAAGATCTGGCAAAGGCACACAGCGTGATCCAATATGACGATGTCGTAGACCACCTGTTTGTCGAAACACGAAATGTGCTGATTGAAAGCATTCACAAATCCATGGAAGAAGCCGAGCAAGCGATGGATATTATGATGATTGCCAAGTATTTTGAGCGCATCGGCGATCATGCGGTAAATATTTCCGAGTGGGTTGAATTCTGTATTACCGGTACACATAAGAATACCCGTGTGTTATAATATATAAAAATATATAGTATAACACACAGCGCGGTACTCGCTGCGCGTACAAATAAGGAGGAAGTATGGAACAGCTTAGAAAGAAATCCGGTTTCATCTGCGACATGGACGGTGTCATTTATCATGGCAACAAAATCCTGCCCGGTGTACGGGAATTTGTGGACTGGCTACAGAAAGAACAGAAGCATTTTCTGTTCCTGACAAATTCCAGCCATTATACGCCGAAGGAGCTGCAACAGAAGCTGGCTCGTATGGGATTGGACGTCGATGCATCCCATTTTTATACCAGCGCACTGGCAACCGCGAGCTTTCTGTGCCATCAGGCACCTGGCTGCAGCGCTTACGTTGTCGGAGACCACGGCCTGCAAAATGCATTGTATGCCGCAGGTATCACGATCAATGAAATTGACCCGGACTATGTCGTGATTGGCGAACCGGACAGCTTTGGATACGATCACATTGTACGCGCAATCCGATTGGTTAATCAGGGCGCACGGCTGATTGGCACCAATTCCGATATCACTGGCCCGACAGAAAGCGGTATTGTTCCTGGCTGCGGCGCTTTGATCTCCCCCATTGAGGTTGCAACCGGAAAGTCCGCCTATTTTGTCGGCAAACCGAACCCGCTGATGATGCGGACGGGACTGCGTATGCTCGGCGTTCATTCTGAAGATGCAGTCATGATCGGTGACCGTATGGACACGGATATGATTGCAGGCATTGAATCCGGTCTGGATACCGTACTCGTGTTGTCCGGCGTCACCTCGCGTGAAGATATTGACCGTTTCCCCTATCGCCCCCGTCTGGTACTGGGCGGCGTTGGAGAAATCGCAGGTGTGCCAAGCGAATAAGAAGAAAACAGCGGCGGACAGGTCTCAAAAGCCCATCCGCCGCTTTTATTTTTTCCTTTAGTTTTCGTTTTCTCTGAGTCGTTCCACAATCGTCTGCTTTGCCACGGTTCGATAAACCACCATTGGCACAATACAGCCAAACAATACGAAAATCGGTGTGACAGCAAGAACCGGCAGAACGGTCATATGATACGAGAAGAACCAGAACATGTTACTGAGTACCACTCCCGCCAGAGGCTGCAAAATCAGGGAAAGTACCAGCGCAAGCACGATGGAACCAATTGCATACAGCAACCCCTCCTCTATCAGCATGGTTTTGAGCTGCTTTCCGGTCATACCGATGGATTGCAGCATCGCAAATTCACGTCTTCTGGTAATGATTCCGGTCAGGATTGCATTGATGAAATTGAGTACGCCGACAATGCCGATAATCAGGCTTAGTACGCCGCCCATCAGCAGGAACATATTGCGGAAGCCTTCAAACTCCTCCTGATATGTTGCCTTGCTTTCATAATCCCAAGTTGGATCGACATTTTCCGTGTAATTCTTGAGATACTGCTCTATTTGTGCATTTGCTTCCTCCGTGGTATCGAAGAAATACACCATGATATCCGACGTGCCCGTATCCTGTATAAAGGTCTGGTCATTCAGAACAAATTCATCCGAACCATAATACCGGTAACTGAGCGTCATCGGGACTTCAACCAATGCCGCGACTTCATAATCAATATCCTGATAATCGGACGCCCGTTTTGCCCATGGCTCATTATCACCAATCATGTCCGGATCGTCGTAGATTTCTCCAGTTTCCGGATTATAAAACTCATATGCATTCACATAACGCACGGTTACTGTATCCCCAAGCTTTGCCCAGTTGGAATCTGGTATAATTTCCCCATAGTCATCGACGCTATAGACAGCGGCAATCTTCCGGCTGCCCGGCTTGTTGACCTCACGCAGATCGCCTTCTACCACCTTCATCCTGCTCATTGCAACGGAATCCATACCGTAGAGCTGTGCAAAATCTGCAAGATTTCCGTTTTCATCTTTTTCCGCCTCGTCAATCATCTGATCCACTATTTCTTTATCCGTGTACGAATGGAGCCTTCGGTAATATTCTTCTGTGACAAATTCCTCAACACTTGACGTAACACCATAAATTTTTCCGGCGCACTCGATTCCGTCCTGTGCATTGATATCGTCAATCACATCCTCGGTCACTGCACATTCGCTGGAAAAAATCTGGAGATTGCCAGCCTGAAAATAGCCTGCGTCCGCTACAATAAAGTCGCAGACCGAACGATCCGAAAGGAATTTATCCATATCAAAGCCTGTGACAAACACCGTCATTGTATTGAGCAGCACCACGGCGAGCGCAAGTGATATCATGGTAACGATGGTTTTCCCGCGGTTGCGGCCCAAGTTCGCCTTTGCCATCCCCAACAGGGAAATGCCCTTTGTCCCCTGCTTCACGGTCTTGCGGCTGCCGTTTCCTTCTGTATAACGCACAGCCTCCACCGGGGAAATTTTTGCCGCCATGCGTCCCGGTCTGCTGCATGACAGGAATACCGTCAGCAGGGCAAACACGGCTGACACAACGAATATCATCGGATTGGTAGAAACAACGCCCATCACGACGCCGCTCAACTGGGACAGAACAAACGGTGTCAAAACCGAGCCGAGCAGCCATCCAAAAATTAAGCCAATCGGAATGCCAACGATACTCAAAATCAACGCCTGATGGCGGATGATGCGTTTGATCTGCCGTCCGGTGGTGCCGATGGTTTTCAGCAGTCCATAAAACCGGATATCTCCCACAACGGAAATCTGGAAGATATTATAGATAATCAAATATCCAGTGAAAACAATGAGCAACAATACAACCACAAGTATGAGCATCGTCTCAACATCCATGCTGGAAGAAAGCTTCGCGCCGGTATAGCCCCAATTGACGCCGATATCAATATAGTTATCCCCTGCGCTGCGGCTTTCGCTCTGATAGCCATGATTGGACAAAATTTCATTTAAGTTGTCCTCAATATGCTGGCTGTTGCGGAACATGACGTCCATTTGCCAGGAACCGGTCAGTCTGTCGCTGCCTGGCGGCGTCACCTGTACCTCATTCAGAATATCATCCACACGGCTCTCCGGAATCAGCACATGATCTGCAACCACAACTTCATCCTTCTCCCACCAGCCGCACAGCGTAAAGGTCTGTGTGGTTTCTTTGCCGTCTACCAAAAAGGTGATTGTAAATTGCGCCCCGATTTTTGGCTCCACACCGAGCAGGGACAATACCTTTAAATCGGTTGCGGCTTCGTTTGTTCCTTCCTCCGGAAGCCTGCCCTCAATCGGTTCACAGTACATCCACTTCGCCTGATTGTCATCGCAATAGCCGATTTCGACATGGGATTTGTTAAACGGAAACTCTGTCGGCATACCGATCACACGCCGCATACCGTAAGCCTGGATCAACGGGTCATCCTTCAGCTCATTGTATTGCTCTTCGGTCAGGTTTTTGAATCCGCCATGTGAATAGCCGCCTACCTGACGGAAATTGGACTGCTGATAAGCGTCGTTGACCGACATGCCAATCGTGAACAGCGCTGTAAACAACAGTGCAGTCAGCGCAATTGCCAGAATTGCAATGCAGTTTCTGGTTTTTGACGCCTTCAAGCTCTTGCGTGACAGATTGCGGATACATTTTTGATTGGAAACGTGTACCATATCTATCACCCCCGAACGGTAATCTGACCATCTTCAATGCGGATGATCCGGTCTGCCATCTGTGCAATCTCTTCGTTATGGGTAATCATCACAATGGTCTGATGAAAGCGTTCACTCGTGACCTTCAACAGCCCCATCACATCCTGGCTGGTTCTGCTGTCCAGATTGCCCGTCGGTTCATCTGCCAGAATAATAGCAGGCTTTGCCGCAAGCGCACGGGCAATTGCGACACGCTGCTGCTGACCGCCGGACAGGTTATTCGGAAGATTTTGCAGCTTGCTCTCCAGACCCAGTGTTGCAATGATCTGGTCAATGTAGGATTTGTCCTCCCGATTTCCATCGAGTTGAATCGGCAGTACAATATTTTCATATACATTGAGCACCGGAACCAGATTATAATTCTGGAACACAAAGCCGATTTTTCTGCGCCGGAAAATCGTCAGCTCCTCATCCTTTAATGCGGACAGCTCTTTACCGTCTACTGTCACCGTTCCGCTGGTTGGACGGTCAAGCCCGCCAAGCATATGCAGCAATGTGGATTTACCGGAACCGGATGTGCCGACAACTGCGACAAATTCACCCTTTTCCACGGTCAGGTCAACGCCATCGAGTGCATGAACCTGTGTTTCTCCACTGCCATAAATTTTCTTTAAATCCTTTGTCTCCAAGATTGACATATATTTCGCCTCCATAAGTAAAAGTCTGTATTGCTTTTCTACAATACAGACTTTACCACACAAATCTTTCCACATTCTTTCGAGAATCTAACAGTATTGAAAGATTTCAATACTCCCTCAGTCCACGCGGCTGGCGCGAACAGCTCCCTCAAAGCGGGAGCCTCAGCTTGTCGAAAAAATACAGACTAGGCTCCCTCTCAGAGGGAGCTGTCAGCGAAGCTGACTGAGGGAGTTCGGTTGCATTCGTCTTCTGCACAGCGGTTTCAATTGATACAGTAAGGCTACGTTTTTACTCCTTCCACCACCGCTACGCGGCGGTCCCCCTCCCTCGAAGAGGGAGGCTCTATTACATGCAGATTAGGTTTATCGACAGACTGCTGCTCCCTCAAAGCGGGAGCCTTATAGGGGAAGTTCAGATTTTAATTTCTGGCAAGGAACAGCGAAAATGTCGTTCCTTTGCCGAGACTGCTTCTGACCTTGACATATCCGCCCTGTCCGGATGCAATCTGCCGCACAAGATACAAACCGATTCCGACGCCTTCACTTTCGCAAACCTGTTCCGAACGATAAAATCGTCCGAATATTTTGGCTTGTTCTTCCTCCGCAATTCCCATACCAGTATCTGTGACATCAATCCGGCAGAACAGCTCATACGGTATTACAGATATCGTAACACTTCCGCCTTCCGGTGTATATTTGACCGCATTGTCCACCAGATTGCTGACTGCTTCCTCTGTCCATTTGGGATCAAACACAGCAGTCTCTTCTACTGTTTGCAATTCCAGCGTGATACCTTTTGCATCGGCTTTCGGCTGCAATGCAGCGACAGCATTGTCCAGCATCGGCTGTACCGATGCTTTTTTCGGATTCAATGTAATGATGCCGGTTTCCAGCCGCGAAAGCTTAACCAGCGCTTCAATCAACGCTTGCAGCTTTTTCGCCTGTGAATCCAATGCCGTCACACAGGTCATGCTTTCCTCTGGCAATGCCTGTTCCTCTAACAATTGGGTATACAGCCGAATATTGGCAATCGGTGTTTTTGTCTGATGTGAGATATCCGCAATCAGCATCTTGATTTTGTCCTTTTCTGCACACAGATTTTTTTCTGATACCATAGATGCCGAAAGATAATGCGCCAGTCTCATTTCCACACTGGACAACAGGCTTTCGTCAAAATCCTGCGCAGTAAAGGTTCCGCGGATTGCTTCATCCAGCATTGCATTCATTTTACTCAGTATTCGTTTTTCCCTTCGCCAGCTATACAGCGCATACAACACAGAGAACAGTGTCACACCGATACAAATGATATAAAACAGTTTCATTTTATTTTACTTCCCATGTATAGCCGAGACCATAAACCGTTTTCAGATAATTCGGCTTGGATGGATTGTCCTCTAATTTATTTCTGAGCCGCTTCATGGTAACTGACAGTGCATTCTCATCGACATATTCCGCACCATCTGTCCAAATACGGTCTACCAGATCGGAACGGGTTACGGTATTGCCACGGTTATTTACCAATACCCGCAGCAGCTTCTGTTCCGTCTTGCTCAGTTCGATCTGTTGCCCGCTCTTGGTAAATTCCATCCGTTCAAAATCAAAGCGATAATCGTCAATCTGGATCGAACTGTTTGCGGCAGCGGCAGTGCGCCGCAATTGGGTATTGACTCTTGCACGCAGAACTGCTAAGGAAAATGGCTTGGTAATATAATCATCTGCCCCCAGCTCCAAACCGGTCACAATATCCATTTCCATGTCATTGGCGGTTAGTAGAATCATCGGTATCCTGCTTGTTTTCCGGATTTCCGTCAGAAACTCCAGACCGCTGCCATCCGGTAGATTGACGTCCAGAATCATCAGGTCAAATGCTGTCTCCCCGCACGCCTTTCTTGCATCTGCCAGTGTGCGGCACAGTGTAATTTGTAACGCTGCATTTTGTAAGGCCAGTTGGATTCCCTTCCCCAGAGCGATGTCATCCTCTAAAATCAATAGCTGCTGCATTGCAATAATCCTTTCTGTAAAAGCACTGTTCCTAGTATAATCCACGCAAATTAGAAGCCTGTTTCAAATTAGCATTTCCATGT
>JAUNGQ010000017.1 GCA_030524285.1 Eubacteriales bacterium
CTGGCCGGGGAAACTTTATATTTTTTCACTGTCCTCTTGACGGGGAGCGGTTCAGATACGACTTCATCCGTCTTCTTTTTTGTTTATGGTGTGTGATCCGATGTTTCTGCTGTCTGCCTGATAAGCGATTCAGACTGTTGATGTAATTGATTGCCAAAACGGTCCAGCACATCATCATCCTCACGGATAACGGTAGGAATCAGCTGCGCTGCAACACTTTTTTTGTGTCCGCGATATTTTACGTAAACGTATCCGATAATGGAAAAACTCACCGCACCGATGAAATTAACGAATAAATCCTTCATGGTGTCAATCAGGCCGATATCCAAATATCCGCCGTAGGCTGCCATCCAGTCGTTACCATTGACAAGCAGTTCGGTTACATTCACATGAACTGGGACATTGGCACCAGTCGGATTCAGCGCAACGGAGTGAATGGTATCAATGAAAAAATCCTTTTGCATATCCGTATGAAACAGCATATCCATGCCAAATTCAAAAAATTCCCACAGAACACCGATTGTCATGGAAAAACAAAAAGCTACGATGGCAACAAAGACAGGGGACAGCTTGACCAGAAAACGTTCACTGCGGTTAAATATGTCCACAAGGGAAAAGCCGATAGCCGCCATGAGAAAACCGTTGATCGTATGCAGGACAGTATCCCAGATCGGAATTTTAACATAATAGGCGTTGACTTCACCAAGGATTTCTGCGGAAAAGATGAAAACCATAATGACAACCTGCAGAAAGACAGGAAGCTGGATAGAAAAACGTTTGCTGATTAAATTTGGTATGCAGAACAATATCAGACAGAGAATACAGGTAAACACATTTTCAAAGGCACCGTTCATGAACTGTCGGATGCAGCATAGTAGAATCAGAATGGTCAGGATCACACGGACAGTCAATTCTTTGTGATTTTTCTTCATCATATATTTTGGTTTAGTCCAGCTCGCGTCCGTCCAGTGCAGCAAGGGCATATTCCAGTGCAAGCGTCAGCTTGGCATAGGAGCGTTCATCGTTGTTGCATTTTTCCATGCGGCCCATGAAATCGCGGGTCACAGTGCCGCGCAGGCCGTCATCGTTTTGATAACGGTACAAATCCTGTGTTGCTGCAGACTCATCCATTACCGAGGCATGGAAAAACGACTGGCGCAGGGAGCGGGAAAGTGCGGAAAGATTGGGCTCATACATGCGAGTACCTGTGAGGTGGACGGTCAGGCAGATGCGGTTGGGCGGTGTCGGAAGCTTTGGCAGCAGCGCTTCTGCCAAAGCAGTATCATTGTGCAGGCCGGACATGGGAAGCGTAACGTCTGCAAATTCAACCGCTTCCGATGGATGGAAGGTGAGTGATACGTTACTCTTTTCCAGCTGACCGGCAAGATAGCCCTTGACACCGGTTTCATTGGATGCGGTAGCTGAAAAGCAGCCCGGACAGCTTAACGCAGTATGACCAATACGGAAAACACCGCTGAAGCGATGATTGTGTCCCAATGCAATGTAATCAAAATTGCTGCTGATGACAGCGCTTTCAGAAATCGAATTATAGCCGCTCGCGCCGCCCAATTCACCATGTACCAGACAAATATTCAGCTGTGCGGGATCAAGCTCTGTTTCGAGCGGGATAGACGCTTTGTTATCCTGAAATGCTGCGCCCCAGATTATGGTTTTACCATCTTCTAAAGCATATGGCTCCAGCGTGCGGGAGGTAAAAACATGCAGGTTGGATGGCAGAGGCTGGGTTGCATACGGGCTGCCGGCATGGTAATAATCATGATTGCCCGGGGAAAGGAAAATCGGACAGGGGCACTTTGCCAGCACAGCAAATACAGCAGAGGAAAGCTGCGGGCGCACCTCCGGTGCATCAAACAGGTCACCGGCGATCAGTACGGCATCCGCTGCGGAGGACGCAGCATGGGTGACAAGAGAATGCAGGGCTTGCAGCTGAGATTGTACAGCATGTGCTGCGAGCTCAGCCGGTAAAAAATCAAATTTTGCACCGATATGGAAATCGGCGGCATGAATGATAGTAGGCATAAAAAACCTCCGGAAAAACGGAAAGATTATATTCTTGCTTTATTATATCAGGTTTCTGATATATTGGAAAGATAAAACGGATTTTTTCGGGAAAACAAAACGGCTATCCTGTTCGGATAGCCATTTCGTTCGCATACGTTTCACAAAATAAAAAGGGGGTAAGAGAAATTCAAAGATACCGGCATATCTTTTTCGGAAGAGGTTTCGCAACTCCTCTTTCGATGGTCTTAGTATACCGCATTTTTTTGGTCAAGTTGTGAACAAATCGTAAATCGATTGTTACAATTCTATATTGGTTTTGAAAATGTTTTTTAAAGCCGCTGTTTTTTGCGGATTTTACGGATATCGTCACCGATAAACCGAAGCTGTGTGAATTCTCCCAGAATGCGGGAGGCGATTGCAGGGGAATACCGTGCTTCCAGCTCGTCCGGCAGCAGATTGGTGCTCAGGATTGTCGGCAAGCGGCGCATCAGACGGCGGCTGAGCAGATCATACAGACAGGAGGTATGAAATGCGCCGGGCATTTCTGTGCCGAGATCATCGACAATCAGCAGATCAGAACTGTGAAAGCGTTCCAATGCCTGGGAAGCAGAAGAAAAATCGCCGCTTTTGAATTTTACACTGTTATATTGGTCAAAAATAGAAATAGAGGTGTCATATGTCACGGAGAACCCGCGCTCCGTCACACGGCGGGCAATACAGGAGGATAGGAAGGTTTTTCCCAGTCCGGCAGAACCATACAGCAATAAGTTCTCATAGGAAGCGCCAAACTGTTCGGCAAAGCGTGTGCATTTCTGGAAATTGAGTTTTGCCATTTCTCGTGGTGCGATACTGAAACGGTTATCCGGTTGGGTACTGTAGTAATCCAGACGGAAGGTTTCAAAGGTTTCCTTATCTACGGGGAGCAGCGAGGATAAATTCTTTTTCTGGATGTCAGCTGCCCTGCGTTTTACACAGTCACACAGCTTGCTGCCGTGATAGCCTGTGTCACGGCAGATGGGACAGTCTGCTGCTACGGCAAGATAATCCGCAGGATACCCATGCTGGAGCATTAAGCTGCGCTTTTCCGTCTGCAGCATCAGATTCCGTTGCTTTAATGCTTCAATCTCCTCTGATGTATTGTCGGACTCAAAGGCAATGCGCATTGCCTTTGCCGCAGTCGCGCGAAGCTCACGGTCAATTTCGCCCAGACGCGGGACTGTCTGTGTCAGCTGATAGCGGCGTTGCTCTGCTTCCGCTTCGTACCGGTCACGCTGGCGTTCCAGCTGACGCAGGATGGATGAGATAAGTGCGCGGTCATATGCCATTGCCTGTTTCCTCCTTGCGTGTCATTGCATGAAATTCTTCCAGCCAGTCGCGTTCCCAGTCGGCAAGATTGCCATCCTCTCGTTCGGGCGGCTTTCGGTTTGCAGACGGGGCAGATGTGGCGGACGGCTTCGTCTGCCGCAGATTCGGTTCAACTGCCGTGATTTCCGCAGCGGTGTGCAGCCCTTTGTTGTGCCAGCTTTCCATGATACCGGCAAGATATTTCCAACTGAATTTCCCAAGACGGGTATACATGCGTTCTTTTGCCAGACTAACGGCCTCTGCGTCAAAGCCCTGACGGATAAAGCCGGACAGGTAACGGTATTCATCCGGCGCCGGCTCACGTCCCGCCATATCCAGCGCACGCAGCATGTCACTTAGCAGTGGCTTTTCTGCCTCTCGGCGTGACAGAAATTCACCCGCAGCTTCTGCGGTAAAGATACCCATGTCCGCCCAGAGATATGCCTGTTCTTCGATGTCCCGGCGAGTGACGGTACCCTTTTCCCGTTTGAGATAGGTCAGCAGGTCAATCAGAACATCGGCGGGCAGGCCGAGATGCGCATAGGCATTCATCAGCGTACGAAGCTGACCCTCCGTCAATGTGCGTCCGAGCACAATTTCCGCCGTCTGGCAAACAGAAGCAAACCGGTGATCCCCCTCCCTGCGGGCACGCATTTCCGCAGCCGTATACCGCGGCGGGGCAGAGGAGCTTTTGGTATACTTCTGTGTTTCGGCTGGTGTTGTGACGAGATGCAGGTTGGTCAGGGTATGTACCGCGCGGTCATACCGGTCCCGTGTCATATTCAGGGTACGCATGGCGGCACGCTCGTCAAACGACTGCCCCTGCCGCACCAGATACAGGTACAGCAGTGCGCTGTCACCATCACAGCAGGCAAGCAGACTATCCACAACCTGTGTACGCAGGACACAAAATTCTCCGCCAGTGGGAATCAGGGATGCAAGAGACATAATTTCCTCCGGGAAAATACAAAATAGGTTAAAACAACAGAAAATCCTACAGATTATCTGTGAAATCAGAGCCGATGATATGGCTACATGAACCATATCATGGCTACTCTATTATATCGTGACAAATGTAATAGTGCAAGCGAAAAGAAGGTGGCGAAATTTTGTATATTGTCTAATGTTTTTTTTGTAAAAAAATAGTATAATAAATTATGTATTCTCTGGGGGAGGTCTGTGTGCTCTTGTGATTACAGCATGCAGACACAGAAAGGATAATAACAATGACTTGTGATAAATTGAATACCATCTTACTGGGTGGACGCAAGGGAAAAGACGGAAAATATCCGGTGCAGCGGGAAATCCTGTTTTCCCCGGTAGGCAGACTGGTAGCAGATGCCCTTCCGGAGCAGTGTAAGCTGTTATATGTCCGTCAGGAGAGTGAAAAGGAGCTGGAAGGCATCCCTTCACTGGTTTGCCCGGACGACGCAGATTTTACACAGATGCTTTCGACAGCAATTGACGGCATGACAGGGAATGTCATGATTTTGTCCACACCCATGCCAGAGGTTGTGGAGGCAGAGTATCAGAGTGTCATGGAGCTGCATGAAACTTCACAGAATGCAATTACCATGCTGACCTGTGGCGCTATGGCGGATCACTGGCACTGCGCTGTATATCGAGTTGAGGTGCTGCGTGAAATCCTCAGCCATCATCCAATGTCTCTGACGCAGTCCATCCAGATTGCAAATGAGATCAGTGCAAAGACGGAATCCTGCCGCACCGAGAGCCACGTACCTGTGTACACCGCATGTGATGCTTACCGTGCGCAGAAGACACTTCAGCGCCGGATCAACGGCGCACTCATGGATCGCGGCGTCAATATGCTGGATCCGGAATACACCTATGTGTCTCCGTACAGCGAAATTGGTTACGATGCGACGATCCTGCCGGGCTGTATGATTAAACCGGGCAGTAAAGTAGCAGGCGGAAGCACGATCGGCCCGAATACGATCCTTGACCGTGCAGTGATTGGCGAAGGAACCAGTGTCAACAACTCGCAGGTTTATGAGAGCAGTGTTGGCGCCAATGCTACCGTAGGTCCGTTTGCTTATATCCGTCCGGGATGTCAGGTAGGCGACAATACCCGAATTGGCGACTTTGTGGAGCTGAAAAAAGCACAGATCGGCAATGATACCAAGGTATCCCATTTGACCTATATCGGTGATGCTACGGTAGGCGAGCGAGTCAACTTTGGCTGCGGTACGGTTGTTGTCAACTATGACGGCTATGTCAAGAGTCAGACCGTCATCGGTGATGATTGCTTTATCGGCTGCAATACCAATCTGGTGGCACCGGTTACGGTGGGTGACCGCGTTCTGACTGCCGCAGGTACCACAGTGACGAAGGATGTGCCGGACGGCGCGCTGGCAGTTGCACGTGCACGGCAGGAAAATAAAGCAGGCTGGAATGATTACCGTCGCCGTATGCATGGACAGGATGCATAATTTGTTGTATAGTATAAAAAGAGCTTGAAGTAAAGGAACAGGAAACGCATAGCGTTTCTGGGGAACGATCAAGATGCAGGAGGATAATCAAGTATGATTTCTCACGGTAAAAATATTAAGATTCTTGCGGGCAATTCTCATCCCGCACTGGCAATGCAGATTGCATCTGCGCTGGGCTTGCCGCTTGGTAAGTGTGAGGTGGGACATTTTGCTGACGGCGAGGTGTCTGTTTCCATCGGTGAAACGGTCCGCGGTTCAGATGTATTCCTTGTCCAGTCCACCTGTGGTCCGGTAAATGATAACCTGATGGAGCTGCTCATCATGATCGATGCATGTAAGCGTGCTTCGGCGGGCCGTATCACTGCTGTTATTCCGTACTTCGGTTATGCACGCCAGGATAGAAAATCCAAGGCACGCGACCCGATTTCTGCGAAGCTGGTTGCTGATATCCTGACAGCAGCAGGCGCTGACCGTGTTTTGACCATGGATCTCCATGCACATCAGCTGCAGGGCTTCTTTGATATTCCGGTGGATAACCTGATGGGAGCTTCCGTACTGATTCCGTATATTGCAGGCAAGTTTGGCCGCAGCCGTGATGATGTGATGATTGTATCTCCGGATCTCGGTTCTGTTACCCGTTGTAGAAAGTTCTGTGAAAAGCTGGATTACCGCCTTGCAATTATTGACAAGCGCCGTCCGCGTGCCAATGTTTCTGAGGTTATGAACATTATCGGCGACGTGAAGGACAAGATCTGTATTCTGAGCGATGACCTGATTGATACCGCAGGTACGCTGTGTCATGCAGCAGAAGCGTTAATCAAAATCGGCGGCGCGAAGGAAGTATATGCCTGCGCTACGCATGGCGTACTGTCCGGCCCGGCAATCGAGCGTCTGGAAGCAAGCCCGATCAAAAAGCTTACCCTGCTGGATACCATTCCGCTGCCGGCAGAAAAGCGCATTGACAAGATTGAACTGCTGCAGGTTGCACCGGTATTTACCGAAGCAATTGCACGCATTTATGAGGAATCTTCTGTTTCCCCGCTGTTCGACTAAGATACATAAGGCGGCATAGGATCTCCTGTGCCGCCTTTTTCTATAAAAAGGGAGAAAAGGAATATGAAAATTCTGACTGTTGGGGATGTCGTATCGCAGCCGGGGCTGCAAACAGTATCACATATCCTGCGACGCATCAAAAAAGAAACCAGTGCAGATTTTACGATTGTCAATGGAGAAAATGCCAGCGGCACAGGGATTACACCAAAGCAGGCAGACAGCATTTTTGCAGCAGGTGCGGATGTGATCACATTGGGAAATCATTCGTTCCGCAAGCAGAATATTGTCCCTTACATGGAGGATAACCGGTATATCATCCGTCCGGCAAACCTGGCGCCCCAGCTACCAGGAAATGGGTTTGGTATTTATGAAACCAGCGCTGGCTGGCGCGTGCTGGTTTTTGAGTTGATCGGACGCTGTGACATGCAGTATGGCCCGGATAACCCCTTCCTGCGGGCTGACCGTATTCTGCGTGAACAGGAAGGACGCTATGATGTTGCAGTATGTGAGATACATGCGTCGGCAACCTCCGAAAAGCTGGCAATGGGCTATTATCTGGATGGACGTGTTTCTGTGGTATATGGCACGCATACGCATGTGCCGACAGCAGATGCGCGTATCAATCCGAAAGGAACCGGATATATTACCGATCTGGGTATGACTGGGCCGAAATGGTCCGTATTGGGTGTCTGTAAGGAGCAGTCCATAGCCATGTTTCGCGGTGACCTGACCAGCCGATTTGAACCGGCAGAGGGCGTGTGTGTATTACAGGGCGCGGTGTTTGATATTGATGAAAGCACTGGGATATGCGCGAGCGTGCAACGTATAGAGGAAGAATATATGCCGGAAGCCAGGCGTTAAAAAAAGTGCCCGTACATTTAGGTACGGGCATTTTGCTATTGATACGGGGTTATGCGCGTTGTTCCGGGGTATCTGGTAACAGATTTTCCGGCGTATCAGACGTTGGTGTATCCGTCATTGGTTCTGTCGGTTCCGGTGCGCTGCCTTGTGGTTCGGTTTCCTCGGAGACACGGGTAAATGTGCCATATTCCCCAGTGTCCTTGTCATAATAATCAAACGTCGATGAAAGCGTATTGGCATCTGCTGGGAGATAGAACCGGAAGTCGAAGGAATAGCTATCTTCATCGTCAAAACTATATCCCCAAAACTCATAATAACAATAAGAGTCCAGTGAGAAAGATTTTAGCTCTTCTTCCGAGCAATACATATCTTGATTACCATCGTTCAGTTGGAGGAAATAGCACGAAGGATAATGATCGGTATATGAGCCACTGCTATTTGTCCAGCTTAGCGTGCCGTCTTCCTCAATGGTAAAGGTGACAGAGCCGTCTGTATTTGACCATGTGCCGACTCCCATCTCAGCTATATCCGTCCAGGAATACAGATCGTCATCGTCGTCATAGGATTCATCAAAAAAACTGTCAATAGAATCTGTCCAACTGTCAGAATCCATGATCGAACTGTAGTTGATTGCGCTGCCGATATTCAAGGCAATCAGAATGATAAAAATAATAACGACAATCAGGCAGCCAGTTCCGCAGCCTGGTTTTTTCTTTTTCCTCTCCAGTGGATTGTCATGGATATGCTGACCTGCGGCAGCCTGCTGCCATGCAGCTGCTGTTGATTTCCTCTGGTTATTGTAGGTTTGCTTTCGTGCTGTCGATTTCCCAGAGGATTTTTTCGGCTTTGGCTTGTAGGAAGTATCCTGCGTTGTCTTGCTGAACTTCGATTGTTTTCGCGGCGCCAACAGTCCGGGACGTTTGCCGCAGACAGGGCATTCCTTTTCTTCATCCATATAATGGACACCACAATGCGGGCATTTCATAAACCACTCACTCCCCTTCGTTTTGATAATTCTATCTTACCATATCCGAAGGGAGAATGTACAGGCTTTTGACAAATTTCGAGTTAAGTATGTATATCATGTCTGGTGAGGAATCGATTCGACAGCAGCAAAAAGATTGCGGAAAACAGGATGACACTGAGCAGAAACAGCGGTAGCTGACCGGAGATGATATCTTCTGTGCGGTTGGAATTCATACCCATCAGCATCAGCGAATAGGGGAACAGAAGTCCATACCCCTGAGAGGTCATGCCCATGCCGACTACGCCACCAAACAGGGCGATTAAAATCGGAGCGGCAAAGCTGCGGATGATCATGGCAAGCAGCAGTTCCAGTACAATGATAGCGAGGCCGCCGATAACGCCGCGCAGCAGCCAGAATAAAATTTGTACCGGCGGGAATCCGGGAAGCTGTGCGAAGAAACGCCCGCAAATACAGAACAGCACAAATACCCATAGCTGTGTCAGCACGGCCATTTTTACGACAACAACAAATTTTGCAAAAAACAGATATATGGGGCGGACCGGAGCAGACAAAATCATGTTCCAATTGTGTCCGAGGTGTTCCAGACGCCACAGATATGCGGCATACAGGCCCATAATCGGTCCGAAGAAAAATAGCGCATAAAATAATGTATGCTGTGTCCAGAGATCAAACCAGCCGTTTTTTAATATGTCAATATTTTGCATATAATTGAAGGTTCCCATAATGGCGGGAAAGATCGGGATAATGAAAAATGCCAGCCAGATAATCGAACCATGCAGCTTGCGGTTTTCTGCAATCAGACAACGGGTGAGCATATGTCAAACCTCCTTTTTCTGCATCAAGCTATATCCGGCGGTCAGCAGCACGATGATGAAAATAGCGGAAACCAGCAGCAATGTACCGGGAAACGGCTGCGGAATATACCAGATGTCACGTGTTTCCGGATTCCAGCCCATTTCCATTGCGGAGAGCGGTATAAAATAGCCCCATGGCACGAAATAGGTTACGATTTTCGGCATAAAGCCGCTGAATAATCCGATCAGGCTTCCGGCAAGCCCAACTGCAAGGGCAGGTACCTGCGATGGGAAATACAGGCATAGTGCATAAGAGAAAAAGAACAGCAACAGGCTGACAAGGAAGGTGCAAAGAAACAGCCAGAATAGCCGGGACAGATCCAATGGTTCCGTATATCCTTTCAGTATACCGAAAGCAATTAGCGCAAGGCATTCCAAAATGCAAACCAGAGCAACTTCCAAGACACCCAGAACTGCTTTGGCGATATATAAGCTGGAACGGCTCTGAAGCGTAAACAACAGTTTGCAGGTATTGCCTTTGGTTTCGACATCCCAGATGCGGTTGGCGAGAACTGCCATACCGGTGGATAGAATGAGCGCATTCATGATCGGTATGGCATAAAATAACGCAGAATATCCGGTATCCGGCTCATTTCGACTGTTGCCCATAGACAGGATAACGACAGCTGCGGCAATCATAACAATGATCAAAAGATCATGCCTGCGATGTGCTTTTTTCAGCTCGGCGTGGAAAAGAGAAAGCAATCAGCCCGCCTCCTTC
Organism: Eubacteriales bacterium; assembly: GCA_030524285.1. Taxonomy (GTDB): domain Bacteria; phylum Bacillota; class Clostridia; order Oscillospirales; family Butyricicoccaceae; genus Butyricicoccus_A. Next base: position 10,294 of record JAUNGQ010000017.1, read on the forward strand.
TGACTGGTCAGACTCAGGAAAATGTCCTCCAGAGACTTGGTTTGCTGCGTTAGTCCAACAATGCCTGCATCCTGTACAGCAAGTTCGTGTACCAGAGCGGCAAGCGCTTCCTCGCGGACAGGCGGGATTTGCAGAAGCTGGCCCTTGGCGCGGACAGTAATGCCCTGTGAAAGCAGCGTTTCACATGCCTTGTTCGGATGTAGTACGCGCAGGACATAATCGCCACGGCTGTGACGCTGCAGAGCAGACAAATCTCCCTGAAACAGCAGCTTTCCATGGTTGATGATACCAACCTGATCGACGATCTGTTCCAGCTCACTGAGCAAATGGCTGGAAATCAACACGGTTGCGCCGCACAGCCGCGGCATTTCACGGATTAAGCTGCGCATTTCCTGTATACCTGCCGGATCAAGGCCGTTGGTTGGCTCATCGAGGATCAGCAGCTTGGGGCTGCCGAGCAATGCCTGCGCAATGCCAAGGCGCTGGTGCATACCGAGGGAGAATTCCTTTACCTTGCGTTTGCGGTCCTTTGTCAGCTGGACAATTTCGAGCACACGGTCAATGTCGCTGTATGTTACGCCTTTGAGATCGCAGACAATCTGTAAATTCTCCTGTGCAGTAAGATGGTCATAGCGGGAGGGGGATTCAATCAATGAGCCAATTTGACGTAAAAGGGCTAAACGATTGGATTGGCTCATTTCTTCGCCAAGCAGACGGATACTACCTGCACTGGGATGAATTAGTCCAAGCAACAGCTTCATTGTGGTGGATTTTCCGGCGCCATTTGGCCCGATAAAACCATAAATGCTGCCTTTCGGGACAGCAAGGCTGATTTTATTGACCACGGTACGGGAACCGTAGGCTTTGGTCAGCAGGTTTGTTTCGATGACATGATCCATGATAACACTTCTTTCTTTTTGATATAGTTATAATTTAAAACATATTAAGAATACCATTGGCAGGAAAAGTAATTTATTGGAAAAGAGAGATTTTTTACCGGTTAAAATGGATGGGTGAGAGACTCATTGATGAGTCTCTCACCTGCATTCGGTACATAGGTGTGGCAGAGCATTTACGTGCCAACAGTAATATGGAAAGGATTATTGCAGATTTAAATGTCTGCTCAGAATATAATTGGTAATGACGAAATTGATAATCAGCTTGATGATATAGTAAATCAGGAATATCAGGCAAGCCACGTAGATTTGGGCCATATTATTCTCCACTAAAATATCCAGGTTCAAATTGTTTGGCAGAAAATCAGAGAACCTTACACCAATCATGAGGAGGATCTCTGCGAGTATACCGAAGCCGAGGTAGGCGAGAAACGCATAGCCCAGACGGTGTTTGTTTGCCAGAGAACCAATGGACAGGCAAGCGTAGATATGCATACAGAAGTTGGCAGTCCAGACAATGCCGAGGATGACACATACGATCGGCAAAAAGATCATATGGACGCTATATTCCTGCCAGAGACTTTGCAGACCAAATCCCAAATCACGCCAGAAGATAGAGAAATCCGTACCGTAAATCATAATTGGGGTTGCCAGAATAAACAGGGAAACGCAGCACACAATGGCGGTGAAGAGCATCCACAGGGTGGATGTAATGCACTTGGCCCAGACCAGTTCCGACGGACGTGCCGGAAGCGTAAACATCAGATAGCCTTCGTCGCCCAGCAGGTTTTTATAAAACCGGCTGATCATATAAGCAAAGGTCAGGACGCATATGGCAAACATAGCCAGAACATAGACAGTCAGCAGGATTCCGAACGGCATCGTAATGGTATCCAGATTGTCTGGCAGTATCATGAAAATACCGTTAAGAATGGATAAAATCAGGACAACGACATAGGCCGGAAGGAAAATACGACGGGTAGCTTTCAATTCATATCCAATCAGCTTGCTTAGCATGCGAACACCTCCCGGAAAAGTGCATCGACAGATTTGCCGTATTCTGTACGGATATCGTCCACAGATTTGTGCAGCGAAATCTGTCCTTTATTCAGGAAAATGACATCATCCAGCACCTTTTCAATATCGGAAATCAGGTGGGTGGAAATGACAACGGTACTGTTTTCACTGTAGTTTGTGAGGATTGTATTGAGGATGTAATCGCGGGCAGCCGGATCAACACCGCCAATCGGTTCATCCAGCAGATACAAATCTGCTTCACGGCTCATGACAACTACTAGCTGAACCTTTTCTTTTGTACCCTTGGACATCGTCTTTAAGGAATCCTTTGCACTGATGTTCAGACGGGTCAGCATTTCCGCCGCTTTGTCGATGTTAAAATCCTCATAAAAGTCTGCAAAGAATTTTAACAGGTCATCTGCAGTCATCCAATCGCTTAAATAGGTGCGTTCCGGTAGATAGGATACGCAGGAATGCGTTTCGACACCTGGTAGGTTTCCGGCAATGCGGATTTCTCCGGCTGTCGGTGTCAGAAGCCCGTTCGCCAGCTTAATCAGAGTCGATTTGCCGCTGCCGTTTGGTCCGAGCAGGCCGACAATGCGTCCTCGCTCCAGTGCAAGCGTAACATTATTTAAAGCAGCTTTATTGCCATAGGATTTGCAAAGCCCGGTGCATTGTAAAATCGGTTCGTTCATTCTTCCTCCTCCTTTATTGCCTGACGAATGAGTGCGATGGTTTCTTCCGATGTATACCCCATATCCCTCATAGAGCGTAAAAAAGCATGAATCTGTTCCATAGCTAACTCCTTTCGTTTCTGTGTGATATTTTCCAGTTGATCGGTTACAAAACGTCCGGCAGTACGCTGGGAATACAGCAGTCCGGCGCGTTCCAGCTCCGACAGGGCACGCTGCATGGTGTTTGGGTTTACACCGGCTTCTGCGGCAAGATCACGCACAGAAGGCAGGCGGCTTCCGGCAGGCAGTGCGCCGGAGGTGATTGACAGCGTGATGGTTTCCATTAGCTGTGCATAAATTGGACGATCATCAGTTAAATTCCACTGCATGAAACTCCTCCTTTACTGACTTATTGTATTAGTTCGTTGATACAATAATACAACAGTACAATAGGAATGTCAAGCGTTTTTTTAGATTTTATGAAGGTACAGTGAATTTTCCACAGGATGTCAATTTGTTGCGGTAGACAACGAAACAAATTGATCTATTATCATTCACGTGAGCTGTAAAAATTGATTCACGAAGGAGGTATGCCTTTGGCGCAAGCGAAAAACGGCCGAAGACGGAAAAAGACACACAGCGATCAGGTAAGGGATATCCTGTGCGATCATTCGCCGGAAGCGGCACAATGCCTGTGCGATATGCTGGAGGATGATTCCCTCAGCGGTACGGCGCGTGCAGGTGTTGCAAAGGAAATTCTGGAACGTGCTGTTGGGAAGGGACAGCTATCTATGCCGGACAAGGAGGAAAAAAACGATCATATCTTTGAACTGATTCTTCGGGTGGTGGAGTAGATGGAAATTTCCGTTACCCGCAGACAGCTGGAATTTATCCGTTCTACTGCGATGGAAACGCTGTTTGGCGGCGCCGCAGGCGGCGGAAAAAGCTATGCACAGTTAATCGATGCATTGATTTATGCGCTGACCTATCCGGCGTCCCGACAATTGATTCTGCGCCGCACGCTGCCGGAGCTGAAGCGTTCGTTGATTCAGGTTTCCCTGACACTGTATCCGCAGGAGATCGGAAGCTATGGCGAAACAAGCCATTTGTGGACATTCCGAAACAAATCGACGATTGAATTTGGATATTGTGACAGTGAAAACGATGTGACTCGATATCAGAGTGCGGAATATGATGTCATCCGGTTCGATGAGCTGACACATTTTACAAAATTTCAGTTCACCTATATGCTCTCCCGTATCCGTGGAACAAACGACTATCCCAAACAGGTGAAGTCCTCTACCAATCCCGGCGGCGTCGGGCATAGCTGGGTGAAGGCGCGGTATATTGACCCGCTGATTCCCGGTGAGGAAGCAGACGGAAAGTTGTTCCTGCCGGCAAAGGTACAGGACAATACCTTCCTGATGAAGAAAGACCCAGACTATGTGAAGCGTTTGGAAATGCTGGACGAGAGAAGCCGGAAAGCATTGCTGTATGGTCAGTGGGATTTGTTTGAAGGACAGTATTTTTGCGAATTTTCGCTGGAAATTCATGTGTGCGTACCACCGGAATTTCCAAGCTGGTGGAAACGGTATCTTACGATTGACTATGGTTTGGATATGCTGGCGGCATTGTGGATTGCATTGGCACCGGATGGAACAGCGTGGGTTTACCGTGAGGTGTATCAGTCCGGATTGATTATTTCGGAAGCCGCAGAGGCGATTTGCCGCGCGGAAACCGGGGATGAAGTCATTTTTCAGCGGCTTGCACCGCCGGATTTGTTCAATCGCCGGCAGGAAACCGGACGGTCTGCTGTGGATATTTTTGCGGAAGCCGGATTGTTTTTTGACAAGGCAATGGGAGAACGGATTCCCGGCTGGTATGCGGTGAAGGAATATTTGCGTCCGTTTACCGATGAACAGGGGATTGTCACGGCAAAGCTGAAAATCAGTCCGAGCTGCAAAAATCTCATCCGCACGCTGCCGATGCTGGCAGCAGATGACAAAAACCCAAATGATACTGCAAACAATCCGCATGAGCTGACGCATGCGCCGGATGCACTGCGGTATTTCGCTGCCACTATCCAGCCACAGGGGCAGGACTGGAAGCCGGGACAATATGACGGCGATATGGATGCCTTTTTGTCCTATCAGAGATAAAGGAGGAAATGATGGAATATGTGATCTGCTGTCTGTGCAGCCTGCTGTGCTTTGCCTGCGGCGTATGGGCAGCACGCGGTACGCCAAAGCTGCCGCGCCGAAGAAAGAAGCAGGAACCTACCAATCTGCCGGATGCAGACGATGCACTAAGTCGGGATATTGCCGCGCTGCTGGCGTATACCGGTCCGGGAAAGGAGGAGGAGCATGCAGACACCTGAAGCAGTTTGGAAGGAATACCAACGCGGTGTGGATTATAATAATCGCATTGAGCTGTATGATCGGGTAAAGACCAATGAAAACTTTTTTATCGGACGACAGTGGGAAGGCCTGAATGTCACAACGCTGGACCCGTTGATTTTCAATGTACTGCGGCGTGTTGTCAATCTGTTTATCTCTATGCTGGTTTCCGATGACATTGCTGTGACGGCGCAGCCGTTTCAGTCCGTTCCGAATGGGGAAATGATGCAGAAAATCATGGACCGTTCGGTAGCATCGGTCATTGAACGCGCCGGCGTCAAGAGCAAAAATCGTTACATGCTGCGCAATGCCTGTGTGGATGGCGACGGCTGCTTTTATATCCGGTTTGACCCGGACAGGGAAAGCGGACAGAGTATTGGCGGTGACATTGAGGTGGATGTCATTGAAAATACAGATATTTTCTTTGGAAATCCAGCAGTCGATGACGTGCAGCGTCAGCCGTATATCATCCTGTCCATGCGCCGTTCGGTAGAGAGCGTGAAAAAGGAAGCGATGGCAAGAGGACTGAGCCGCAGTGAAGCGGAGAGCATTCAGCCGGACAGTCTGCTGGAGCCGCAGTATGATGCACAGACCGATGACACCGACAACATGGTAACCGTCCTGCTGCGCATGGAACGCACGGAAGAGGGTATTTCTTTCTTCAAGTGTACCCAGAATACTGTCATCATGCCGGAAATGGTAACGCCATATCGATTATATCCGGTGGCATATATGAGCTGGATGCGGGTGAAAAACTGTTTTCATGGGGAATCCCCGATTACAGAAGCCATTCCAAATCAGATTGCCATCAATAAGCTGTATTCCATGTATGTGCAGTGTATCAAGCATGTGGCGTTTCCGAAAATTATCTATGATATGACCCGATTCCCTTCTGGATATTCCTCGGATGTCGGGAAGGCAATCGGTATGCGTGGCAATCCGAATGAGGCGATTGTAACGGCATTCCAGGCACCGGATATCTCCGCACAGGTTATGCCGCTGCTGGAACAGATGATTAAGGATACCATGGAGCTGATGGGAGCCTCAGATGCAACGCTGGGTAATGTCAAGCCGGATAACACCTCCGCTATTGTCACGGTACAGCAGGCAACCATTGCACCGCTGGAGCTGGTAAAGATGGAATTTTTCCGCTTTGTGGAGGATACCGTCCGTATTTTTGTCGAGCTGATGCGGGTGCACTATGGCGCCAGAACGGTGTGCATTACGGACGATTCCGGCGAGGAAATTGCACAGAAATTTGATTTCAGTACACTGGATACCGCAACTCTGGAGCTGAATGTTGAGGTTGGTTCCAGTGCATACTGGGCGGAAACCATGCAGACCGTTACCAATGATAATCTGCTGGCAAGAGGTATTATTACAGATCCGATCCTGTATGTGGAAAACATTCCGGATAATCAGATTCGCGGTAAATCCCGTCTGCTTCGCGCATTGAAGGAGCAGAAGGAAAGCGGACAGTTCATGGAAATCCAGCCGCAGAAAAATATTCCGGCAGAACAGATACAACAGTAGTGAGGAAAATTGCAGGGGATATCATCATAAAACTCCCTCAGTCACGGCGGAGTCATGACTGCTCCCCTCCTCTGAGGGAGGCTTTATAAAGGAATATCCTGCAAGGATAGAAAGGAGGCTGCTTTTATGCAGAAGAAAAACAACACGGCACCGGTAGACGGTGCACAAGACCCCAAAAACATGCCGCTGCTGGACAGCGACGAGCAGACCTATCCGGTGAACGTGGACGGTCAGACCATTGAGCTGACCTTGGAACAACTGATTCAGGCTGCTGAGCAGGGTCTTTCCAAGGCAAACGCCACAGCACGCCGCGGTCAAGCTGCGGAAAATACGCCGAACGGCAATGTCTATCAGGCATTTCTGGAGGAATACCCGGATATTCAGCCGGATGCCATTCCACCGGAGGTGTGGGACAATGCCAACCGTTCCGGCGATCTGCTCGGCGCATACCGTGCATATGAAATCCTCAAGCTGCGGGAAGAGCTGGAGGAACTCAAGAAAAATGCGGAAAACCGCAAAATGGATGTCGGTTCGGCGCGTTCCGACGGTGAAAACAGCATTACAGACCCCATCATTCTTGCATTGATGGGAAAAGGCTAAGGAGGTAATTTTCTATGGCAGTCAATTTAGCGACAAAATATTCCAGTCAGATTGCAGAGGTATTCACAGCGGGTTCGTTTGTCAAGGGGAAGACATCCACGTCCTTTGACCTTACCGGCGTCAAGACACTCAAAGTATATACTCCGGTTACCGTACCGGAGGTGGATTACACCCGGGAAGGTATGTCCCGCTATGGTACAGTGACCGAAATGCAGGATATTGTACAGGAACTCAAGATGACACAGGATAAGGCGTTTACGCTGACCATCGACAAGGGCAACTATCTGGATCAGAACATGAGCAAAAAAGCAGCGGATATGCTGCGCTTACAGATCAATGAGCAGTCCACACCGGCAGCAGACAAGTATGCGCTCAGACGCTTTGCCATGATGGCGGGAACCATCAACACTGTAGACAAAGCACCGACAAAGGATACCATTGTCGAACAGATCGCTACCGGCGCACAGACACTGGACGACAATCTGGTCCCGGAGAGTGACCGTTATATTTATGTAACCAGTGAGGTTTATAAGATGATCCGCCTGTCCCCGGAATTTACCGGACTGGAAGGTCTGGGCGTCAAGGCAATTGGAAAGGGTATCGCAGGTGAAATTTCCGGGCTGAATATTGTCCGTGTGCCGAAGAGCTATATGCCGGACGGCTGCTACTTCATCATTACCCATAAAAATTCCGTATTGATGCCGTATAAGATTTCGGATGCTAAGGTACACAATGACCCGGTAGGTGTATCCGGTGCACTGATTGAAGGACGGCATTATTATGATGCATTTGTCCTTGGCGCGAAGAGCACCGGCGTATATGCACTGGTGTTGGATACCAGCAAGCTGGAAGCGCCGACAGTCAGCATTTCCGGTCTGTCGGCAACAGCATCCAAGCCTTCCGGTGCAGATGAAGTATGGTATACCGTAGACGGCACAGATCCGCGTTATTCGGACAGTGCAAAGGTATATGCTTCTGCCGTCACGCTGACAGCGGGAACTACCTTCCGTGCAGTGGCTTTTGCAGAACAGAAGTTTACTTCGGATGTAGCAGAGGCTTTTTGCGAATAGAATCAAAGGGCGGGCGCGTGATGCGCCCGCCGCTGAATATACGGAAATATTCAAAGGAGGATGTTAATGACTGGCAGACAGTTATATGAACAGGCTCTGGTGCTGCTTGGTCTGGAAAAGGAAGATGTAGATTATCTCGAAAAAATGGCAACAGGATGTATCAATCAGCTATTGTATGACCGCAATTATGAGCAGAATGCATTGCTGAGAGTACGGCAAAACTGTGCGGCGGCAGGGGAAAGGCCGGTTGTGCCAATGGACAATCTGGAAGAAGAAATTCCATATGACGAACGGTTTGTACAGGAATGCTTTCCCTATGGCCTTGCAGCACTGCTGATTGCAGAGGATGACCGGACGATGTTTAACTGGCTGATGAGTGAATATGAACAGCATGCGGCATATTATGCGCCGTGCACGGAAACACCGATCCGGGGGATGGATGAATGAGGACAGCGTATCAGTTTCCGGATGCAGAACCGGTACAGGAGCTAACGGTTGGACGGTTTGCAGGTGTGGATTTTGCCAACCATCCGACAAAGGTTGACTGGTCCCGCTCGCCGGATGCCTGCAACATGATCGCGAATGAGACCTATTTTCCGGTAAAGCGTACCGGCTACAAGCAGCGAGCACGCTTTGACGGCAAAATTTACGGGTTGCACCGGCTGAAGGATGCCATCCTGTGCCATGCGGGAAATAAACTGTGGCGTTTGAATCCTGATACCACAACAACACTGCTGTATCAGGATATGAATGAAGCAACCTCTACTTCCTTTTTGATGGGCGGGAAGCTGTGGCTGCTGGACGGAAAGACCTACCTGGTTTATGACGATGAAGCGATACAGCGGGTACAGGATATCGCATTTATTCCGACGACGACAATCGGGAGTCCGCCGCAGGGCGGTGGCACCAGCCTGGAAGCGGTGAATATGCTGACACCATGGCGTATCAATACGTTTGTCGGAGATGGAAAAAGCACGGAGTTTCATCTGGACAGCAGGATGATTGATTTGGGGTCCGTACAGTGTGCAGAATATGACATCCAATCGGTCAACACGGTAACAGGTGTTGTCACCTTCCAAACAGCGCCTCCGGATGCCGGAGGGCTGGCAAATGTTGTCATTCAATTTGCCAAGACAGGCAACCATGCAGATATCAACAAATGTCGGATCTGTGGACTGTATGGCGGTCAGAATGACACGCGTGTCTTTGTATCGGGCAATCCGGAGATGCCGAACTGTGATTGGCAGTCCGGCTTGTATGACCCGAGCTATTTTCCGGATACCGGCTATACAAAAATCGGTTCGGATGCATCTGCGATTATGGGCTATGCCAGACAGTATGATACGCAGATTGTACTCAAAGAAGACGGGCAGGATGCCAAACAGTATTTGCGCACCTTCCAATTGGATGACAATGAAAAACCGACATATCCGCTCCGGCAGGGCGCAGAAGCTGCGGGTGCAGTCAATCCGTATACCATTGATGTGTTGGATGGTACGCCGTATTATCTATCCCCGCAGGGAATTATGGGCATTTATGGAACATATGTCACGGAATATCGTACCATTGCGGGTGTATCTCAGAGAATCAACCCAAAGCTGTTGCGGGAGCAGCTCGAACATGCGGCGGCATGTGTATGGGATGAAAAATATTATCTGGCTGTGGGCGGACATTGCTATGTAGCCGACAGCAGACAAATGGAAAACAATATTCCGGAATGGTATTATTGGGACAACATCCCTGCCGTGTGCTTCCTTGCTGACACAGATACCAATGGCTATCTGTGGTTCGGGACAGAGGATGGACGGGTCTGCACGTTTAGCCATACGGATGATGTAGACGCATATTCTGACGATGGCAGAGCGATTTCTGCACGGTGGGTTACGCCGCTGTCTGCACTCGATGCATGGGACAGGAGCAAAACAATTCTATCCTGCCAGCCTGCGCTCATGCCGTATGGATATTCCGGCGCAGATATCTGGTATCGGACGGAACGGATGCAGGAAAAGGTGCAGACCGTCGCATTTTCCCAGTTTTCGTTTGCACACATGGATTTTTCCCGGTTTTCGTTCCGGTCAACAGCGGCCTCGTATCCGGCAGATGTGCGCAGGCGCATCCGCAGAGCATATCAATTCCAGCTGATTGTACGAAATGACAACGAAGGGGAGCCGTTCGGCTTGCTGGGATTGACAATCCGGTATATTGTACGCAAAGGCGTGCGCCAGATTTAAGGAGGCGACAAATGGAATCATTCAATATTGACGAATTATATCAGGAAGCGGAGAACCGGAGGCTCAGTGCATTTGAGGCGGCGCAGCAGGACAGCCTGAGCCGTCTGAAGAGCAATCTGAACAGTATTGAGACAACCTACCGCAGCGGTGTGACGCAGGCGCAGAATGCAGCGCGTATTTCCGCTCTGGGACAGGAGGAAAAGCTTGCCGCCGCAGGACTGAGCAGCGGAAGCGCCTATACCGCACCGACAACGGGATATACGGAAACCTCCCGTATCGCAGCGGACAATAATCTCCGCACCAATCTGAATACACTTTCCGCAAAAAAGTTGCAGCAGGAGCAGAACGCCAGAGCCAGCACCAACACGGAGCTGACACAGGCTATGCAGGACTATTACAACGGTGTTGCGGATATTCGGTTACAGCTGGCGCAGTCCAAAATTGACCAGTACAATACGGACAGGGAATATAACTATAACGTTCAGAAAACAGCTTATGAGCAGGCGATGGCGCGTTGGGAGACCTATGGTGTGGTACTTCCGGCAGACGCGGCGATTCTCGGCGTGAAAGCGGGAACGAGAACAGCTACCAGCTCGTATAACAATGCAAAGCTTGCATTGGAGCGCTGGAAAGCAACGCTGAAATAACAGAAAACCATCCCACGGTCAAGGAAAGCCCTGACATGGGATGGTTTTGTTTGTCTGATGAAAGGGGTGACGCAAAAGACTATCTCGGAGGAGGGAGCCTGAGAACCGGAGTTTTTAAATATATGCATCAAAGCCTCCATCTTCGAGGGAGGTGGCACGGCGTATGCCGTGACGAAGGGAGTTTAAAACGTAACGCTTGTCGTATCAACTGCAACAGTTATGCAGAGGACGAATGAGATAGAACTCCCTCAGTCAGCTTCGCTGACAGCTCCCTCCTCTGAGGGAGCCTAAGAACCGGAGTTTTAAATATATGCATCAAAGCCTCCCTCTTCGAGGGAGGTGGCA
>JAUNGQ010000018.1 GCA_030524285.1 Eubacteriales bacterium
CAGGCAAACATGGAGCAGAAGAAGGCGCTGGCAAAGGCTATCGCTCGTATCGACTAAATAATTAGATATTCTTTCCTATAACAGAACCGGGAGCCGATGGATTTCTACTATCCAACGCTCTCGGTTCAGCATAATCAAGGTGTTTTGCAGGAAATATGTCATGGTAGAAAGAAAAAATGCACAGAAGGATAGAAGGTGATTACATGAGCAGATTGAGTTTGGAAACACCGAACAAGGCTCAAACCGTTGTAGAAGGGCTGTATCAGGATCTGGAACGCCGTATCGCTGCCAGCCCACCGGGCTTGTGTCCAGTGGATATCTCACTTGGATTTCTACGATTGTGTCATGCACAGACCTGTGGCAAGTGCTCACCCTGCCGGATTGGTTTGGGACAGCTGGCACAGCTGATGGATGATGTGCTGAGTGAACATGCCACATTGGAAACCATTGACTTGATTGAGATGACAGCCCGTACGATTGCAGATACGGCGGATTGTGCCATTGGTTACGAGGCTGCCGGCATGGTACTGCGGGGAGTACAGGGCTTCCGGGATGACTATGAGGAGCATGTTATAAATAACCGCTGTACCAGCGGCTTGACCCAGCCAGTTCCGTGCGTGGCATTATGTCCGGCACATGTTGATATTCCAGGTTATATTGCTCTTGTCAATGCAGGGCGGTATGAGGATGCTGTTCGATTGATTCGTAAGGATAACCCGTTCCCGACAGCGTGCGCCTTTGTCTGTGAACATCCTTGTGAAGCACGGTGCCGCAGAAATATGGTAGATGATGCGGTCAATATCTGCGGCATCAAACACTACGCGACTACACATGCCCTGCATGTTGCGCCAGCGGCCTGTCAGCCGTCTACAGGTAAGCGGGTTGCCATCATCGGTGGCGGCCCATGTGGATTGTCCTGTGCATTCTATCTGCAGCTGATGGGACATCAAGCCGTGGTGTATGAACAGCGCCCAAAGCTTGGCGGTATGCTGCGTTATGGTATTCCACGCTACCGTTTGCCGGAGGAAATGCTGGATAATGATATCGATGTGATCCTTAGCACTGGTGTAGAGGTACATACCGGCGTATCTGTCGGAAAGGAAATTCATATTCACAATATTGAAGAGAAATATGATGCTGTTCTACTGTGCATTGGTGCACATGTAGATCGGAAGATCGGTATACCGGGAGAAGACAGCATCGGCGTTGTCTCAGCGGTGGAAATGCTGCGGGACATCGGCGAAGGAAATCCGCCTGATATGACGGGCAAACGCGTCTGTGTCATCGGAGGTGGCAACGTGTCTATGGATGCCACTCGTACTGCAATCCGTCTGGGGGCATCCAACGTAACCACAGTTTATCGTCGCAGAGTTGATGATATGACAGCATTGCAGGAAGAAATTGAAGAGGCAGCTGCGGAGGGCGCAACCATTCTGCCATTGCAGGCGCCGCTGCGTATTGAGCATAACGAACAAGGGCACGTCACTGCGCTCATTACCCAGCCGCAGCGGATCGGCTCGGTTGGTCCTGACGGACGGCCCAGGCCGATTGCAGCAAAGCTGGAGGAATATGCAATTCCGTGCGATATTGTCATCGTGGCGATTGGACAGGGCATTGATTCCAAGGCATTTGCAGCTGCGGGTATTGCTGTGAACCGTGAACGCTTTTCCGCACTGCCGGACAGCATTGTAGAAGGCAGCACGAAGACCTTTGCGGGAGGCGATGCCGTTACCGGTCCGTCTACTGTTATCCGTGCCATTGCCGCAGGCAAGGTGGCTGCGGCCAATATTGACAATTTTCTTGGTTATAATCATGTCATCTATGCGGCTGTTGAGGATATTCCGGAAGCGCCGCTTTCTCCTACAACAGCCTGTGGACGCGTGAATCTACGTACCCGTCCGGCATGTGAATGTGTGGAAAACTTTGATGATATTAAAATCGGCATGACAGAGGAAGAGGTTTTACAGGAATCGTCCCGCTGTCTGCGCTGTGACCACTATGGCTATGGTAACTTCAGAGGAGGCAGGATGAGACAATGGTAAATGTAATTATCAATGATATTGCCGTCCGTGTATCGGAAGGTACAACCATTATGGAAGCTGCTGCAAAGGCAGGTATTACCATTCCTTCCCTGTGTTATCTGAAGGAGATCAATGAGATCGGCGCATGTCGTGTTTGCTGTGTCGAGGTAGAAGGAGAAAGCCGGCTGGTTTCTTCCTGCAATAACCTTGTTTATGAAGGTATGGTGGTGCGTACCAATTCCCCGCGGGCACGGGAGGCACGCAGAACCAATGTTGAACTGCTTTTGTCCCAGCATGAGGGAGAATGCGCAATTTGTGTACGTGCTGGAAATTGTAAGCTGCAGCAGGTTGCGAACAGTTTTGGTATCCTTTGCAATCCGTTTGAAAAAAATCTGCCGAAGCTGCAGTGGACCAACACGTTTCCACTGTTCCGAAACGTGCAGAAATGCATTAAATGTATGCGTTGTGTACAGTATTGTGAAAAAATTCAATCACTGGGTATTTGGGAATTGACCGGTTCCGGTAGCCGTGCCACCATTGATGTTACCTTTAACCGCCGCATTAAGGACTCTGATTGTGCATTGTGTGGTCAGTGTATTACCCATTGTCCTGTTGGAGCGCTGCGGGAACGGGATGATACAAGGGTAGTTCTTGATGCGCTGGCAGATCCCCAAACGATCACAGTGGTACAAATTGCACCGGCAGTACGTGCAGCATGGGGAGAATCCCATGGGCTGCCGAGGGAAATGGCAACAGTTCGGCGTCTGACAGCCGTGCTGCGCTCGATGGGATTTGATTATGTTTTCGACACTGCTTTTTCCGCAGACCTGACGATTATGGAAGAAGCCGCAGAGTTCCTCAAACGATTTACATCTGGTGACTTGAAGAGATATCCTATGTTTACATCGTGCTGTCCGGGCTGGCTACGGTTTATCAAGTCACAGTATCCACAGCTGGTGAATCAGCTGTCTACGGCAAAAAGTCCACAGCAGATGTTTGGCGCGATTACCAAGACATATTTTGCTGAAAAAATAGGCGTTGCACCGGAAAAAATATGCTGTGTTTCTATTATGCCATGTATTGCAAAAAAGGCAGAGAAGGATGGACATGTCTTTGATCGCATGAAAAAGGGTGTGCAGGATGTAGATGTTGTACTCACGACACGTGAGATGGATCGCCTGATTTGTTCAGAAAACATCAATGTATTTAGTCTTCCTGAAGCAGAATTTGACTCTCCACTGGGAATTGGCTCCGGAGCAGGAATTATTTTCGGTGCAACTGGCGGTGTTATGGAAGCTGCTCTGCGCACTGCGTATCATACCGTTACTGGAACCAATGCGCCAGCAGATGCATTCCGTGCTGTTCGAGGCGAGGAGGGCTGGAGAGAAGCAGAATTTGACTTGAATGGTACAACGGTTCGCTGCGCTGTTGCAAGCGGACTGGGCAACGCCCGTCGGTTGATTGATGCTTTGATTGCCGGAAAGGTACAGTATGACTTTGTGGAGATCATGGCATGTCCAGGCGGCTGTGTTGGTGGCGGCGGTCAGCCGATTCCGTTTGATCAGCACGATCAGGCAGATGTCCGCGGTGAATTGCTCTATAAGCTGGATCGTCTGAGTCCGCTGCGATATTCCCACGAAAATGCAGAGGTTCAGGCGTTGTATCAGAACTATTTGCATGAACCTCTATCGGAGCTTGCTGAGCAGCTGTTGCATATCGATCATACCAGATGGACAATGCCGCTGAGCTTGCGCCTGCAGCGCTTGCAGGATGGCGCAGAAGCTACCATTCAGCTTGGCTCAGGACAGTCAGACTTCATTTAGTACATATAATAATATATAAAATTGTATAAGAAGAGCCGGAGACAATATATGTTTCCGGCTCAAATGATGTTTGGTATATTTTTAAAAAAGGAACGCCCAAATAACCGCAAGCACGATTGTTGGCAGCATATTGGCGGGCTTAAATTTTTTCTCCCACACGAGATTTACGCCGACACAAAAGATTAGCATTGAGCCTGTCAGGGACAAATTTGCCAGTGCGGCATCTGTCATAATGGGTTGCAGGAAGCTTGCCAGTATCGTAATGCAGCCCTGAAATAATCCAACAGGGATGGCGGAAAAGATACTTCCCTTACCCATGGAGGCCGTCATAGTGCAGACAATAATGAGGTCAATCACACCTTTGAGTGCCAGTGTGGAATAGTCACCAGAGATGCCATCCTGAATTGAGCCGACGACGGCCATGGCGCCGATACATACCGTGAGGGACGTTATAACAAAAGCGTTAACGAACTGGTTGTCACTGCTGTTTCCGGTTTTATGTTTAATCCATTCACCAAATTGCTCCATGCGGTGCTCCAGGTTGACCGCTTCACCGATGAGGGAGCCGAGCGCAAAGCAGACTACAATCATGCTTGTGCCGCCGCTGGAAAGTCCATCCTCTGTGATCGCAAGCATGTGCTCCATAGCGCCGCCAATACCCACAAACAGCAAACAGAGCCCTTGTGATTTCATCAGAGTATCCTGATAACGTTTCGTCAGCCGCTTACCGAACAACAGTCCCAGTATGCCGCCAAGGACTATCAGGCTGACGTTGATCATAGTACCTAATCCGATCATGTTCCGAATCCTTCCGCGTTGATGAATTTTATTTTAGCATATCATGCAAAAAAAGAAAAATTTTTTTACATCAATGTTCAGAAGCAAATAGATGGGTAGAGGCGATCAGGGAATGGATACCCAGCTCTTGGCAGAAATTTTTGCCCTTTTCCGTCAGGACATATTTTCCGCTGGCGCACAGACGGATATCTGGCTTTTTTCGGCGGATTTGCTGGATGGCAACACCCAACAGTGTACCGATGCCGATATCGTCAAATTCATTAAACGGTGTCTCGAGGAAACCATATTCATGCCTGCTGTTGCGGTGTTTTTTTCCACCATAGAGCAGCCAGCACAGCTCATCTACATTGAACACAATAACATCGGCGTAGGAAGCCAGATCAGCAGCGAAATAGATGGCGCGGGGCGTTGCAATTTCAATGCCGACATCGCAAGTGATATCATAATCCACGGAACAGTGTGCCGCAAACATATGCTGTTGTTGAGCCTCGCGGCAACGGTTGACCAGCGGCAGGAGGATGGACATTTTTTCGATGCCACATTCCTGTGCTGCTGAAAACAGACCACGCAGCAGAGTCTCAAATAGAATTTCATTGCTGATAATCATGTAGGAGCTTAAATCAGGATTGGCATTCCAGACAGCCTGTACGCGCTCACGCAGAACTGTATCCGAGCAGAACATATAGGCAGCCAACTGCTCAAATTCTGTGGGTAAACTGGGAAGAAAGGATTCGATTGGGCCATCCGGCATACGGACACATAGCTGCTTCTGGGTACAGCCCTTGATTTTTTCCAGCCATGAGGCAGTTTGGATAGTCTGCAGCTGGCACAGACGTTGGTCTTCCAATGTTTTCGGCGGGAAAAGCAGGAGACTCTGTACCAGCAAACGCTGGTTGCTCATATCCTCCAATGCTCCCTCTACATTCAGCATGATGCCGCTGGGCTGTTCCAGTGCATTCCATTCGTCAAATGCATTGATTGCTGCAATATAGTTCATAATCGATCATCCTCTGTTTTTTATACTACTCTTATGATGAAATTTCCTGGTTGTAGATTCCAAGGGATTTTCATGAAAAAGCCTGCTGACACGAAATCAATCATGCCAACAGGCTCAAAAGCAGCACCATATATCATATATCAGGGTTCAACCATTCAATCCATGCGGTGCTGTGATGGTGGACATTACATTGCCATGGTGTAGATTTCAGCAGCGATTTCCGGAGTCAACTTGATGAAGTTGCCATGGTTTGGAGCGCCGTAGAACATGTTTTCAACCATGTCCGGTACATCCTCTGGCTTGCCGCCCAACTCGCTAATGGAACTTGGCATGCCAATCTCAGTGAAGAAGTCACGCAGCAGCTTTACGCCTTCCATAGCAGTTATTTCCGGGTTCTCGAAGTCGTTCTGGCAGCCGAATACACGGGTAGCAAACTTTACGAACTTTTCCGGACCCTTTGCCTTGATAGCATACTGCATCCAGTACGGGAACAACAGAGCCAGACCAGCGCCATGGGATGCACCATACTTGATGCCAATTTCATTGTCCATGTGGTGGGTGCCCCAGTCTTGAGCACGGCCGACACCAGTGATATTGTTCTGAGCGATCATTGCAGCCCACATAATATTTGCACGAGCCTCATAATTGTTTGGATCCTTCATAACGCGGCGGCCTTCCTTTAGCATGGTGAGCATAATAGCTTCCAGCATACGGTCAGTCAGCTCGCAATCCTTGGTGTCAGAGAAGTAACGCTCCAGACAGTGTGCAAAGATATCAGAGATACCAGAAGCAGTCTGGTACGGCGGCAGCGTCATCATCAGCTCTGGATTCATGATAGCGAACAGCGGACGCAGGATGTCGCCGTCAGCACAACGCTTGTATTGGTTGCCGTCCTCAGTTACTAAAGTAACAACGGAGTCGGTAGAGCCCTCGGAACCGGAAGCAGCGATGGTAACAACACAACCTACTGGAAGAGCTTCGGTAACTGGGCCTTTCTTGCCGCAGTAGAAATCCCAGAAATCGCCATCATACTTGGCGCCCAGAGCGATGCCCTTAGCGGAGTCCATAACAGAACCGCCGCCCAGCGGGAGAATGAAGTCAACGCCTTCTTTCTTAGCCAGTTCAATGCCTTCATAAACCAGATCAGACAGCGGAGAAGCCTTAACGCCACCCAGCTCTACGTATTCCAGACCGGCCTCATCCAGAGAAGCCTTGACACGATCCAGCAGGCCGGAACGCTTAACAGAACCACCGCCGTAGTGAATCAGAACTTTGTGACCACCATAACGCTTTACCAGCTCACCAGTCTGCAACTCTGTACCCTTGCCGAATACAAAGTATGTTGGGCTGTAGAAATTGAAATTATCCATACAATTACCTCCTGCATAGAATACGACGTAAAAAACGAATCAGTAATAAAAAGTATTTTGAAATCCTCTGTTTATATTGTAAGAGAAGAAGATGAAAAAGAATGTGCCTATATTCTTCTTTTTTTTGCCAGATCTCTAATGTAGCAAAAATACTGCAATAACAGAAAAACAGTTTTACGACTAATTTTGCGGGAATGCACCGTCTTACTAGCAATTCTGTATATTCACAGCTGAAACAACCTGTATAATAGCAAATATAGTGTGAGATATTGCACAGCTTTGATATAAATATTTTTTTATAATAAAATTAAGTATATATCTACTGGAAAAACCGGCTAAGTCAGCGCGGATACACTACTGTTGCTGTATCGGTTCAGATTTTTTAAGGACAGGAGGAACCAGCATGAAGGAAACATTGGAAAAATTTTATCAAGCTCTCGATTTGCAGTATTCACAGGGGGATTTGGATCAGATAGAACGATTCCTGCTGGAAAGTGCTGCACAGATGAATGAAGATGCAGCAGAGAGAGTCGGAGAACAGATTGCTGTTTATAACGAGCTGGGTTCCTTTTATCGGGGTATCAGTAGATATGAAAACTCGATATCCGCATTTCGGCTGGCAGAAGAACTGGCTGAAAAAGAAATGGGAGAAAAAAGCACCCAGTATGCCACTGTTCTGAATAATATGGCGGGAACCTACCGGCTGATGGGAAAATATGAGGAAGCCATCGGGCTGTTCCAGAAATCTGTTCAGATTTACCGTCTCAATGGCGAACAGCAGACCTATGCATATGCCAGTGTGCTAAATAATATGGCGCTTGTTTACCGCGAGACAAAACAGCTGAAAACAGCGATTGAATATTTGGAGGAAGCACTTTCCATCATTGAAACGATGCCGCAATGTCAGCAGGAGGTTGCGGTCACCTACAATAACCTGACTGCGCTGTATCACGCAGCAGGTGATACAGAAAAGGCAAAGAAATGTGTCGAACTCGCTATCCGGGAATTTGAAAAGTGTGCGGATGTGGAAAATGTGCATTATGCAGCGGGTCTGAACAGTTTCGCTGGATTCCTGTATGCGGACGGAGCATATGAGGAAGCCCTGGCGCTGTACCAGAAATCGGCGGAATATACCAAAAGGTTCTTTGGTGAAAACATAGAATATGGTGTGACCTGTCAGAATATGTATTGGGTTTATGAAAAGACCGGACAGTGGAAGGAGGCCATTGCGGCGTTGCAGCAGGCAAAACAGACCTTTCAGCGCCTGCTGGGAGAAAAGCATGAAAGAACCCGTGCGGTTGCCGATGATTTGAAACGGCTGAAGGAAGTGTACTGTACATGAGCATGAAAGGACTGGAGCTTTCAAAATTCTATTATGAAAATATGGGAAAGCAAGCACTTGAGAAGCAGTTTCCGGAACTGATGCGGAGAATGGCAATTGGACTTGCTGGAGAAGGCTCGGAATGCTTTGGATTTGACGATGCCCTGTCCAGGGATCATGATTGGGGACCATCCTTTTGCATCTGGCTTTCCGAAGAGGATTATATCCGATATGGAAAAGAGGTACAGGAAGCATATGATAGCCTGCCGGGCAGCGTTGCAGGTTATTCGCCAAGACGAAACAGCAGTGTGTTCAGCAGTGGAAGGGTAGGCTGTATGTGTACCGAGCGCTGGTACCGCAAATATACCGGTTATGCCGAAGGGCCAGAAACACTGGAGCAGTGGAGATATGTGCAGGAGTCTTTTCTGGCCACTGCAATCAATGGTGAAATCTTCTATGACCCAATGGGAAAATTCTCTGCGGTAAGGAAAAAACTGCAGCAGTTCTATCCGGAAGATATTCGCATCAAGAAAATCGCAGCGCGTGCAGCTGTTATGGCGCAGGCTGGGCAGTATAATTATCCGCGATGTGTCAAACGGCAGGAGCATGTGGCAGCACAGCTTTCGCTGGCGGAGTTCAGCAGGGCAGCCATGTCCATGGTTTACCTGCTCAATCGGAAATATGCTCCATTTTATAAATGGATGCATCACGGCATGCGTGCTATGGAAAAGCTGTCGAGAGTCGGCGTACAGCTGGAGAGGCTCTCACGGGCAGAGCCGAAAGCGGCTGAAGAATGGATTGAAGGCATCTGTACAAATGTGGCAGCAGAGCTGAGAAGACAGAAGTTGACAACACGGGAGGATACCTTCCTTTTGCAGCTGTGTCCGGATATGATGGAACGGATTCAGGATGAAAAGCTGCGGAGGACACATTTTATGCAGGAGTGACAGAAAATGCAAAACAATATTGTGATAACAGAAATCGTGAAACAAATTGTCGAAATGGAATGGAAGCTGTTTGATCAGGTGCAGAACATTGGCGGACGCGCTTCCTGTCAGGATGACAGACAAACCTTCTTTTTGATGCGGTCCAGCCAATTGATGGCATGGAATACAACAATGCAGGAGAGCTATTACTATGATCTCCTGCAAGCGCATCGGGATAACAGAAATCTTCTGAGTGAAAAATATGCTTATATGATGGAACGCACCAATCCGGAGGAATTTGCGACCATACGGAATCGGATTCCGAAACGTTCTGCGGAAAAGGATGCAATGATTGATTGCATCTGTAAGATGCATGTTGCATGGCAGGAAGAGCTTTTGGAGAAATATCCAATGTTGGCAGGTCAGGGACGTCCTATCCGAAAGGAAGAGGATACACCGACAATTACTTCTTTTGAGACCTATCTCTGGGGGGAGCTGGCAACCTATTCCTTTCAAACAATACGCCTGTATGCGGAATATGCAGAACGTATGAATAAGAAAGGAAACAATCTGGGTGAGATCGTTCTGAACTATACTGTTGCACAGTATGGCTATATATCCCTTGCGGAGGCGGAGAAGGCAATACGGGAACAAAGAAACGGGAATATATAGGAGTGAATACCCTTTGAAAAAGAACAATGCAATTGATATGACGCATGGCGCACTTGCGGGAAAAATTCTACTGTTTGCTCTGCCGCTGATGGCAACAAATCTGGCGCAGCTGTTGTTCAATGCGGCAGATGTCGTCGTCGTAGGACGGTTTGCAGGACATGCCAGCCTCGCGGCAGTCAGCAGTACTTCATGTGTCATTTTCCTGTTCGTCAACCTGCTCATCGGCATTTCTGTGGGTGTGAACGTTGTCATTGCACGATATATCGGTCTGGGCGGTCATGAACAGGAGATTTCCCGTGCTTTACATACTGCAGTAACCGTTGCCATTGCAGGTGGCATGATATTTGCTGTTACAAGCCTGTTTGCGATCCGTCCCATGCTGGTATTTATGTCCACGCCGGAGGATGTACTGCAGCTGGCAGAGGTATATTTAAAGATATACTTTCTTGGTACACCGTTTACCATGCTGTACAATTATGGAACAGCGGCGCTGCGTGCCAAGGGAGATACCAGAAATCCGCTGTTTTTTATGCTTGTCAGCGGAATGGTCAATATTGTTTTGAATCTTATCTTTGTGATCCTGATGAAAATGGATGTTGTGGGAGTTGGGATTGCAACTGTGATCAGTCAGGTAGTCAGCGGCGTTATGACCATGGTCTGCCTGATGCGTTCAGAGGACGAGGTTCATTTTGAATGGAAAAAGCTTTGCATGGACTGGGAAAGCTTTGCCGCAATGGCAAGGATCGGCATTCCCGCCGGTGTGCAGGCATGTCTATTCAGCCTGTCCAATGTTGTCATTCAGGGGGCTATCAATTCCTATGGCAGTGTAATTATTGCTGGTGTAGGCGCTGCGGAGAGCATTGAAGGTTTTCTGTATACCTCAATGAATTCGTTCCATCAG
This sequence comes from Eubacteriales bacterium, assembly GCA_030524285.1. Classification (GTDB taxonomy): domain Bacteria; phylum Bacillota; class Clostridia; order Oscillospirales; family Butyricicoccaceae; genus Butyricicoccus_A. The sequence goes on from JAUNGQ010000018.1 coordinate 10,830, forward strand.
GCATGCCAGACCTTTGTCAGTCAGAATCTCGGTGCAAAAGCGTATAATCGCGTCAACCGCATTGTGAGAACCTGTCTGTTGTATACACTGTTACTGGGTATCGTGCAGAGTGTGGCAGTTTGTATATTCTCCCGTCCATTGATCGGTATTTATAATACAGCTCCTGATGTAATTGTGGCAGGTTCTGTTCGACTGTGGCATGTAGCACTGGTCTATGTCATCTTTGGCCTGGCAGATGTATTGGTTGGCGCAATTCGTGGCTGTGGTATTCCGATTATACCCATGATTATCAACCTGCTAGGCACCTGTGCGCTACGGCTGGTATGGGTCAGCATGCTGGATACCAGTAAGGTGGGCGTAGAGATCGTTTATTTGTCCTATCCGGTGACGTGGGCTGTTATTCTGGTTGCCACAGCAGCCTTCTGGCTGTATTTGCGGCACAAAGGCTTTGATACATTGAAAATGATTTAAAACAAAAAAGGACAGCGCAGTATGAGTGAAATGATAAGGGAAAGTATTGAAATCAAAGGTGCATCTGAAAACAATTTAAAGCATATCAATGTCAATATTCCAAAAGAAAAAGCGGGCGTATCCGGTTCAGGAAAAAGTTCTCTTGCCTTCGGTACCATCGCTGCGGACTGGATCATTGATATGGGGCCGGAGGGCGGTCATCAGGGAGGTGAGATTATTTTCACCGGAACACCGGAGCAACTCATTTCCTGCAAAGAATCTGTTACGGGACAATATCTGCTCAAAAATGTAAAATAAATCCTAAATTGATTTGGAGTTACAATTGGCAGATGATTGCATAAATGAAGTCTTTTGAGCAGCTGTAGAGGACGAATTTTCTCTATAGCTGCTGATTTTTGCTGTTTTATGCAGGCAGACGAGAAATGGCACAAAAACGGAGAGAACGAGCATATCATCTGGAAACGGAAGTCGATATAATAGAATCATCAAAGAAAGCAGTAAACAAAGCCTATTTCTGTTGTTCAGGGAATGCAGAAAACATACAGTATAACACTCCTTAAATCTCCAAACTGTGTGGACTGTATTTGGGTGAAGTACAGATAATGCATTCCCGAACCTCTCTCCTATATATCCTGTTTTACTTGGGCGCCTGCCAGGCTGTGACTTGGCAGGCATTACCCAAACCAAGAAACATTGCCTAACTCATCAGCGGAATCACGAAGGCGGAAAGCTTTCAATGGCACAGTGAAGAAGCTGAGTAAATCTTTATATTGATCGTGCGCCTTGGTTCTCATCGGCTTATGCTGATGAGGATTGATGGCGTAATTTCATTTTGGGTAAAAATGAAATGTTTTTTTATGTGTACGCTGCCTTATGAAAGATCATGATTTTTGCATGCCCGTAAAAAGAGAAAATCCCTACAATCCGATTATTTCGGAACGTAGGGATTTCTTATGGAGAAATAGGTATATGTTTTCATCAGCCTGTGCGTTACAGCTGAGAATAACCGTAAGCATTCACCAATGCTTCAATTGGCGTATTGTTTTTGCAGTACGGGCAGTCCCTGCGCTGATAAGAAGCATAGCCCGGGATATCATCTGAGGTGAATAGTGTACAGATATTCACACGATCGATCTGATCTACTGCACTGAAGATTGTAAAGATGGATTTCAAATTGCCGCCATAATAATCAATGCAGGCAATACCGCGGCGGATGCTGATACCAGTGGTAACAGTAGCCATAAGCAGGATAACATTCTTATCTCGAACCATCGGTTCTACATTTTCACGAAAGAGCATCTGACCATTATTTGCACATTCCGGACAAATCACGTAGATTGGGTTCTGCTCATTATGGGAGAAATGCTTTTGCAGCTCCTTGGACAGGAAGGTGCCAATAACGCCTGTACCGTCGAGACAGATAATCGTATCAATTGAGTCCATGCCGTTATACTGGCGTGCCAGTGTGCGGGCGCATTTTTCTGCTTTCAGATGATTGGATTTCATCATAGTCAAATCGATGAAATAGTTGACATGAGAGTGGCTGGTGACAAAATGTCCTGGAATAGCCTGAATGGATATAGCGTCTCCATGCTTATTCGAGTTAAACTTTACAATTCTGGATTCGAGTTTTTCCACTTAATTCACCCTTTTTCCTGATAGCATTCGTCCTGTATCGGACAACCTCTTTTTATTTGATGAGGCTATTATATTGTATGGCTATTGGCGGTGATTTGCAGTATTCATAGGAATTGTTTTCCGCATTTCGGTTTCTTCATGGAAAAGCAGAAAATAAACATTCGAAAAAATGCAAAACATGTGTATCGAACAACAAAGAAAATGCAGGAGCTGAGATAAAAAACTGCATATTGAAAAATCAAAGTGCAAAAGGATTGCTGATACATGCATTTCTCTGGCTGCAAAAACAAATTGCATACAGAGTTAGAAGGAAAAATTGAAACATAGATCAGAAATTCCTGCATATGGGAAATGTTGCTGATAACCTGAAAAACGGCATAAATCAGCAGAGAACAAGCAACTCGGTATTTTCAGAGGAATCGTATACTTAGAATAATTATAAACAGACTGGTCGGGAACGAGGACCGCGGTCTGAGATTAAATGAGGTGATTTTTGTGACACAGAAACCGTTTCAAAAGGTACTGGCTGCTAACCGTGGCGAAATTGCGATCCGTATCTTCCGGGCATGCTATGACCTTGGTCTGCGCACCATGGCAATGTATTCCAACGAGGATACCAATAGCCAGTTCCGTACCCATGCGGATGAAGCGTATCTTGTGGGCATCAATAAGAGTCCGGTAGGTGCCTACCTGGATATTCCGGGCATTATCAATCTGGCAAAGCGGCGTGGCGCAGATGCGATTCATCCGGGCTATGGCTTCCTGTCAGAAAATGCCGAATTTGCAAAAGCCTGTGAGGACGAAGGTATTCAGTTCATCGGCCCTCCCAGTAGGATACTTGCCATGATGGGTGACAAACTGAGCGCAAAACAGATTGCCATCTGTGCTGGTGTTCCAATTATTCCAGGATGTACGGAACCGTTAAAAAGTGGTGAGGAAGCGCTGGAGAAGGCAATTTCCTTTGGATTTCCGATTATTTTAAAGGCTGCAGCAGGTGGCGGCGGACGTGGTATGCGGCGTTGTGATAAGCCGGAGGAAGTTATCCCGGCCTTTGAACTGGTGCGCAATGAGGCATTAAAAGCCTTTGGCAATGACGATATCTTTATTGAAAAATTTCTTGTGAAACCAAAGCATATTGAGGTACAGGTGTTAGCGGATAACTATGGTAATTGTTACCATATCGGCGAACGCGACTGTTCATTGCAGCGGCGTTACCAGAAAGTGGTGGAATTTGCTCCTGCCTTCTCAGTAGATGAGGCAATTCGTGAAAAAATTCGCAATGATGCTGTAAAGATTGCAAAATCCGTGGGCTATGTCAATGCTGGCACGCTGGAATTCCTGGTAGACAGCTCTGGTGAATATTATTTTATTGAAATGAATCCGCGCATTCAGGTGGAGCATACGGTTACGGAGATGGTCAGCGGTATTGACCTCGTGCGTGCACAAATTCTGATTGCAGAGGGTTACCCACTCTCTACACCGGAAATAGGTTTAACCTGTCAGGAAGATGTACATATTCAGGGATATGCCGTACAGTGTCGTGTTACCACAGAGGATCCTGCCAATAACTTTGCGCCGGATAACGGTAAAATTACAGCATATCGTACCGGTGGCGGCTTTGGGGTTCGGCTGGATGGAGGAAATGCATCCACTGGCAGTATTATTTCTCCTTATTATGATTCTTTGCTAGTCAAGGTCACTTGTCAGGACAATACTTTCCATGGGGCATGCCGTAAGGCATTGCGTTCCATCAATGAAGTACGTGTTCGTGGCGTCAAAACCAATATCCCGTTTGTCACAAATATTCTGAGTCATCCGATTTTCCTGGAAGGTAAATGCCATACCAAGTTCATTGATGAAACACCGGAGCTGTTCGATATCGTCGGATCTCGGGACCGTGCCACTCGTGTGCTCAATTATATCGGCTGTATTGAAGTCAATCGTCCGGATCCTGATCCGAAAATGTACGAAAAACCGCGTTTTCCGGAAGGAAGTGGCAATCCAAAGCCGGGTCTCAAGCAGCTTTTGGATGCAGAAGGGCCGGAAGCTGTTAGTAAATGGGTACTGGATCAGAAAAAGCTGCTGATTACCGATACCACCATGCGTGATGCCCATCAGTCCTTGTTGTCCACACGAATGCGTACCCGTGATATGGTAAAGGGCGCAGACGGTACAGCAGATATCCTTGCAGACTGTTTTTCGCTGGAGATGTGGGGCGGCGCGACATTTGATGTAGCATATCGCTTCCTGCACGAATCTCCATGGGAACGTCTGGATCTGCTTCGGGAAAAGATTCCCAATATCCCGTTCCAGATGCTTCTGCGCGGTGCAAATGCCGTGGGCTATGCAAACTATCCAGATAATGTCGTGCGCGAATTTATCAAGCAGAGTGCAAAGGGTGGTATTGATATCTTCCGTGTATTTGATTCTCTGAACTGGATTCCGGGGATGCAGGTAGCCATTGATGAAGTACTGAATCAGAATAAATTCTGTGAAGGTACCATTTGCTATACCGGCGACATTTTGGACAAGACCAGAAACAGCTATACATTGGATTATTATGTGAACATGGCTAAAGAATTAGAACGCATGGGCGTACATTCCATTGCCATTAAGGACATGTCCGGTCTGCTTAAGCCATATGCCGCAAAGGAACTGGTACATGCTCTTAAGCAGGAAATTGGATTGCCTATTCATCTGCATACCCATGATACCACCAGCAATCAGGTAGCGACTTTGCTTATGGCAGCGGAAGCAGGCGTAGATATTGTGGATACTGCTATTGCTTCTCTGTCCAGTCTGACTTCTCAGCCGTCCATGAATGCTGTTGTTGCTGCGCTACAGGGAACGGAACGGGACACCGGCCTTGCTCTGGACGGCCTGCAGAAACTGACGGATTACTGGGCAGATGTCCGACTGCGCTATAAAAACTTTGACCACGGTTTGAAAACGCCGGTAACAGATATTTATAAGTACGAGATTCCGGGAGGACAATATACAAATCTGGAACCTCAGGTGGTATCGCTCGGACTTGGTACCCGTTTTCAAGAGGTCAAGGAAATGTATAAGACCGTTAATGACATGCTGGGCGATCTGATCAAAGTAACGCCATCCTCTAAGATGGTTGGTGATCTTGCCATTTTCATGGTACAAAATAACTTGACACCGGAAAATATTGTAGAACGCGGTGAATCTCTGACATTTCCGGATTCTGTTGTATCCTATTTCAAGGGAATGATGGGTCAGCCGCCTTGTGGATTTCCGAAGAATATTCAGCGCGTCGTGCTCAAGGGGGAACAACCGATTACCTGTCGTCCAGGCGAGCTGTTGGAGCCGGTGGACTTTGAAGCTGTACGTCAGGAGATTGCAACCATTCATCCCAATCCGGATATGCGGGATGTTATCTCCTACTGCTTGTATCCAAAGGTTATGGAAGACTTTTGGAGGTATGACAGGGAATACGGTTATCTGATGCGCATGGGCTCCCATGTATTCTTCTACGGTATGCAGGTAGGTGAAACAACACAGATTAACATTGAGGATGGCAAGACGCTGGTTATCAAATATCTCGGTCTGGGAGATCGCAATGATGATGGCACTCGCAATGTTATCTTTGAACTAAACGGTAGCCGCCGTGAGGTAACTGTACCGGATCAAAATGCAGAATCAACGGCAAATACTGTCATTATGGCAGATACAAAGGATAAACGTCAGATCGGCGCATCCATTCCGGGGATGGTGACAAAGGTTAGCGTTAAGCCGGGGGATGAAGTCGAAGAAAATCAGGTACTGGCTGTCATTGAAGCAATGAAAATGGAAACCTCTGTGGTAGCACGTATGAGTGGACGCGTAGAAGAGGTCTTTATTCAGGAGGGCAGCAGCGTTAAGGCAGGTGAGCTGCTGCTTACCATCAATTGATATAGGCGTGAAAACACCGGCAGAATCCGCGCTGTGAACATGGTAGACTTCCCATACACGAATACTTAGGAGAATTGTACAACTTTTGCGTCGGGTTTTTAGAGAGTTCTACATTTGCATTTAAAATAATTTCGGTATATAATGACTAACATGTAGAAGTCAGTGAATATTGGTCAATGAACTTTATTCAAATTATGTAAGAATCTGGAAGGGAGGAAGCCGGTTTGCATTATCAGGATACAATAAAGATACTAT
>JAUNGQ010000019.1 GCA_030524285.1 Eubacteriales bacterium
AAGGGATTTGAATGAATATGAATATGGTTGAATTTGACGCGGGACTTTTCCCGACGATGAAGCCGCTGGACAAGTAAATACAGGATCAGTATGACAATATAAATCCAAGGGACAAGCCCCGGAGCAATTGACTCCGGGGCTTGTTGTCTCTTTTCATTGCATGGTCTTTCCCTTTCCCCAAAAAACTGCTATACTGGTTATACCAAATAAGGAGGGGAAAAGAATGGAAAATAGAGAGAACTTTGGTACACGGCTGGGATTTATCCTTGTTTCGGCGGGCTGTGCGATCGGTCTGGGAAATGTATGGAAATTCCCATATATCTGCGGACAGAATGGCGGCGCAGCCTTTATCCTGCTGTATCTGGTATGTCTGGCGGTCTTGGGCTGGCCAATCCTGATCAGTGAATTTGCAGTCGGACGTGCAAGCAAGCACAGTGTTGCAAAGGCATTTTATGATTTGGAACCGAAGGGCACCCATTGGCATCGTTACCGTTGGTTTGGCATTGTCGGCAATTATCTGCTGATGATGTTTTACACGATGGTTGCGGGTTGGATGATTAACTATGCTCTGCGGTCATTGACCGGCAGGTTGCAGAATTTGAACCCGGATCAGATTGCAGAAGCCTTTGGACAGATGCTGCTTTCACCGGTGGAAATGACAATTTTTATGATTGTTTCAGTATTACTTGCATTTGGCATTTGTTCCATGGGTTTACAGAATGGCGTGGAGCGCATTACCAAGGCAATGATGCTGTGTCTGATTGTGCTGATGATTATTCTTGCAGTACATTCCCTGATATTACCGAATATGAGCGAAGGCTTAAAATTCTATCTTGTACCGGATTTTGGAAAATTTGCGGAAATCGGTTTCGGCAATGTTTTATTTGCCGCTATGTCACATGCATTTTTCACGCTAAGTGTAGGCATCGGTGCAATGGAAATCTTCGGCAGCTACTTAACGAAGGAGCATCGTCTGACCGGCGAGGCATTGAATATTCTTATACTGGATACCTTTGTTGCATTGATGGCGGGTATTATCATTATCCCGGCCTGCTTTGCATATGGTGTACAGCCGGATTCCGGCCCGTCCCTGCTGTTTATTACGCTGCCGAATGTCTTTAATCATATGGCAGGCGGGCGCATCTGGGGCACTGCATTTTTTATCTTTATGTCGTTTGCTGCATTATCTACTGTGATTGCAGTTTTTGAAAACATCCTGTCCATGACGATGGAGGTTTTTCAATGGAACCGCAAAAAGGCAGTTCGCAATAACATTGTTGGTGTGATTCTGTTATCGCTTCCGGCAGTGCTGGGCTATAATGTCCTGTCTGGGATCGAGCCGCTCGGTGCAGGCTCTACCATCATGGATTTTGAGGATTTTCTGGTATCCTATAATATCCTACCGCTCGGCAGTATGCTGTTTGTATTGTTCTGTATGAGCAAAAACGGTTGGGGTTGGGACAATTTCTTACAGGAAGTCGATACCGGAACAGGGATAAAATATCCGCGTTTTGTCCGCTGGTATGTCCGTTTTGGTGTGCCGATTCTTATTATCATTATCTATCTCAAGGGATATTATGATATGTTCTCACAGCCACAGTATGGAACGGCTGCATTGGCATTCTGGATGTGTGTAGCAGTTGCATTCCTTGCATTGATCTTTAGCTTTACAGTGTCAAAAAAGAAAAAGCAATAAAAGCCTCCCTCCAGGACGAAAACTTACTTTAATCATGAAAAAAGCCTTGATTCATGCGAATCAAGGCTTTTTACTGTAATTAAGGAGTTGGGAGATGTTGGTAAAATATATTATAGAATTTCGCCATTGGATGCAATGACGTTCTTGTACCAATCAAAGGATTTTTTCTTGTATCGATTGCCTGTACCGGAGCCGTCGTCATTTTTATCTACATAGATAAAGCCATAGCGTTTCCGAAGCTCACCGGTAGTGAACGAAACAACGTCGATACAGCCCCAAGGGGTATAGCCCATCAGGTCAACACCATCGATTTCTACTGCTTTTTTCATTTCCTGAATATGGGATTTCAGGTATGCAATGCGGTAGCTGTCATCACAGGTGTTATCGGGCTTCAGCTGATCAATGGCGCCGAAGCCGTTTTCTACGATAAACAGCGGCAGTTCATACCGTTCGTACAGCGTAACCAGCGAATACCGCAGGCCGACAGGGTCAATCTGCCAGCCCCAATCAGAGGCTTTTACATACGGATTCGGAACAGAGTTGGGAGAGCTTCCGTCCAGGGTGGAAGCCGTATCGGTTTGCACATCTGCTTTTACTGCGTTGGACATATAGTAGCTGAAACCGAGATAATCTACCTTGCCCTCAGCCAGAATCTGTTCGTCGCCCGGCTCCATCACAGGCGCATTGCCCTCGCGTTCCCATTGCTTTTTTGCAAAGGCGGAATAGTGACCGCGGCAATGGACATCAGCAAAATAGAAACGTTCATGCATGCTCTCGGTTGCAATCATGATATCATCCGGGTTGCAGGAGTACGGATAGAAGGGAACAAAGGAACACATGCAGCCGATTTTGAAATCGGGATTGATTTCATGGCCCTTTTTCACTACCAGTGCGGATGCAATCAATTCATGGTGGACGGCCTGATACATGGCTTTCTTGGGATCATCAAATTGGGGAAAGCATACACCAGAATTTGTCCAACCAAAAATATCGGCAGATGTATTGCTCTGGTTGTTGATCTCGTTGAAAGTCATCCAATACTTGACTTTGTTTTTATATCGCTCCATGACAGTGAGAGAGTAGTGCACAAAGAAGTCAATCAGCTTCCGATTCATCCAGCCGCCATAGTGCTTTGCCAGATGATACGGCATTTCAAAGTGGCTCAGGGTGATGACCGGATCAATACCATGTTTGAGCAGTTCGTCAAACAGATCGTCATAGAACTGCAATCCGGCTTCATTTGGTTCGCTTTCGTCTCCGTTGGGGAAAATACGTGTCCATGCAATGGAGGTACGGAAACATTTGAAACCAAGCTCTGCAAACAGTGCGATATCATCTCGATAGGTGTGATAAAAATCGATGCCTTCATGGTTTGGATAGCGTTCACCTTCGATAACACCGTCTGTAATACGGCGCATAACACCGTGTGATCCAGCAGTCAGTACATCACAGACGCTGGGGCCTTTTCCGTCCTCGTTCCATGCGCCTTCTAGCTGATGGGCGGCAACAGCGCCGCCCCACAGAAAATTCTTAGGTAAACTCATAGGGAAAACTCCTTACTGTTTGGCCTTTAGCAGAGGTTCACCGACTTCTACTGGACCAGAGGATTTGAGAGGTTCAATGGAAGAAAAATCATCTGCATTGGTAACCAGAACCGGTGTGATAGTATCAAAGTCTTTGCGGATGGCATTGAGATCAAATTCAATCAGAAGATCACCGGTCTTGATGGTGTCGCCGTCCTTAACCTTAGCAGTGAAATACTTACCGCCCAGAGAAACTGTTTCCAGACCAATATGGATCAGTACCTCCGTACCGTATTGATCTACCAGGCCGATGGCATGTTTGGTATCAAAAACAGAAGCAACCTCACCGTCAAATGGTGCATACAGCTTGCCTTCCGATGGGATGATCGCTGCACCCTGACCCAATACACCTTTGGAGAAGGTAGGATCGTTGACATCAGTCAACGGCTTGATCTCGCCGCGCAGCGGAGCATACACTGTGGTATCGTGAGCAACAGAAGAAGTGGTAGCAGCAGAAACCGTAGCAGTCTCAGGAGCTACAGGAGCGCCGGAAGCAGTCTGTTCAGCAGGCTTTTCGTCGCAGCCGACAATTTGAACCAGTACAATGGTAATAATAATCGTAGCCAGAACGCCGATCATCATGCCGGTAAAGGACTGCGGATTCTCATCACTCATCGCGTTCACAGTGGTCAGCAGTCCCGGAAGTCCGGCGTAGACATAATACATGGTGTGGAAGAAGCTGATGATGACTGCACCGACTGCGCCGCCAATACAGCCGCAGATAAACGGCTTTTTCAGACGCAGGGTGACACCGTAAATAGCAGGCTCGGTAATACCGAAGATGCCGGTCAGACCAGCGGAGAACGAGATGTTTTTGATGTCCTTCTTCTTGGTTTTGATAAATACGCCGAAGCAAGCAGCTGCCTGTGCAATAACGGCGCAGGTCTGGAATGCCTGGAACGAATCACAGCCGTTTGCGGCAAAGTTTGCAATATTCATCGGTGTAACGGCCCAATGTACGCCGAAGATAACGAATACCTGCCAGATTCCGCCAACCAACAGAGCGGCAAGAGCCGGAACATTGTTTGCCAGGAAGTTATATGCCATTGCAATGCCATTTGCTACCGTGTCAGAAATCGGACCGATGACCAAAATGGTCGCCGGGACCATGATAACTGCACAAATAAACGGAATGGCAAGCGCCCTGATGGTATCCGGTATATGCTTTTCCAAGAAGTGCTCCAGATAGGACAGGAACAGTACGAGGAACAGCGGCGGAAGTACCGTCGATGTATATGTGGTCTGTGCCATGTTGAAGATCAGGAACTTGATGGATTCACCCTCTGCAATGCGGGCAGCTATGCCCGCCCAGTCATTGTTGACCAGCGCCAGGCAGCACCACATCGCAATATAGGTATTACACTTAAAGTGTTTGGACGCTGTAACTGCGATCATAACCGGCAGGAAGGTAAATGGTGTCCACGAAATAAAGCTCAGAACCGAGTAGGTTCCGGTGTCTGCAAAAGCAGGGAAGAAATGTGTCAAAATAATCAGACAGCCCTGTACCAGACCAGCGGCAGCCAGAATATAAACAAACGGGGCAAATACGGCGGACATGGTAGCAATGACGCGGGCAAACAGATTCTGCTTGACCTGCGGCTGCGCCGATTCGTCAATATTTAAAATCTTAGACAGTTCTTCATATACATCCTTGGCGTGTGTACCAATAACAATCTGATACTGACCGCCCTTTTCTACAACCTGAATGACAGCCGGCATGGTGGAGATCTGTTTGGTCACCTCGGCAGATGGCGTTTTCTTTAATACCAGACGGAGTCTGGTAGCACAGTGCGCTGCACTGATGATGTTTTCTTCACCAATGGATTCTTTGATATCGCTGGCGAGCTTGGCATAGTCTCGAACTTTTGCCATAGCGGATTCCTCCTGTTCCTTTTCATGTGTATTCTGCATGTTGGCCGGTTTGCAGAATATGTGTTTTTCCAGCGCTGAATGTTATGAACTGTATATATTATAGAAAAAACGTTTGAAAAAGTCAGTATTTTTGGGACATGAAAAAACAGGTGTACAATTCTGGAACATGTTATTCCAGAAAAACAACCTGTTTTATAGATCGTGTGATTTTGTTTGGATTGCTTGTTATTCAGCGAGACGGTTTCGCACGCGCTTTCCGAGACTTTCTACCAGATAGACCGCGGGAATCTGAGAGGAAAAATCAATATTATTTTCTCCACGGCGCATCGTAATATAATATGCCAGCGTGATATCTGCCAGCTTTGCCAGTGTACTTTGCTCTGTGTTGGTAATAGCAATCGTATGGCAGCTGGCCTTTTTTAAGCCATTTACAATTTGGATGAGCTGTTGCGGCTCTCCGGAGACGGACAGCACAATGGCTACCGTTGACATGGCGTCAATCATGTTCACGGGATAAAACGGGTCGGAAATGTACAGACTAAATTTGCCCAAATTGGTAAAGTATCTCGCTCCATACTGGCCAATATGGCCCGAATTGCCAATGCCAATAAATACAACGCGTTCTGCCTTTGTAATCATGGCAGATGCTTCGTCTAATTGCTGTTGAAATTTTGGCGTTTCAAACCGGTCGAAAAAGGCTTTGATCTCGGAGAAATCTTCTGGCAGTTCAGCGATCCGCTTCTGTCCGACATATTCCTTCATACGGAGCTTGAATTCCGCATAACCGTCGCATCCCATTTTCTTGCAGAAACGGAGTACGGTTGTGGTGGAGACATGGGACTCTGTCGCCAGTTCCCGAATCCGCATATAAGCAACGGTGCTTTTGTGCTGCATTACGTACTCATAGACAGACAGTTCCAGTTCGTTTAGGCTTTGAATTTCTTCTACGGTAAACATCGGCCAACCCTGCTTTCTGCCTTTCAGTATTTAGCAATAGTATAACATGACAGGCGGAAATCTGCAATATCAGAGTGGTAGAGAGCACGGGAGCCAATCTCAAACATACGATTCACGCAGGCGTTGCTATCACGGATGATGCAAAAAATATAAAAAAACGGATGAATATCAGCTATGATATCAGTCGATAATAGAAAAAATGTCTGGACGGTACAGAAAGATGTACTATCCAGGCATTTTTCATCGTATCCAGCAAGATTTACCATATTTCAATTTCGGTGCAACGAGTAGTAATAATGGAAATTTGGCACACTAATAACAGCAAAGGATCAATTGAACCGGTTCCATATTCTGCATTGATTTTGTAAAGGAAGGGAGAAGAAGCGTATGAAACGATTACAAAGGGCGTTTGCGCTTGCAGTTAGCGGCGTGCTCTTGACAGCTGTTCTGACAGGCTGTGGTGGAAATAGCGCTGCTTCTGATCAGGGGGACGGGGAGCGCACGATTGTACGCATTGGTCACAATCAGGCAACCGATCATCCGACGCATATCGCCTTGCTTGCCTTCGAGGATTACATCGAAGACAAGCTGGGAGATAAATATGACGTTACAGTATATCCGAGTGAACTGCTTGGCTCACAAACGGATATGGTTCAGTTGACGCAGACGGGCGCGATTGATTTCTGTGTTGCCAGCAATTCCATCTTGGAGACATTTTCCAATGACTACACGCTATTTAATTTGCCGTATCTGTTTGCATCCAGTGAAGCTTACCACGCGGCGATGGATGATCCGGACATTACAGATCCGATTTTTGCATCAACAAAAAAGGCCGGATTTGAAGCAGTCACATGGATTGACGCAGGAACACGAAACTTTTATACGGTATCTACACCGATCGAAACACCGGCCGATTTGAAGGGCTTAAAAATCCGTGTCCAGCAGTCACCGACAAATGTGGAAATGATGAGTCGCCTCGGCGGTTCGGCCACGCCAATGGGCTTTGGAGATGTATACACGGCTCTACAGGCTAAGGTCATTGATGGTGCTGAGAACAATGAAATGGCGCTGACATCAAATGGCCACGGTGATGTTTGCAAGTATTATTCGTATGATATGCATCAGATGATTCCGGATATTTTGATCGGCAATCGTATATTCCTTGACGAGATGTCCGCAGAGGATCGCGCTGTGTTTGAGGAGGGCTTTGCGTTGGTTAACAGGATTGAGCGTGAAGAATGGACAGAAGCGGTTGAGAAAGCAAAGAAGAAGGCGGAAGAAGAGCAGGGCGTCAAGTTTCTGTATCCGGACACCAAGCCGTTTCAGGAGATATGTATGCCGATGCATCAAAGCCTGATAGAACAATACCCTGATCTGGAACCGATTTACGAGGGAATCCAAATGTATAACAAACGATATCCGGCACAAGCAGCGGAAGGAGGGGCAGAGCAATGAAACAATTTCGCAATATGTTAACGCATCTACTCCATATACTGGCGGGCGGGAGCTTTTTGGTTATGGTTGTCCTGACCTGCTGGCAGGTATTTACACGCTATATTCTTGGCAGCCCGTCTTCGTGGTCAGAAGAACTGGTTTCGTATCTGTTTGCGTGGATGAGTCTGCTTGGTGCGTCCATTGTTACATCAGAGCGCGGACATATGAACATTCCGATTTTGGTTGAACGTACCGGACCTGTTGCTCAAAAAGCGCTGATGTGTGTGGGTGAGGTGATTGCATTCCTGTTTTCGGTAGTCATTCTGGTATATGGCGGCATCCAGATCTCCAATTTGGCAATGGGTCAGATGACGTCGTCATTGGGCGTCCCGATTGGCATTTTTTATCTCGTCCTGCCGCTTAGCGGTGTGCTGAATATGCTATACACCGCGCTCAATATCGTGGACATTGTCAAACAAAAGGAGGCGAACTAAGTGGCTATTGAATCGTTGCTTATTATTCTTGTGGCCTTGCTTATCCTTCTTGCATTGGGTGTCCCGATTGCGTACTCCATCGGTATTTCCGCACTGATTGCCATTTTACAGACTGTTCCGCTGGACATTTCTGTCGTCACAGCAGCGCAGAGAATCTTTGTCGGCATGAGTAAATTCAGCTTGACGGCCATCCCGTTTTTCATCCTTGCAGGCAATTTGATGAATCAGGGAGGCATCGCCAAGCGTCTGGTTGACTTTGTGATGGCAGTTTTGGGTAAGCTGCCAGGCGCGCTGATCGTCACAAACGTCGGCGCGAACGCACTGTTCGGTGCAATTTCCGGTTCTGCAGCAGCGGCAGCAGCGGCAGTCGGCAGTATGGTCAAAGAAGGAGAAGAGGAACAGGGATATGATCCGGCGTTATGCGCAGCGACAAATGGCGCATCCGCTCCATCCGGCCTGCTAATCCCGCCGTCCAATGCGTTGATTACCTATTCGCTGGCATCCGGCGGAACATCCGTTGCCGCACTGTTCCTCGGCGGCTATGTGCCCGGTATGGTATGGGCGCTGTGCTGCATTGCTGTCGGCGTGCTTCTTGCAGTGCGGAAGGGGTATCGCGGCACGCCGGGAGCATTTGATTGGAAGAATCTGGTCATCTGCACATTGCGGGCGCTTCCGGCGCTGTCGCTGATTGTGGTTGTCATCGGCGGCATTGTCGGCGGCATCTTCACTGCAACCGAAGGCTCTGCTATCGCTGTGGTCTACGCACTCATTCTCGGGATCTGCTATCGCAATATTACACTGCAATCGTTCTGGAATATTGTTGTGGACAGTGCGAAGATGAGCGGCATGGTTGTGTTCCTGATCGGCGTGTCGAATATCCTTGGCTGGGTTATGGCATTTACGCAGATCCCGCAGGCAGTTTCTGCAGCGTTGCTCGGCATGACGGACAATTCATTTGTCATTCTGCTGATTATGAACGTTATTCTACTGATCGCGGGTACATTTATGGATGTCACACCGGCGATTCTGATATTCACGCCCTTGTTTTTGCCAATCGTACAGACCTTCGGTATGCATCCGGTACATTTCGGCCTGATTCTTGTCTATAATCTATGCATTGGCAATATCACACCGCCGGTTGGCAATACGCTGTTTGTTGCAATTAAAGTTGGGCGTACTTCTCTGGCAAAAACTATGCCGTATATGCTGTGCTATTATGCTGCGATTCTGTTCGGTCTGCTACTGGTCACCTATGTCCCATTCTTCAGTATGGGATTGCCGGCGATGGCGGGTCTGGTCTAATGGTACACGTTTTATCTTTCAGAAAGAAAAGAGGTTTTGATGATGGAAATGACATTCCGCTGGTATGGTGCGGGCAATGATCGCATCACGCCGGAAATGATTCAGCAGATTCCGGGCGTTACCGGACTGGTTTGGGCGCTGCACAACAAACAGGCCGGCGAGGTCTGGGAAGTCGAGGAAATGGAAGAAGCCCGTAAGCAGATTGAAGGCGCAGGCTTTCACATGGATGTTGTCGAGAGCGTCAATGTACACGACGATATTAAGATCGGCCTGCCAACCCGCGATCAGTATATTGAAAATTATAAACAGACGCTGCGCAATTTGTCCCAATTCGGTGTAAAGGTTGTTACCTACAACTTTATGCCAATTTTTGACTGGACGCGTACCGATTTGTTCCATCCGATGGAGGATGGCTCCACTGCCCTGTTTTACGAAAAGTCGAAGATTCAAGAAGATTATAGGGAGATGGCGGACTATATCCTTTCCAATCTGCATGGTATGACCTTCCCCGGCTGGGAACCGGAGCGTATGGCAAAGCTGGATGAGCTGTTTAAGGCATATAAACCGGTAACGAAGGAAAAACTGTGGGATAACCTCAAATATTTTCTTGAAGCAATCATGCCGACCTGTCACGAGACTGGTATCAAAATGGCGATTCATCCGGATGACCCACCCTGGGATATTTTTGGCCTGCCGCGCCTGCTGGTTGACAAGGAATCCATTGGCCGATTCCTGTCCATGGTAGATGATGAATACAACTGCCTGTGTCTGTGTTCCGGTTCGCTGGGCGCAAACCCGAATAATGATGTGGCGGATATTGTCCGAGCCTATTGTAACCGCATTGCATTTGCACATATTCGCAATGTGAAGCACTTTGACAATGGCGATTTTACCGAAGCCTCCCACCGCGACTGCGACGGCGATGTCGGCATTTTGGAAATTATGCGGGCTTATCACGACTGTGGCTACAAGGGATATGTTCGTCCTGACCACGGCCGCCACATATGGGGGGAGCAGTGCCGTCCGGGTTATGGTCTGTATGACCGCGCACTTGGCATTATGTACCTGTGGGGCTGCTGGGATATGCTGGAACGGACGCAGGGAAGGGTGGATGACTGATGCAGCAGTTTATGGATCTGGACTTCCTGCTGTCCACAGAAACGGCCAAATGGCTGTACCACGAGGTGGCGGAACGGCTGCCGATTATCGACTATCATTGTCATATTCATCCGCAGGACATTGCGGAAGACCGTCAATTTGATAATATTTCGCAGGTTTGGCTGGGAGGGGATCACTATAAGTGGCGGTATTTGCGCACCAACGGTGCCGAAGAAGAACTCGTTACCGGTGACGCTTCCGACCGCGAGAAATTCCGTGCCTTTGCAGCCGTCATGCCCAAGCTCATTGGAAACCCAATGTATCATTGGAGCCATCTGGAGCTACAGCGCGTCTTCGGCATTACCCAGCCGCTGACACCGGATGATGCCGACGAGATTTACGACAGATGCAATGAAATCCTGAAAGGATATTCTGCGCGGCGACTGATGGAAAAATTTAACGTCAAGGCGATCTGTACGACTGACGATCCGATTGATGATCTGCATTGGCATGAACAGATTGCGGCAGATACGACATTCTCGATCAAGGTGCTTCCGACATTTCGTCCGGATCAGGCAGTCAACATCGAAAAGGATGGGTTTGCAGGTTATATCAAAAAGCTATCTAAAGTAGTCGGACGGGAATTGACCAGTGCAGAAGATGTTGTTGCGGCGCTGTATGAGCGGATGGACTACTTTGACACAAAGGGCTGTCTGTGTGCAGATCATGGTCTGGATTATTGCATGTATGCGAAACCGGATTCCAGGGCTGCGAATGAAGCCTTTGCGATGGCAATGAAAGGGAACAGACCGTCAAAAGATTTGGCAGACGCATATAAAACGCTGGTTACCATTGCATGTGCACAAAAGTATACCGGGAAAAACTGGGTCATGCAGATCCATTTCGGTTGTCTGCGCAATAACAATAAGGCGAAGTTCGCTGTACTCGGTCCGGACACAGGTTTTGATGCAGTCAATGCACAATCCGGTGTCGAAAATCTTGCGCCACTGCTCAATGCATTGGAGGAACGCGGCGGTTTGCCCAAGACGATTGTCTATTCGCTGAGTCCGGGTGACAACACGGCAATCGTGTCGATCATCGGCTGTTTTCAGGGCGGCGGGATATCGGGAAAGATTCAGCAGGGAAGTGGCTGGTGGTTCAACGACAACCGCTCTGGCATGCGTGCACAGATGACGGATTTGGCCGCAAACGGCGTACTGGGCTGCTTTGTTGGCATGTTGACCGATTCGCGTTCGTTTCTCAGTTATCCGCGGCATGAGTATTTCCGCCGTGTGCTGTGTGAGCTGATCGGCGAGTGGGTTGAGAGCGGACAGTATCCGAACGATGAAAAACAGCTGAAGAAGCTGGTTGCAGATCTGTGCTATAACAATACAAATGAATTTTTCCGCTTTGGTATACCAATTTCAAAAGGAAAGAGTTGAGATAGTATGAAGCTTTCATTGCAGTCTATTCAGAATAAAGAAGCATGGAAGGGATATCATCTTCCGCATTTTGACCCGAAAGCTATTGCTGAAAACACGAAAAAGAACCCCCAGTGGCTGCACTTTGGTTCCGGCAACATCTTTCGTATCTTTCCGGCAGCGCTGTGCCAGCATCTGATTGAAATGGGCAGGATGAATACTGGTATCATCTGCTGCGAGAGCTATGACGATGAGATCATCACCAGGTGCTTCCGACCATATGATAATTTGACCATTGCTGTTACGCTGAACGCAGACGGCAAACTGGACAAGGAAGTCATCGGTTCGATGGCGGACAGTCTGACCATGCGGTATGACAGCGAGAGAATCGCGGAAATCTTTCAGCAGCCATCCCTCCAGATGGTTTCCTTCACCATTACAGAAAAGGGGTATCGCTTGCGGAATGCAAAGCATGAACTGGTTCCGGCTGTCATGGAGGATATGGCAAACGGCCCGAAAAGCTGTAAATCCTTTCTGGCACAGCTCGCGGCGATGTGCCTTGGCAGAAAACATGCCTGCGGCGCGCCGCTTGCACTGGTTTCCATGGATAACTGCTCGCACAATGGCGAGAAGCTCCAAAGGGCAGTCATGGAAATTGCCAAAGCATGGCTGGACAACGGCAAAATCACCGCAGAGGATTATGGATATCTTGAACATGACATTGCGTTTCCGTGGAGTATGATTGATAAAATCACTCCGCGCCCGCATCCTGCCGTTGAGAAGCAGCTGCTGGCAGACGGTCTGGAGGATATCAGTCCATTTGTCACTGCCAAGCATACGTATACCGCGCCATTTGTCAACGCAGAGAAGGCGCAGTATCTGGTTATGGAAGATAAATTCCCCAATGGCAGACCGCCGCTGGAAGAAGCAGGCGTTGTGATCACAACCCGAGACACGGTCAATAAAGTCGAAAAGATGAAGGTTTGCACCTGCCTCAATCCACTGCATACGTGTCTGGCTATTTATGGCTGTATGCTGGGCTATACCTCTATTGCAGAGGAAATGAAGGACCCTGAGCTGCGTGCGTTGATTGAAAACATGAGCTATATAGAAGGAATGCCGTTTGTTGTTGATCCGGGAGTTATCGATCCGGAAAAATTCCTTGACGAGGTGCTGACGGAACGGTTCCCGAATCCGTTTCTGCCGGATACACCGCAACGGATTGCTACCGATACGTCTCAAAAACTGTCCATCCGTTTCGGTGAAACCATCAAGGCATATATCGCATCACCACACCATGACGCTTCCGAATTGAAGCTGATACCGCTGGTTCTGGCAGGCTGGCTGAGATATTTGATCGGTGTGGATGACGAAGGCAATGCGTTTGACATCAGCCCCGATCCGCTGCTTCCGGATATGCAGAAGCAGCTGGCGGACATCACACTGGGAAGCGAAATCGATGCCGAGCAGCTGCGTCCGATTCTGTCTGATGCTTCCATCTTTGCCGTCAATTTGTATGAATGCGGTTTGGCTGATACAGTCATCGGTTACTTTCAGGAATTGATAACAGGCCCGGGCGCCGTCCGCGCGACGCTGAAAAAGTATGTTTACTGAGGAGGATGACAGATGAATGCACACAATCAGGCAATTTCCAATATTGGAGTTGTCCCGGTTATTCAGTTCAATCACCCGGAACGTGATTCCGCGCCGCTGGCCAAGGCGCTGTGTGAGGGAGATGTTCCGGTAGCAGAGGTCACGTTCCGCGCAGCGGGTGCACCATGCGCTATCAAAATGATGAAGGAGACTTGTCCCGATATGATCGTCGGCGCAGGCACCGTCACGACAACTGCGCAGATTGATGAAGCAATCGAAGCTGGTGCACAGTTTATCGTCACTCCGGGGTTTGATCCGGAACTCGTCACATATTCGCAGCAAAAGAACATTGCGATTTATCCGGGCTGTACGACGCCGACAGATTACCATCAGGCACTCAAGTTTGGACTGGAAGTGTTGAAATTTTTTCCGGCAGAACAGTCTGGCGGTTTGGCCAAGATCAAGTCCATGAGCGCGCCGTTTCCGATGTTTCGGATTATGCCGACTGGCGGCATATCGCTGAAAAATCTGAGGGATTATCTGTCATCTCCGATTGTCGCAGCATGTGGCGGTTCTTATATGGTAACCGCTGACCTGCTCGACAACCAGAAGTGGGATGAGATTATTGCATTGTGTAAACGGTCCCGTGAAATCGTAAAGGAGGCGCGTGCATCATGGCTAAAGTTGTGACGTTTGGTGAAATTATGCTTCGCCTTGCCCCAAATGGATATCTCCGTTTTTTTCAGGATGACCAGATGCAGGCAACCTTTGGCGGCGGTGAGGCAAATGTAGCTGTTTCGCTGGCAAATTACGGCATGGATGTTGCATTTGTAACCAGGCTGCCGCATCATGCAATCGGCCAGGCTGCCATAAACAGCCTGCGTCGTTATGGTGTGGATACTTCCATGATTGTTCGGGGCGGTGACCGCGTAGGAATCTATTATTTAGAGAGGGGCGCATCCCAGCGTGGTTCCGTATGCATTTATGACCGTGCCCACTCATCGATGCAGGAAGCCTCTGCGTCCGATTTTGACTGGAATGCGATCTTTTCAGACGCAGCGTGGTTCCATTTTACCGGTATCACGCCGGCGCTCGGCCCGAATGTTGTAGAAATCTGCCGTGAGGCGTGCAAGGCTGCGAAGGCAAAGAGGATTACAATTTCCTGTGATCTAAACTACAGGGGTAAGCTATGGACACGCGAGCAAGCGCGGGCAGCGATGAGCGATTTATGCCAGTATGTCGACGTCTGCATCTCGAACGAGGAGGACGCAAAGGACATCTTTGGCATTGAAGCAGAAGGTACGGATATCTACAGCGGCAAGCTGAATAAGGAGGGCTATCAGTCGGTTGCCAAGCAGCTGGCGGATCAGTTCGGGTTTGAAAAAGTCGCGATTACCCTGCGCACATCGATTTCCGCAAGTGACAACAACTGGGCAGCGATGCTGTATGACGGTAAACAGTACTGTTTCTCCAAGGAGTATCACTTGCATATCGTTGACCGTGTGGGCGGTGGAGATAGCTTCGGCGGCGGTTTGATCTACGCGCTGATGAACAACAAGTCCACGCAGGATGCTGTTGCGTTCGCTGTTGCAGCTTCTGCACTCAAGCATTCCATCGAGGGCGATTATAATCTTGTCACGGTTGATGAGATCGAAAAACTTTCCGGCGGCGACGGCTCTGGCAGAGTACAGCGTTAATTGTTACGATATATCGGTTGGATATCATACCACAGATATCCATATGATATTTTTACAGGGAGGAGCAGGGAGAAAAACCTGCTCCTTATTTTTTGCGTCTGGAAACCAATTGTGGGAAAAACCAACCATAGATAAGCTTTCAACGGTTGAAAAAGTTGAAAAAAGTCCCGATTCCACAGAATCAGGACTTCGAAATGATGATGGGGTAGAATTTTTATTTAAGTATCTGTCCATCTTTCCTGTTTAAATTTAAAATAGAGTACAAATACTTTTATATAGTAGCAGAATAAAAAATCTCAGTAGAAAATGGAGAATACGAATGGAACATCATATCAATTCAAACATGTTGTATGCATTTGCTGATACACTCAGGGAAGAAGAAAAGAGCATTGCAACAATAGAAAAGTATGTACGGGATATCAAATCATTTCTTACGTTCGTCGGTCAAGATGCAGTTGTGACGAAATCAACTGTCATCCAATATAAACAATTCCTGAGCAGTGATTATACCGTAGTCAGCATCAATTCGAAGCTGGTAGCGCTGAACCGATTCTTTAAGGCAAATGGATGGTTTGACTGCATGATACGTTTATTGAAGATACAAAAGGATACATTTCGTGCGCAGGAACGGGAATTAAGCAGGGAAGAATATGTCCGCTTATTGCATACGGCAAAGAAAAAAGGAAAACAGCGATTGTACCTTTTGATGGAAACGATTTGTGCGACGGGGATTCGTGTCAGTGAGTTGAAATTTATTACAATGGAAGCGATTCGGGCAAGATACGCGAGGGTAAATCTGAAAGGAAAGACGCGAACGGTTATTCTTCCGACAAAGCTGTGCCAAAAACTCAGTCAATATTGTAAAATACGAAAAATAAAAAGCGGCTGTATTTT
>JAUNGQ010000020.1 GCA_030524285.1 Eubacteriales bacterium
CATCAGTACAACTGAGTCATGATAACTGCCTTTTTTTACAACTGTTTTTAACATTTTCCTCGCTCCTTTACTGTCAATATTGTCTTTTTATATGAAAAGCAACTCTCACCTTTATCATTTATTGGTACAATTCACCTATTCCTATTATCACAGGAATCCCCAAGCTTTTCAATTCCAACCGTGGATAAAACATTTTCCCCTTTTTATCCACAATTACTTCGCCGTTTTCTCGATGTCAACCGTGATTTCGTGGTATAATAATTTTACTATCTGTATTTATTGCTGATTTCAAAGGAGAACGCCATGCTCACTGAATCCAAAATCACCTTACAGCAAACGCCGTATGTCAAGTGCGCTACTATTTACAGTGATCCAGATGTTGAACCACAGGCACATATCCTGTATTTTCATGGCGGCGGTCTGTTGTACGGTTCCCGTACAGATCTTCCGCAGAAGCATTTGCTGACCCTGACGCAAAAAGGCTTTATTATCATCGCCTTTGACTACCCCCTTGCGCCGATTGCAAAGCTTGGCTTCATTCTGGAAGATATTCTTTCATCCATCAACCGATTTGTGTCCAATCCAGATGCCTATACCGTACATAAGCTTCCGTATTATCTCTGGGGACGCTCTGCCGGCGCCTATCTCTGCCTGCTGGCGGCTGCCAGCGGAAGCCTCGCGCAGCCGCCGCTTGGCATACTTTCTTATTATGGCTACGGTTTTCTGACAGACGGCTGGTTCAACACTGCAAGCCGGTACTATCAGACGCTGCCGCCTGTCCCGGAATCCTGCTTAAACGCCCTGCCACAGTTCATGCACGCAGACGGCCCGCTGGATACACATTACAGCGCCTATGTCTATGCCCGCCAGACCGGATGCTGGAAGTCCCTGTTTTATGACGGACGGGAAAAATATTTCTTCCTTGATTATTCGCTGCGGAACTGTGACAAGCTCCCATGTCCTGTTTTCTGTGCGCACAGTATGCGTGATACCGACATCCCGTTTGCAGAATTTCAGGCATTGTGCCAGAAGTACCATGCGCAACGCTTTATCGCCTCGGGCGATCAGCATGATTTTGACCGGAATGAAAGCAGTCCACTCACATCCCGTCTGCTGAATGCAACCCTCCGTTTTCTGGAAACCAACCTTCCCGTTGCCCCATAATCTGCTTGATTCTGCAAGCCCTGCCCTGTGCAGGGCTTTTTCTATGCTTTTTCCAAGTACTTTTTTGCGTTACTCAATGATCTGCCACAGCCGCCACCAAATGTCTTGATAACCTTGCCGTCCTTCAGTGTTACCTCCAGCCGGCACTGGTTCCGGCAGCCCTTGCAGAAGAAAATCGTTTGTTCCTTTTTTTGTTCCATACCAGCCTCCTAATCTCTGTCCGATTGCAGAAAGGGCAGGATGCAGCGCGCACCCTGCCCTCGCAAGTTAACCCAGTTTAGCTATCAAAAATTGTGCCTTTACGGAAGGGTTTGGATGTCGGAAGAACCTTCATCAGGATGTAGTAAACAACGCCCGTCGGAATCAGGCTGACATACCATGACAGCTCCATAATGAACAGGGAGCAAATGGAACCAACCAGAATCGCAATAATCGCTGCCCAGTTGATGCCCTTGAACGGTCCCTTCTTGTCGTACATATCGTTGATATCCAACTTCTGCTTGCGCAGGATGAAATAATCGACTGCCATAACCGCGAAGATCGGGCCCAAGAATGCAGAGTAGAACTGCGTGAATAGAGACAGTCCAGCGGCCGACTCTGCGGTAACCAGCTTCCACGGCATAACAACAACGGACAGAATGCCAACCAGAACGGTTGCATACTCCCACTTAAAGTGGAAGGATTCCATCAGGATGTAAGACGGCGGAACAATGTTGTTCAGTACGTTGGTTGTAACCTGCGCAAATGCGATGAAGAGCAGGGTAACAACCGTCAGGAACTTACTGCCCATCAGGGTGGAGAATACAACAACCGGATCGCTGTTGCCGGTAGCAGCAGTTACCAGCAAACCGATCAGACCCATAAACAGAGTTACCGGCAGAATGGCAACCGTGTAAATGCTGCCAGTGAATACCGGACCAACCTTCTTCTTCACATTACGGGAATAGTCAGAAGCATTGATAATCATAGTGGAGTAAATTCCCAGGAAGGACGTGGTTGCTGCCCAGAACGGCATGCCCCATGTGCCTGTGATACCGGAGAATACATCGCCCAGCTCAGTAGAGAACTGCGTATTGACAACATACAGCATATAAATCAGGATTGCAATGATGAAGATACAGGAGATATTCTCCAGCCACTTGATACCTTCAAAGCCCTTGATTGCCAGCGCAACCTGTAAAATTGTGAACAGCGCATAGACAACAACAAGGTTGTCAAAACCGAACAGCAGCTTCAAACAGCTGTTGATTGCACCTGCGCCTACCCAGCTCTGATAACCAAACCAAACGATTGCAGGCAAACCTCTCAAAATACCTGGAATCTTAACGCCGGTGGTACCAAAAGAGCTTCTCAGCTGTACCGAAAAACCAATACCGTACTTATGTCCGCAGCAGCCGATAATAACCAATGCCACCGCAATAACCAAACAGCCAATAGCCATGGCAATAATTGCCTGTGCTACTGTCAATACGCCAATCAGGCTGGCGCCCATGGAGAATGTACCGATGGAAACACAACCGCCCATAAAGCTTGCGCAATAGGAAAGCGGGTCCATAATACGTTTTTTGGTAGGCTGAAGATCTTCATTGACGCCTTCAACCAGCTCAGGACGTAAAACCTGATTGTCAACGATTGTTTTACTCATACGTTAACCACTCCTTTCATTTCCTTTTTTATTTCAGCTTTGTTACCAGCGTGCCGCAGCCCTTCTCACCGGTAATTCTGCCATCCTCGGCAACAACATTGCCGCGGACAATCGTGCAGACCGGAAGGCCCTTGCCTTTCATGCCAACGAAAGCAGAAATCTTGTTTACATACAGCAAAGAATCATTTGTGATCTCCCATTCCTTCTCCGGGTCAAGGATAACGAGGTCAGCATCAAAGCCGATGCGGATATCACCCTTCTGACCGTAAATGCCGAATGCCTCGGCCGGCTTCTTTGCCATAGCGTTCGCCAGAACAGTCGGGCTGACATTGCGCTTGACACAGCCTTCATAGAAGGAAACCTGCATACCGCTCTGGATACCGCTGATACCGCCCCATACGTCAAAGACATTGTTGATTTTCTGACCGAGAATTTCATGGAACTTCTCATCATAGGAGCACGGGGAGTGGTCACTTGCAATGCCGCTGAAGGTGCCGTCTTCGACATAGCTCCACAAACGGTCAACCTCTTCCTGCGAACGCAGCGGAGGCGCACACTTGAACAACGGGCCGTTTTCAATGACATCCTGATCGGTCATGCTCAGGTAATGGGTGCAGGTTTCCGCTGTGATATCATAGCCCTCCTGCTGTGCTTCCTTGATCTTCTGTGCCACATCCGGGCTGCTGACATGGCAGATATGCGCCTTGCAGCCGGTTGCCTTTGCAATCTCAATAATGTCAACGGTTGCGAGCATTTCCGCAATCACCGGACGGGAATCCAAAAAGCCCTGCCAGTCCATGCGCCCTTCCTTCTTCATGCGCTGCTCCTGCCACTTGATGGTAGCAAAATCCTCGCAATGGAAGCCTGCACGTCCGTCAAATTCCTTGATGATCTGCATAGCCTGATATGCCTGTCCATAATTCAGGGAACTGTAATCCGGGGAAACCGGGCCGATAAAGGACTTAAATGCAACACAGCCCTTTTCATCCAGTCCCTGCAGGTCATCAAAGTTGTCTGGAATCAATCCGCCCCAGAAGCAGTAGTCAACATATGCATTCGGGCCAACCTTGGCGTCCTTGATATCGAACAGCTTCGCATTGGTCATTGCCGGCTCATTCTGCAGCGGCATGTCAATAATCGTTGTATAGCCGCCGACAGCAGCAGCTGCCGTACCATGTGCATAATCTTCACGCCATTCATAGCCCGGATCGTTCAAATGTGCATGGGTGTCAATTGCACCTGGAAATACATAATTTCCCTTTGCATCGATGACCTTTGCGGCCTCCGGCTCATTTCCGGTTTGCAGGATTGCTGCAATTTTACCGTCCTGAATGGCAATATTTCCGGACTGAACACGTTCAGCCGTTACAATTCTACCGTTTTTCACCAATACATCATACATCATGACTTCCTCCATTCTTTCTCCAATTTTCTTAAACAAATCACTTATAACAAAGACAACACAGCATATCGCTTACAAATATCTAATTTTTATAAAAGCATTGTTTTTTCGTCAGCTTTTGATACAATCAATGATAGCAAACAGAAAGGACTGGTCTTCCTCATGTATCCAATTCAACGTACCACTGCTTTCGCTCAAACGATCCTATCCACCTCAAAAACCGGCATTGTCCATTCCGTTTATCGGAAGACGGTCAATTTACGCATCGACAACATGCTGCTGGCATTACAGGCCAGCGGATCTCCGCTGTCGCCCATCAGCCTGATTACAACGCTGGATGAATCGGAATTGTCCTCGCTCCCGCTTGCCGCCGGTCAATCCGTTCAGATAGATTCCGGCGAAATCCATATTCAGACAGCAGGCACATCCATCGTATTTTCTCTCATCCATGCAGACACCGTTGTGCTTTCACTTACCCTGTTTCCCAAGGCAGAAATCCCATCGCTGACTTCAAAATTGGAAGGCATCCTTATGCGATCACAGACACATGGTTTACGCGGCCTGTTTTTTCCACAGACCGGCAGTGACTGCCTTGACGAAACCTTAATTTTACAATTTGCACAAGAAAAACTCCGTATTTGTACGCAAAATTTATCATTGTTTCATTATACAACAGCAGCGCACAGCTTGTCCAGCTTAATTGGTCTGGGAATTGGACTGACACCGAGTGGAGATGATTTTCTCTGCGGTGTGCTCGCCGGATTCATCCTGCGTGGTGTGGATTGCCATCCCTTTGCCGCCGCTGTCCGCGAGCAGATACAGCAGAATTTGGAAAACACAAACGACATCAGCAGAATGTTTCTGCACTGTGCCCTACAGGGGCAGTTTAGTGAGGCTGTCTGCTCCCTTACAACAGTAACTTCATCAGACAAGCTTTCTGCGGCTTTCCATGCTATCGGCCATTCCTCCGGCATGGATACACTGTGCGGAATCCTGTATGTTTTAAAGCTTACATTTCCCGGCTGATAATCATACAATTGTGCCTTTCTATCGGCTCTCTCAAAGGAAGGCGTCATTTGAAACAATAGATAAAAGAAGGGGGAGCTCATCGCAATACCTGCGATGTGTTCCCCCTTGAACCAGTTCGTTTTCTATTGCTATCTATTACGCTTCCGCAGCTCGATAAACGTCCAGCGCTGCTGAAACAGCTTCACCTGTCGTAACCTTTGCGCCATTTCTCAGCATAACAGCTTCCAATGCACTCAGGAGGATCAGGATGTTTCTCTTCTGGCTGCAATAGCCCATGTTGCCGATGCGGAGAATCTTGCCGTCCAGCGGACCGAAGGACGTCGCAATTTCAATGCCGAAATCATTGAGCAGCATACCACGAATGTCCTTACCGTTTACGCCTTCCGGAATGTTGATTGCAGTTACAACCGGCATCTTATGCTCCAGATCGCCAAAGATGGTCAGACCCATAGCCTGTAAGCCTGCGGTCAGTGCCTGATCATTCAGCTTATGTCTTGCAAAGCGTACCTCCAGCGTCTCATTCATGATGCAGCGCAGTGCCTCATGTACAGCATACTGCATGCTGGTAGCTTCGGTATGATGATTCAGACGGCGCGGACTCCAATAATCCTCCAACTGTGCCATATCCAGATAGTTGCTCGGAATGTGCGCCAGCTGGCCTGCAATATCCGACTCCGTGCGGATACCCTTCTCGACGCGCTTTCTTTTGTTTACAATATCAGAAATCTGCTGATTATATGTAACCAGTGCAGAACCGGACGGAGCCGAGATGCACTTCTGTGTGCCGGCAATACATGCAGACAGTTTCCAGTCATCTACCTTAACCTCTGCGCCGCCGAGGGTTGCAACCGTATCCACAATGAGCAGTGCGCCATAGCGCTCACAAATTTCGCCGATTTCCTTCAGCGGCTGCATCATGGAAGTGGAGGTTTCGCCGTGGATTATGGCAACGGCCTTATAGCTGTCCTTCTTCAGGGCGTCTTCTACTTCCTGCGGATCAAATACAGTACCCCATTCGCGCTCCAGCAGCGTAATTTCTGCGCCGCAGCGCTCCAGAATCTCAGCCAGCAGATAGCCAAACCGTCCGAATGCCGGAATCAGAACCTTCTCACCCGGGCAGATTGCGCCGGTCAGAATGGTTTCCAGACCGCCGCGGGAGGTTGTATCCACCAGATACGTCTGCTTATTTTTGGTCTGGAACAACAGGCGTTCCATTTCCATTGTCTCGTTCATCATCGCAGTGAATTCCGGGTCAAACTGGCCAATAATCGGCGTAGCCATCGCACGGAGTACACGCGGGTCTGCCTCAACCGGACCGGGACACATCAGCATACGCGGCGAGGGATTGATTTCACTAAATTTCATTACCATAACTCCCTTTCGTAGCTCAAAAGTTAAAAATGTCCAAAAAACACAAAAATCCCAAAGAAGTTTCCTTCATTGGAATTTCTCAGCTTATATCTTTGTTGCTTTGATTATAAATCCGATTTTCTCACAAAACAATGCCAAAAAATGCGGATTTTTCTCCACTTTTATTATCCACTTTTGATAATTACATATAAAAATCTTTCTATTCTCGGCCAATGTTCCACTTTTTTGTTGGCAATAATGTACAAATCTGTTATAATGATCTTACTCGAAAAAAGCAACAAAAATAACTGATAAAGGAGATTTGACATATGGCTCAGGTTCATGTAATGGATCATCCGCTGATTATCCACAAGCTCTCTCTGATGCGCGACAAGTGCACCGGCTCAAAGGAATTCCGTGAAGCTGTTTCCGAAATTTCCTCCTTGCTTTGCTATGAAGCATCCTCTGATCTTCCGATGAAGGAAGTGGAAATCGAAACCCCTGTCGCACACTCCAAGGTGAATATTATCTCCGGCAGAAAGATTGCACTGGTTGCAATTCTCCGTTCCGGCATCGGCATGGTAGAAGGTGCGCTGAAACTGATTCCAAATGCCAAGGTTGGTCATATTGGTCTGTACCGTGACCCGAAAACCATGCAGCCGGTAGAGTATTACTGCAAACTGCCGACAGACGTGGCGCACAGTGAAGTACTGCTGTTTGACACCATGATGGCAACCGGTAATACCATCAATGCTGCCGTCCAGTTCCTCAAGAACTATGATGTAACCAATATCAAGGTGCTTACGATCCTCGCTTCCCAGAATGCTGTTGATACCGTTCTTGCCGAGAATCCGGATGTAGAGATTTACTGTGCAGCAATTGATGATGATGTCAATGAAAACGGTTATATCGTTCCGGGTATGGGCGATGCCGGAAACCGTATGTACGGTACAAAATAATTTGGAAATGATGTGCGTTAACCCGCACGGAGAATTGTTCTCAATTCCCTGTGCGGGCTTTTGCATCTCAATGACTATCCGGTTATTGCTTCCAAAAGGTGTTTTAGCTTCTGATAGCTGTCTTCACTCAGCACATGCTCCATCCGGCAAGCTTCTTTTTCAGCCCGCTTCTTCAGAACACCTGCCTGCACCAGCAGCTTGGTAAAAAAGAGGTGCCGTGCATACATCTTTTTTGCAATGCTTTCTCCCCGGTGTGTCATCTGTATATTCCTTCCCTCGCAGATGACATATCCGTCCTCCTCCAATGACCGGACCGCAACGGACACGCTTGGCCTGCTAAGGCCCATATATTCTGCAATTTCACTCTGTCTGACACTGCCATTCATCAATGTTAAACTATAAATGGTTTTCAGGTAATCCTCGCGACATTCCCCAATTGCCAACGTTCTCACCATCCCTTTATGACAACCGTCCCTGATTCATCTCATAGGAAATATCCGCCACATGCATTGTAGATTTTCGATGGGAAACCAACACAACTGTTTTATCCTGACATGTTTCACGGAGCGATTTTAATATAATGCCCTCATTCAGGGAATCCAAATTGCTTGTCGGCTCATCCAGCAGTAAGAATGGTGCATCATGCAAAAATGCCCGTGCAATACCAATCCGCTGGCGTTCGCCGCTGGACAACGTATCGCCCAGTTCGCCAACCTGTGTATCATATCCCTTCGGAAGCGACTGAATAAAGTCATGCACCGATGCTTTCTTCGCCGCCTCTATGATTTCTTCGCGGGTTGCACCCGGTTTTCCGATGGCAATGTTATTGGCAACCGAATCGTGGAACAGGTAGGTTTCCTGCGTGACATAGCTTTCCATATCCCGTAAGTTAGCGGTATTCAGCCCGCGGATATCCTCACCGGATATCGCAACGCTTCCTTCCTGTACATCCCAAAACCGCATCAGCAGCCGCAGCAACGTAGATTTGCCCGAGCCGCTTGCCCCATGGATGCCAACAACCTTCCCCTTCGGAAATGTGATGGAGTAATCCCTCAAAATCTGCTCGTCTTCATAACAAAAGCTGATATTCTGTGCTTCCGCGCCGGAAAACTCCGTGTTTTTTCCGTCGTGAACCTCTTCCACCTTTGGCTCTTCCTCTAAAATTGCCAGTACACGCTCGCCGCTTGCAAGCGTCTGATTCAGGTTATTGGACAGGTTGGACAACGCAACCACCGGCCCGAAGGAACCCATCATAGCAATCACGCAGATCAGCATCTGCTCAAAGCTGGCCGCGCCTTCCTGATAGACATACAGCATCAGCAGCAGCATAGCAAGCGAAAACAACAAAATAGCAAAATTCGTTACCGAACGCTGCACCGCCTCCAGCTGATTTAACCCCTTTTGTAGCTTTCCATATGCCGCAGAACGGTCATTCATCTGCTCCATCCGCCGCGCTCCACTGTCATATTGAATGGTTTCATCCAATCCGCGAAGGGAATCCAGCACAAAGCTGTTGAGATCGCCAAAAGCATTTCGCAGTTCCATCCCAGGTGCCGCTCCTTTACGCCCCATAACAATCGGAATGACAGCGCCGACTACAATATATCCTGCCAGCGCGAGCAGACCGGCTGCCATGGAATTGCTCCCGATAAATACAGCCATGATCACAGATGTGCAGACTGCAATGGCAATCGGGGAGATCGTATGCGCATAAAAGACCTCAAGCAGTTCAATATCTGAGGTGAGGATGGAAATCAGGTTGCCCTTGTCTCTTCCTTCCAGCTTTGCCGGACAAAGCCTGCGCAGAGCGGCAAACACCTTATGCCGGATGATTGCCAGCAGCTTGAATGCAATAAAATGGTTACAATACTGCTCTCCATAATGCAGTATCCCGCGGCATACTGCGAGGCATACAAGCAGGGCATACAGCCGCCCCATGGAAACAGACAGAATGCCTGATGTCGCAGTGACTCCCATGGCGTCGAGCAGCGCATGGAGCAAGCCATATCCTGCCAGAATGGTCAGAAAAATCGCACACAAATAACCGATGACGCCCAAAATAATCGCCAGACACATAATCGGCAACAATGGCTTAACCAGCCCAATCAGCGCCCCCATAATTGCGGGCGCACTTCTTCTTTTTGCCTGATTCATACTGCATCCTCCCTTCCATATGTTTCGAGCGCCTTCTGCTTTTGATACAACGCGGCATATGCACCGCCCTGTTGGAGCAGCGCTGCATGCGTACCCGCCTGTTCCAGCACACCGCCCTCCAGCATATAAATACAGTCAGACTGTACTACATTGGATAACCGGTGTGAAATCAAAATAATTGTTTTGGTTTTCGCAAGCTGATGAATAACCTCCATAATCATTTCTTCACTTTCTACGTCGATATTGGAGGTTGCTTCGTCAAAGATATACACCGGCGTATCATGCAGCAGCGCCCGCGCAAGCGCGAGCCGCTGGCGCTGTCCACCGGATAAATTGCTGCCCCGTTCGAGAACCGGTGTTTGCAACCCCTGCGCTGCGGAAAGAAATCCATCCAGGTTCACCTTACGCAGTACAGCTTCCAGCTCCTCCGGTTCGGCATCCGGCTTTGCCATGCGCAGATTATCCTCTACAGTTCCTTTGAACAGATAGCTGTTATGGCTGACTAACGTGACGGTGCGCATGAGGCTCTCTTCTGCAATATCGGAAAGCTCCTTTCCATTGACTGTGATACTGCCCTGATAGCCGCGATTTCTGCCCATCAGGATACTGGCTATGGTGCTCTTACCGCTGCCGGATACGCCAACAATGGAGGTAAATTTCCCTGCCGGTATATCCATATCAATGTTTTTCAGAATGCTGCGTTCCGCATCATAGGAAAAGCTGACGGCCTTGAGCGAAATATCCAGCCTTGTACCACTCAATTCCTCCCCTTTCAGCTCCGGCTCCGGCAAATCCAGAAGTGCAAATATTTTGTCACTTGCCGCCATGCCGTTCATGGCAATGTGAAAAAAGGAGCCAAGCAAACGGAGTGGAATAAAGAACTCCGATGCCAGCAGGATAATCATGACGGCGCCACCAAAGCTGACACGTCCCAGCAGCATTTCCCGCAATGTGACAATCATGCCGACTGCCGCGCCGCCATACGCGATAATATCCATGACACTTGTGGAGTTGAGCTGCATCGTCAGCACCTTCATCGTTACCTGACGGAAGCGCTGAGATTCCCTGTCCATGTCAACTGCCTTTTGCCCATCCTGCTGATAGATTTTCAGCGTGGTCAATCCCTGCAAATTTTCCAGAAAGCTGTCGCCCAGTTCGGTATAAATACCCCAGTATTTATTCAGCAATCGCTTTGCAATTTTCTGTACTGCAACGATGGATACCGGAATGAGCGGTACACAGATCAGCAGGACAAGGCTTGCCCTCCAGTCCACAAAGCTCAGGATACAAAACAGTGTCAATGGTGCAAGCAGGCTGTAAAACAGCTGCGGCAGGTATCTGCCGAAATAGGTTTCCAGCTGTTCGACGCCTTCTGCCGCCATCTGCACCACCTCTGCTGTGCTGACCTTCTCCCGGTAGGAGGCCCCCAGCCGCAGCAGCTTTGCATACATCTTCTCCCGCAGAACGCGCTTGACATCGACGCTTGCATAATAGGATGCATGTACTGATTTTGTATCGCAGAAAACGCGCAGCAGGACTGCAATGACAGCCATGCCCGCATACAGCATCAAATTGCTTTCGTTCAGCATACCAGATAGCGCCTGCTCCAGCAATGATGCCATCGCGTAAACTGTCACCATCTGACAAAGTAATGACAGCCATTGCCACATGATTTGATATACAATGTACTTTTTCGCATGGGACAGCAGCCCCACCAGCCGTGTTTTTATCATATGTACTATCCCTGCTTTCTTTTTTCCTTTTTGCTGCAAATCAGATGCCGGATGGCAAGCAGCGGATGATACAGCAGCATACGCGGCCCGGAAAACCGCATCGTCTGCCGTATCTGCTCCCGCATATCCGGTTTATAGCAATGCACCCTGCAATTTGCGCAAAAAGTCTTTTGCTCCATAAATGGGCAGCGTTCGCTACGCGCTGCGGCATATGCCAAAAGCGCCTGACAATCCGAACAAAGCTGTCCGTTTTTGTATCCAGTATGATTTTTCCGGCAATATAATGCAATCATTTCCGCAACAACCCGCTGCTCCTTCATCCGTTTTTGCTCAATTGCGTTCATGCTGCTTCCTCTCGTGGCATTCGTCTGGCTCTTCTTCCCGGATTGTTTCCACACGCAGGAAGAAATACAAAATATGGCATATCCAGACAACAGCCAGACATATCCTGCCAACCGGAACATTTTTCATCGCAATAAACCCGATTGCCATGACAACAGTCACGGTTCCCACAATGGAGCATTTGGTCTTCATGGTCATTGCCTTATGTTTTACAAAGCTGTCCAAATGCTTTTGATACAGTTTTGTACGCAGAAACCAGCTATGCAGCTTGGGGGAGCTTTTGGCAAAACAAAATACCGTCGCCATATAAAACGGAACGGTCGGAAGAATCGGCAAAACAACGCCGACTGTTCCCAGTCCAAGGCACAGCAGCCCCAGTACAAGCCATACGATTTGAAATGGATTTTTCATGATATCCCCCTGTATTATACGGTGAGTACGAACTTTTGCCCATCCACGACGGCGAGATCAAGGTCAATGCCGTACAGCGCGCGAATGCTTTCGGTGGTGATGACCTCCGCCGGATTTCCTTCTACCGCTACACAACCATCCTTTAAGCCGATAATTCGGTCTGAAAAATAGATTGCCTGATTGATATCATGCAACACCATGATGATGGTAATGCCATATTCCTGATTCAGCTTTTTCACCAGTTCCAGGATCTCAATCTGATAGCGGATATCCAGATAGGTGGTTGGTTCGTCCAGAAACAGAATTTTGGTATTCTGCGCCAGCGCCATGGCAATCCAGACACGCTGCCGCTGTCCGCCGGACAGGCGGCTGACCTCACGATCGCGGTACTGCGTTAGTCCGGTTACTTCCATCGCCCATTCTACCAGCTGTTCATCCTCTTCACTTTTTCCCTGCATCGGTTTTCTATGCGGCGTCCGCCCAAAGGCCACCAGCCGCTCTACTGTAATATCGTCGCTGGAGGTATTATACTGCTGTACAATCGAAACCTCCCGCGCAAATTCCTTCAGCGTCAGCCGTTGGATATTTTTCCCATGCAGCAAAACTTTGCCCTTGCGTGGGAACAGGTTTTTCGTCATGACGGAAAATAGTGTCGATTTGCCGCAGCCATTTGCGCCCATAATGGTTGTAATTTTCCCCCGCTCAATTTGCAGGGATACATCCCGCAGCACTTTATTTCTGCCATACGAGAAAAACAGGTTTTTGACCTCCATCGCCGGCTTTTTATCCGTTTGCATATTTCTTTGACCCCCTCAGCAGAAGAATGAAGAACGGGCCGCCGATCACGCTCATGATAATGGAGGCGGACACCTCGTACGGCGCTGCAATCGTCCTGCCAATGGTATCTGCCAGCAGGAAAACAAATGCGCCAAACAACATGCTGAACGGCACCAGAACCTTATGGTCACTGCCCACCAACAGCCGTCCGATATGCGGTACAATGAGTCCAAGAAAGCTGATTGCTCCCGCAACTGCTGTCGAAATACTGGCAAGCAGTACGGCAATAATGGATACAACAATGCGCATGGAGTTGACATTGACGCCCAGACTTCTTGCGGTTTTATCCTCCAGTGACATCAGATTGCACATACCTGTGAACAGAAGGGACAACGCCAGTCCGATGAGGACATACGGCGTGAGCGTCTCGACGTCGTCCCATGTTTTCATGGTAATGTTACCGTTCACAATCGAGGCTACGCCAGACATGTTCCCGCCGCTCATGGCATTCAAGCCGCTGGACAGTCCGGTAAACATTGCGTTTACCGCTACACCGACAAGGATAATACGCAACGGGCTTAGACCGCCCTTCCATGACAGACCGTATACCAGCAGAAAGGCAGCAATGCCGCCGATAAATGCAAACAACGGCGTGAAAAAGAACAATGCCGGTGCAAAGGCTGTGATCAAAACAGCTGTAAAGCTTGCGCCGCTGGAAATACCGATGATGCCCGGATCTGCCAGCGGATTTTTCAATACTGCTTGAAATAATACGCCGGACACCGCGACTGCTGCGCCTGCCAGCATGGAAATCATGATTCTCGGAAAACGCAGATCATAGATTGTTGCGACATCGTCGTTGTACTCCACAAAAAGACCTCTGAGCAGCTCCGGAAAGCTGACCTTGAGGCTTCCAATGTTGACTGCTGCAAAGAAAAGAACAACCAGCAATACAAGCATTACCATAAAAGAAAGCGTTGCCCGTGCTGTTTTTGTCCGTCTGCGACGCTTGTCATGCTGTGCAAGCTCCTGTAAATCCTCTGTCGGCTGGACAGTTCTATGCCGCCGTTTCTTCGGTGCCACAGTGGTCTGGCAGGATTGCTCCTTTTGTCCCGTTTCGGGAACCCACTGCATCTCACCATCCCGCATGGATTGTTTCGACTCTTCCATGACATCGCTCATGGACAGCTTCATCGTTGCCTGTTCTTCAAAGTAATCCGAAATAATGCTGTCAAATGGATTATCTTCCGATGACTTCATGCTGTTATTCCCCCTCTCCAGTTCCGGTTCCAATATCCTCGCCGTCCAGCTTTTCCGTCGCATTGGAATCCGCAGCCTTCTGCCTTGCATTATCGCTGTTCTCCCGCGCCTTCTGTTCATCTGCTTCACCGTTCGGATAGAAAATCGGCTGTAATTCGTTCAGGGCGTCTTCATAATGGAAGGTTGCACTCATGCCGAAATATTCATAGGTCAGGTTATATACCCTGTTATTTTTCACGGCGTCAAAGTGCTTCCAGATATCATTCGTTTTAAATTCCTCATCGAACATATCCATAACCTGATCCGGCAGCGCATGTGCGGTCAGTAAGATGATATCCGGTTCTTTTTCCTTCATGTCCTCTGTGTTGATGGTCAGGAATTCCGAATCCGTACCGGCATAAAC
>JAUNGQ010000002.1 GCA_030524285.1 Eubacteriales bacterium
AACATGGAAATGCTAATTTGAAACAGGCTTCTAATTTGCGTGGATTATACTAGGTTACAATACTATTTTTATTGTAGCAAACCTTGGCGAAAAGAAAAATAGTAACAAAGCACAATGTTATGCTAAGATTGTGTTTGCATTTTGAAATACGGAAAAGACATAGCGTGCGCTCAGACGGAAGTGTGTGAAAGGCTCCCTCAGAGGAGGGAGCTGTCAGCGAAGCTGACGGAGGGAGTTTGATCGCATTTGTCTTCTGCTCAACGGTTGCAGTTGATATGACAGATTTACTGTATATTTACAAATTTACGACAGGAATATAGTATACTGTAACTATACACAAATTGGTACATCTAAATATTAGCAAGGGGGTGGGATTGTGAATCCGATGGTCATACCTGTCATTATTGCGGTAGTGATAGTACAGGTTCTATTATCACAGAAGGCAAACAGATATTGGGTATTTTTGCTGCCGGCTCTTTCGTTTGTTGCATCCATTTTATTGTGCATCGTATTTGCTTTGTTTGGAAGCGTCACGTGGCAATGTACGATGATAACCACAGATGGAAAAGAGTATGTCTTTGAAACCGAAGCGGAAGCAGAAGCCTTCCGACAAACGTTGGATGAAGACGATATTGTGTCGGAAACAGTTATCCAGCCGGCGAGGGAAGGCTCTGATATGCAGTCATATGTTATTTATATTCTGCGCCTGTTTTTCAGTACCAATGTTGTAACGATCATATTGTTGTTGATTTACTGGAGACAGAGGAAGCATTTAGAAAAAGGCCGCCAGCATATATAGGAAAGGAAAAAGCTCCGCACCAGTCCGGTACGGAGCTTTGCTGTATCTGAAATAGGAGAGTTCAGTCGGCGCTTACTTGCACTTTGCCAGCAGCTTTTCCCACTGCTCGTCAACGT
Organism: Eubacteriales bacterium; assembly: GCA_030524285.1. Taxonomy (GTDB): domain Bacteria; phylum Bacillota; class Clostridia; order Oscillospirales; family Butyricicoccaceae; genus Butyricicoccus_A. The sequence continues at coordinate 916 of JAUNGQ010000002.1, forward strand.
ACTTCTGCGCTTCTTCAATCATCCATTCGTTACCCGGCTTGAAGCAGTGCTTGAAGCGGCCCTGCTTGACCATGAACTCTTCAACCGGCAGTTTTTTGCTCGGCATGTAGGTCAGATGCCATTCGCCATCCACAACCTCATACATCGGCCATACACAGGTGTCAACCGCCAGACGGCAGATCTGCGCCAGATCCTGTGCCTGACAGCGCCAGCCGCGCGGGCACGGGCTGAGGACATTCAGGAATGCAGCGCCTTCGGTATAAATTGCCTTGTGTGCCTTCTCATGCAGGTCACGGAAGTTGCCGAGGAAGGTGGTCTGTGCGGCATATGGGATGTTGTGCGCAGCCAGAATTTCCGTCAGGTTCTTCTTGTTCTGCTTCTTGCCATAGGACGCCGTACCAACCGGTGTGGTGGTGGCATCCGCAAAGCGCGGAGTAGAGGAGGAACGCTGGATACCGGTATTCATATATGCTTCGTTGTCGTAGCAGACATAAACCATGTCGTGTCCGCGCTCCATCGCACCGGACAGGGACTGGAAGCCGATATCGTATGTACCGCCGTCGCCGCCGAAGGTGATAAACTTAAAGGTATCCTGAATCTTACCCTTTCTCTTCAGGACATTATATGCAGCCTCGACACCGCCGCAGGTAGCAGCAGCATTTTCAAATGCACAATGGATGTAGCTGTCCTTGTATGCAGTATACGGATACAGGAAGGAGGAAACCTCCAAACAGCCGGTTGCATTGGTAATAACAGCTTTGTCTTCCGGCTCCAGTGCACGCAGTACGGCACGAACTGTGATACCGGCGCCGCAGCCTGCACACAGGCGATGACCGCCGACAAAGCGTTCTTCTTTCGATAACTGTTCTTTCAAACTATATGCCATGATTGTCTTACTCCCTCTGTCCGATGTGGCGGTAAACCTCGCCGGTCTTGCCGGTTTCTACGATTTCATCCAACTGGTCAAAAATATAGGTGCAATCTTCCACACGGAAGTCACGGCCACCCAGACCATAGACATAGTTGATTGCTTTCGGACGGTTTTCCAGATCATACAGTGCGCTGCGTGTTTCTGCAAACAGCGGGCCGCCGGCAGCAGAAAAGCTTTCTGCCTTATCCAGAATTGCAACCGCCTTGCAGCCGGACAGCGCTTCTGCAATTTCATCAAACGGGAACGGACGGAAGACACGTACCTTCAGCATACCAACCTTGCGGCCCTGTGCACGCAGTGCGTCAACGGTAGCGCGTGCGGTGCCAGCGGAGGAACCGATCAGGACAACAGCAGTGTCGGCATCCTCCATCTTGTATGCTTCAAAGAAGCCATAGTAACGTCCGGTAGCATCACCGAATTTTTTGCCAACCTCGAGGATAACCTTCTTGGCACGCTTCATGGCCTCAGCCTGTGCCTTTTTTGCCTCCATGTAATACGGGGAAATACCATACGGGCCGACTGCCAGCGGATTTTCATGCTTGAGCAGATAGTTTTCCGGATTGTATTCACCGACAAATTCCCTGACCAGTGCATCCTCTTCCAGCTCAATGTTTTCAACAGCATGGGAGGTGATGAAGCCGTCCTGACAAGCCATAATCGGCAGACGGACATCCGGATGCTCACTGATCGGCATACACTGGATGTAATTGTCGTAGGCTTCCTGGTTGTTTTCCGCAAACAGCTGAATCCAGCCTGCATCACGTGCGCCCATTGCATCGGAGTGGTCATTGTTGATATTGATCGGGCCGGTCAGCGCGCGGGTTACCAGTGCCAGTGTAATCGGCAGACGGGAGGAGGATGCAACATACAGCAGCTCCCACATCAGAGCCAGACCGCAGGAAGAGGTAGCCGTGATGGCACGTGCGCCGGCAGCCGCAGCACCGATACAGGTAGACATAGAAGAATGCTCGGATTCTACTGTAACAAACTCGGTATCAACCTCGCCATTTGCAACGTACTGTGCAAAATACTGCGGGATTTCGGTGGACGGGGTGATCGGGAAAGCACCCATAACATCCGGGTTAATCTGTTTCATTGCATAGGCAACCGCTTCGTTGCCGGACAGTCTTTCACGAATTGACATGGGTTACTTTTCCTCCTTTCCAAAGGAAATGGCTTTGAACGGACATACCTTATAGCAGATACCGCAGCCCTTACAGTGGTCAAAATCAAAATCCAGACGCTTACCCTTTACAACCGGAATGGAAGAATCCGGGCAGTACGGTGCGCACAGCAGACACTGCTTGCACTTTTCCGGCTCCCACTTCGGCGCCATGGTGCGCCATTCGCCGGTGATGGTCATCTCAGCCGTACCCGGCTCATAAATCTCACAGCCCGGTGTCAGCTCCTGCCACTTGGACTGCTCATTGATATCCTTTGCGTGAATCATCCTTCCTGCACCTCCTGCATGGACTTAGTCAGCACGGTCATGTTGCCAGCGACAACCTGCGGCTTTGTTGCGAATTTGTGCTTGAATGATGCTTCCATATTGGAAACAAACTGCTCCGGATCGACGACACCGGAAACCTTAACGGTAGCAGCGAGCATCGGGGTATTCGGGAAATTCTTGCCCAGAATCTCTTCGGAAATGCGGCGTGCATCGATCGTGCACACACGTCCGGAATATTCGCCCAGCTCCTCACGGACCTCAGCCGGAGTCTTTGCGGTATTGACGATGATCGCGCCATCCGGTTTCAGACCCTGGAGGACGTCAACCGTCTCAATCAGACTTTCGTCAACGACAACAACATAGTCCGGATCATAAATATTGGAATGTACGGTGCAGCGGGTATCACTGATACGGTTGTAGGCAGTGATCGGCGCACCCATGCGCTCCGGGCCGTACTCCGGGAAGCCCTGTACATATTTACCGGAGCTGAAAGCTGCATCAGCCAGCAGGAGGCAGGCCGTTTTGGCGCCCTGACCACCGCGGCCATGCCAGCGGATTTCAACGATATTTTCCATGAAAAACTCCTCCATCCATTTTTTCGCCCAAAATGTTCCATTCCGCGAAAAAACATATAAAAAAGCTCCCATCCGTAAAAGGACGAGAGCAAAAATTTGCTTCGTTATACCACCTGTTACTGCATACTGACATATGCGCTTCCGTTAACGGGGAAAACCGGCATGACCTACTTGACGCTGCGTTCGGCCTGCGACTCAGGAGTGATATTCAGCATGTATGTAATACTGCCGGACTTACACTGTCTCCGGCTCGCTGTGAGGTTCCACACAAACCTACTGTCTCCGTCGCTGTCTTTTCAACGGGATGTTTTCTTGTCTTTATCCAGTATAAGCATATTGGACGCGAATTGCAATGGATAATGTGCACAAAAAGGAGTATGAAATTATGGGTAACTTATGCGAATGTTGTTTGCGCCCCGAAATCTGGGAAATTTTTTGTTAAAATACAGGTTTTATCCGTTGACACGGCTGAAAATCTGTTACAATATTAATATATAATTTTAGGCTTTCCTCTCCATGGGAAAGCTGCGTCGTGATTCCGTAGTATTCCAACAGAAGGGAGTTCTTTCCCGTGAAAGAAAGCGTGAAAAAATATTTCGGCTGGGGGGCAACCATTGTCATTACCGGTGCAGTAACCCTGCTGATCTTTTTTTGTATTTATAAATTCGGCGCACTGATAGCCGGGGTAAAAAAGCTGGCCGGCATTCTGATGCCGGTCATTGTAGGCATTGTCATTGCCTATGTCCTGTCGCCGCTGTATAACTGGCTGCGGCACAGAATACTCCGCCTGCTGCATAAGACCTTCCGCTGGCACAGCCGCAAGGCAGTCCGCTGTGCCAGTGTGCTTGCGATGATCGTAACCTTTGCCGGCGCGGGCGCCCTGCTGTGTGGTCTGCTGGCGCTGATTATCCCGCAGATTGTCATGAGCATTACCAGCTTTGCAACGACGTTGCCGAGCAATATGATGCATTTGTCGCAAAGCCTGCAAAAGCTGCTGGCGAACAACCCGGAGCTGGAGCAAAACGCCATGTCGTTGTATGCGCAGGGCGTTGGCTTTGTAGAGGAATGGATCCAGGATTCTCTCACGCCGTCTATGCAGGATGCCATGGGATATATTTCCGTGGGTGTGATGAGTACAGTAACGTTTTTTAAGAATTTCCTGATCGGGATAATTGTTGCCGTTTACCTGCTGGCAGGCAAGGAGCGTTTTCTGCGCCAGATGACTCGCTGCATCTATGCGCTGTTTGATGTGCACTGGGGCAACATTATTATGGATTATGCACGCTATACCAATCAGGTATTTACCGGCTTCATCTCTGGCAAACTGTTGGATTCTTTTATTATCTTTATCATTTCTGTTGTCGGGCTGAATATTATGAATATGCCGTATGCCATGCTGGTCAGTGTGATCATCGGCGTTACCAATATTATTCCGTTTTTTGGCCCGTTTATCGGCGCAATCCCGTCCTTTATCATCATCCTGATCAATTCTCCGGTTCAGTCGCTGTATTTCCTGATCTTTGTTCTGGCTTTGCAGCAGTTTGACGGCAATATTCTTGGACCGAAGATTCTGGGCAATTCCACCGGACTGCCGAGCTTTTGGGTATTGTTTGCAATCCTGCTGTTTGGCGGCTTATTCGGCTTTGCCGGCATGCTGGTTGGCGTACCGGTATTCGCTGTGTTGACGCATATCTTTGAGGACGTAATCCATCGCAGGCTGCACAACCGGAAGCTGCCGACAGAAGCAGGAGATTATGCATGGCTTGACCATATTGACGATGATGGCAAACCGGTGCGCCGACGTCCAAAGCAGCCGGAGGAAGAGCAGAATAAGCAGGAGGCTGCGGCGGAGGAAGAGCAGAAGGAGCAAACAGAGCAGGAGGCTGCAGTTGCGGCAGCATCGAAAACCGATACGGAACAGGAAGACGGTGAATAGGAGGCGTATCGGCGTTGACGATAGAACGAGATGCTGCGCTGGATAATCTCAAGGGCCTGCTGATTATCAGCGTAGTATATGTCCATTTCTATGATATGCTTGGACAGAAGACAGCGCTGCTGTTTACCATCCGGACACTGGTGCTGGCGGTACAAATGCCGCTGTTCCTGTTTCTGTGTGGCTACTTTGGCAAAAACGCGGAAAAACGGCGGCGCGCCGCATGGGCAGATTATCTGATACCATTTGTCATCTTCAATACATTATATTATATGGTTCGTGTAGAACAGCAGCCAGAGCTGGAATATGGCCTGCTTCGGCCGCTCAATATGTACTGGTTTCTGCTGACGCTGCTGATTATCCGTGTGCTGATGCCGGAGCTGGTGCGCATCCGCTGGGCGCTGCCGCTGTCGATTGTACTTGCACTGCTGGCGGGCGGCGATACCTATTTCGGGCGGACGCTGTCCCTGTCGCGCACCGTGTGCTTTCTGCCGTTTTACCTGATGGGCTATTACTGCACGACGGAGCATATGCGACGCATACGGAAAATACCGATTCTGGCGGCGCTGACTGGCGCGGCGGCAGGCGCGTTGCTTTCCCTGTGGCTCACGGATACGCTGAAGGTAGATCAGGACGCAAGCCATCCGTTTCAATTGGTCAATTCCTATGTCAAGCAGGGATTGGATCCGTGGGAAGGTATGGCGTTTCGCATGGGGATTTATATTGCAGCGCCTCTGCTCGGCATTCTGCTGATCCGTCTGATTCCCTCAAAACGCTGTATCCTGACTGGTATCGGGCGTGGAAGCATGACGGTATATCTGCTGCATGCCTTTCCGATGCTGTGGGTTGTCGGGAACTGGGAAACTGTGTGCGGTGTCATCAATGGCCTGATTCCGGCATTTCAGGGCGTGGAGTATCCGGGGAGATTATGCTATGGCATACCACAGGTGATGATGCTTGTACTGTATTCCTTCGTTGTGTCATGGATTCTGAGCTGCAGGCCTGTCGTGCGGATATATGACTGTTTGATCGAGGAGGTGCAGCAGCTGTTGTTCCGGCCCGAAAAAACGGTGGAAAACGAAAAAAAAGTCGAATCTGTGCAGGAAATCAACTGAGATTTCCTGCATTTTTGCTTAAAATAGATGAAATAGTGAAATGAAATGCTTGTCAGCGGCGCACGGGTTTGCTATAATGCATTATGTATTGGTGGCAGTGCGCCATCATGAGTTCCTGCTGAGCAGGGACGGAAAGGAGGCTGTGTGTCTTGGAAAAGCGGTTATCCAGGATTTTGGAACCGGGCTTCGGCATGTACTTTGTTGTTTTCCTGCTGTTCGCCTGTGTGAGCGCATTCTTCTCACTGTTTCTGGCGTTGTTTGAAATGCTCGTGTGCGCAGTCCTGTATATCTATTATGTGGTGACCATGCGCCGGCGCAACCGGGAAATGCTGCAATATCTGGAGGCGTTATCCGGCGGTGCAGGCAATGAAACAAGACAGAATTTTTCCGATCTTCCGATGCCGATTACCGTCTGCATGATTGGAAACGGACAGATCGTCTGGTGTAATGACCAGTTTCACGATGTATATGATATGAAAGACAGCATGTTTGAGCAGACGCTGGAGGATATCGTTCCGGGGTTTGACACTTCATGGCTGCTGGATAAACGGGCGGTTTATCCGTCTGAGGTAAAAATCGGTGACAAATATTATACGGTAATGGGCTCCCGTGTGCATCCGTCGGATGGCAGTACCAGCGTGCTGATGACACTGTACTGGATTGATATGACGGAGCTGATTTCGCTGCGCCGGGAGCATGAGGAAAGTAAGCCGGTGGTTTCCATTGTGTCCATCGACAACTACGAAGAGCTGGTCAAGAACGTCAGCGATTCCGAAAAGGCAACCCTTTTGGCGGCAATTGATAACCGTATCGGTGAATGGGGAAAAAACATCCATGGCGTGCTGCGCAAGTATGACCGTGATAAATATATTTTTGTGATGGAGGAGCGCGATCTGGCGCAGATCACACAGGATAAGTTTTCCGTTCTGGATTCCGTACGTTCGATTGTCTCACGCGAAGGCATCAATGCAACGCTGTCCATCGGTATTGGACGCGATGGCAAGACGCTGGAGGAAAAATATGAATTTGCATTGCTGGCGCTGGACATGGCGTTGTCCCGCGGCGGCGATCAGACCGTGATCAAAAACCGGTATGCGTTTGAGTTCTTTGGCGGCGTAGCCAAGGAAGTGGAAAAGCGTACCAAGGTGAAATCCCGCGTTATGGCGAATGCCTTGGGCCAGCTCATGCGGGATTCCTCTCAGGTGTTCGTCATGGGGCACCATCATTCGGATATCGACGCGATTGGCGCAGCTGTCGGCGTTGCATGTGCGGCACGCAGCCGCGGCAAGCAGGTACATATCATCCTGCGCCGTGCCCAGACATTGGCTATGCCGTTGCTTGAGCGCGTTGAGGCCAGCGGCGAATATGACGGCGTATTTATTGAACCGGAGGAAGCTGTTGCAATGATTGACGGCAATAGCTTAATGGTTGTTGTCGATACCAACCGCCCCGATTTTGTAGATGCACCGGAGCTGCTCCTGCGGTTCCGCAAGGTAGCTGTCATTGACCATCACCGCCGCGCGGCGGATTATATTGAAAATTGTGCTGTCAATATGCATGAGCCGTCGGCATCCTCTGCCAGTGAACTGGTGAGTGAGCTGCTACAATATATGGTGCCGAACCAGACCATCAGTCGAATTGAAGCGGAAAGCCTGCTGGCAGGTATTTATCTGGATACCAAGGGATTTTCGATCAAGGCGGGCGTGCGTACCTTTGAAGCAGCGGCATATCTGCGTCGTGCCGGTGCAGACATGGTCATCATCAAGCGGATGTTCCAAAATACGTTTACGGAATATATGCAGCGGGAACGTGTCATTTCCCGTGCAGAAACGACTTCCTGCGGCATTGTTGTTGCCGTCACAGACGACGAGATTTCACGTCCGACGGCGGCACAGGCGGCGGATGAGCTTTTGAATATCATCGGTGTCAAGGGCAGTGTAGTTGCTTTCCCGATGCAGGATGATGTGATTGTGTCCGCCCGCTCGATGGGAAATGTCAATGTACAGGTTTTGGCAGAAATGCTGGGCGGCGGCGGCAGTCTGACGGCGGCCGGAGCGCAGCTGAAAAATACAACCTGCGCACAAGCAAAGGAGCGAATTTTCCAGGCGATCAGTGCGTATATGGAAAGCCAGAGCGCACAGGAGGATGACGAAAAACTATAACGTTTTAAAACATTGATATCCGTGTAGACAGCTGTACGATATGGCAAAAGCCCTCTGATAGGTGGAGGGGATATCCGGCAGCTGCTTCACACAAACGATATGATATTACAATTTCTATTCCTTGGAGGGATGTTAACATGAAGGTAATTTTACAGCAGGACGTAAAGGGCAAGGGCAAGAAGGGCCAGCTCGTTGAGGTATCCGAAGGTTATGGCAGAAACTTTCTGCTGCCGCGTAAGCTGGCCGTGCTGGCAACTGCAGACAACATGAACCAGATGAAGCAGGCGGAAGAATCCCGCAAGCACCGTGAGGCTGTTGAGCGTGCAGAAGCACAGGAGAATGCAAAGAAGTTTGAAGATATTATCGTCCATATGACCGCTAAGGGCGGCACCAGCGGACGTATTTTCGGCTCCGTTACCAGCAAGGAAATTGCAAGCCAGCTCAAGAAGGAGCATGGCATTGAAATCAACAAGCAGAAAATTGTGATCGATGAAGCAATCAAGAATTTCGGCACCTATGAGCTGAAGGTAAAGCTGTACCCGGAGGTTGTCGGCAAGCTGAAGGTTCAGGTAACCGAGGCGGAGTAAACGGAGAAAGGCTCCTTCTTTGAGGGAGCTGTCAGCGCAGCTGACTGAGGGAGTTGGATTGCATTTGTCCTTTGCACAGCAGTTGCAGTTGATATGACAGATTTCGGCTTTCACTCCCTCCGTCTTCGCCTATGGCGAAGCCACCTCCCTCGAAGAGGGAGGCTATGGATGAAACCGTGTCACGTTAGATAGAAGGCTCCCTCTTTGAGGGAGCTGTCAGCGCAGCTGACTGAGGGAGTTGGATTGCATTTGTCCTTTGCACAGCAGTTGCAGTTGATATGACAGATTTCGGCTTTCACTCCCTCCGTCTTCGCCTATGGCGAAGCCACCTCCCTCGAAGAGGGAGGCTATGGATGAAACCGTGTCACGTTAGATAGAAGGCTCCCTCTTTGAGGGAGCTGTCAGCGCAGCTGACTGAGGGAGTTGGATTGCATTTGTCCTTTGCACAGCAGTTGCAGTTGATATGACAGATTTCGGCTTTCACTCCCTCCGTCTTCGCCTATGGCGAAGCCACCTCCCTCGAAGAGGGAGGCTATGGATGAAACCGTGTCACGTTAGATAGAAGGCTCCTTCTTTGAGGGAGCTTATAACAAGAAGGAGGTCAGTCACATATGGCGATGGATGATTTGCTGGCGCGGCAGATGCCGCAGGCGCTCGAAGCGGAGCAGGCGGTCATTGGTTCGATGTTGATTGACCCATCCTGTATCCCGGAGGTTATCGAGCTTTTGCGCCCGGAGGACTTCTATGCCGAGGAAAACCGCCACATTTTTGAAACGGTTTACTCGATGTTTACCAATTCTGTGCGCATTGATGCGGTGACGGTGCTCAATGAGCTGAAGGTCAACGGCATGTATGATGACGCGGGCGGACGTGCCTATCTGTCGCAGCTGATGGACGTCACGCCAACTGCGGCAGGCGTGCGGGAATATGCCCGGATTATCCGGGATAAAAGTATGCTGCGTGAGGTTGCGGCTGCCGGTGCGGATATTCAGGCGATGGCATATGAGGGCGCCGGAGAAGCTGGCGATATTGCGGAGGCCGCGGAACAGAAAATCTATGCGGTGCGTCACGGGCGCGAGGTGCAGGGTCTGTCTCCGATCAAAAGCGTTATTCTGGATGTGTATAACCGTCTGGATGAGCTGGCACAGAGCGAGAACGGCCTGCCGGGCCTGCCGACAGGCTTTCATGATCTGGATCGCCGTTTGACCGGTCTGAATAAATCCGACTTGATTTTGATTGCAGCCCGTCCGGGTATGGGCAAGACTGCCTTCGCACTCAATGTCGCATTGTATGCGGCAAAGCATACAGATAAGGACATTGTATTGTTCCAGCTCGAAATGAGCAAGGATCAGCTGGCATCCCGTCTGCTGTCGCAGGAGGCTGTCATTGATTCCCAAAAGCTCAAGACAGGTGAGCTGGAGCCGGATGACTGGACCAAAATTGCCCGTGCTGCCAATACGCTGGCCAAAACCCATATCTATGTCGATGACAACCCGGCGATTACCGTCGCGGAAATCAAGGCGAAATGCCGCCGGTTGGGCGACAATCTTGGCTTGATCTGTATCGATTATTTGCAGCTGATGCAGTCGGGACGGCGCACGGAAAACCGTGTCAATGAAATCGGTGAAATCTCCCGTGCCATGAAAATTATGGCGAAGGAGCTGAATGTGCCGGTGATTTGCCTGTCCCAGCTGTCGCGTGCGGTAGAAAAGCGTGAGGATAAACGCCCGATGCTATCTGACCTGCGTGAATCCGGCGCCATCGAACAGGATGCGGATATTGTTCTGTTTATTTATCGTGACGACTATTATGACGACGAAAGCGAAGAGAAAAATAACGCGGAAATCATCATTGCAAAAAACCGCCATGGTGCAACCGGTTCGGTGATGCTCCAGTGGATTGGTCAGTATACGACATTTTATAATCAGGATCGAAGGTACGAATGAAGCAGCTGGTACGCCATACAATCAACCGGTACGGTATGATACCGGAGGGAACCCGTGTGTTGTGCGGGCTGTCCGGCGGCGCGGATTCCGTCAGTCTTGTGCTGTGTTTGCAGGAGCTGGGCTATGATATCTGCGCCTGCCATTTGAATCACGGCTTGCGCGGCGCACAGGCGGATGCCGATGAAGCTTTTTGCAAGCAGCTGTGCGCCGACAGAGGTATCCCGTTTTATTCCGAATACTGCGACGCAAATGCAGCCGCAGAGCAGAAAAAGCTGTCGATAGAAACGGCGGCACGCGAACTGCGGTATGCTTTTTTTGTGCGCTGCGCACAGGAATTTGATGCCGGACGCATTGCAACGGCACATACGGCAGATGATAATTTGGAGACCATGCTGTTTCACCTGATTCGTGGAACAGGCAGCGCCGGTCTGGCAGGCATTCCGCCTGTCAGGGGGAATATCATCCGTCCCTTGCTTGCTGTGGAACGGCGGCAAATCGAAGCGTATCTGAACGGGCACGGTCAGATATGGCGGACGGATGCTACCAATCTGGATGACAGCTGTACCCGGAATAAAATCCGGCACCATGTGATTCCGGCGCTGCGGGACATTGAACCATCGGCGGCACGGCATGCTCTGGAAGCCGCAGACCTGTTAAGGCAGGACAATGCCTGTCTGGATGAGCTGGCGCAGCCGGACGGCATGCAGCTGGATGCACAACAGCTTTGCCGGATGCCGGCGGCATTGCAATCCCGGCGCGTGCGACAGTTGCTGGAGCGGGCCGATGTACCGATGAGCGAGGTCAGCAGAAAGCATATCCATGCTGTGTGTGCACTGGCGGGAAAAAAACGCGGCTCCGTCAGCCTGCCCGGCAGAAAAAATGCAGTAAAGCGTAATGGTATACTTTGGATTGAAGCGGCGGTGGAGAAACCTGCGCCGATGGCAGTCCAGCCGGAAAAGCTGATGCGGTTCGGTGCATATACCATACAAATTACGAGAAAAATATCGGATATTCACAGTTCGTTCAAGCTTTATCCGATTTCGTATGCTACAATCAACTTAACTAATTTGCGTGTCCGTACATGGAAACGGAATGATTGTATGACGCTTCCGGGCGCCCGCGGCGCGCGGTCACTCAAGCGGCTGTATGCCGAACGGGGAATCGCACCTGCGTTGCGGGATACCTGTCCTGTGCTGTGCTGCGGGGATAATATTATTGCAGCGGCAGAGATTGGCACGGATGCAGCATTTTGCGGCAATACCGGTTTTTTTGCTGTTTCGCTTTGCGGCAGCAGCGGATTGGGAGGAGAGAAAGAGATATGACAAAGGATATTGAAAGAGTACTGCTATCACAGGAAGAAATTGCAGCGAAGGTTGCCGAAATCGGCGCGCAGATTTCCAGGGATTATGAAGGAAAAGACCCGATTATCGTCAGTATTTTGAGAGGTTCTTTTATCTTTATGGCTGATCTGGTGCGTGCGATTACCATTCCATGTACCGTGGACTTTATGTCGGTTTCCAGCTATGGCTCCGGCACAAGCTCTTCAGGTGAGGTAAGAATTGTAAAGGATTTTGAAGGCAGTGTGGAAGGACGTCACCTGATTATTGTCGAGGATATCCTTGACAGCGGACGTACGCTCAACTATCTGATGAAGACATTGAAAACACGCGGCGCAGCGTCGATTGCGCTGTGCACATTTTTGGATAAACCGGACCGCCGGGTTGTGCCGGTAGAGGTTGCCTATAAGGGCTTTACCGTTCCGGATTCTTTTATTGTCGGTTATGGTCTTGACTATGACCAGAAATATCGCAATCTGCCGTATGTAGGCGTACTGAAACCGTCTATATACGGAGAATAATAAACACTTCCGTTCAGCGGAGAGGAGTGACATACACATTTGAATAAAAAGAGCAATAGCAACAAAATGAAGGGGCTTGGCTTTTATGCGATTATCATAGTCCTTTTGATCGTTACTGTTTCGGTATTGATGCAGCAGAATGCCACACCGGCTGTTACCTATGCACAGGTTGTGGATGCATTTGAAAAGGAAACAGTCACACAGTTTACCATTGATGGCACCACCCTGCATGCAGAACTGAAGGATGGTTCGATGCTGTCGTACAATCTGCCGAGCGTGGAGCTGTTTTTCAACGATTTGGGCGAAACGATCAAGGCGCAAAAGAAAGCGGAGATCATCAAGGACTATGACTGGACGACAACGGAAATTCCATGGTGGGCAAGTATTATTCCATACGTTGTCCTGATTGTGATTTTCGGTCTGTTCTGGTACTTTATGTTCAATAAGTCTGAAGGCGGAGGGCGCGGCGCCATGCAGTTTGGCAAGGCGCGCATCAAGAATGCCAAGGACGAAAAGCGCCATGTAACGTTTGCGGATGTTGCAGGTGCGGATGAAGAAAAGGCCGAGCTGGAAGAAATTGTCGAATTTTTGAAGAATCCGCAGAAGTTTACACAGATTGGCGCACGTATTCCGAAGGGCGTTCTGTTGGTAGGCCCTCCGGGTACTGGTAAAACGCTGCTGGCACGTGCGGTTGCAGGTGAAGCGGGCGTACCATTCCTGTCAATTTCGGGTTCTGATTTCGTTGAATTATATGTCGGCGTCGGCGCATCCCGTGTGCGTGATCTGTTCAATGAAGCAAAGAAAAATTCCCCGGCAATTGTGTTTATCGATGAAATTGATGCTGTCGGACGTCACAGAGGTGCAGGTCTTGGCGGCGGACATGATGAACGCGAGCAGACGCTGAACCAGTTATTGGTTGAAATGGACGGCTTTGGCGCGAACGAAGGTGTTATTGTCATTGCGGCTACCAACCGTCAGGATATTCTTGACCCGGCGCTGCTGCGTCCGGGACGTTTTGACCGTCAGGTTTACGTCGGCGCACCGGATATGAAGGGACGCGAGGCAATCCTCAAGGTACATTCGCGCGGCAAGCAGTTTGACCCGGATGTACACTTTGATTCCATTGCAAAATCCACCGCAGGCTTTACCGGCGCTGATCTGGAAAACCTGCTCAATGAAGCAGCCCTGCTGGCAGCACGCCGCAACAAGCGACTGATCAGTATGGAGGATATTGAAGATTCCTTCCTCAAGGTTATCATGGGTACGGAAAAGAAGAGCCGTGTCATGAGTGAAACAGAGAAAAAGCTGACGGCATATCATGAAGCAGGCCATGCGATTGCAACCCGCTGTCTGCCGACACAGGACCCGGTGCATACGGTTTCCATTGTACCGCGCGGACGCGCAGGCGGCTTTACCATGAGCCTGCCGCAGGAGGATAAATTCTATGCCTCCAAGAAGGAAATGCTGGATGACCTGATTGTACTGCTCGGTGGACGTGTTGCAGAAAAGCTGACGATGGATGATATCTCCACCGGCGCTTCCAACGATATTGAGCGCGCTACTTCAGTTGCCAAGAGCATGGTAACCAAGTATGGCATGAGCGATCTGATCGGCCCGATCAACTACAGCAACGGTCAGCAGGAAATTTTCCTGGGACGTGATGTGGTGGAAACCGACACCATTTCCGAAGAAGTGGCGGCAAAGATTGATGCTGAAATCCGTAAGATTATTCTGGAGGCCTATGAGCAATGCGAAAACATCCTGAAGGAGCATATGGAGCAGCTCACGGCAGTGGCAGAATACCTGATCCGCAATGAAACGATGGACGGCGATGCATTTGAAAAGCTGTTCAATGGCGAAGAGGTTCCCGATCATGCAAGCGGTGAGCAGCTGTTTCATTTGGAAAGAGGCATGGCGAAGACTGCCGCACAGGCTGAAAAAAAGGAGGATGCTCCGGCAGAGGAATTGAAAGAGATCCCAGCAGAGGAGCAGACCCGCGTATTCCGCCCGACGGATGATGATCCGGATAAAACGCAGAAAATCTCAGTGGATGACGCAGATAAAACCCAAAAAATTTCACTGGATGATGCTGTGACCAGATTGTTTGTACAGGACAAGACGGAAGAGGACGATGACCTCACCCATCACGATGACGGCGAATAACAGCTTCATAAAATAAGATGACAGCCGCAGGCTTTTGCCTGCGGCTGCTGCTATGTATCCGTATGGTTGGAATAGACTCCTTCCGTCTTCGCCTGCGGCGAATCCACCTCCCTCGAAGAGGGAGGCATTGGCTGAACCGGTTAAAAGAGAAGGATGTTCCCATAAAGCACAAAAAAGCTTCCGTTTTTTCCAAAAAACCCCGCTCAATTACAGGAAAAGGGGTTGCAATCCCTCTGCGTTTTGTGGTATGATAGCAATGCTGCGAAAAACAAATGTTTTTCAGAGAAAGACACGGGGCATACCCGTCCGAAAGGAGCCGCAGAGCAATTGGAAAAGCAGCCGAAATTTTATATTGTGGACTCATCGCTGCTGCCGGAAGTATTTCTCAAGGCCGCACGGGTGAACTGCAGTTTACAGAGCGGGGAATTCCGCACCGTCGGTGAAGCAACCCAAAAGGTTGGGCTCAGCCGCAGCGCTTATTATAAATATAAAGATGGGATTAAGCCGTTATTTGAGGCGGCGAACCACAGCATCATTACCTTTAATCTGATGGTTACGGATGAAGCAGGTGTATTATCTGAAATTCTGACAGTATTTGCCCGTTCCGGCGCAAATATTTTAACCATCAACCAGTCCATTCCGGTCAATGGGCAAGCGGCAGTCACGATTGCTGCACGGACTGGTGAAATGAATTGTTCGGTAGAGCAGATGATGGCCGATATTTTGGCAATTTCCGGCGTAGCACGCATGGAAATTCTGGCAAGAGAGTAACAGGAAACCCATCCGATGTGACATGAAGGAGGAAACCACTATGATGAAAGCTGCCATTATGGGCTTTGGCACCGTGGGCTCCGGCGTATATGAGGTTCTTGACCGCAACGCAGATGTCGTTGCAAAAAACGCGGGAGATGCCATTGAAGTAAAGTATATCCTTGACCTGCGCGATTTTCCGGACGCACCGTATCAGGAAAAGTTTGTCAAGGATTTTTCCGTTATTGAAAATGACCCGGAAGTCAGCATCGTTGCGGAAACCATGGGCGGTAAGGGCGCAGCCTATGAGTTTACCAAGCGCTGCCTGCTGGCTGGCAAGCATGTTGTCACTTCCAATAAGGAGCTGGTAGCAACGCATGGCGCGGAGCTGCTGGCAATTGCAAAGGAAAAGAATGTCAATTATCTGTTTGAGGCCTCTGTCGGCGGCGGTATTCCGATTATCCGTCCGATGTTCCAGTGCCTGACAGCAAACCATATGACACACATTACCGGTATCCTCAACGGCACCACCAACTATATCTTGACCCGTATGATCGATGCAGGTCTGGATTTTGAAACTGCTCTCAAGGAAGCGCAGCAAAAGGGCTATGCGGAGGCAAATCCGGCTGCCGATGTCGAGGGTATGGACGCTTGTCGTAAGATCTGTATCCTGTCTGCGATTGCATATGGCGATCATGTTTATCCGGAATTTGTTGAAACCGAGGGTATCACCAAGATTACCCTGCAGGATGTAGAGTATGCTGCACAGGCTGGATGCGTTGTCAAATTGCTGGGCCGTGCCGTACTCAATGCAGACGAAACCTTCTATGCGTTTGTCGCGCCGCATTTTGTAGCAAAGAGCTGTCCGCTGGCCGGCGTAGATGATGTATTCAACGCTATCATGGTAACCGGTGATATGCTGGGCGATTCCATGTTCTATGGTCAGGGCGCCGGCAAGCTGGCAACTGCTTCCGCAGTCGTTGCAGATATCATTGACTGTGTACGCCACAACAAAAAGCGCCGCAATCTTGGCTGGGGCGACGGCAGCAAGCAGCTGGTACGCCCGCTGGATAGCTTTTCATCCAAGTGGTATATTCGCCTTGGCGGCGCGGATGCTGCAAAGAAGCTGGTTGATGTATTCCCGGGCTGCGATATGCTCAAGTCTGTCAAGGCAGGCGAAGAAGCAGCGTGCATCACGGGTGAGCTGACCACGGAAGAAATGAAGAAGGCACAGGAAACACTTGGCTCTGTGCTGGGCTGCATGAGGCTGCTGTAATTGTATGATTACGGTAACAGTCCCTGCAACAAGTGCGAATATGGGCCCGGGATTTGATTCCATCGGCATCGCACTGAATTTATATAACCGATTTTATATGGAGGAGAGCGATCATATCGATATCTCCGCCGCAAATGACGAAAAGATTCCGACGGATGAGACGAATCTTGTGTACCAGTGCGCAAAAAGGGTGTATGACATCTGCGGCAAGCCGATGCACGGCCTGAAGCTGATTGAAGAGTGCAGCATCCCGCAGACCCGCGGACTCGGCTCATCCTCTGCCTGCACGGTAGCCGGACTGATCGGCGCCAATGCCCTGCTGGGCAATCCGCTGCATCAGGAAAATATCATTGATCTGGCGGCAGCGATTGAAGGGCATCCCGACAATTCCACACCGGCAATCCTCGGCGGCTTCTGTACCGCACTGCTGGAATATGGAAAGGTATGGAGCGTGCGTGTCCCGATTGCAGATAAGGTAGATTTTGTCGCATTTATTCCGAATTTTGAGCTTGCAACCGAGCGGGCACGTCAGGCGATTCCGCAGACAATCCCGCATAAGGATGCCGTCTTTAATTTATCCCGCGCCGCACTGCTGACCGGTTCCCTTGTAACCGGAAACCTGCATAACCTGATGGTAGCGGCAGGCGACTGCCTGCATCAGCCGTACCGCTTCGGATTGATTCCGAATGGCGAAGAGGTTGTCAAAAGTGCAAAAGGACTGGGTGCATTGGGCGCATTTCTTTCCGGTGCAGGACCGACGATTATTGCAATGGTTGATAAAGAGGATAAAACCTATTACAGCCGTGCCTGCATGTATTTTGCAGACCGTTTTCCGGACTGGACACCGGTACTGTTGGCCTGCGATGAGGTAGGCGCAACGGTTGAACCAACACAATCCATATAAACCGGTTCTGATTGAGATCGTATCAGAGCTGAAATAGAAACACAGCCCGTGTACAGAGCACGGGGAAACTTTAGGAGGAACGTAGCACATGGCTTTAATTGTGCAGAAATTTGGCGGTACGTCGGTAGCCAATACCGAACGCATTTTTAACGTTGCCGATATCGTGACCAAGACAGCAGCTGCCGGCAACCAGGTTGTTGTTGTTGTATCCGCACAGGGCGATACCACCGATGATTTCATTGAAAAGGCTGGCGAAATTACCGATCGTGCGCCGGCACGTGAGATGGATGTCCTGCTGAGTGCAGGCGAACAGATTTCCATGGCTCTGTTGGCAATGGCAATTGATAAGCTTGGTTTCCATGCAACCAGTCTGACAGGTTGGCAGGCTGGCATCCAGACGGATCTGTCCTATGGTGCAGCACGCATTCGCAAGATTGAGCCGCGCCGCATCCGCAGTCTGCTGGAAAGAAAACGTATTGTCATTGTGGCAGGCTTCCAGGGCCTCAACAGCCACGACAGCATTACAACGCTGGGCCGCGGCGGTTCCGATACCACGGCAGTTGCCATTGCAGCAGCATTGGGCGCAGACCTCTGCCAGATTTATACCGATGTAGACGGCGTTTATACAGCTGACCCGCGCGTTGTTCCGGGCGCGAAGAAGCTGGATGAGATTACCTATGATGAAATGCTGGAGCTGGCGACGCTGGGTGCACAGGTTCTGCATAACCGTTCGGTTGAAATGGCAAAGAAATATAATATTGATCTGGAGGTTATTTCCAGCCTTACCAGAAATCCGGGAACAAAAGTCAAGGAGGTTACTTCTGTGGAAAAAATGATGATCAGCGGTGTCGCTTGTGATAAGGATGTAGCGCGTATAGCTGTTATGGGTATTCCGGATGAGCCGGGTAAGGCGTTCCGCCTGTTCTCCCTGCTGAGCGCACATAACATCAACATTGATATTATTCTCCAGTCCATTGGCCGTGACAATACCAGAGATATCAGCTTTACTGTGGCAAGAGGCCAGCTGGACGAGACGGTGAAGCTGATTGAGGAGAACAAGGAAAGACTGCACTTTACGGAATGGTCCAGTGAAGCTGCAATTGCCAAGCTGTCCATCGTTGGCGCGGGCATGACCTCCACACCGGGCGTTGCTGCGAAGATGTTTGAGGCGCTGTCGGATGCGCAGGTTAACATCCGCATGATTTCTACCTCTGAAATTAAGATTTCTGTCCTCATCAATGAAGAAGATGCACAGCGTGCAATGCGTGCTGTACATGACAAGTTCTTCGGTTGATACGTTATAAAAAGTTCGTAAAATTTCAAGGCTCCTTCCAATGAGGGAGCCTTATTTTTTCGCTTTTTTACATAATATTACCATGATTTTTTGCATTTTGATCCAGTTTTCCTTCGTAAAAGACGGTTTTTTGTATTTTCAAGGCATTGATTTTGTGTTATACTGTCACCATGGCAAATTTTTTTAGAAAAGGGTGTGCTTATGAAAAAGAAGTTTATCAGCCTGTTTCTGGCAACATGCATGGCAGCGTCTGCCATGTCAGGTGCGTTGGCAACAGAGAGTAAAATTGAAGGAGAAGAGGACGTTACACTGGCACCGGTGTTTGAGGATGACGGTGACATTCGCAGCGCACAGTACAATAGTGATGGCAAACTGGTCATTACGCTTGACCCGGGACATGGCGGATATGATTCGGGGGCAACCCATACATGGGATGGCAAGACCATACTGGAAAAGAATCTGAACCTGAAAATTGCACTTGCCTGCAAGGAAGAACTGGAAAAGTATGAAGATGTTACGGTTTATATGACCCGATCAGATGATACATACATCGGACTGGCAGACCGCGTTGTATACGCAAAGGAGCATGATTCTGATATCATTGTCAGCATGCACAACAACGATGCCGGCAATGGTACAACCGGCGCTATGGTGCTGATCTCCAGAGGCGAATACCGCCCGGAACTGGCAGAGATCGCGCGGGGCGTTGGCACAAAAATTCTGGAGCAGTTATCTGCACTCGGATTGAAGAACCGTGGTTTCCTGCTGCGCAGCAGCAGCGATAAGCCGGACAATTACTATCCGAATGGTGCGATTATGGATTATTATTCCATTGTCCGCAACGCAACGCTGCAAAACATGCCGGGTATGATTATTGAACATGCCTTCCTCGACAGCTATAGTGATTATAAAAATTATCTGTCCACGGATGAAAAGCTTAAGGCGCTTGGCGTAGCGGATGCAAAGGCAATCGTAGAATACTATGATCTGTCCCTGAAGGGCGCTTCCAAGACAGCCGCAGAGCTTGGTGATGCACCGTTTACCGATGTACGCAATGACAAATGGTATTATAATGCTGCTGTTTTCTGCTATCAGAACAACCTGATGCAGGGAACCTCGAAAACGGAATTTTCTCCGAACGTGATTATGACCCGTGCCATGTTTGTTCAGGCACTGTATAATTATGCGAAGCCGGCAGAAAAGGCAGCAGCTACTACCTTTACAGATGTCAACCAAAGCAGCTGGTATTATGATGCTGTCTGCTGGGCAGAGCAGAATAAGATTTCCGAAGGCATGGGCGATGGAACCTTTGCACCGAATGCAAAGATTACCCGAGAGCAGTTTATCCGTCTGATGTTTGCTTATGCAGGCGCTGAAAGCCCGCAGGATGGCGCTGCATTGAAGAATTTCTCGGATGGCGCCAAGGTAGCTGAATGGGCAGTACCGTCTATGTGCTGGGCAATTGAAAACGGCATTGTTGTCGGAGATGTGCAGAACGGCGTCAAGGTTCTGGATCCGAAGGGACAAACAACTCGTGCACAGGCAGCATCTGTACTCAAGGGCTATGTGGAAAACATTGTGAACAAGAAGCCGGAAGAAACGAAGCCGGACGAGACAAAGCCAAACGAAGGCGAACAAACTCCAAGTGTGGATGAAACGAAGCCGGACACGAATGAGCAGACTCCGAGCACGGATGAACAGACTCCGAACACAGATGATAAGGCTCCCTCAGATGAGGGAACTGTCAGCGAAGCTGACTGAGAGAGTTTTGTATCAATCATTTCAACAGAGATTGATTTCGTTAAGCCGGTTTACCTTTCGACTCCTTCCGTCACGGCTTGCGCCGTGCCACCTCCCTCGAAGAGGGAGCCTTTCTGAAGAAGCTTTTGCTTCATTGGCTCATATAAAATAAGTTTTTTGAGACAGACAGACCTTCTCCCGCAAATGGAGAGGGTCTGTTTTTACTGCAATGCGATATACTCGGAGCTTACCGGCAGGTACCGGCACCGAGAGGACGGCTTGGTTTGGAAAAATACCAACCGAAGGAACTGCTGGCAGGAAATTCTGTGAACAAATAGGTAAATCGGCAAAAAGTTCATGAATTTACTATCAGGCCGTGAATATTTGTGCTATACTGATATTATCTGAAATTGGCACTATGGAGTAAGTTACATGAGTCAGAAAAATAAAAAAACATATCGTAATAGACGTTCCGGAGACAGTGAAGAAAAGGAAACTACGCTGTATGAAGGAAGAAATGCAGTCATGGAGCTGTTGCGTGCAGGCAGGACTGTAGATAAATTATTTGTTGCACCGGATCAGAACGGTAGAATGGCGGATATTATTGCCATGGCAAAGGCGGCAGGCGCTGTTGTCACGCAGGTAGACCGCCGTAAGCTGGATGCGATGAGTGAAACCGGCGTACATCAGGGCGTGATTGCACAGGCGGCGGCACATGCATATGTCTCACTGGATGATATCCTGCAAACCGCGCGGGATCGCGGGGAACAGCCCCTGATTTTGGTTTGCGACGGCCTGACCGATCCGCATAATCTGGGGGCGGTCATTCGTTCTGCGGAGACAGCAGGCGCACACGGCGTTGTCATTCCAAAACGGCGTTCCGTCGGCCTGACCGCAACGGCGGCAAAGGCATCGGCGGGCGCTATTGAGCATATCGGTGTGGCGCGTGTCACCAACCTTGCAGCTGCCATTGATACGCTGAAGGAGCAGGGCGTTTGGGTATTTGGTGCAGATGCCGGCGGAGATAAACAGCTCTATGAAGCGGATTTTGTTGGATCAGCTGCCATTGTCATCGGTTCAGAGGGCAATGGCCTGAGCCGGATTGTAAGAGAAAAATGCGATTTTATCGTAAGCATCCCGATGAAGGGAAAGGTAAATTCATTGAATGCATCTGCGGCGGCGGCAGTTTTGCTGTATGAAGCAGTGCGGCAGCGGATTGGGGAGGAAAGTCATGGATGATCTGGATCTGGAAAAGTTAAAACAGGAATTGCATGATGTATCCGGCGACAGCCTCTATGATGTCGATGAGATTATGCAGGAGGTTGGTTCGGATTCGGTATCCGGCAGCGAGACGGCCAGCTTAGAGCAACTGATGAAAAGCCTCGGTGTTGCGGTGGCAGATCTGGAACCGGAGTCAGAGATATTGACAGAGACGATGAAGACAGAAGCAGTAGAAACAAAGTCTTTTGGCACGGCAGCACCGGCAACCGAGAGTATGATGCCGGAATTTCCCGCGCAGGATGAGGATCTATCCGCCCTGTTTCTTGCAGCAGAACAGACACAGGCATTGGTAGAGGAACAGGCAGCGCTGGCAGAGGAAGCCAACGGAAAAACAGAAGAGCCGGACCCGCTAGAGGAACAGGACAGCGTTTTTGCGCAGCTGTTCGCACAGTTGGGTGAGCTAGAGCAGGAAGAACAGCCGGAGCCGTTGGAAACAGAGCCTGTTTTGGAGCTGGGAGAAGAGCCAGATTTGATGGCACGCCTGTTCCAGCAGCCGGAGGAACAAGACCCGTTCGTACAGCAGGAGAAAACAACGGCATTGGAACAGCCGCCCAAAGAAGATCCTTTTGCCCATGCAGAGGAAGATCCCGTTGTACATATTCAAACCGAAGCGCTGACTGCGGCCGATCCGGCGGAGATGGTATCGCCTGACAGCGTGATGGATGAGATATCCACGGATGTGGAGGAAGAAACAGCCCTGGTGGAAGATGATGCATCTGTAGAGGCTGAACCGGAAGCGGAAGAATCCGTGGAGCCAGAAGCGAAGCCGAAGCAAAGCCTGTTTTCCCGTTGGTTTGGCGCTTCTGCGGACGAGGAAGCCGAAGAGGCTGCGGAGGAAGAATATACCGAAGAAGACGAGCCTGCGGAACAAAATGACGAGGCTTGGGAAGAAACAGCAGCCTGGGAGGAAGAACCGGACGCTGTTTTAGAAGAAGCTGATACAGAAGACCAGCCGGAAGTACAAGAAACCGGGGAAACCGAAGCAGACGCAAAACCGGACGAAAAACAGAAAAAGGGTTTGTTTGCCCGCTGGTTTGGTCTTTTGGATGATGACGATGAAGCGGATGAAGAAGAAGGCAGCGGCGAAACAGCGGATAACGAGGCGTCTGACGAGGACTTTTCATATCAGGATGAGCCGGAGCTGACAGATCTGGAATCGGATGAGACGCAACTGTTGGATGCACTGACAGAGCAAATGACGCAGAAAATAGATGCCGCGCAAATGGAAGCAGAGGAGCCGCAAGAAGCGTCTACCGAACAGGAACCGGAAGGAGTGTCCGAAGAGCAGGAGGCGGAAGAGGAGCCAGAGGAAGAGAAGCAGCCAAAAGCAGGCTTCCTGAATAAGGTGATGGACGTCTTCGGATTGGAAATCGTAGAGGAAGAAGGCGAAGAAGAATCCGAAGAGAATGAGGAAGAAGTCTTAGAGGAGGAAGCTGATAGCTTGGCGGAGCCAGAAGCAAAGCTGGAGGAAGAATGTGAACCGGAAGATGAAGCGGTTGCCGCGGATGAACCGGAGGATCATGCCACCGCTGCATTCCGGGAAGCATTGAAGCAGGAAGAAGAAATTGGGGCCATTGAGGCTGTTCCCGAGCCGCCGCAGCCGCGCCCGGAGGATACACCGGTTATCAGTGAAGAAGAGTTGGCAGAATTTCTGTCCGATGTGGAAGCAGAGGACGAGGAAGAACATGTAAGCTTTGAGCAGCTGCTGCGTGACAGCGGTGTGGAAACCGAAAAAGCAGAGGAACCCGAAAAAGAAAACAAGCTGGTTTTGCCGGAGGAATTTCCAGAGGAGGAAACCACGGTTTATCTGGATATCCCGTTGTCCAAAACAACACAGGAGAAAGCAGCGGAACAGCATGAAGCAGAGCTATTTGATGCGGCTGTTGAGCTGGAAAAGGCGCAGGAAGAACGGGAACTGGCAGAACCGGAGAAGGATCCGGATTGGCTGGGTCTGCCGATGGAGGAACTGTGCAAAACTGTGCCCACGATGGCAGAACTGCGTCTGGAAGGGCCGGTTATGACGCATGAAGTAATCCGCCAGAAGGAATGGATTATGGAGCGTATCCGCAGCTATAAGGAGGAGCTGCTGCGTGCGCAGCAGCCGGAGCCGGAGGAAACAGAACCGGAGGAACTGTCGGAGCCCGAAGAACCGGAAGAAATCCATGCGGCAGATGCCCTGCAGGAATTGCAGCAGAGCGAACAGAACGAAGGTAATTCGGTTTTTCATAACGGGCCGACCGGCAAACCGGAAACGGAGGCGGCCGGCCAGAACGAAACAATCTTTGAAATAACGGTTGATGTCCCGGAACAGGCAGAGAAAGAGCAAAGCACGGAGGAACCGGAGGACGCCAGACAGGCAGAGCAAGAAACCGAGCGCAAGCCGAAGCAGGCACGGCAGAGTCCGCAGAGAAAGCCACAAGCTATGTGGCCGCAGGAAAAGGTGCCGAAGGATCTGAATAAAGCGAGCCGTGAATGCCGGCTCCAGGCAAAAAAGCAGGCACGCCGGTCAACTGTGGTTGGTATCCTTACCCTGATCTGTATTTATATTTCCTGCGCAGCAGATTTCAGCCTGTTGCTGCTGCCGACGTCCCTCAATTATGCGTATAATCCATCCAATGTGTTGACGATCTTTCTGATTCTGATGGCTGTATCCATTCTGCTGGCGTACGATGTGGTTTGGGATGGCATACAGGCGCTGGTACATCTCGTACCCAACCTGTCCACGCTGATTGATTTTGCACTGCTGCTGAATATCCTGCACTGTATCAGCCGCCTGGTTTCAGAGGGCGAGGAAATTCCGTATGCGTGCGTTGTAATGCTGGCATTGTTTGCACAGCTGCGGGCACAGGTTTCCCGCTCTACGATCCGGCATTATAACTACAAGGTAGCAGGCAGTGCAAAGCAGCCAATGGGCCTGTTTTATCATGACGGACCGGTACCACATGTGGTCAAAGCGCCGCTGGAGCAGGTAGACCGGTTTGCGTCACAGACCCTGCGGCGCGGCGTACAACACAGACTGGAAACCGTGTTCACGATTATGGCAGGTGTCATTGCGGCAGTGTTGTCTGTCATTGTGTGTATTGCGACAGGAGATATCGGACGTCTGATTTATGTACTGGCGGCAACGGTGACTGGCGCATGTCAGATTTCCCTGATTTGCGCACTGGTGATGGCGCGGAGCTACAGCGCACGCCGCATGCAGCGCAGTGGTGCGGCAGCTGATGGCGGCGCAGGTGTTCGGAAACTGGCAGAAGCAGGCGTAGTCGTGCTGACGGATGAAGACCTGTTTCCGGCAGGCTCCATTGCACTGGCAAAGCTGGAGTTACGTAGTAACCTGAACGATTCTACTGCGCTGGCTTATGCTGCGGCGTTGACTGGAGGATCTTCTCTGGGTAGTATGCTGGCAGAAGAGGTTCGCACACGGTATGGCGCACCGCTGGCGGCGCATCATGTGGTGCGTGATATCAATGGTGGCGTCAGGGGCCAAATCGGCGGGCTGGAGGTTATGCTGGGCAGTGATGAATATATGGCAGACCATGGCGTGATTGCCCGGGACGTGCCGGAGCATGGACTTGTGCTTGCCCTTGATGGAAATGTTGCCGCAGTTTTGTTGATTGATTATCAGGTTCCGGCGCCGCTGTTCAATGCAATGCAGATGCTGACGGAGAAGAAAACAAAAATCTGGCTTCATACAAGAAATCATCAGATTACGCCGGAACTGGTGGAGCAACGGTATGCGCTCCAGAAGGGTACTGTTATTGTGCCGGAGCTGGAAACAGACCGTGCGTTGCACAACGCGCATTATACGGACAAAGATGTGCTTTGCGGTATGCTCCTGCGGGATGGTTTTGTACCGGCGTCCGCCTGCATGACGGCAGCGCGAGCAGAGGCAAGGATTTCCCGCCTTGGTGTGATGATTGGTATCTGTGCTTCGCTGCTGTGTATGCTGCTGATGACGTATCTTTGCTATGTTTTTGTACCGGCGGATGCCCATCCGATCCGGGTGCTGATTTACATGATTTTGTGCTTTATTCCGATTTTCTTTCTGGAAAATGGCGTAAACAGGGAATAAAATTGTACACAGGAAGCAGACAGCCGTATTGTTTCAGCTGATGCTTCCTGTTTTTTTGGCCACGGGAGGATTTGTTGCAAAAAGTTCAAAAATGAACAAAAAAGGTGCAAAAAGATGATATAATGTGAAACAATGCCATTCAAACGGTGGAAAATGTGTCTAAAACTATGAAAGATACTTGAAATAGATCGACAAGTTTGGAGAGTTTACACAATATTTTGCTTGCAGTAAGAGAGGAAATAGTATATAATTACGAACATGGGAGACGGTTGAAACCGTCTGTAATTCATAAGCTAAGGAGATGGAATCGTTGAACGTATATTCTGTAGATAAGATCCGCAATGTCTGCGTCATGGGACATGGTGGAGATGGCAAGACCTCGATGATTGAGAGTATGCTGTTTATGACAAAGGCAACCGACCGAATGGGAAAGATTGCAGACGGCAATACCGTTTGTGACTATGATCCGGAGGAGATTCGCAGAAAGTTCTCGATTTCCACAGCTGTTGCACCGGTTGAATATGGCGGCTGCAAAATCAATATGCTGGATACCCCGGGCTTCTTTGATTTTGAAGGCGAGGTACAGAGTGCGCTGCGTGTGTGCGAGTCCGGTCTGATTGTGGTGCCGGGCAAGTCCGGCCCAAGTGTCGGAACGGAAAAGGCATGGAAGCGTCTGGCAGATGCAGGTAAGCCGTGTGCATTCTATATTTCCAAAATCGATGAAGAGCATTCTGATTATGACACCTCTCTGCATAAGCTGCAAAAGGCATTTGGCGCAAGTGTTTGCCCGATCGTGATCCCGATTTTTGAGGGCAACCGTGAGACTGTCGGCGTTGTTGACTGTGTTATCCGCAAGGCATATCACATGGAAGGCAACGAGCGTGTTGAGGTTCCGATTCCGGAAAATATGATCGCAAAGGTTGACCAGCAGCGTGCAGCACTGTGTGAAAGCGTAGCGGAGCTGTCAGAAGATCTGATGGAGCGTTACTTTGCAGGCGAAGAATTTTCCGACGAAGAGCTGATCGCAGGTCTGCGTCAGGGCGTTCTCGAACGCGTTATTATGCCGGTATTCTGTGGCACTGCGGCAACCGGTATCGGTACAATTGCAACCCTTAAGGGCATTGTTGACTACATGCCGTCCCCGGACCAGGGTGAAATTGAAGTATGCGAGGAAGATGATGAACTGATCGAGGTTGCATGCAACCCGAACGGTACCCCGTGTGCATATGTATTTAAGACCACTGCAGACCAGTATGGCCGCTTCAGCTACTTCAAGGTAGTTGCAGGCTCGGTTAAGCAGGATATGACGCTGCTCAACCACCGCATGGACGGCACCGAAAAGATCGGACGCCTGTATTCCATTTGCGGTAAGAAGAGTACAGAAGTTACGGAAGTTACTTGCGGCGATATCGGCGCAGTCTCCAAGCTGGCAACTACCAAGACCGGCGATACGCTGTCTATGACCGTGCGCGCCGTTAATCTGACACCGGCTGAGCTGGCAAAGCCGTGCTATTCTCAGGCAATTTCACCGAAGGTAAAGGGCGGCGAGGAAAAGATCGCCTCCGGTCTGGCAAGACTGGCAGATGAAGATCCAACCTTTAGCTTTACCATCGATCCGGAAACCCATCAGAGTATTCTGAGCGGCATGGGTGATATCCATCTGGATGTTATCTGCTCCAAGCTCAAGAGCCGTTTTGGCGCCGACGCCGTGCTGTCCAAGCCGATTGTTCCGTATCGTGAAAAGATCCGCAGCAAGGTTTCCGTAGAAGGCAAGCATAAGAAGCAGTCCGGCGGACATGGTCAGTATGGTCATGTTAAGATGGACTTTGAACCGTATGCTGAGGGCGATTACCTGTTCGAGGAGCGTATCTTCGGTGGTTCCGTTCCGAAGAACTTCCATCCGGCAGTCGATAAGGGCATCCGTGAGGCCATGGAGCATGGCGTTCTGGCTGGCTATCCGATGGTTGGACTCAAGGCAGTTCTGTTGGATGGCTCCTATCATGACGTTGACTCCAATGAATTGTCGTTCAAGATGGCAGCAAAGCTGGCGTTCAAGGCCGGTATCCCGAAGGCAAATCCGGTTATTATGGAACCGATCTGCTCCATGAAGGTTTACATTCCGGATTCCTACATGGGCGATATCATTGGCGATATCAACAAGCGCCGTGGACGTATCATGGGCATGAACCCGACTGATGATGGTCAGGAAATCGTTGCCGAGGTACCGATGGCAGAAATCAGTGATTATGCAATCACACTGCGCTCTATGACGCAGGGCAGAGGCTCCTTTGTATCCCAGTTCGAGCGGTATGAGGATGCGCCTCCGATGGTTCAGGAAAAGGTAATTGAAGCTGCAAATGCAGAATAAGGAAAGAAGCAATTCGTCCCTCCGGCAATATGCCGGAGGGATTTTTGTGCGTCAGCATATTCTTAGGCATGAACCCCGCGCTCCCTGCATAGGTTGTACCACACACTGAAATCGCTTATGGCAAGGAGCGGGACATATGTTTATCTTTACAGCGAAATTGAATAAGAGGAAGGTCCTGTTGGGTATTGCAGCAGCGGCAGCGCTGGCGCTGACAGCGGGTGTTGCGGTACAACTGGCAGGGGATGTTGCGGCGATGGAGACATGGGGCAGCGAAAAAGAAGAGGCAGCAGGCTCCGGTGATCAGGCTGCGGAAACTGTCTCCACGCTGGCATTGACAAATAATGAGCGCATTGCCTATCTGGAAGCGTGTGGCTGGGAAGTGGATGAAAATTCCTGTGTGATTCAGGAGGTTATCATTCCATCGGATTTTGATGAAACCTACCAAAGCTATGCCGATTTACAGGCAAGACAGGGCTTCGATTTGGAAAGGCTGAAAGGGAAGCGCGTCAAGCAGATTACTTATACCGTCACCAATTATCCGGAGGAGGGTGATATCATTGCAGAGCTGCTGGTTTACCGCGGCAATATTGTCGCAGGTGATATCTGCTCGATGAAGACAGACGGCGGCTTTACCCGCGGGTTGATGGATCATCCTGATCAGCAGGGAAATACAGACGATGGTGCAGCTTCCACAAATAATGACAGCTCGGAAACAGAGAAATAACTAACAGTTGTGCAAAAAATAGGCAGAATAGCCAGTGAGCAGGCGGAAATTCACGCCTGCTTTTACAATTTTACAAATAACTCTTGTACAAATGTTACAAAAGTGCTACAATAGTTAAAATTGTGTTTTGGAGGCGGTAGCATGGCGGCACAGCGGATTGATAAGCTGCTGGCGGCAATCGGATGCTGCTCCCGCAGAGAGGCTGCGGTATTTGCCAAAAAAGGCGCGGTTGCGGTAGACGGTGTGATTTGCCGGGATGTGTCGCGTAAGGTTGACCCGGAGACCTGTTGTCTGACCTTTCAGGGGCGGCGCATCGGGTATCAGGAGCATGTATACCTGATGATGCATAAGCCGTTGGGTGTACTATCGGCTACCGAGGATCGGGATCAGAAAACCGTACTGGACTTATTGCCAAGGCAGTACCGTTCGCGCGGGGTGTTTCCCGTCGGGCGGCTGGATAAAGAGACTTCCGGACTGCTGCTGTTGACAGATGATGGCGCGCTGGGACATGCGCTGACTTCGCCGCGGCATCATGTGCCGAAGGTCTATCATGCTGTAGCAGACGGCATACTCGGCCAATCGGATATGGATGCGTTTGCTGCCGGGCTGGAGCTGCGGGACGGGACAAAATGCCGTCCGGCAAAGCTGGATATCCGTCAGGTGGAAAATGAAAAATCCGATGTGCTGGTTACGGTGCAGGAAGGGAAATACCATCAGATCCGGCGGATGTTGGCCGCGCGGAATGCACCTGTGTTGACATTGGAACGGCTTTGCGAGGGCCCTGTCAGGCTGGATCCGGCGTTACAGCCGGGGCAATGGCGGGAGCTGACAGAGCAGGAACTGGAGTCGTTGCGGGCGGCTGACGGCGCAGGAAAGGGCTGCGAATAGGCCCCAACGTTACATAGGGGAAAACTCACAAAAGAAAGAGAAAATTTTTGTACAAATTTCTGTCGATTTGTGTTATAATAAAAAAGATGAACAACAAGGCAGTGAAGACTGCAAGGGTGATTGGTAATGTTTCTGTTTGCAGGCGCGGAATTATCGCAGACAGATGATAATGATATTGTAAAGAAGGGTGAAGAATGATGGCATCAAGAATGTTTCAATCCATAATTTTACAGATGAAAGATGCGGTGGATCGCACCATTGGCATTATCAATGCCAGCGGCGCAGTTGTTGCCTGTACGGATTTGAAGCGCATTGGCGAAATGCGTGAGGATGCGGCGGCAGAACTGTCATATGTCGGTGATATGATCCGCTTCGGAGGCTATACGTATCGTCCGGTAGCAGACCGTACCACACGGTTTGAGTATGCTGTATTTGTACATGGTGAAGACGAGAATGCACGCAGCATCTGCTCCATGGCTACCATTGCAGTGAGCAACATCAAGACTCTGTATGATGAGAAGCATGACAAGGCTACATTTGTTAAAAATATTATTCTGGATAACATCCTGCCGGGTGATATTTACATCAAATCCCGTGAGCTGCATTTCGAGGGGGATATCCCGCGAGCTGTTTTCCTGATCCGCCAGGAAGAACGTGCCGATGTGGCAGCGCTTGATGTCATTCAAAGCCTGTTCCCGGATAAGCAGCGCGATTTTGTCCTGCACATCAATGAAAGCGATATTGTACTTGTTAAGGAAGTCAAGGCTGCTACCGATGACAAGGAGCTGTATAAGATTGCAAAGGGCATTGAAGAAACACTGGAAAATGAGCTGCAGATTAAATGTATCATTGGCATCGGAACGGTATGCAGCCAGCTGAAGGACGTTGCAAAGTCGTTTAAGGAGGCTCAGACCGCGCTGGAAATCGGCGTTGTATTCGACAATGAGCAGAATATCGTTAACTACGATACCCTTGGTCTGGCACGTCTGATTTACCAGCTGCCGACGACGCTGTGTGAGATGTTCCTCAATGAAATCTTCAAGAAGGGCTCGATTGATGCCCTTGATCAGGAAACCCTGTTTACAATTCAGAAATTCTTTGAAAATAATTTGAACGTGTCCGAAACATCGCGTAAGCTGTTTGTACACAGAAATACACTGGTGTACCGCCTTGAGAAGATCAAGAAGCTGACTGGTCTGGATCTGCGTGAATTTGATCATGCGATCGTCTTTAAGGTTGCGCTGATGGTACGTAAGTATCTGGCTTCCCGTGAATCCGGACGCCTTCAACCGTAATGACACGGGAGTGAGGTATTGTCATGAAACCGACAACTGCAAAACGCCTGATGGCAGTCATTGCCCTGTTGCTGGCGCTGCTGATGATTTTAAGCTCATTGTCTGTCCTGTTTTGAGGCGGAATGGTGAGAACATTTTAACTTTTTTGTAAAGCACAACAAAAAACAGTTGCCGCAGGCGCAGTCCTGCGGTATTCTTTTTATTGGGGGACGATTGTTCCGGAAAGGAAGCGAATACATTTGAAAAAAAGCGTATCACTGCGAAAGGCTATAACTGCCGGTATTGTAGCTGTATTTGCGTGCAGTCTGGTTACCGGACTGGTGGTATATGATACAGCACGGCCCAAAGGCGAACTGGGAGAGCTGTATCATGCCTTGCGTGAGGCGGACAGTGCCGTACAGAAAAATTTTGTCGGGGAATATGAAACCTCTGACTTGATTGATTACACACTGACCGGCTATACCAGCGGGCTGGGCGATCGCTGGAGCTATTACATGACACCGGAGTCCTATGAGGCTTATCTGGATTCTGCGGCGGATTCAACAGTTGGTATTGGCGTGACGGTCAGCTACGAAGAGGCTGACGATGGCAGTCATTATCTGTTGGTCAATTCGATTGCCCATGCATCCCCGGCAGAAAAGGCCGGATTCGGCTATTATGATGAAATTATCTCGGTGGATGGAAAGACCATTGACGAGCTGGGAGAGTATACCGATGCCGTAGACGCGGTACGCGGCGATGCCGGCGAGGATGTCACGCTGGGTGTCCGCCGGTACGAAACCGGTGAAGTTGAGGACGTCACAGTAACACGTGCGGAATATGACCAGATTCATGTCACCTCACGGATGCTGGAGAACCATGTCGGCTATATCTGTATCGAACGGTTTACCCAGCAGACAGACGCACAGTTTGAGCAGGCGTTGGAGGAAATGCTGGATGCCGGAGCGGAAAGCCTGATTTTTGACCTGCGCAACAATCCGGGCGGACAGTTAACAGCGTTGGTCAATTGTCTGGATGTGCTGCTGCCGGAGGGCGATATTATTTCACTGGAAAGCAAGAGTGGCAAGACAGAGAAGTATACTTCGGATGCAGACTGTGTTGATCTGCCAATGGCAGTGATTGTCAATGAGGAATCCTATAGTGCGGCGGAATTTTTTGCAGCGGCATTGCAGGAATATGATATGGCGGAGGTCATCGGAGAAAAGACGGTTGGCAAGGGCTATTCACAGCAGCCGTTTGTCCTGTCGAATGGCGGTTGTCTGGAACTGTCCACCAACTGTTATTACACGCCGAAGGGCATCAGCCTGATTGGCAAGGGCGTGACACCAGATGTCGAGGCAGAGCTGAGTGAAGAGAAGGCAGAGCATTTTTATGTACTGTCCGACGAGGAGGATGATCAGCTGCAGGCGGCGATTTCCGCACTGGCCTCCTGAGAGTGTGTCGAAACCGGCGAAAAAATTAGCCGGACACAGCAAAACCGCGCTTGACATCATACCAATGGGTTTATATAATGAAATGTATTATAGCGTAATTATAACCGCTGAAAAAATTTTGAACGATATCGAGGGGAATGTTCCATGAAGCAGGAATTTAAGCTGACACAGGACAATCTGGATAGACTGAAAGAAGAACTGGAATACCTGAAG
This sequence comes from Eubacteriales bacterium, assembly GCA_030524285.1. Lineage (GTDB taxonomy): Bacteria > Bacillota > Clostridia > Oscillospirales > Butyricicoccaceae > Butyricicoccus_A. Next base: position 33,874 of record JAUNGQ010000002.1, read on the forward strand.
ACTGTCCGCCGCCAGGAGGTTGCAGAGCAGATCAAGGAAGCACGTTCTTTTGGCGACCTTTCTGAGAACGCTGAGTATGATGAAGCAAAGAATGAGCAGGGCAAGGTTGAATCCCGTATTGCCGAGCTGGAAACCATTGTTTCACATGCAGTTGTCATCTCTGAGGACATGTATGCAAAGGATGAAGTATCTCCAGGCTGCCGTTTTAAGGTAATTGACATTGAATTTGACGAGGAAGAGGAATATCATTTCGTCGGCTCTCAGGAGGCTGACCCGATGGATGGTAAGATTTCTGACGAATCCCCGTTTGGCAAGGCGGTTTTGGGCCATAAGGTTGGCGACATTGTCGAGGTAGAGGCGCCAAACGAAGTCGTTGTCAAGTTCAAGATCACAGAAATTATAAAGTAAGCAAATAAAAACTGGAAAAAGGCTGTCTGCCAAACTGAAATCGGAGGGCGGACAGTCCTTTTGCGTTACATTTTAGGAGGAAAAACATGGATCAGAATGTGACTGCGGAGCAGCAGGCACCGGAGCAGAGCAAGCAGAAGTTTAACAAGCCGATTCGTTCGGAATCCGAGGAGTATGAAATCCGTACCGGCAAGCTGCAGGCCATGCAGGAAGCAGGGGAGGACCCGTTCCAGCAGGTACGCTATGACCGCACCAATTACACAACCGATATTACAGAACATTTTGATGAGATGGAGGGCAAAATTGTCCGTCTGGCAGGCCGTATGATGAGCAAGCGCATTATGGGCAAGCTGACCTTCTCTGATTTGACTGACCGCTATGGCAGAATCCAGCTTTGTGTCAAGCGTGATCTGCTTGGTACAGAGGAATACAAGCAGTTCAAGAAGTATGATATCGGTGATATCATCGGCATTGAGGGCGAGGTTTTCCGCACCCAGAAGGGTGAAATCTCTGTCCGCGTCAATTCCTTACAGCTGCTGTCCAAGTCGCTGCGCCCACTGCCGGAGAAGTGGCATGGCCTGAAGGATACCGATATCCGTTACCGCCGTCGCTATGTTGACCTGATTGTCAATCCAGATGTACGCAGAACCTTTGAACTGCGTTCCAAAATCGTCCGCGAAGTGCGTAATTTCTTTGACAGCCGTGGATTTATGGAAGTGGAAACACCGTGCCTGAACACCATTCCGGGCGGCGCTGCTGCGCGTCCGTTCATCACACATCATAATGCACTCGATATTGATATGTACATGCGTATCGCAACTGAGCTGCATCTGAAGCGTCTGATTGTCGGCGGTCTGGAAAGTGTATATGAAATTGGCCGTATCTTCCGCAACGAGGGTATGGATACCAAGCACAATCCGGAGTTCACCACGATTGAAGTATATCAGGCGTATACCGATTACAACGGTATGATGGATCTGACCGAGGATATGGTCATTCACTGCTGTGAAAAGGTACTGGGTACAACCAGAGTCATGTATCAGGGTACGGAAATCGACTTCTCCAAGGGCTGGAAGCGCATGACAATGGCAGAAGCAGTCAAGCAGTATTCCGGTATGGATTTCATGGCGATGGATGGCGAGCAGGCACTGGCTGCATGCAGGGCTGCCGGCTATGAAATCGACAAGAACAAGGAGAGCTGGGGCGATCTGATGGCAATGGTTTACGACGCGACTGTCGAGGAGAATCTGATTCAGCCGACATTCATCACAGATTATCCGGTTGAAATTTCCCCGCTGGCAAAGCGTAAGCCGTCCGATCCGCGTCTGACCGAGCGTTTTGAGTGCTTTGTATATGGACGTGAGCTTTGCAATGCATTCTCCGAGCTGAACGATCCGGTAGACCAGCGCGGACGCTTTGAGCGCCAGGTGGAAATGCGCAATGCCGGCGATGACGAAGCAAATATGATGGATGAAGATTACCTGATGGCGATGGAATATGGTCTGCCGCCAACGGGCGGTATGGGTATGGGCATTGATCGCCTGGCAATGTTCCTGACCGATAGCGCATCCATCCGCGATGTTCTGCTGTTCCCGACGATGAAGACCATCGGCGGAAAAGACCAGTAAAATCAAGGGTTTCCGGCATCTCAAATCCCAGTTGACAACAAATTGACAACAATTTTTCATATCAATATGAAGAATTACGGCGCAGGACGAATTGTTGTCAGGCTAAAATGCAATACGGCACTTGCTGTTATGAGAACACTTTTTGAAAGAAATTTCAGAAGGTGTTCTCTTTTTTGTTGGGCTGCTTTTGTCATGACAGGAAAATACTGTAGAAAGGAAAGCGAACAATGATTAGCGATGAAACAAGGGCGTATTATGACCTGAAGAAACGGAATGATGTGAGGGAAAGTGCGAAAAGGCTCCGCAGGCAGTTTCTACGATATAAAGATGCGGAAATCGTTTACAGTTTGCAGCACAAAAAAATACTGGAACTTGCCAGCGAAGCTGGTGCGATCTATCGGATGGATGGTACGGTTTTGATTAACCGTGATATATTCGATGCGTATCTGGAGAAATTCCATGAACCGAGTACCCTAAAATCTGAGGAGGATAAAGCATGAGTGGGAATCTTTGGATGTTCTCGGATATGCTGGATGATGAAGATATAGAAATGTTGAAGCGGGATTTCATTACCTATTATCAGGGGGCTGACTATTATGGACTTGGTCTGAAGGTTTTTACTCGAATGGCGCATGAGGCGGGAGCCGTATATAAGATTGGAAAAAAAGTCCTGATACGGCGCGAAATCTTTGAGGAGTACCTAAGACAAGTATACAGGAAAGAAACGAAGGCAACGGTTATGACGGAAAGTGAAGCAGGCGATGTCTTTGGAAAGGAGAGGACAATGAAAAAAGGAACTATGATTGTAGATGAAGAAAGTGGACGTATGGATATTCGGTTTGGCTTGGAGGAGTATTATGGAGGACTTCATTGCGGTGAATGCCTGGACGTTTTGATTGATGGGGAGTGGATTCCGACCAGAATTGAAATGGACGATGGCTGGTATTTGGTAGGAATCCAGACTGACCAACTTGCAGGTCTGACTGTAAGAATTTAATTCATATTACTTGCCAGGGCGACTTCTTTTCAGGGGTCGTCCTATTTTTATGCCCATTTTATTATGAGAGGAGGAGTCCCGAATGAAATGTTTGATGAAGTACCAGTGGGTAAAACTGCCCAGGAATCATCTGCCTGAGGGCAAGGGCGTACTGGGTGCATGGGCAAAGCTCGCATCCCGTGCTGCATTTCGTAAAGGGAATGCCTCCTATTGCGGCCACATTAACCCTGTAAGCCCCGGAATGTGGGCTGGAGGTATTGTGGGCCTTAAAAGCATTTTGGGCGTCAGAAGCCGCCAGGAGGCCCAGGAGACGCTGGAGCAGTTGTCTGAACTGGGCTATGTCCAGTATGACCTGGACACCAATACAAAGAAGCTGACTTACCAGATTACAGACTGGGTTGTCAAATGCTCCGGCAAGGAGTGCATGAACGGGGCTGTATACGCAACAGACGGGTATGGATTTCTGTGCCTCCCGCGCAGCATTACAGAGCGACTTGCTGAGAAGCATTACATATTTGGAGAGGCAGACGCATGGTTGGATCTCTGGTGCCATTCGGTATCAAGGGACCCGTACAATGCGTTTTCTTTTTTGGCGCCGGCCGTCCAGTATGGGAAATTCGGCGCCATACTGACATTGGAAACCCTGGGGCAGCGATGGGGCTGGGAGAAGACAAAGGTATGGAGATTTTTCAAGAAGCATGGGGATGTCTTTGCTCTATACCGTCTGCCCAGCTCTTATGGCTGTCTCATTTTTAATAAGCTGTATCCATCCGATACAGAGGTTTCACTTCCTTCACAGGATCAGATTATGAGTATTCTTGATGAAATACGCATACACAGCGCAAATGTGCAGAAGAAGGGTTCGGATCATGAGCATCTGAACCGTATGGTTGCCTGGTACAGCAAGCGGCTGACAGGCCAGTTTCAGGAAGCCGAGGATGAGTCTGACGCCGAATCCCGCGTTGCACTTTTGGACCCTATATTACGCGCGTATCTTTCTCTGTGTAGGAATTGTAAGAATTGTGAATATGACTGCAGTAGTGTAAAGGGTTATACACCTGCAGTGATTGAAGCGAGTAACATCCGCGGGCCATGTATGCCTGTGGACATCACAAAAATTGCAAAGGAGTTTTTCACATATGAGCAGGAAACAGGATGAAAAATCGCTGTATGAACAGCAGGAAAGCAGGATTTTGGCGCAGTCAGACGCCTTTATCGAGCTTCTGACCATGCGGGGAGTTTTGGGTGACGGGAGTATTGACGATGAGCGGAAACGGGCGGCAAAGCAGGAGAAACAGCGCAACAGTTACCACAACACCGAGATGCTGTTAAAGCACTACCGGGATATTGCCTGGACCATCGAGTGTTTCCCCCAGACCGTGGCGGAAGAACTGGATCGGCCCTTTGTGGGTACTGACTCCCTGATCGAACACATGGACACGGAGATGGCTATGGGAAACCGGAAGCTGGAGAACCGTATCGCCGGTATCCAGAAATCCAGGCTGCTTCTGGATCGGGTGAATGAGGCACTGACAGTGCTGAAGAAAAAGCCGGATAACGGGAAAAAGCTGTATGACCTGATTTATCAGACCTACATCGCGCCGGAAAAAATAAGCCGCACAGAGCTTCTGTACCGTCTGGATATCTCCTCGCGCCATTACTATCGCCTCCGCCAGCAGGCTATCACCATACTGTCGATCCGGCTGTGGGCAGCCCCGACGGCTGATGTGGATTTCTGGCTGGAGATGCTGACTCTGTTGGAGGGTCTGGAGTGATGGCACAAAAGTGGCAAAAAATTGGCGCACTCATGCCGATGACATGCAAACCGATAAATGCTATACTTGTATCGTCCCAAACTGGGATTGGGCAGGACAAATGCCGTTTCTGAAGCTGAAAGAGCTTTGAGAAACGGCATTTTTTGTTGCCTGAAAATCTTACAAGGAGGTACATGTCATGGTCAAACAACTGAAAAAAGGCGGCAATCGCATGAGAACCGCCTACTGGTCGCTGGTCGGTATGGCAGGCGCTATGCTGATCACACTGCAGCCGGTTATGGCGGACACCATCTGGGATCGTTTTAGCACGATCATGAAGGATGTGTATGGCCAGCTGGTCGGTATCAGTACCATCGTGGCGGTCACGGCCGCAGCCATTGCGCTGCTGGTCCGCATGATCTCCCGTAACCAGCGGGCAGTGGATGAAGCAACCAGCTGGCTCAAGCGAATCGTGGTCACATGGATCGTTTTGAACTCTCTGGGCTTTATCGTCGCCTATCTGCAGCCTCTGATTGCCGGCGGCAATTACGCAGGCTAAACACCAGGTCAAGCCGGATGGGAGGTGAAGAATCGTGCTTGACTGGATTTTTGAGGGTATTGTAACGTGGGTCAGCAGTATTGTCTCGCAGATGATGGATGCTGTATCCGGGCTGTTTCTGGATGCACTTGGCACCAACATGACCGCGATGGAAGAGTATTTCCCATTTGTGTCGAAGGCATATGACATCATGCAGTATACCGCATGGGCGATCCTGTTCCTGATTACGGTATGGCAGCTTTTCCGTGTGTTTGGAGGCCCGATTACCGAAGCGGAAAACCCGTGGACGCTGCTCGCAAGAAGTTCTCTTTTTGCGCTGCTGATCGCCTACGCAAAACCCATATTCCTCATTACTCTTGACATTGCAAGGGCGCCATACACCGCATTGATGGAACTTTCCATGACGGCGGAGGATTTTACCTTTGCCGGTGTGGAGCAGACCCTGATGAACGGCCTGACAACGATAGTGTCGATAGTGTCCGTGGTGGGTCTGCTGCTCTTAATCATTCTGGAGATCGCACTGGGCTGGAACTATTTCAAGCTGCTGTTGGAAACAGTAGAGCGATACATTGTGGTCGGTGTCCTGTGCTATACTTCCCCTCTGGCTTTTTCCATGGGCGCATCCAAAACAACGGCACCGGTTTTCAAAAGCTGGTGCCGCATGGTTGGATCGCAGCTTTTGCTGTTGGTCATGAATGTATGGTTCCTGCGGGGATTCAGTTCCTCCGTAGGTCAGTATATAGGCAATGGCGGCGCACTTTCCACAGGCCAGGGGAGCATTTTCCTGTGGCTGTTTTGTGCGATTGCTTTCCTAAAGACCGCTCAGCGCTTTGACAGTTATCTGGCCGCTATGGGCCTCAATGTTGCCCAGACCGGAAGCAGCATGGGTATGGAACTTCTGATGGCGGCCCGTGTAATCAGCGGTGTGGGCGGAGGCGCCCGCAGTGCCGGAAGCGTATTCAAAGGCGGCAGCACCGCTACTGGGACCGGCGCGGCAGCAAGCGGATTTGCATCTGGGTTTGCCAGCAAATTCAAAGGCAACAGCTATGTCAGGGATGCCGTTGTGGACGGTGGTGTGCGTATGGGTGCCGGAGGTACAGTCGGTTTTGTGGGCCGGGTGTTCGGCGGAATGGCCGCACGAGGCGGCGCTACCTTAACCGGAGAATCCATTTCCTCTGTAGCATCCCGTACAGCAAATGTTTCCGGCACGATTGCCGGGGATATTGCAGACCGCAGCCTTGGCAACTATATGCCGCAGCTTAGCGGGCATCAGCTGAAGAATACGCAGATCAAAGGCGGCCATATCAGTACGACCGCCATTTCTGCAGATGGTAAATCCACTGCGGTCGAGATGTATAATGCGTCTCAGTTTGAAAAACCGGATGCACCTCATTCTGTGGTCACAGCTTCCGATGGAAGCCAGTGGTACCAGATGGCAGCCGGAGCTGGTGCTGGAGCATTTTACGATGCGCCTACGTTTACCGGAAGTCCTGCTGAGTCTGAAATGGTTGCAGCAACCTTCCCGGGTGCGGAAGAAGGTACGGTACTTCGGACAGCTGGCGAGGGTGTGATTGAAGCAAGCTCTGAGGCCGGAAGCAGTATGTGGTACAACAGTGCCTATTATGATGAACCGGACGCTCCTCATACCATCATGCAGACAGCAGATGGTGTGGACTGGTATGCTATGCAGCAGCACGCCGAGGCTCCGCAGTTTGAGTCTGGCGAAGCAGCGCTGGCTTATAACCAGGCCCAGTTCCAGGCATTTATGCCGGGATACGATCAGCAGGTATCTTCTGTTGACGGGTCCCAGCGTCAGGAAGGGCATTTTGAAGTGCGCCATGAAAATGGGTCCGGTACAATGTTCTACGATGTTGCGCAGTATGCCGCTCCCCGTGGCGACTATCAGGTATTTGAAGATGTCAACGGCGGTCAGTGGTATGCAATCCGTGGCGAAGCAGCTGTTGAACGCAAGCCGGTATTTGAGAATGGCAAGCCGGTTTATGATGGAGAAAATGTTAAGACGGTATCGGTGGATACGGTTCGTTACAAGCAGACTCCATCCCGATTCGGAGATCCGAAGCCCCGTAGTCATACGGATATGAAACCTCCGAGAAAGAAAAGTTAATCTGATACGGACAGCCGGGCTGATGCAGGAAATGGTCAGTCCGGCTGCGTTGTATCTTGAATGTGAAAACAGTGCTGCTTATGCAGCTTGATATAGGAGGTGTATAGAAAAAATGGCTGAGCTGACAAAGCAGCAAATCGGTGATGGTTCTGATAATTATGGACAGGCTGCCGGTCAGATGGCAAAAGCCGCGAAACAGGCAGGCCAGGAAGCGGCAAAGCAGGCTGCTTCCAAAGGCGCTGAAGCGACAGCCAATGCCGCAGCCGCTACCGTTCAGGCCAGTGTCGAGGGTGGAAAAGCGGCAGCTGAGATTGCGGCCGGCACAGCAATGGGTGGTCCTTGGGGTGCAATTCTATCCGCCGCATGGTCGCTTCGGCATACACTTTTTAAGATTCTGATCTGTATCTGTCTGGCACTGGTATTCCTGATTACGGTGATTGTTTCCCTCCCTAGTATTGTTACCAACAGCATCTTTGGCCTGGATGGGGTACAGCCTGCAGAGGGAGCTACGCTTGCCGCCGCCTATTCGGATATGACTGGTACGGTTTCCGATGCGGTCAGCAGAGGCTACGACCTGTCCATCGCAAAGGTGGATCAGATCATCACGGACGGCGGTTACGATTATCAGCTTTCCATGGATGCCATCATCAACTATGCGCAGAGTTCTGCCGGGTATGATGTCAGTTACATATTGGCGGCATATTCTGCCTCCATGCAGCAACAGAACACCAGTGAGGCTGACATGATTGCCAAACTGGACAGCATCGCTGATCAGATGTTCCCGGTGACTTATGAGGAAAAGGAGCAGGAAATTACGATTCCCGTAACCTATTACACCTATAAGCCCATTACTGTGACAGTGGTAACTGCCCAGATACAAACAGGCTCCATCAACGGCGTTCCGCAGTATCGTTATGAGACAGCACAACAGACCTTTTATCTGCCGGATGAATCTCACACCAGCGAAGAGGCAATCACGATAGATGCGTATACCAGCGTGGATGTGACAGTTCCGGTCTACACCTCCGGTTCGATATCCGGGACCAGAACAGCAACTTACTATAAAGCGGATGGGACGGAGACAGTTACTCCGGAAACGGAGATCATCAAGTATGTCGAATGTACGATCCATCCTTTCGATAATACTGTGATCGCAAAAGCCTTTGGCATTGATTTGAATGCCACATACGATCAGTTCAATATTACCTACGGGGAAGCCATCCAGAACATGGCCAATGCGCTCAAGATGACTCTCTATGGTTCCCTCGGAAGCGGGCAGGCGGTGCCGCTGACCGATGCCGAACTGATTGCCTTTGTCAACCGGCAGAACTGCAACGATACCCGGAAATATATCCTGACAACGGCACTTTCGCTGGTCGGCAAGGTTCCGTACTTCTGGGGCGGCAAATCCGGCCCCGGCTGGAATGACGAGTGGAACACACCGAAGCTGGTAACAGCGGCGGGTTCCAGCAGTACAGGAACGATCCGCCCATACGGATTGGACTGCAGCGGTTTCAGTACCTGGGTATACAGTACCGCCCTCGGTGTGAATATCGGTGCCGGCACTTCCGGCCAGTACCCGAATACCGTGGCAATCTCGGCATCCGAACTGTTGCCCGGAGATCTGGGTTTCCTGGCAGAATCCGATGGAAGCGGTTGGAACCATGTGCTGATCTTTGCCGGATACAGCGAAAGCGGAGAGCGTATGTGGGTACATTCGTCCAGCGGAACGGGTGTCATTTTGAATACGCCCAGCTATGAAGGAAGCCTGTCCTATCGCAGGCTTACCATTGTGGACTATGATGCGCCCGTGGCAGGCGGCGGCTATGGAGAAGCGCTTTACACGATAGAGGTTGATGTGACCCATTACTGCGCCTGTGAAAAGTGCTGTGGCAGCAATGCCGACGGCATCACAGCCAGTGGCAAGGTAGCGGCAACCGGCATGGTAGCCATGTCCAGCTACTATCCCTTTGGCACACAGATTATGATCAATGGCATCATGTATACCGTGGAAGACCGGGGCGGTTCCGGTATTGAGAATGACATCCATCGTGTGGATATTTTCGTTCCGGATCACCAGCAGGCCCTGCGCATGGGCAGATATACAACAACCGCTACAATTTACAGAATAGGCAGGTGATGACCTTTGGATGAAAGAGAATATAACAACATTTATGCCATACCGGCAAATTACACGGACTCAGGTAAGATCCTGGGCGGGATGCTGGAACCGAGGAATGCCATAGAAACGGTTATTCTTCTGGCGATTGTGGGCTATCCGGAGCTGATGGTAATTCCGATGCCCGGCACCATCCGCATTGTCGTCATGACGGTAACGCTGCTTCCTCTAGGCGTATTGTCCATGATGGGTATTGACGGCGATTCCCTGTTCCAGTATCTCTGCCATATGATCCGTTACCTGGTAAATAAACGAAAATTGCATTTTAGAAGGGTGGGATACAGATATGATCCAAAGCAGCTCCGCAAGCGAAAAGGCGGGAAAGGCAGGAAGAAATCCGGCAAGGACAAAAAGAAAACCGGCAAAGGCCAGAAAAAAGCAGGAAAAGCTTGAGTTCGTTCAGGATTTTATCCCGATCAAGGATATTGTGCATGGGATCGTCCAGACAACGGATGGCCGGTATATCAAAATACTGGAGATCGAGCCGATCAATTTCATGCTCCGGTCTGATGAAGAACAGTTCAATATCATTTCGTCCTTTGCCAGCTGGCTGAAGATTTCCCCGATGCGGCTGCAGTTTAAGAGTATTACCCGTAAGGCAGACTCCGATAAACATGTGGCAATGGTCCGGGAGGAACTGGAGAATGAAGAAAGTGAACAGTGTAAACGACTGGGAGAAGGCTATATCCGCCTGATCAAAGACGTCGGAAGCCGGGAAGCGCTCACAAGGCGCTTCTTTTTGATTTTCCAGTATGAGGAGCTGCGCCGTGGGGATGGCGAGGACTTCTCCCAGATTTACGCCATGCTCCAGACAGCGGAACAGAATGCGAGGGCTTATTTCCTCCAGTGCGGGAACTCCATCCTGCAGCCGAAGGACCCGGATGAACAGACGGCGGAAATCCTGTATATGTTCTTTAACCGCCGATCCTGTGTGGATGAACCGTTTTCCTCTCGTGTCAACCGCGTGGTGGTGGATACGATGGCAGCCAGAAAGAAGATCATCGGCATTGATCCGGTTCCCCACATTAAGGTGTCCCATTTCCTGGCCCCGCGCGGCATTGATCTGACCCATTATAACTACATTGTCATGGACGGGCTGTATTACTCGTTCCTCTATATTAAGGGCAACGGCTATCCCAATATGGTTCGTGCCGGTTGGATGTCCTCTCTGATCAATGCCGGGGAAGGGATTGACATAGATGTGCATCTGCGGCGGGAAAATCGCAGCAAGACTATTGATAAGGTGGCACAGCGTATCCGGTTAAACCGCACGAAGTTAAAAAGTATGCAGGATACCAGCACCGATTATGAGGAGTTGACCAATTCCATCCAGGCGGGCTATTTCATCAAGCATGGTATCGCCAACAACAACGAGGACCTGTTTTACATGTCCGTGTTTGTTACCATTTCAGCTAAGACCTATGAGGAACTGATGTGGCGGAAACAGCAGATGGTGGATATGCTCAAGTCGATGGATATGTATGTCAGCGACTGCCGCTTCCAGCAGGAAGCCGCCCTCCAGTCGGTCATGCCATTTTTGCAGATAGCTCCATCACTGGAAAAGAAATCTCAGCGCAATGTGCTGACCAGCGGTGCGGCGTCCACCTATATGTTTACCAGCTTTGAGATGTCGGATGATACCGGGGTATTGCTTGGAATCAACCGTCATAACAATTCGCTGTGTATTGTGGACCTGTTCAATACGAAAAAGAACAAGAACGCCAATCTGAACCTGCTTGGAACCAGCGGTGCGGGTAAGACCTTTACCCTACAGCTGCTCGCCCTGCGGATGCGGATGAGGGGCATCCAGTGTTTTATCATTGCTCCGATCAAGGGACATGAGTTCCGGCGTGCGTGCAACCGGATCGGCGGCCAGTTCATCAAGATTGCCCCCGGCTCCCCGCACTGCATCAATATTATGGAGATCCGCCATACCATCACACCGGAGATGGAACTGATTGATGAGATGGATTACAGCGAGATGGATTCCATGCTGGCAAGAAAAATCCAGCAGCTGATGATCTTCTTCTCCCTGTTGATTCCGGACATGACCAATGAAGAGGAACAGATGCTGGATGAGGCGCTGATTAAAACCTACGCGGATTTTGGAATTACCCATGATAATGATTCGCTGTATGTGGATGCCACCTCTTCCCCGCCGAAGATGAAACCGATGCCGATTTTGGGGGACCTGCATAAAAACCTGCTGGATAACCCGATGACGCAGCGGATTGCCGTGATCGTCAGCCGGTTTGTAACCGGTTCGGCGCAGTCCTTCAATCAGCAGACCAATGTAGACCTCTCGAACAAGTACATTGTGCTGGATCTGTCAGAGTTGAAGGGCAAGCTTCTCCCGGTGGGCATGATGATTGCCCTCGATTATGTATGGGACAACGTAAAGGCGGACCGTACCAAAAAGAAGGCCATCATGATTGATGAGATCTGGCAGCTGGTCGGCGCTTCTTCCAATAAGATGGCGGCGGAGTTCTGCCTGACTATCTTCAAGACCATCCGTGGTTTTGGCGGGGCGGCAGTGTCGGCAACGCAGGACCTGTCCGATTTCTTCGGTTTGGAGGATGGTAAATACGGACGGGCAATCGTCAACAATAGTAAGAATAAAATCATCCTGAACCTGGAGCCGGATGAGGCCCGGTATGTTCAGGAGGTATTAAAGCTGACCAAAACCGAGATGCGTTCCATTACCCGGTTTGAGCGCGGTGAAGCGCTGGTCTATTCCAATAACAACAAGGTGCCGGTGGTGATCAAGGCTTCCAAAGAGGAGCAGGAGATGATCACGACAGACCGGGCTGAACTGGAGGCGATCCTGAGGGAACGCCAGCAGGAACAAACGCATACGGCGTAAAATACGCATTTGAACGCAAATGCGCATAGAAAAATAGATTCAGGCATTTGCGTTCATGAGCAAGTAGCGAAGCGGATTGCGAATATCCGCTGCATAAAAAATACGCACAAGGAGGTGTTTGCAATGTTACTGCAAGACGAACAATACGTCGTCAAGTGGCTCACACAGTATGGAGCCTTACCCAAAGCACAGATCACAAGAATGCTTCAAAAGCCGCCGAAGACCGCGGATAAAATCCTGCGGAACTTGAAAAAGCAGATGCGGATTGCTGATGTTGCAAGTGGTTACTACATCGGGCTGGACTCCATGTGCCAGCCCGATCAGAGGACCATACTCGCTGTGTGGGTATTGCTGAAGTTTATTGATTATGTCGATCCGATGGCCCACTATCCGGCGGTCTATCCGTCACAGATTTTCTTCCTGAAGGAGAACATCGGATATGAGATTGTGGTGCTGTACGATGGAGAGCAGAGTCTGCTGCGGCTTTTACAGCCCCAGGATGACCTGAAGTATATCATCGTGCTTCCCCATATTTCGATGGCGGCAAGTTTAAGGCTGCCGGATGCTCCATGTCTGTTTGCGACTATAGATTACCGGGGCGAAGAGGAACCTGAAATCGTCTTTTATTCAGAGGAGGCCGTCAATGGTACAGAGCAATTCGTTTGTAAGGGTGTTGGATAAGATTGAATGGGCCGCCGATAAGCTGCAGAGCCAGCTTGCAGCGACCCGTCATTTTTATCAGGAACGGGATATGAAGCAGGCATATGACCAGGCCATTCGTCTGGAAGAAACCTCGGAGCGTCTGGTGCTTCTGACCAGGGTGCTTCCCGCCTATACAGGCAGCCCGTATGCGGATATTGAGGTCGAGAACCTGATCCGCCTGTGTATTCCGGTGGATATCGGATTTACAAAGGAGGGCTGGTTCTGTGTCCGGATTCCTGCGCTTCTGCCAAAAAAAGAAAGTGGGTCAGCGGATTATATCCGTTCCTTTTTGTATCCCGCCATGCGGGAGTTTTTTGAAAAGCAGCCGCCCATCCGATATCGGGACTGTGTGCTGATCTATCGGCATGTATACAGCCGGGACAGGCCGGAACGGCAGAAGCGGGACCATGACAATATTGAAACCAATATGGTTTCTGACATCGTGGCCCTGTATGTGATGCCGGATGACGGCCCGGATATCTGCTCCCACTATTCCTGCAGCGCAGCTGGCTTGGAGGATCGGACAGAGGTATACGTCATACCGAAGGCGGAGTTCCCGGCTTGGTTTATGGAAGAACAAATGATGCCGGAGGAAGGAGTGATGCTCTATGAAAAGGCCCCGTCTGGACCGAAAAAAGATATGTAAAAACGGCAAAAATCTGGCCGCTCAAAATGACACATACGCCAGACAGCGAAAAAAGCCTGGAATTGCGGCAATTTGGGGCCGCCAGTTCAATGGAAATTCCGACAAAGAGAGCAGTCATGTTGTCGGAAATTCTTCCAGGCGGAGGTGACTCACAATGATACACATGAAACCCGGCAGTCAGGTGCATCAGCTCGTCACATTGCTGTCATTCGTTGGAGAATATCCGGCAGCCTCTGTGTATCTGCTTGGGAAGGAACGGGTCTACAAGGCGCTGATCCATAAGCTGACCACGCCGCAAACATTTCGTGACTCCCAGACCGGAGCAGAGATTACCTGCCGCCTGCTAAACATCTCGGGCAAGGGTTATTACAAAACAATCCGGTTTTATAAGGCTGCACTCCCCATACTGGAATGGATTCATCCGAATGCTTATGGGTATTACATGGGTACGTTCTGGAATCACAGATTTCCAGGGGATGCTGCTCACCGGGAACGAAATCATCGGGTGGCAGAAGCAGCTGCACTTTGTATGCGCTCTGGGATTGAGGTAAGACCTTACCTGCTTCCAAAGCTGCAGAACCAGAGCAAACGCCTGGTTATACCAGACAGCCCCGTTCTGTATCTGGCAAAGGATCTGAAAAAGGTCGGTGAGTCAGAGATGAACAAAACCATGTTCACCCGGATGGTTGGGGCTATCTTTTCTTCCGGCAGTTGTTATGCCGTTTATAATACACGCGGGACCGCAATGAAGTGGAGTGGCATGGGTGAGTTTAAGGCACTGCACAGTCTGATAGAGGTTGGCAGGTTAAATGCCGGCATCATCCGGGTAGATGCTGCGCTTCTGTTCGGTGAGTCTGGGAGCGTGGCGCTGCGGACGTTATTGGAGTCCGATAAAAGCCATAGACTGGAATTTCGGTTTGACGCTATCTACCGCCATATTTATTTTATCCCCATGGATGATTACGGTATCCGCCAGCTTAGAATCCTGTCTGTCCCAGACTGGAAGGAAAAGCTGCTTGATTTACTGTTCGACCCAGAGGTCAGGAGCTATGACCGAGGGCTTTTTGAATACGATGCCTGTGTAAACGGCGTCTATATCTTATCGCATCTGGATGGCGACATCGCCAGACTGATCCGCTTCCGGGAGGCAATGGAGTCCCAGACAGGACCCTTCGAGATCTTATGCTTCCCGCACCAGATGCCCTTCCTCCGGGAATATCTGGGCCGGCTTGTCAGCTACAAAACCATCGACATGGACTCGGTGGAAGCGGAACTCGGCCCGGACAGGAGGAACTTATTTGAAGGATAAGAAACGGATGGCTGCCATTGTCATCGCCGCCATACTGGGATGCGCAGCGCTGTTATACCTGGGCGGAATGCTTGGCCAGCTGCTTGTAAACTACGCAGCATGGATGCAAGCGGATGGGCTGGGCGGGCAGTCATCCATGGAACCGGTCAGCTGGAACCCGCTGGTCTGTTTCCCGATGGCATTCACACTGCAGGGGCTGAAAGGGATACTCGGTATCCTGCTGGCAGGCGGCGGTATTGTCGCTTACATCAAGCTCCATGACAAATTCAGCGGAAAGGAGGATGATCCCAGAGGATTTACAAAGAGCAAATCCGGCGCCTATGGCACAGCGGCATGGATGACCGAAAAGGAAATGAAAAATACGCTGGAGGTAACGCCGGTGGACAAGGCCGAAGGCGTCATCTTAGGTGAGTATAAGGGAAACGCCGTCTGTATGCCAAAGGACACCAGACTCAACCGGCACATCGCCATCTTCGGTGCGTCCGGCACGATGAAATCCAGAGCTATTATCCGAAATGCGCTGTTCCAGGCATTAAAGCGCGGAGAATCCGTGGTCATTACCGATCCAAAAGGAGAACTCTACGCGGATACCTCCGAGCTGTATCGCCAGAACGGGTATGATGTCAAGGTGTTTAACCTGGTGAATCCCGAACATGGTGACTCCTGGAACTGTATGTCAGACTTGAATGGCGATACCCTGATGGCGCAGGTGCTGACCAATGTAATCATCGGCAACACCAGTTCCGGTAAGGGCGACCACTTCTGGGATAACGGCGAGGGGAATTTACTCAAGGCGCTGATCCTGCTGATTGACCAGGACCGCTCACGCAGCCCGGACATGAAGCACCTGCCAGCCGTTTACCAGATGCTGACCCAGCACAGTGAGCGGCAGCTGACGGCGCTGTTTGATAAGCTGCCTCTGGACCATCCGGCGAGGGCACCCTATAACCTGTTTTCCCAGTCCAGTGACACCGTGAAATCCGGTATCATACTTGGCCTTGGCACCAGACTTCAGGTACTGCAGAACGAAGCGGTCCGGCGCATTACAAGCCGGTCTGACATCGACCTTGCCGCACCGGGAAAACGCAAATGCGCCTATTATATTATCTTGAGCGATCAGGATGCCACCATGGCGTTCTTGTCATCGCTCTTTTTTTCGTTCCTGTTCATCAGACTGACCCGGTATGCGGATAGCCGGCCGGATGGAAAGTGCGATGTGCCCGTGAATCTAATCCTGGATGAGTTTAACAATGTGGGCCGCATCGGCGGCGCAGCGGATGGTTCGGACTTTGCCAGATCGCTCTCCGTCATACGCTCCAGAGATATCCGGGTCATGCTGGCAGTACAGAGTCTTGGCCAGTTGCAGAACCGGTATCCCAATAATCTGTGGGCCGAGATCATCGGCAATGCGGATATCCAGCTTATGCTCGGCTGCACCGATGATGTCAGTGCGGAATATTTTTCTGCCCGCAGCGGCGATATGAGCATCCAGGTCAATTCGACCATGACGGTGCGGCAGACCATTGCCGTGGCGCAGGTCATTCCCCAGTACCGTCAGACTGAGGGCCAGGGCCGCCGCAGGCTGCTGACTCCGGATGAGGTGCTGCGGCTTCCCAATGAGGAGCTTTTGTGCATCATCCGAGGCTGTAATATGTTAAAGCTATCCAAACTGGATTACACGAAGCACCAGATGTCAAAGCAGATCGTGAAGTCATCGGTCATGGATTACCATCCGAATACGGCCTATGACCCGATGCCGCAGACGGAGCCGGAGATGGCGCCGGAGGAAACGCGGGAACCGGTGAAGAAACCGCCCCGCAGAAAAAGTCTGTATAGTTCCGCTCAGCCACCAACGGAGTTTTGATTTTCGGATTTTTGTGGGACTCAAAGAAAAAGTTGCTCATTTTTTGCTTGCCAATACGCCTGTATTTTGGTGTCGATATTTTTATCTATAAAAATATCGACATTGAGATTGACATTTTTCTTGTTTCTGCGTATAATATAAGCAGAAGAGGAAATACTGCTCATAGAAGGAGGTATGGTTTATGAGTGAACTGTCCGTTATGGGTGTTATGAGATCCATTATTCCCATTACCCGTTTCAATAAAGGTGAGGCCAACCGGATTTTTGATGAGGTTGCATCCAGCGGTACGAAGATTGTGATGAAAAACAATCGTCCGGCCTGTGTTTTAATGTCTCCGGATCAGTATGAGTCCCTGATGGAAATGGTTTCTGACTACCTTTTGCAGGAAGAGGCAGAAAGCAGGATGGCACATTATGATCCCGGTACTTCTCTGTCTCAGGAGGATATGATGAAGGAGCTGGGCATTTCTGAGTCGGATTTGGATGACATAGAGGTAGAAATTGAATAAGGAGCTGTGCAGATGAAGTGGAAGATTGAGTACATCAATGAAGCGCAGCGGGATTTGAAGCGGCTGGACCCTTACAACCGGAAAGCAATTTTGAAAGCGATTGATAAGACAGCGGAGCGTCCGCTGCCGCCTCCGGATGGGATTGGCAAACCGCTTGGGAACCATGCCAGTTCCAAGCTGAGCGGGTATTATAAAATCAAACTGCGTAACCTCGGCTACCGGGTTGTTTATCAGCTGGTAAAAGAGGGCGAGACCATGAGGATCATCGTGATCTCCATTCGTGATGATGAAGCTGTCTATAAAGAGGCTGAACGAAGGATTCATGGTATGATCAAGAAACAATAGAGTAGCGTATCAGAAGATATCATGAAGGGCGGTAACTGATATGGATAGCAAAGATAAAGCAGGAAACAGACCGTCTATCCGTGATGAAATGAGTAAGGAAGAATTTGATGCAATGATGGCCGCTGGACTTGCCCAGGCAAAAGAGGGTCGGTCTTTTCCGGTTGATGTAGCATTTTCGGGTCTGCTTGAAAAGCTGTCTGGAGAAATGTGAACACACAAAGCAGCGGCTGATGAATCACCAATAACCAATATAATATCGTCAGGAGAGCATCTTGGAGAAATCCAGGGTGCTTTTTTTATATTCTAAATTTAAGGAGGAACTTTTTATGGAAGTAACGAACATGGAGGGCATTCCTGAGGAGCTGGACAATCTTCAAGAAGGCGCAATTCCCCAGACTGAGACGAATCCGGAGCTGGAGGAGATGCTCGCAGGGGCGCCGGAAGCGCCTGAACAGGCTGCTCCCCAGACTGGAACGGATTCGGGGCCGGAATCTCCTGAAGATGATAGCCCTCCCCAGACTGAAAATAAAACTATCAAAAAGCGGGGCCGGCCGAAGAAGACCAGTGAGAATCAAACTCAGTCTGACACAGAGGCGGTTTCTGAGGCTGCGGAGCCTGGCGACGGCGTCAAAACCAGAAGAAAGCGCCCGTACACCAGACCGACTATGACGGTCCTCTCGATTGATGAGCGGCCGACCGTCGAGACAGATGCCGATAAAGCCAGAAACGACCTGTTGGATTTGCTGGAGTCCCAGAAAACTGGCAGAATCCTGACCGGCACCATCCAGGGTGTTGAACGCCCGGAGGATAATCCCTCCCGTTCTCTGGCAGTCATTTATCACGGCGAGTTCAAAGTCATCATTCCGGCAGAGGAAGCCGTGGAACCGCCCAGCGATTACCGCGGCCGCCTTCCGGAGGATGTGCTGCACTACATGCTGACCAAGCGATTGGGCGCTGAAGTGGATTATATCGTGAAAGGTATTGATCCTCAGTCCGGTCTGGCAGTGGCGAGTCGTCTGGAGGCAATGCGTGCGAAGCGCAAGGCATATTATCTGGGTACTGACCGGGATGGCAACAACCTGCTGTATGCCGATGTGTGTGCCGAGGCCAGGATCGTATCTGTGATTCGTGCAGGCATCTTTGTGGACCTGTTTGGTCTGGAGATCTACATCCCGCTGCGGGAACTGAGCTATCAGCGCCTGATGGATGCGGCGGCCCATTTCCAGCCTGGCCAGCGCATCCTGGTTAAGGTCCTCTCCGTAGACCGGAGTGACCGTAACAATATCAAAGCGGCCGCTTCGGTCAAGCAGGCGGGTGAAAACCCGTATGAGAGGGCGCTGCGCAGGTATTCCGTCGGCAACCGCTATGTGGGTACGGTCAGTATGGTGGACACCAACGGTGTCTTTGTGGCGCTGGACGGTGGGATTGACTGTTTGTGCAGCTATCCGAAGCGGGGCCGCCCGCCGAGAGGGTCCCGCGTGACGGTCCGGATTCTGGGCATCAACCATGAGTCTAACCGGATCTGGGGCGCCATCACGCATATCGCGGCTGCCCGTTGACCTAATCTGAGTCTGAGGAAAGGAGGTAAAAGATGACCCACTGTGATTTGAACCAGGCTGAGCAGGGCCGGCGCAGAGAGATTGCGGAGCATACTCGGAAGATGCTGCTTCGCAACCTCCCCATTGAGGATCAGGATGAGACATCCCTGACCGCAAGCTACCGGGACTACTATCTGCAGATCTCGTTTTCCGAGCTGCATCCTTTGATGGTGTTCTGCCTTGCCAAGGCACTGAAGGCGCCTGGATCTCCGAGGCAGCTGCAGCTGACAAATGAACTCAATCTGAGGAGCATTCTGGGAAGCCATGCCATCAACAACGAAGTCGGTTGCTATTCTTACCGGGCGACCCACTGGCTGGATACTGAGCTGGATGCCAAGCGGTTTTATGAGATCCTGGACCGGTGCGTCGATGAGGCGGACCGAGGGTTCTACAAGCTGGCCAGCTGAGGCAGGTTGTATTTCTCCAGACTGAATCGTGTAATGTAGGTAAATACGATTCGAGGAGGAAGCATCATGAAATCAAGAATTATATTTTCCCTACTGGCCCTGATATTGGTTCTGTCCGGCTGCGCAGGTGCTGCACCTGTTTTGGAAAGCAGCACCGAGCCGGAGGTTTCCATACCGGAGTCTGAAGTAAAGGAGGTGATGGATGCGATATCTGAAGGGAGCGATCTTACCGCAACTTCAGAGTCAGTATCACAGACAGAACCGGAGATCATTCCCGAACCATCGGAATCCGATGAGTCTGGGGATATGCTCCCTGCGGACAGTAATCACGGCCGCGAGGAATCCCAAAACCGGCAGACGGCCGCTGCAGCAGAACAGCCGCAGTCATCCATGCAGCCGGAAGCACCGCAAGTGACCGCTCCGTCTGCCACAGAACCGCCTGCGGCTGAGCCATCTGTAACGGCGCCGCCTGCAGCGGAACCGGAAACTGCTCCGCCCAGTACATCGGAGGCGGCACCGGACCCGGTGGAAACCGAACCGGAAATTCCGAAAACCATCTATGATTACGAGTTTGACGTATCGGCCATCCGGTCCGAGCTGATTGCACTTGGGCAGTCCCTGGGTCTGACACACATCACTGAGGACGATGGTGTTCCCTGTACTCCGGATAACTGCTCATGGGCAACGCCCGTTACGGCGTCGGAGTCCTTTCAGGGCGATAAGCTGAAGCGGGCGCTTCGTGACTATGTATCTTCCATGCCAACGCTGTTGGCCTCCTATGGCGGCACACAGATTTCCTGCTTTACCATCTATGTGCAGGAGAATGGCGGCGGAAGCTACACGTTCTATTTCCTATACTAAAACCAAACCGGACAGCGTTTTGCTCCCTGCAACTTGCAGGGAGTTTTTTTCTGCCCGGAAAATGAAAGGAAGGTCTAATCAAAATGAAACGACTGATGAAAGAAAAAGGCAAGAGGTTCCTGGCAATGTTCCTCTGCCTTCTGACGGCTATCGGCATCCTGCCGATGGAGGTTTTTGCCTTCACGCCTCAGGAGGGACAAAGTGTTACCTCCTACAATGGAGACTATTTCGTGGGTTCTGACGGCGATTATTATTACAGCAACGCCCGTCATTACATTGTCTATGACAGCAGCGGCAATGTGACCCTGCACTATACAAACGGCGGCTCGAAACGGCGCCATTACATGATTCAGGACAGTTCCGGGGAAAGACGGACCGTGTACTGCATTGAATCCGGCATTGCCTATGACGACGGCAACACCTATACGTCCACCAACGGCAACAATAGCGCTTATTTTCAGAATCTGCCCTATACCGCCCAGTATGGTATCATGCTGGCCAGTGTGTATGGCTGGCAGCCGGGAAAGAGCGTGCCTGTATCCGGATGCAATGAGGATGATTACATCTATGCGACGCAGTGCATCCTCTGGGAATACCAGCAGCAGATCCGTACCAGCCCCTATGACATGAATGACAACGCTTACGGTGTAGAGGGCAACTCCTTCTATGTAACGCTGCAGGGCCGTCCGGCGCAGAAATGCTATGACTGGATTCTGGCCCAGATGGCGCAGCATACCACGATCCCCAGCTTTGCCTCCAGCAGAAGCAGTTCCGCTACGACCTATACGCTCAAGTATAACGAAGCGACCGGGAAATACTCCCTGACTCTGGAGGATACCAACAATACGCTGAGCGATCTGAAGTTTTCGACCAGCAGCGGTATTACCGTTACCAGAAGCGGCAACCAGTATACCTTTACCAGTGACCGAATGATCGAGAATGCTGTGACGATCACAGCCCAGAAGAACATTCCCGGTGTGGGCAACGACATGCTGATCTGGGGCCGTGTCGGATACCAGACCATGATGTGCGGCGCGGAAGATCCGGTGGTGTTCTATGTCAAGATGAATACCGAGACGTTTGGCACCGGCCGCATCAAGAAGACTTCGGAAGATGGCAAGGTGGAGGGTGTTCAGTTCCATATTACCGGGAACGGTACGGACAAGACCGTGACCACTGGAAAAGACGGTACGGTGGACATCTCTTTGATGCCCGGCACTTATACTGTTACGGAATCCGTTGCGGATCGTTATGAGACACAGAATGCCCAGACAATCACCATCGTCAGCGGCAAGACAGCGACTGTGACTTTTAATAACAAGCTCAAGCGCGGCAGCCTGGAAGTTGTCAAGACCTCCGAGGATAATCTGGTGGAGGGTGTGACGTTCCACCTGTATGGCACTTCCTTGTCCGGTGATGCCGTGGATGCCTATGCTGTTACCGACAGCACTGGTAAGGCCGTATTCTCTGATGTCCTGATCAGCGGTTCGGAGCCGTATACGCTGGAAGAGGTGGATACGGCGGTACGCTATGTTGTGCCGGCCAATCAGACAGCGCCTGTGGAATGGAACAAAGTAACGCAGCGCAGCTTCGAGAACATTTTGAAGAAATTCCGCGTGCAGGTGACAAAAACAGATGCCGAGACAAAACGCGCCCAGGGCGATGCCAGTCTGGCAGGTGCGGTCTATGGCCTGTACCAGGGCGACAAGCTCGTTGCTTCTTATACCACGGACTCGTCTGGAGCCTTTACCACAGATTACTTCATTTGCGATAGCAACTGGACCCTGCGTGAGATCAGCCCTTCGGAGGGCTACCTGTTGGACACCACGGTGTATGAGATCCCGGCTGAACCCGGTAATTTCACGGTGGAACTGAATACGGTTTCTGAGGGTGTTGTGGAGCAGGTCATCAAGGGCCGCATCCGCATCGTAAAGCATATTGATGCTGAACTGGATGTGGAGGATGAGCCTATTGCTCCGGCAGCGGAAGCAGTAGATGCCGGCATTGCGCTTCTTTCCCTGGCAACCGCTTCGGATGCCCAGTCTGTCAGCGGCAATGACGCTGTGGCAGTGATGGCAGAGGAACTGGAAGATGAGGCGGCAGCAGAAACCGCAACACCTTCGGATGCTCAGGCGGAAGCAACTGTGAGCGATGGGGATGCCGATGCGGAAACTGAGTCTGAGGAAGACGCAGCTGCTGTGGAGGAGACTGAGACTGAAACAGACGCCGCACAGGAGGAAGCTCCTCAGGCACCTGAAACCGAGATCCCGGAGGAGTACCTGCCAGTAGAGATTCCGGAAGAAGACATCGAAGCATCCGGTGGCCAGGGTATTATTGAGCAGCCGGAGGAAGGTGCGAAGTTCCAGGTCTATCTGACCAGCGCAGGCAGTTATGAAAATGCCCGTGAGTCTGAGCGTGACCTGATTGTGACCGATTCCGATGGGTTCGCCGTGACCAAGGATCTGCCTTATGGCCGTTACACCGTCCATCAGATCGAGGGCAAGGCCGGACAGGCGTTTGTAGAGGACTTCACGGTTTTCATTCGCAGCAACGACGAAACCTATTCCTACATCATCAATAACCAGACCCAATCCAGCTTCATCCGTGTGGAGAAGCATGATATCGAAACCGGCAAGATCATTCCGGCAGCCAACATCGGCTTCCAGGTTCGTGACCTGTCTACTGGTGAGCTGGTAACGCAGACCGTTTATTATCCGACTCCGGTGGAGATCACCACTTACTTCACCAATGACGAGGGCTGGCTGATGCTGCCCTGCGAGCTGCCTTATGGCAATTATGAACTGATTGAGGTGGAGACCTGCTACGGATATGTGCTGGACAGCACGCCGGTGCCGTTTACGGTAGATGGCACCCAGGATGTCGTCGTAGTGGAAAAGCAGAACATTGCCCAGAAGGGCACCATCACTGTGACAAAGACCGGCGAGGTCTTTAGCACCGTTACTTCTACCAATAAGGACGATACGTTCTCTGTCTACACACCGGTTTATGAGGTACGGAACCTGGCAGGAGCCACCTATGAGATCCGGGCAGCGGAAGATATCTATACGCTGGACGGATCTCTGAGAGCAGCGAAGGGCGAGGTGGTGGACACCATCACCACTGGGTCTGACGGCAGTGCCACCAGCAAGGAACTGTATCTTGGAAAATATGAAATTATTGAAACCCAGGCCCCGGAGCCGATGGTCCTGAATCCGGAATCCCAGCTGGTGGAGCTGACCTATGCCGGACAGGAAGTTGCCCTGACCGAAACCAGCGCAAGCTTTTACAACGAGCGTCAGAAGGTCCAGATCAGTCTGGAGAAGCTGATGGAGCAGGATGAGGCGTTTGGAATCGGCAGCAACGGCGAGCAGCTGCATGTTACCTTCGGCCTGTATGCGGCGGAGGATCTGGTTGCGGCGGACGGCAGCATGATCCCGGCAGACGGTCTGATCGAGATCATTGGTGTATCTTCTGACGGCATTGCGGTTGTGGAGAAGGATCTGCCTCTGGGCAGCTATTACCTGCAGGAGCGTGCGACGGATGCCCATTATCTGATCTCTGATGAGAAGTATCCGGTCACATTTGCGTATGCGGGTCAGGAAGTTGCTCTTGTGGAAGTACAGGCCAACGATGGCGAAGCCATTGAAAATAAGCTGCTCTACGGCAGTGTATCCGGTAAGAAGGTCGATGAGAACGGCGAGGCCCTGGCTGGCGCTAAGATCGGTCTGTTTTCTGCATCCGTGACGGAGTTTACGGAAGAAACGGCCATCCTGGTAACGACCTCTGACGAGGCGGGAGCCTTCCAGTTTGAGAACGTGCCTTATGGAAAATGGGTCGTGCGTGAAATTGAGTCTCCGGAGGGCTTCGTGCTTTGCACCGATCTGTTTGAGGTCAATATCAAGTCTGACGAACAGGTCGTAGAGATCGAGATCACCAACGAGTTCATCCGCGGCAACCTGCATCTGACCAAATTTGATGCGGACTATCCGGAGAACAAGCTGAGCGGCGCTGTCTTTGAGGTTTACCGTGATACCAACGGCAACAAGGAACTGGACAAAGAGGATGAGCTGCTTGGCACCATGGAGGAAGTGGAACCCGGTGAGTATGTCATGAACGACCTGCTTTATGGCGGCGTGTTCGTGAAGGAAAAGACCGCGCCGGACGGCTTCTATCTGGATGAGGGCACCTACTACATTTCCATTAAAACGGATGGCGAAACCTACGAGGTGGAAAATGATGCGGGCAAGGGCTTCTATAACCAGGCTATGCGCGGTAACTTGAAGATCGTAAAGACCTCCAGCGACGGCAAGGTCGAAGGGTTCTCCTTCCGCATTACTGGCGATAACTACGACCAGATCTTTAAGACTGACTCCAATGGTGAGATCCTTATCGAGAATTTGCGCGTTGGCCAGTACACCGTAACCGAGGTGGAGGATAGCGTCAGTGCGGGATACAAGCGTCCGGACCCGGTAACAGTGGAACTGGTTCCTGACGAGACGCTGACTGTGAGAGTCCACAATGACAAAGTAACCGTGGACGTTCCGAAGACCGGCGATGACACGAACATCTGGCTGTGGGTCGGCATTATGGCCCTCTGCGCAGCTGGCGCCGGTACGGCATTCTTTATCGGCCGCAAAAAGAAGCACTATCTGAAACTGAAAAAGTAAAGCAGCTTGGGGGCCATGCACACGCATGGTCCCCTCTATTATGGAGGAAAACAAGATGAACAGAAACGCAAAGCGGATGCACCCGGCATCCCTCATACTGACTCTGGTAATGGCCCTGCCCCTGGTTTTGGGATTATTTCAATTTCCTGTTTATGCTGCAGAAGGCACCGACGGCACAGAGATGCAGGTGCTGGAGGCGGAGCAGTTGGAGATCCAACTGGGGGCAGACTGGGCCGGAGTTGAGTTTGAATTAAAGACCGATGCCGGCATGTATCCCGGCACCATTGCCGTTGGTGAAGACGGCGTACTCCGCATGGAGATCGGCGGAAGCAGCTCCTATATCCTGACCTGCTTAAATTCCAGTGTTACCGTCCCGGAACCGGCGCAAGCCTCTGCCACAGATGAGGAACAGCCCGAAGACGGTCAGACTGAGATGGAAGCAGCGGGACAGGAAGCGGCCGGTGAGGCGTCTGAAGACTTAGATGCAGATCCGGAAGCAGTGCAGGAACCTGGGAATCCGGAGACGGAAGAATCGGAAGCGGAAGCGCAGGAGAATACTATCGCAGGCATTCCTGTGGTACACATCATCGTGTTCGCCGTTGGCATGGTGCTGGCGGTCGGCTGCCTGATCACCATGTATGTGCTGAAAAAGCGCAGAGAGAACCTGGCTGACGATGATGACGATATGGATGCGGACTATGAGGAGATGGACGACTGATCAGGGCGAAGGCGCCCCTCAGTCTGACAGAAATTAAACCTAAAAGGAATAAAATTTGATTTAATAACGCAAAATTATTCCCATAAGGCTTGACAAGTGGATCTTCATTTGCTATACTAAGACCGTGGCAGAGGCTTGCGTTCAGGCTTTCGGTACGCTGGAAGCGTTACAGCGTCAGACCTGTTCATGAGATCAGGGAACCGTCACGGATTTAGCGCAATGAGCGATCCACAATAACGCAAGTCATTTGAATATAATAGCCGGAAGGCTGCTGAAATAAGTACAGAGTCAATGACTGGATGAGACACCAAAATTCCAGTGCATTGGTTCTGTATGTTTTTTTTGCAGACCTTCCGGCTTTTTCTTTTATAAAGTCGGAGGTGACGAACAGATGAATAAACGTAAGAAAAACAGAAAGGGATTTTCCATGAGCCAGATGCGCTGCCCATATTGCGGCGGTCCTGTTACCTATCGCAGCGCAGATGGGATCTATCATGATAACAGCCGTAACACCATGCTCTATGTCTGTTCCCATTATCCGGAGTGCGACGCCTATGTTCGTGTGCATACCGGAACCAATATCCCGGTGGGGACCCTGGCCAACCAGGAGCTGCGTGCGCTGCGCAGGACGGCCCACCATTATTTCGATCAGCTGTACCAGTCCGGCCTGATGAGCAAGCAGGATGCGTACCAGTGGCTGGCGGACCTGATCTGCGCCCCTCTTTCCCAGGCCCATATCGGTTATCTGGGTGAGTATTACTGCAAGCAGGTCATCGAAGAGAGCAGAAAGCTTCTGGAGAGGAGCAGGGAAAAACAGCGCCGCTGCTCCCGATTCCGCATCATGGAAGGAGGTGTGGCAGCATCATGATTCTCACTGCAGAGCAGCAAAGAAAAGTAGAAGAGAACATGGGTCTGGTGGGACAGGTCATAAAGGATAAAGTCCATGGCCCATATCAGTTTGGCGTGTACTCCCATGACGACCTGTACCAGATCGGCTGTGTCGGCCTTTGTAAGGCGGCAGCGACCGATAAAGGCGGTTGCTTTTCGACCTACGCATATCGCCTGATCTGGAATGAGATCTGTGATGCCCTGATCTATTCCTCCAGGCGCCGGGACATGGAAGTGCTGGGGGATGACCTGCCCCTCCCTGCCCGGGAACCGGCGGAGGAATTTTCGGAGCTTCATATGGATCTCTATGACGCGCTGGAACTGGTCGGGACCGATGCGCCGCCCTCTACTGCAAAGGGCATCCGGGCCATGATCCTGATGTCGAAGGGATATACCAGCCGGGAGATCGGAGATCAGATGAATGCCTCCGCGAAGCTGGTGTGCGCATGGATCTCGAAAGCACGGAAGTTTTTGCGGGCCAGACCGGAACTAAAAAGTCTGGCGGAGAGTTACTATGCCTGACTGGATACAAGCTTACAAGCCAGTCTTATGAATGGGATGTTGTGAACCAGTGGGTTTGCAGCATCCCGCTTTTTTCATTTTTGGAGGTAATTATGACGAGATTTTGGAAACACGCAAAAAAGTGGATGGTGCCGGTGCTTGCTACGGCCGCTATCTTTCTCCTCACACGGTTTGTGTTCTTACTGGGATATGTGCCCACGGAGTCCATGGAGCCAACGCTGCAGCGCGGGAGTTATATCATAGGCGCCCGGGTTTATGCTTCCCTGGAAGCGGGAGATGTGATTATTTTCGAGTATGGAGGAAGGCTGTTGGTGAAGCGTATTGCTGCAGTACCTGGAGATATCATAAACCTGGATGAACTGACCTACATGGCCAGTATGGAGCAGCCATACCGGGAAGAAACGATACTGACGGTTCCTGAAGGCTGCTATTTTGTGCTGGGGGATAATACGCAGAACTCCTACGACTCCCGGTACTGGGATGATCCATTTGTGCGGGAGGAGAATATTGTGGCGAAGCTGATTTATCCGTCCATAGAGATGGGCAATTAGATTGAAATGACAGTCTCACATTATGCCGTTCCTGGCATCTTCCATGTCCTGAGCTTAATGGTCTTTGCTTGGAGCTATCCCCGAATTGACTTTTTGTTATCAATGTGATAATATTTTCATATATTCTGGTTAGGAGGTCAGATATGGCAGATAAATTGATGGATTGTATCACGAATCCAGTTAAGTGCAAATTGTTGCTGGAAATACAAGCCCAGGGGAAAGTGACGGCAAAACATCTATCTGATATTTATACGGATATTCCGCAGGCTACTTTGTATCGGCATCTTAGAAAAATGTTGAGTGACGGTGTTTTGCAGGTTGTAGAGGAAACACAGATCCGTGGTACAGTAGAAAAAACCTATGCACTTGCTTTTAATATGGAGAAAGATATAGAAACGGTATTGGCAGAGAACTCGGGCGAACTTTACATGCAATACTTCATGCAGTACATCATGGGGTTTGCGAAACAGTTTCAGCAATATTGTCAATCTCCGGATATCAACATAAAAAAAGACATGACGGGATTTTCCCTTTCCCCATTATATCTCTCAGATGAAGAATTGACTGACCTTGTAACAAACATTTCACGGTTAATAGGAGCAGTAAAGAATAATGAGCCGAGAGCAGACCGCAAACTGCGAACAGTTGGCGTGATCATATCTCCACCGGAAAAGCTGGATGACTAAAAATGCACCGCCCCGGAACACTGGGGCGGATTCTATTGACTTTATATTATCAATATGATAATATTATCTAAAGGAGAATAAAAGGCCGATGTAAACGGATCAAAATGATTTACGGGTACTTGTTCTCAACAGCATAAGGTGAAAGGAGCTTTATTTATGAAGAAGAAACAAAAAGGCATTATGCTTGTCCTCACTCTGATTACGCTGGCGTGTGTACTTGCAGCACTTCATTTCTTACCCAATGAGATCCCTCTGCATGTTGGAGTAAATGGGGTAGGTAACTATGCAAGCAAATATTTCTTGCTGATTTTTGTACCAGTACCCGCCGTCCTTTATTGGGCAATCTGCCGGAAGTATAAAAAATGAGGAGGTAAAACGATGCAGGCCATATTGGAAATCAAAGGATTTGCTAAAACATACTCACAGGGAAAAAAGGCAGTTGATGCTCTGTCGCTCTCCGTTATGCCTGGAGAGGTACATGGTTTTATAGGGCATAACGGAGCAGGGAAAACAACGACCATTCGTGCTGTGGTTGGTGTTATGGATTTTGACGCAGGAGAGATTCTAATTGATGGTCATTCTGTAAAAGAGGAACCCGTTACCTGCAAGTCCTTAACCGCTTATATTCCCGATAATCCCGATTTGTATGATTATATTACAGGGATTCAATTCCTCAATTACATGGCGGATATGTTTTCTGTTGATCAGGGAAACCGGCAGAAGCGGATACAAAAATACGCTGATCTGTTTGGCATTACGGACAGCCTGGGAAATTTGGTCAGCTCGTATTCGCATGGGATGAAACAAAAGCTGGCGCTGATTGGTGCTTTTTTGCATCAACCTAAGTTGCTCGTACTGGATGAACCATTTGTTGGGCTCGATCCCGAAGCGGCTTTTCACTTGAAAGAAATCATGCGCGAATTGTGTGATCAGGGAAGTGCCATATTTTTTTCGACACATGTATTGGATGTTGCCGAAAAGCTGTGCGATAAAGTTT
Organism: Eubacteriales bacterium; assembly: GCA_030524285.1. Taxonomy (GTDB): domain Bacteria; phylum Bacillota; class Clostridia; order Oscillospirales; family Butyricicoccaceae; genus Butyricicoccus_A. The sequence goes on from JAUNGQ010000002.1 coordinate 63,656, forward strand.
CCATTATCAAACAGGGGAAGCTGGTGGTAAGCGGCAGCATGGAGGTGGTTAAAGGTTCCGGCAGTTTGGAGGATGTTTTCATGGAGGTAGTAGAAAATGAGAAATAAGTACCTGCTTCTTTTGAAAATGCAACTATACAATTTTTTCGGGATCAATCGTATGTTTCATTCTCACAGCAAAAAAGAGAAACAAAAAAGCATGCTATTGGGAGCATTGGCGATTGTTATTCTTGGCTTGATGATTACATATAGCGCACTTTTCAGCGCCGGTTTAGCAGGGATGGGAGCTGCGAGTCTTTTACCAACGCTTTCCGTATTGGTGTGTTCTCTGATAACATTGGTACTCACATTTTTGAAAGGCTCCGGCGTTCTCTTTGGTTTGCGTGATTACGACATGGTTATGTCTCTGCCGGTAAAAAGTTCGGAGGTGGTTTTGAGCCGGATAACGATGGTGTATCTGGCGAATCTTTTAATCAGTATCATTGTGGTTCTCCCTGCCATTATCATTTTTGGGATAAGTACGAATGCTGGAATTATAGCAAATCTGATTTTTGGGTTATCTCTTTTGTTTATACCGGTTATTCCCATGATAATTTCTTTGGGGATTGGAGTATTGATTACTGCGATTTCATCCCAGTCAAGGCATAAAAATATAATCTCACTTATTTTGAGTACCCTTGCAGTTTTGCTGATTGTAGCAGCTTCTACGCAAGCACAAAATATGGATTCTTCTGAGATTGTAAATATAGGGGTTGCTCTGAGCAATACTGCAAATCGTATCTACCCTCCAGCGTTGCTTCTCTCAATGGCGGTCCAGGATCAGAATGGGTTATACTTTTTAGCTTTCGCAGGTCTGTCTGCTTTATTTGGTGGGGCCTTTGTAGTGGTAGTAGCACATTTCTATCAGAAAATGAACACAGCTACCTTTAGCCATTCGGCTATCAAATACAAAGAAAAAGCGTTGAAGGTTTCCTCCCCGTTCAAAGCAATGTATAAGCGGGAGTTCAATCGTTATTTTTCCTGTACGATATATGCGCTTAATTCTACGATAGGAATGGTTCTGCTGCTTGTAGTGTCTGTATTGCTTTTGTTTATCACTCCTGAAATGCTGGAACAGCAAAGTGGATTTATTGGTTTGAGTCAGATGCTGAGGCAGATACTTCCAATGGTCATAGCGGTATTTATCACGATGACTTCTACCACTGCGGCATCGCTGTCGTTGGAGGGAAAAAACCGCTGGTTGATGTGTTCTGCCCCCGTCCGTACCATAGACATATTTAACTCAAAGATAGCAGTCAATCTCACAGTTATATTTCCATTTGCATTCATCAGTGCCCTCTTATTGGGCATCAGGATGGAGGTTTCCACGATGCAGGTCGTCCTGTTGTGCATTGTTCCGCTGATCTATTCCTGTTTCATATCAGTCTTGGGCATGTATATGAATGTAAAGTTTCCAAAATACGATTGGACAAGTGAGTATTACGCAGTAAAAGGTGGTGCAGTTTCTGTTCTGGCCACTATGGGTATTGGTATGCTGAGCAGTATGGCGCCTCTTTTTATCTGTGCTGTTTTTACAGGTATTAGCAGCATGGTAATGGTTGTGACCTCTGCACTATTGTTGATCATTGTCTTTGCTTTATATGGAAAACTCCGGTGCTACCAGCTTTATGAAATATGATTATGATGAACTGTTGGACAGAAAATTCAAGGCCATAGCAGATGAAACGAGACAAGCAATCATAATCCTATTGCGGGAACGCCCCATGAATGCTGGAGAGATTGCAAGTCACTTTTGTTCTTCAATGGCTTCGATATCCTATCATTTGCGGAAATTAGAGCAAAGCGGTATTGTTTCATCAATGCGATCAGGACAGTATATACAATACAGACTAAATAAAGCAGCGCTTGATGAAATTTGTTTATGGCTGGAAGGATTACTTTTGAATAAGCAGGCAGGTGATGACATGGGAAAATATTAGTGCTGATTTTATCAGACCCTGAGGAACACATCATGGATAAGCTTATGGCCGTCTTATCAGACGAACAGGAGATGGAGCAGGTATCCGTCCCGGATTCCTCCATACTCACTTTCCAGGAGCTGAAGATCCTTCCCCGCCGGCGGCAGGTATATATAAATAATCGGGAAGTGAGTTTGACCACCAGAGAGTTTGATGTGCTGTATCATCTTGCCCGGTACGCAGGCCAGGTCCTCACAGCCCGCCAGATCTATGAGGCCGTAAGCCGCGAGAGCGCAGCGGGATGCGACTATCACTGTATAGAGAGCAGCATCTATTCAATACGGAAGAAGCTGGGGCGCGATGTAATCCTCACGGTTCGGGGATACGGGTATAAATTTAATTGGAAATAGCAAAGGCTGGTAGCTCAGTGGGAGTGCTGACGCTATCAGCTTTTTGTTTCTGAAGAATCGCTGCCATAAATTTAACAGTTTCAGCCTTGTGTTATTCGGCATCTCGAACTATAATAGAAGCATTGGAGGTGCCGGTATGGATTATATGACCTTGAAAGAAGCGAGTGAAAAATGGGGCGTAACTCCCCGGAGGATAAATTATTATTGCTCTGCAGGGCGTATTCCGGGAGCAGTAAAGATGGCGAAGGTCTGGCTGATTCCGAAAAGTGCAGAGAAGCCAGTGGATGGAAGAACAAAGCAAGGGAAGGAACTGAAAGAATGAATAGAGTTTTGATTATAGATGACGACAAGGAACTTTGTGCCTTGATGAAGAAATGCGTAGAACAGGAAAATTTATCTGCGTTGGTAGCTCATGGCGGCATGGAGGGCTTACGTCTGGCCCATGATAATAAGGATACCTGTTCCCTCATCATTTTGGATGTTATGATGCCGGATTTAGACGGCTTTCAAGTATTGCAGAAAATCAGGGAGATCAGCAATATCCCGGTACTTATGCTTACTGCGAAAAGTGACGAGGAAGATAAAGTTTCCGGCCTCCGGCTGGGTGCTGATGATTACCTGACAAAACCTTTCAGCATTAACGAGTTAATGGCCCGTGTCAATTCTCTGATACGCCGTTTCACCGCCCTGAACCCAGCTTCCGCAGTAGAAACAGATTGCTTAAAGTTGAAAGATATGGTGATTGATAAAGAGAATCGGATTGTTTCTGTCAGGAACATTCCTGTTGATCTCACAAGTAAAGAATTTGATCTGCTTTTCTTTCTGGCTTCCAACAAAGGGCGTGTATTTACAAAGAAGCAGATTTACACGCAGGTTTGGGAAGAAGAATATGCTTTCGACGATAATAATATCATGTCCTTTATCAGTAAACTTCGGAAAAAGATTGAGCCTGACCCGGAACACCCTTTTTATATTCTGACTGTCCGGGGCGTTGGCTACCGTTTCAATAAGGAGGCATGAAATGGAAATCAATACTTATCTGTTTCTGGCCTTGGCAGTTACCTTGCTCATTGTGGTATTACTTATCGCTAAATTGCGGCACATTAAGAAACAGCTTGCATTGATAAAAGATGCCATGGACGATATAAAATGCGGAAATCTCAATCGCCGTGTTTTGGCAAAAGAAAGTGATATGACCAAACAAATCTGCTATGACATTAACGAAATTGCTCTTTGCAATCAAACCCGGCTTATTCAGCATCGGCAAGCGGAGCAAGCATACAAGCGCCTTATGAGCAGTCTTTCCCATGATGTAAAAACACCGCTTGCCTCTTTGGTTGGGTATCTTGAAGCGATTGAAAGCGGGATTGTTACCGGGGAGGAAAAAGACGAATATATCCGTGTTGCATTTGATAAAGCACAGCACCTAAAATATTTCGTGGAGAGTCTATTTGAGTGGGTAAAGCTGGATGCAGGAGAACAGATTTTCCATTTTGAGCAATTTGATCTCAATGAGTTGTCCCGCAATATTATGACCGACTGGATTCTTATTTTGGAGAACAGCGGCTTCCAGTATGAGATTGATATACCTGAAACAGAATACATCATGCAAATAGACCCCAACGCCTATACTCGGATTCTGAATAACCTGTTGCAGAATGTAATTACCCATAGCAAAGGCGACAAGGTAGTGGTGTCAATTTCAGAAGATGAAGAACAAGTTCAGATCACGGTTAAAGACAATGGGAAAGGGATTTCTTCTGATGATCTGCCCCATATCTTTGAAAGAATGTATCAATGCGATCATTCGCGTTCGGGCAAAGGAAATGGTTTGGGGCTGTCCATTGCGAAAGAACTTGTCAGTGTCCATAAGGGAAAAATCACTGCTGCCAGCACTCCTGGCACTGGTACAGCATTTACAATATCGCTCCCCAAAGCCCTGTGAACGTGCAGGGCTTTTCTACTTCAAAAACAAGGTTAAAGCAAGGTTACGGCAAGGTTTTGGCAAGGTTTGTAGGCTATACTTTAATTGTAACTGGTACAGCCATAAGAAAAGGCGAATAGTACAGAGCCACATTTATTGAAAGTGAGGAATCCTACATGGATGATTTTGTCATTGAAACAAGAAAACTGACAAAAACTTATGGAGATCAAACAGCCGTCGGCAAGGTTGATCTTCATGTGAGAAAAGGACGGATATACGGCTTGCTCGGACGCAACGGTGCCGGAAAAACCACCATTATGAAAATGATTCTGGGCCTGACATCTATTACTTCCGGTGAAGTGGATGTATTCGGTCAGAATATCAAAGGCAGGGAAAAACGAGTATATCCTCGTATTGGTGCGATTATCGAAACACCGGGGTTTTATCCAAACCTGACCGGGACGGAGAATTTGGAGATTTTTGCAAAGCTGCGCGGCACCGCTTCCCCTGATGCGGTGAAAAATGCGCTGGAAATTGTCGGCCTGCCCTACAAAGATAAAAAGCTGTTCAGCAAGTATTCGCTTGGCATGAAGCAGAGACTTGGCATTGCAAATGCCATTCTGCATGACCCGGAATTGCTGATTTTGGATGAACCGACGAATGGCCTTGACCCTATTGGCATTGCAGAAGTGCGGGAGTTTATCAAGAATTTAAGTGCCATGCGTGGAAAGACTATCCTGATTTCCAGCCATATTCTTTCAGAAATTGCGTTGCTGGCAGACGACATCGGCATTATTGACCACGGCGTTTTGCTTGAAGAAAGTAGCATGGAAGAATTGAAAAAGCGGAACAGCAAATATATTCTATTGCAAGTTTCAGATGTTTCAAAAGCTGCCCTGATTTTGGAACGTGGTTTCCATGTAAAGGACTATTCTGTTCAGGACGATCAGACACTTCGACTTTATGATACATCTCTGGATATGGCAGCCGTCAATAAGGCCCTTGTGGTGCAGGATGTGGCGGTAATCAGTTCCCAACTCTGCAACGATACATTGGAGGATTATTTCAAAAAGATTACAGGGGGTGAGGGAATTGCTTAAACTACTTGAAACAGAATTTCTAAAGTTGCGCCGCAGGAAACTTGTCTGGCTTATGCTCCTGACTGCCCTTATTATGCCGTTCATGGCATTTTTACTGTTCAAATACCGGGGGGACACAGGTGTTGATCCGATCCAGTTTTACAAGTGGTCTGCTTTTGGTTATACGCTATTTATTATCCTGCCGGTTATTTTGGGAGTATTTTGTACTATGCTTATCCATGAAGAAAAGCAGAATGGTTTACTGAAACAGCTTTGGATCGTGCCTATCGGCAAATTAGAATATTTTTTCAGCAAGTTTTTTGTGGTTTTGCTGTACTCTGTCGGTTTTATGCTGATTACAGCGGTGGCTTCCGTCCTGTTTAGCGTACTCCCCGGATATGTTGCATTTGAATGGGAAAGTACCCTGTATTTGCTGGAAAGATGTTTAGAGATCGGAGTGCTTACCGCTTTTGCGATGTTGCCCATTTTGGCGATAGCTGCATCCAGAAAAGGCTATATTCTTCCGGTTTGCGTGACATTGGTCTATGCCTTTTGCGGATTTATCTTTATGTCCATTTATATGTATCTGCTGCCTTTAACGAGTATGGCCGTCATCGTGATGCGTAATAAAGACATTCCAGGCATTGTATTTTCGCAGCCTATTAACATTACTCTGGCATTCCTTTGTATCTTGGTATGGGACATTGCTGCTGTATCGCTGGCAAGGATTGCCCTGAAGGAAAAGTGAGGTGTGGATATGCGTACCTTACTTTGGGCTGAATATAAAAAACTCCATCGTTCAAGTATTGTCTGGATTACTATTTTTGCGACTGTTATGATAGCTGTCATTGTTTTTGCAGAGGGGCAGGCTATCCATAATGGCCCAGATATGCAATATGGATTAAAAACTGTATATGAGGGGTCCAAATATATAGAAAATGCAGGCTGGTACATGGATGAAGCACAGCCATTAGCAACTATCTTCATTCTCCCTTCGGTGATAGCTCTATTGGGAAGTTATATGATTTGCCGTGAGGAAGAAGATGACACAATGAAATCCCTAAGCCTTATTCCCGTCAGCGATGCAAAGTTGACTGTTGCAAAAATGGTCATGACCTTTATATTCAGTATCCTCATTTATTTACTGCTCTTTGTCATAACTTTTTTGACGGAAAGCGTTTTGCACTTTTCCGAACTGTCGGTGGAGCTAATTTTAAGTTGTATGAAAGAATATCTGCTTGATGGTATTGGAGTGTTTCTTGCGATTTCTCCTGTTGTTGCTTTTGTGGCTCGCAAGAAGAAAGGCTATTGGATTGCTTTGGTATTCACAGAATTTTACTCTGTTGCTGGACTCTTTGCAGGAATGTCAAGTACCTTGTTAGTTCTGTATCCTATAAATGCTGTGTTTAACCTTTCTGGCTACCACATTACAACTGTGGAGAAACGGGCAGCGAGTATTATAGTTTTACTGTTGTGCGGTGGCCTTTCTGTTTTCTTATTGGAATGCTTAAAGCACAGCAGGAAATCGGAATAGGTATTTTAAGTGAAGAAGATAAAGAGACTATTGATTTTGATTGCACTTTTGGTCGCCTTCGGTATGTTGCATTGCTATACTGAGAAAAAATTCAGTGATATGCCAACCAAGGGAATGACAGAACAGATAGAGGAATGGGTAGATCAGCTTAATGCGGATTAACCACAAAAGAATGAACTGACATATTAGATGCAGTGTCGGTAATCTGGCAGAAAGGAAATATTTATGGAAAAGAAATTATACAGAATTAGGAAAGGGAGAATAATCGCTGGTGTTTGTGGCGGTATCGCGAGATATTTTGATATAGACCCTAAACTTATCCGTCTGCTTTGTGTGGCGTTTATTGCTGCTTTTGGAAGTGGCTTGTTGGTCTACATCATTTTTGCTATTTTTGTTCCAAAAGAACCAAAGTAAATAAATTGTTTGGGCCTGCAATAGCAATAAACCAATGAAAGGTGATAACATGGGAAAATATTAGTGTTGACTTTTTCTGAGTCTGAGGAACACATCATGGATAAGGTTATGGCCGTCTTATCAGATGAACAGGACATGGAGCAGGTATCCGCCCCAGATTCCCCCATACTGACTTTCCATGAGCTGAAGATCCTTCCCCGCCGGCGGCAGGTATCCTGACAGCCCGGCAGATCTATGAGGTCGTAAGCAGCGAGAGCGCAGTGGGATGTGACTATCACAGTATAGAGAGCAGCATCTATTCAATACGGAAGAAGCTGGGGCGCGATGTGATTCTCGTAGTTCGGGGATAAGGATATAAATTTAACTGGAAATAGTAAAGGCTGATAGCGAAGTACAGGAAGAGTGCTGGCGCTATCAGCCTTTTGCGTACTATACTTTTGGGAAGTGCCTACCCTAAAAGTGCATTCTTGTTAAGTCAGTGGCGGGATGCTACTCTTAATTATGAATACACTGAAAGGATAACCACTATGAAAGATATAGAAATCGGGCCTATTCGCCCACCCTCTGAAAGTAACAGCCTATTGATTCGGGTCACAAGGGGATGCCATTGGAATAAGTGTTATTTTTGTGGGCTTTACAAATCCATGCGCTTCTCCATGCGGCCCATTGATGAAACCATCGAAGATATCAGGCGGCAGGCCCAGCTCAACCGGGGGAAAAAGTTTACTTCCTGCTTCTTGCAGGACGGCGATGCCCTGGTGCTGAAAACAGATTACCTGCTCCGTATTTTGGATGCAATAAATCAGAACTTTCCTGATATGCAGTACATCACTTCCTATGCCCGCGCCGACAGCATTACCCGGAAAAGCCCAGCAGAGCTAAAGGCGCTCCGGCAAGCGGGCCTTAACCATCTTTACAGCGGAATGGAAACCGGATCAGATCAGATATTAAAGCTGATAAACAAAGGATTCGATGCGGATACTGTGATCCGAAGCGGCTGTATGGCAAAAGACGCGGATATGATCTTGTCGGAGTTCATATTGCTGGGGATCGGCGGCAAGGAGCTGTCTGAAGAAAACGCCGTTCAGACAGCAAAGGTGCTGAACATTATCCAGCCTGATTTTATTCGGGTCCATGCTACGGGGATTAAGCCGGAGTCCAAGCTGGGCGAGTATGTCCGGGAAGGCACGTTTACGCTGCAGTCCGAGGAGGAGATTGTGACAGAACAGAAACTGTTCCTGCAGCAGTTACATGAGATGGATAGCTACTATGTGAATGAACACATCATCAACCTGCTCTTAGAAGTCCGGGGAAATCTGCAGACGGAAAAGCAGGATATGCTTTCTACGATTGACCGGTTCCTGACGCTGCCGCCTGATGAAAGGCTTCTCTTTGCCGTTGGCAGGAGACTCAATATTTTCTTCTTCCTGGATGATCTGAAAAAGCCGGAACTGCATCAAAAAGCAGAAGTGAGTCTGAAGAAAATTCTGAATAAGAATCCCCATACTGACTTTGCCGCATTGTGCAACTATGTCCGCCAGTCGCAAATATAGAAAACAAAAAGCCGAGCATAGCCGTTTTTATCAGCTATGCCCGGTATTTTATTGCTTTTGGCAGCATGGCGGCTGCACATCCAGGCCGTCCAGATAACTGCTTCCCCACTGACACATCGCATCTAAAACGGGAACAATGCTCTGCCCAAATTGGGTCAGGGAATATATCGTTTTAGGAGGTTTTTCAGGGATTACTTCCCGGTGGATCATGCCGCAGCCTTCCAAGTCGTGAAGCTGCTGGGATAACATTTTAGGCGTCGCATTGGGAATCAGCCGCTGCAACTCCATATAGTGTAGAGGGCCGCCGATCAGATGCCAGAGGATTATTGGTTTATACTTGCCTCCGATTAAAGACAGGGTTGCCTCTACCGGGCAGTTGAACTGATTTTTTTCACATTTCATGTAAACATCTCCTTTGCTGCAAGGGTACTATCTTTCTGGGAAGTATCTTCCGAAAAAGTGCATTCTTGCGGTTTGGTTTTCAAATGGTACAATTAAGTCAGTGGTTGATTTGACATGCTCCCATATAAATATATCATAACATAGAAAGGAACTCATATTATGGATGTTATTACGATTGCAAAAAAGCGTATGTCTGTACGCAGCTATACTGACAAGAAAGTGGAGACTGAGAAGCTGGAGAAGATTCTGGAGGCTGCTCATGTGGCCCCGACCGCTGCCAACCTTCAGCCAGTTCACCTGATTGCCGTTCAGAGCGAGGAGGGCCTTGCGAAGATCGGTAAGGCAGCCAATATCTATGGTGCGCCTCTGGCCATTATCGTCTGCGCCGATCACAATAAGGCATGGGTACGACCTTTTGATAAAAAGCAGACCGGCGACATCGACGCCTCCATCCTGACGGACCATATGATGCTGCAGGCCACAGAGTTGGGGCTTGGCTCCGTGTGGGTATGCTACTTCAAGCCTGATGTCCTGAGCAGGGAGTTTAACCTTCCGGCCAATCTGGAACCGGTCAATATCCTGGTAATCGGCTATTCTGATGAGGAGGCTGCTGATACCAACCGCTTCGATACACAGCGTAATCCGATGAGTCAGCTGGTTTCCTACGAACACCTGTAATGAAATATCCGGCGCAGCCCCTGGAATGAACCCGGGGGCTGTGTTTTATCTTTCTGAAATATGGGCGTAGGTATTTTTAAGAATCCATCGGATATGCTCATCCTGGAGGGAATAGATCACATTCTTTCCCGCCTTATGCGAGTGGACCAATCTGGAGATCCGAAGCGCACGAAGCTGATGGGAGATTGCGGATTCTGTAATATCCATCTTCTTGGCCAGTTCACTGACGCAGTATTCTTTTTCCATCAGAAGCCACAGTATTCTCATCCTAGTGTAATCGCCCATTGCCTTATGAAGTTCTGCCAGCTGCTCCAGATCAGCAGGGCCGGGAACTGTTGAGGCAGTTTTTTCTGGTTGTTTCATGTATTTTCTCCAATCTATCAGGGAAGCTGTTTGACAGACAAAAGGTAAATCGGTATCATAGTCACAGGAAGGAGATGATCTTTATGCCGCATTATAATCTACCTCACAACCATGGACAAAATATAGAACGGGTTTTAGATAAAATGCCTTCTTTGGAGGGCTTTCAAAATATATCATTTATGTTCCAGCAACTCGGTGATCCGACCCGTCTGCGGATCTTATGGCTGCTTTGCCATTGCGAAGAATGCGTCTGCAACATAGCAGCAGCTGTTGATATGAGTGCGCCGGCTGTATCGCATCATCTGCAAATCTTGAAAAAGAGCGGAATTATATCCAGCCGGAGAGAGGGAAAGGAAGTTTATTATTCCCTGTCCGATACACCGCAGGCAAAACTACTGCATCGCTCCATAGATGCTTTATTTGAGATATCCTGTCCAACAGATCAATAATGGAAATGCGCCGCTTTCTATGTGAAGTGCGGCGCATTTCTCTTTTGCTCTCAAATTCTTAGACCTGCGTTGCATCCAACTGCTTTACGCGCATGGCGCGGATCGCATTCAGGATGGCAATAACGGAAACGCCCACATCGGCAAATACGGCAGCCCACATATTCGCATATCCCAAAGCACCTAAGATCAGCACCAGGAACTTCACACCCAGGGCAAAGACGATGTTCTGATTTGCGATGCGGATCGTCTTGCGGGCAATCTTCATCACAGCGGGGATTTTGGATGGCTCATCCGTCATAAGGACGATATCGGCGGCTTCAATGGCCGCATCGGAACCCAGGCCGCCCATAGCAATACCTACATCGGCGCGCGCCAGTACGGGAGCATCGTTGATACCGTCTCCAACGAAGATCAGCTTGCCTTTCTCACTTTTCTGTTCCAGCAGAGCTTCCACACGATCCACCTTGTCGGCCGGAAGCAGTTCCGTATAAGCCTGGTCCAGACCGAGACGGCCTGCCACTTTCCTGCCGACTGCATCTGCATCGCCAGTCAGCATAACAGTTTTGCGGATACCGGAAGCCTTCAGCTGTTTGATTGCCGCCGGAGCATCGGCCTTGATCTCGTCTTCGATGATAATACATCCGGCATAAACTCCATCACAGGCCAGATAGACGACTGTACCAGCGGAGGTGGAAGGCGTATATCTGATATGTTCTTTCTCCATCAGTTTCGCATTGCCGGCCAGAATCTTTTTGCCGTCAATGACAGCCCGCACACCATGCCCGGCGATTTCCTGCACATCAGAAACCCGGCTGTTGTCAATTTTCTCTCCGTAAGCCTGTTTGATAGAGAGAGAAATCGGATGGTTGGAGTAGTCTTCGGCATAGGCAGCCAGCTCCAGAAGCTGAGACTCATCCATGCCGACCGGATGGATCTCACTGACCGCAAAGGAACCTTTTGTCAGGGTTCCAGTCTTATCAAAGACCACTACTTCAGCATGTGCCAATGATTCCAGATAGTTGCTTCCCTTTACAAGGACTCCGATTCTGGAGGCACCGCCAATACCGCCAAAAAAGCTGAGCGGAATGGAGATGACCAGCGCACAGGGACAGGAGATAACCAGGAAGGTCAAGGCCCGGTAGATCCAGATGCTAAACGCCTGACCTGTTACCAGAGGAGGAAGGATTGCGAGTGCCAGCGCGGCAAAAACAACCACAGGGGTGTAGTATCGTGCGAACCGGGTAATAAAGCTTTCGATGCGGCCTTTCTTATCACTGGCATTCTCTACCAGATCCAGAATTTTTGCGACCGTGGATTCTCCAAACTCTTTTGTGGTCTGAACCGTCAGGGTTCCAGTCTGGTTGATGCAGCCGCTGATGATCTCCATACCGGGTTCAACATCGCGGGGCATGGATTCGCCTGTAAGAGCGGAAGTATCCAAAGTGGAAGTGCCTTTCAGAATCGTACCATCCAGCGGCACACGCTCGCCGGGTTTTATGATGATGGTGTCTCCAATCTGTACGTCATCCGGATCAACCTGAACCAGCTTCCCATCCTTTTCGATGTTGGCATAGTCCGGGCGAATGTCCATCAGGCTTGTAATGGATTTTCTCGACTTGGAAACAGCATAGGACTGGAACCATTCGCCTATCTGATAAAACAGCATAACGGCAACACCTTCGGAATGTTCTCCCAAAATCAGTGCGCCGATGGTGGCAATCGTCATCAGGAAATTCTCGTCAAATACTTGACCATGCAGGATGTTGGTAATTGCTTTCCAGACGATATCCCATCCGACAACCGCATAGCAGGCAAGAAATACTATCATCTCCGCCAATTCAGGAAGAGGAAGTAAGCTGCCTGCAAGGAACAGCACCGCTGCTACGATGATGCGTGCCAGCAGGTGCTTTTGTTTTCGTGTCATAGTGTATTCTCCTTTCATTGCAGCACAGAGCGCTACACACGCTCCTTCTGTATTATGATGAAAAACACCGGCTACCTGGGTGGCAGCCGGTGTCCAGCTTTTTTTACGCCTTGACGGTTACATCCGGCTCGATCTGCTTAATCAGCGCCTTTGCTTCAGCCAGGACAGCATCGAATCTGTCATCCGGCGCCTCCAGCACCATCTTCTGGCCCAGGAAGTTGACGGATACGCTGGTCACACCGTCAATCTTCTTCACGGCGTTCTGGATTTTGTCAGCACAGTGGCCGCAGTCCAGGTCAATCAGTTTAATCGTCTTTTTCATGGAGATAGCCCCCTTTCATTTTGATATTTGGTTGGTTTGACATGGTAAAACGATTAAAAGATTGTTTAATCGTTCGTGGCCTCAGTATATTCACGAAAACCCTCAAAGTCAATGGATTTGGGGAGGGTTCTACTCTTTGGATTGGAAAACCTGCTGATTGGATTTGGCCCCCAAATCTTTCTTCTTTTCGGATAAAAAATGCTTCTTTGCGGAGTGGACTGGGGTTAAAGGTATCTGATATAATAATCTTTATCTTTGGTTCTGCAGTAATGAGAGAAATACATTGATGTAAGCATATCAAGAAGAAAGGCGGTATAAATTTTGAATACTATTTAACAGGGGTAGTGACTCTTATAAGTGCAGCTTTGGGAGTGGGCTTCTCTATAGACTCAGTAAAAAGAGAAAGAGTAGAAAGCAGCTTCTATATGCTCGCTCGTAGTTTGGCGCTGTTGTTCATTGCCGCTATCCCCGTTTTTGTGAAAGCGGAGAAGCTATTATTGGTGATTACTGCGGCCATGTTGATCGTTCAGGTTGTAGATGGATTTGCCGGTATTTACATCAAAAATAGGATGAGAACTTTTGGACCATTTACAATGGTTGTTCTCCATATAGTTTGCCTGTGCATTTATCTTCAGGCGGGATTTGGACAATAGCCTATGAGTAGAAAGAACGTGAAGTGGATCGCGGTAATGGTCATTATTTTCATTCTGCTTGTTATAGCAGTTGCATCCTTTGTGTCAGGCAAATCGGCGTCTATACGGCGCTTTGTTAATAGCAATTCCGTTGAGCTAACACAATATGCGCAAAACATGATCAAGACCGGCAGCAACGGAGAATGCGAAACTTATGGCGATTATGAAGTAACATATTGGGCGGATACCGGTATGGTGGAGTTCGTTTTGAGAAAACACGGTATGGGCAGCGCCTCGGTTTATGAAGGTTTCTATTATTCCCCCAACGATACGCCCCTTGGATTTCAAGGAAATCAAGTGGACTTTACCATAAGCGATTCCGGATGGACGTGGGAAGAAAGCAATGGGGATAATTGGGAGTACACGGAAAAGATCCTGGAACATTGGTACTGGTTTGAATTTCATTTTTAGTGGAGTGGAAAAGTAGTATGAAAGTATTCGTAGCTGTTTTGTTCGGTTTAATAAGTGCCGGTGTCGGCATCGGATTTTCTTTTTTTAATCCTGGTATGGGGCCGGTAATGTCAATCAGTATCATCGGGGCCGGAATTATATATGCCTTATGGCAGAAGAAAGATAGTTGATAAGATTCGAGATTTGGGAGGGATGCACTATGGATAGCAATACAAAAATTCTTTTCGGCATCTTCTGTATGATACTTACTCTTGTATTTCTATACGCTTTAACGTCGCTGGGCTTTGATGGCAGTGATTCGGCTTTCATAGTCCTGATTTTAGCGGGAATATCCTTGATAGTCGGTTTGATTTCTGGCATTTCAGGTTTTATCTCAAGCAGGAAAAAATAATAATGCTCTGACATATGGGGGAGTTTGCAGACAAAGCAAGCTCCCTCGTTCTTTTCTGAAAACAGCTAAATGGAGTTGAAAGTCTGCCCATCAGAGCGTACAAAAACGATGTTGCTCGCTATAATAAAAGACGGTCAAAGACCTTATGTGCAGACTTTATGAGTGGGACGCTTGGAATCTTTCCCCCAAAAGGTACCAGCGCCTCTTTTCATAACAGTTTTTGGTTCCCTATGGGGGTAGGGTACTTGCACAAATACAAATATGAAAGAAGGGATGATTTTGCAAAAGGAGCAATTTGACATTACGGGTATGACCTGCTCGGCCTGCTCTGCCAGAGTGGAAAAAAGCGTTGCAAAGCTGCCTGGCATCAAAGAAGTGTCTGTCAACCTGTTAAAGAACAGTATGGTTGCTTCTTATGATGAATCCGTTTTGGATACGGCGGGAATCGTCCAGGCAGTTGAAAAAGCCGGTTATGGTGCGATTCCCAAATTGCCCGCCCAAAACAAAAGCCGACCTGTAGACCGGACTAAAAATCCGGAAACCAGTACGGCGCAGGCAGAATATAAGCAGATGAAACAGCGGCTGCTGCTTTCTGCCCTGTTTACCATTCCGCTGTTTTATATATCTATGGGACACATGATGGGCTGGCCCCTTCCCGGCTTCCTGCTGGGAATGGAAAATGCGATGAACTTTGCATTTACCCAGTTTCTTCTGCTGATCCCGGTGGTGTTCATCAACTTCAAATACTACCGAATGGGCTTTAAGACTCTGTTTCACGGGTCCCCCAACATGGACTCGCTGATTGCGATAGGTTCCAGTGCGGCCATCGTCTATGGCATCTATGCCATTTACAAGATCGGCATGGGACTCGGACATGGGGATATGGTCACGGTCCACAGCCTCATGATGGATCTGTATTTTGAATCCGCAGGCATGATCCTGACCCTGATTACCTTGGGCAAAACACTGGAGGCCCGCGCAAAGGGAAAAACCTCGGATGCAATCACAAAGCTGATGAATCTGGCCCCTAAAACAGCCACAGTGGAACGGAACGGCCAGGAACTGCAGGTGCCTGTCGAGGAAGTGCAGTTAGGCGAAACACTGATTGTCAAGGCCGGCGAGTCTGTTCCGGTCGATGGCATCGTGATCGAGGGCTTTTCTTCTGTTGATGAATCAGCCTTGACCGGAGAGAGTATTCCGGTAGAGAAGCATATCGGGGACAAGGTAATTGGTGCGACCACAAGTAAGTCCGGATACTTCAAAATGCAGGCGACCAAAGTGGGTGATGATACCACACTGGCGCAGATTGTCCGACTGGTGGATGAAGCGACCAGTTCTAAGGCGCCCATTGCTAAGATGGCCGATAAGGTCAGCGGCGTGTTTGTACCAGTTGTCATCACTATCGCTGTTGTCGCGGCCATTGTCTGGCTGCTGCTCGGTTACGGGCTTGAATTTGCTTTATCCATCGGTATTTCTGTTCTGGTTATTTCCTGCCCTTGTGCGCTGGGGCTGGCAACGCCAACAGCCATTATGGTCGGGACCGGAAAAGGTGCGAGCAACGGCATTCTGATTAAGTCCGCAGAGGCGCTTGAGACTGCTCACAGCATTAACACCGTTGTTCTGGATAAGACGGGAACCATTACACAGGGTACACCGGTCGTAACGAATATGCTCTGCAGAGAAGGCGTCCGGCAGAAAGAGTTGCTGCAGATTGCCGCTTCTCTGGAGAAGCTGTCTGAGCATCCTTTGGCGGATGCGATTGTGGCGGAAGCTGAAGCTTTTGGCCTTTCTTTCCTGCCGGTGGAGAATTTCAAACAGATTCCCGGTCAGGGCCTGGTTGGCCAGATTGGGAATGAAACCTGCTTTGCAGGAAACCGGCGTCTGATGGATGCGAATGGTATCAAAGGCGGCGCACTTCTCCAGCTGGGAGAGGAAATGGCCGTTGACGGTAAAACACCGCTGTTCTTTGCCCGGGGCAGGCAGCTCATTGGTGTCATTGCCGTTGCAGATGTCGTCAAGCCCACCAGTAAGCAGGCCATAGCGGAATTGACCGGCATGGGCATTGAAGTAGTCATGCTGACCGGCGATAATGCGAAAACTGCAGAGGCGATCCGGCGTCAGGTCGGCGTGGATCGCGTTGTGGCCGAGGTATTCCCTCAGGACAAGGAAACGGAAATCAGACGCCTGCAGGACAACGGGAAAAAGGTTGCGATGGTTGGCGATGGCATCAACGATGCCCCGGCATTGGCGAGAGCAGATGTCGGTATCGCTATTGGGGCCGGAACGGATGTGGCGATTGAATCGGCAGATATTGTCCTGATGAAGAGCGATCTTCTGGATGTGGCCACTGCAATTCAGCTGAGTAAGGCGGTCATCCGCAATATCAAGCAGAATCTGTTCTGGGCATTTATCTATAACATCATCGGTATTCCGGTGGCGGCGGGACTATTCTATCTGCCCTTTGCACTGAAACTGAATCCCATGATTGGCGCTTTTGCCATGAGCTTTAGTTCCGTATTTGTAGTAACCAATGCGCTGCGCCTGCGTTTCTTTAAGCCGAAGCGTCAGGAAACAGCCGATGAAATTCAAACCATAGATGAAAGCGAGTGCCTTTCATCCCCTAAAAAAATTAGACAAGGAGAATCAAACATGAAAAAGGTAATCAATATTGAAGGTATGGTGTGCATGAACTGCGTAAATCATGTGAAGAAGGCACTGGAGGCTGTCAGCGGCGTTTCTGATACTCAGGTGGATTTGGGAGCAAAGACTGCGACCGTGAATCTTTCTGCGGATGTGGCTGAAGATGTACTTCGTGCGGCAGTTGAGGATGCTGGTTACGAAGTAACCGCCATCCAGTAAGCGCATGAAGGCCCCAAAGAAAGATGTGACTCACAAGCTGAAGATCGCCCGCGGGCAGATTGATGCGGCCTTGAAAATGATCGACGAGGACCGGTATTGCGCGGATATTTCTAATGTGCTGTCAGCTGCACAGGCGCTCATAAAGGGTGCGAACCAGGATATACTCCAGGCACATATCCGCTGCTGTGTCAAGGAAGGTCTGCAGACTGAGGAGTCCAATAGCAAAATAGAGGAAGCGCTTCAGCTTCTGGAGAAAATGAATCAATGATTTTCAGGGCGGTGCGGTTCGGATATGGGCTGTACCGCTCATTTTACGGAGGAACATATGCTGGAACTTAAAAATGTCTCTTTTGAGGTATCCGGAGATTCCGGCTCAAAAGAAATACTAAAACAAATCAATTTATTGTTGCCAGATGACCGCTTTATTGCGGTAACTGGTCCGAATGGCGGAGGAAAGTCAACCCTGGCAAAAATTATTGCCGGGATTGAACAGCCAACCTCCGGACAGATCCTGCTCAATGGCGCAGACATTACCCATATGGGCATTACGGAGAGGGCGCAGAAAGGAATCAGCTTTGCGTTTCAGCAGCCGGTTCGCTTCAAAGGAATCACCGTACTGGATTTGATACGGATTGCCGTAGGCCATGAACTGACGACTTCGCAGGCGTGCGAATATCTTTCCGAGGTGGGCCTGTGTGCAAAGGATTATATCCGCCGAGAAGTCAACAGCAGCTTATCCGGAGGAGAACTGAAACGGATTGAGATTGCGATCAGTTTGGCCAGATCCGCTCCGCTTTCTATCTTTGATGAGCCGGAGGCGGGAATTGATCTTTGGAGCTTTCAGAATCTGGTACAGGTATTTGAAAATATGAAGCAAAAGCTCCATGGTTCCATTCTGATCATCTCCCATCAGGAACGCATCCTGAATATAGCGGATGTGGTTTTTGTAGTGGCCGATGGTAAGATCGTATGCCAGGGAGAGCGCAGCGAGGTGCTACCGCAGCTTCTGGGCAGCTCCAGTCTGGGCGGCTGCCGGTTCTATCAGGAAAGGAAGGGATAAGAATGGATCTGATACAGAAAGAACTTCTGGAGGCTGTTGCCGGCCTGCACGAGATCCCAGTCGGGGCCTTTAACATTCGCTCCAATGGGAAGAGTGTGGAGCGCCAAACAACAGAACATATTGATATCGTATCAAAAGCAGATGGGTCTGGTATTGACATTATCGTAAAGCCTGGCGTAAAGGGTGAAAGCGTGCATATACCGGTAATCATCAGCCAGTCCGGACTTACTGAGGCAGTCTATAATGACTTTCATATTGGAGAGGCTGCCGATGTGACCATTATAGCCGGCTGTGGAATCCACAACGGAGGAACAAAAAACAGTCAGCATGACGGCATTCACCGATTCTTCATCGCCCCCGGCGCAAAGGTCCGGTATATTGAAAAGCATTATGGCCGTGGAGACGGCATGGGAAAACGAATCATGAATCCGCAGACCATCATACATATTGCGGAAAATGGGTACATGGAAATGGAGACTGCGCAGATCAAGGGCGTGGACTCCACAGAAAGAATAACTACGGCAGACCTTGCCGCAGGAGCAACGCTGGTAGTCACGGAACGCCTGCTGACACATGGCTGTCAAACCGCCAAAAGCACCTTTGAGGTGGCACTGAATGGAGCCGGGGCCGGGACACATATTGTTTCACGTTCCGTAGCAAAGGAACACTCAAAGCAGCTCTTTATCTCCCGTGTCAATGGAAATGCTCCCTGCAATGGACATACCGAGTGTGACGCTATCATTATGGATGAGGCCAGTGTCCGGGCGGTGCCGGAGATTGCGGCGAATTGTACGGATGCTGCACTGATCCATGAGGCGGCCATTGGCAAGATAGCCGGTGAACAGATTGTGAAGCTAATGAGCCTCGGCCTTACTGAACAGCAGGCAGAAGAGCAGATTATCAATGGTTTCCTGAAATAAGAGAAAACAAAGCAGATATAGAATTGCATTCCTGTTTGTCTATAGAGAGAAATTAAGTTCCCCTACCGGGTATGGGAATTTTGTTTCCGATTGGAGCGCAACTCCTGCCCGTTGGAGCGTACAAAGGAGATGTAATTTTATATACTTTATATGGTTGGTTAGACATGACTAATAAAGATATATCAGGAGGATTAGAGTGATGAAACAAGCACTTGACACAAGAACAAAGCTTTTAACGAAGCGCCCCTGGCCCCTGATGATAGAACTCAGTATCCCTGCGGTTCTCGGTATGGTGGTCGTTGGGCTTTACAACATGATGGATTCCATTTTTGTCGGCCAGATGGTCGGTGATGTGCAGATGGGCGCCATCTCGGTATCTTATCCATTAACGCTGATCAACGCCGGATCAGCAGCTATGCTGGGTGTGGGTTCTGCTTCGGTATTATCCCGCGCTATCGGCAAGAAGGATGAAAACACAATTAAGAAGATCATGGGCAATCTGGTTGCGATGGTTCTTCTGCTGTCTGTCATTTACACTGTTGTGGGTATGGTGTTTACCCGCCAGCTTCTCTCTCTGACCGGAGCCAGCGACAATATTTTGAACTATGCTGAAAAGTATCTGCGGATCGTGTTCGCCGGTTCTCTGTTCGTAAACTTCTTCCAGAGTGCCAATATGGTCATCCGTGGTGAGGGTCAGCTGAAAAAGGCAATGACCATTATTGCCAGCGGCGCTATTTTGAATATCATCCTTGACCCTATTTTCATCAGCATTCTGAATCCTTACGGCATGGGAATCGAAGCAGCTGCTTATGCAACGATTTTTTCCCAGTTTGTCCAGGCTGCGATTACCCTGTGGTATTTCAAGAAGAAAAGCCCTCATGTGAAGATCGGGCGTATCCGCATTGATGGTGAGCTGCTTCCTCAGGTTCTTGCTGTCGGAGTATCTGCTCTGTTGATGCAGATTTTGACTCTGGTACAGCAGACGGTAATTTATCGTGTGGCCTCTAATTATGGTGGCGAGACTTCGCAGCTTCTGTTGGGCGCGGCGCTCCGCTTCTGGAATTTCTCTTTTGTTCCTCTGTGGGGCATCAGTCAGGGCTTCCAGCCTGCCGCCGGTACAAACTATGGTGCGAAGGACTATGACCGGGTAAAGACACTAACCAGAGTTTTCATTGCCGCTGCAACGCTGCTGTCCCTGGTATTCTATATCCCTGCCGAACTGTTCCCGGAAAAGATCTTGTCCATGTTCCTGACAACGCCGGGTATCGCTGCATCAGGCGCAACAAACTTCCGGATCATGTTCAGCACCTATGTTCTGCAGGGCAGCTTCATGATTGCTGTAACCCTGTTCCAGTCTCTGGGTAAGGCGAATAAGGCAACCTGGCTGGTGCTGTTCCGCCAGATCATCCTGTTTATCCCTCTCTGTGTAGTTCTGCCGATGATCGGCGGTTTGGGTATCCGAGGTGTCTGGCTGGCGATTGCCCTGACGGATGCAATTCTGGTTGTGATTACTGTTTTCATGATGCTCTTTGAGTTCCGTAAGATGCCGGCGACTTCGACTGTGAATCGGTAAGGAGGGCATGTATGACACTCAAGAAAATATTAGGTTCAGCAGCCATTCTTTCAGTGATTGGCGCTGGCCTTTGGATCTTAAAAAAGCTTCTTTGGAAAGATGCACTGAAATAACATAGGAGAAAGTCGGCAGGCTTGATGTCTGCCGACAAAAAGTGATATGAGTATTATTGAATCTGTGAAAAATACTGCGTTTGCCACTGCCGTTAGTACAGTATTAGATTATTTGGAAAAAGATCCGGAAACTAATATCTCAAAAGCCATGACGCTGATGGATAAGGTTCTTCCAGACGGATGGTTTGAAGGGCAACGGGCTGCTTTTAGGCAGGCAATCGAAAATAAGGGAAACTGGTATCGGCTTATTATGAAAGCATACCAGTTGGACGAAGGTGTAAGAAAAACTTTTTTCCAGAATTTCATCGTCAATTCAGCGTTGAAAGGTTCCGCGGTGCAGGAAGAGGTTCGGGCAAGAGAAAACTGCAATGTTCCGTGGGCGATTCTGTTGGACCCGACATCGGCTTGCAACCTGCACTGTACGGGTTGCTGGGCGGCGGAGTATGGGCATAAGTTGAATCTCAGTCTGGACACGATTGACAGCATCGTGTGCCAGGGAAAAGAACTGGGGACTTATATGTATATCTATACCGGTGGTGAGCCGATGGTCCGGAAAAAGGATCTGATTACGCTGTGTGAACGGCACCCAGACTGCGAATTTCTGTCCTTTACTAATGGAACACTGATTGATGAGGAGTTCTGCCAGGAGATGCTGCGGGTAAAAAATTTTGTTCCCGCGATCAGTCTGGAAGGATTTGAAACGGCAAATGATGGACGGCGCGGAAAAGGCGTTTTTGAAAAGGTAATGAGAGCTATGGATCTGCTTCGGCAAAATAAGCTTCCCTTTGGAATCTCCGCCTGCTATACCAGTGCCAACTATGCAGATATCAGTAGCGAGCAATTCTTTGACATGATGATAGAAATGGGAGCTATGTTTGTGTGGTTCTTCCATTATATGCCCGTTGGTAATGAGGCGGTGCCGGAGCTTCTTCCAACGCCGGATCAGAGGCAACTTGTTTATGAACGCATTCGAGCATTCCGAAATGCAAAACCAATCTTCAGTATGGACTTCCAGAACGATGCAGAATATGTGGGCGGCTGTATTGCAGGTGGCCGGAATTACCTGCACATCAACGCTGCCGGCGATGTGGAGCCTTGTGTGTTCATCCACTATTCCAATGTAAATATCCACGACTGCAGTTTGCTGGATGCGCTGAAGAGTCCGATCTTTATGGCATACCATGACGGACAGCCATTCAATAAGAACATGCTTCGACCTTGCCCCATGCTGGAGAATCCTCAGCTTTTAAGGGAAATGGTAAAACGAACCGGGGCAAAATCAACAGATTTGCAGTCGCCGGAGTCGGTTGACCATCTGTGTGACAAGTGTGAGCCTTATGCAAGAAGATGGAAACCAGTTGCCGATGGACTGTGGGGCACCAGCAAATAACATAATTGATGTTGGCGTAATTACCGTTGTGAGACAATAAAACCGATGCTTTTCCCACCATAGAAAGGCATCGGCTTTTCTCTTCATTTGCACAGTTTGACAGGATGTAATATAATTCTAAATGGATTGTAAATCCTGCCGATTGGAGCTGAGTAAAATGAAGAAAAAATATATAATAAAAGAAGCCAGTAAGGTTCTGGAAGAACAAATACGAGATAATGGAAGGAATGCTATGAGCGAAAACCCTATTACCAATGCTACGGGGTTATCCGCAGTCGTTCCACATGATAATGACGGATATTGTACTGTCTATAAGATGGATTGCGCGGATGGCCTAGGCCTTATGACGGTCTATCAGGTCTATCCCGGTATTCAGCTCATTTACAATGACTTTGAAGCGGCAAGCTGCTACTGGGATGGCAACCTTGACAAAAACATACTGGAGATCAACCACTGCCGGGAAGGTCGAGAGGGCAGCAAATTGCAAAGCGGTTCCTGTCTGTACCTTGGAGAGGGCGATCTTTCCATTCATACAATGGATAACTGTGCATCAGAAATCTCATTTCCTCTGAAGCATTACCGTGGGATTTCTGTCGTACTTGATCTGGAAATTGTTTCAAAGAATCCGCCTGCCATCCTTGCAGAGAGCGGCGTTGGTATTACAGACTTCAAGGAAAAATTCTGTAATGACGGAACCTGCTTTGTCATGCGGGCAAAGGATGAGATTGAGCATATCTTTTCGGAGCTTTACTCCGTACCGGATCGCTTGCAAAAGCCCTATTTCATGCTGAAGGTTCAGGAACTGTTACTGTTTCTGTGCATGGTGGATGTGAAGAAAGAAAAGCAGCGGGAGTTGTATACCTCTCCACAGGTAGAAATTGTCCGGGAGATTCACAAACGGTTGATTTCCAACCTGCAGGAGCGTCCAACGATTGAAGAACTGGCAAAGGAATATCTGATCAATACTGCAAGCTTAAAGGATACCTTCAAAGGTGTCTATGGGCAGCCTATTGGAACCTATATGAAGGCGTATCGCATCAGGCAGGCTGCTGTACTGCTTCGCCAGACACAGGCAACCATAGCGGAGATTGCGAATCAGGTAGGGTATGAAAACCAAAGTAAGTTTGCCAATGCTTTTCGGGATGTGATGAAGATTGCTCCGGCTGAATACCGGAAGCAGAATGAAGCTGCTAAATAGAAAATGGGGTGATGGCATGGGAAAATAATGGTACTCACATTTTCCAATTCTGAAGAGTACATCATAGATAAGATCATGACGGTCCTGTCGGATGAACAGGTTATGGAGCGTGTATATGTTCCAGCGGAGCCAGCGCTGAAATTTCAGGGCATGGAAATTCATCCCCGACGCAGGCAGGTGTATCTCAACGATCAGGAAGTGGAGCTGACGACCAGGGAGTTTGATGTGCTGTATTATCTTGCGCAGCATGCAGGCCAGGTCCTGACAGCCCGACAGATATATGAGGCTGTAAGCAGCGAGAATGCTGTGGCCTGCGATTATCACAATATAGAGAGCAGCATCTATTCGATCCGAAAGAAGCTGGGGCGCTATGTGATCCTCACGGTTCGGGGATATGGATATAAATTTAATCAGGATATATAAATGAGGCCGATGGTAAAGCTTCCTTGTAGCTTTGCTGTCGGTCTTCTTTGACGGTATTATGTCGAAAAAGCACGAATGATTTGAAGTTCTCTTGAACTGAGAATGAAATTCCATTGAGTCGGATTCAGTAGAATCTAAGTAGTTATCCAGTTTCTTTGAAGCGCAGGTTGAGCATTCGGAGAGATGAGCTAACAACTATATTTTAACAAAGAGGAGGCGCACAAAGAAGCAGAGTAGAACAGATACCTTGCAGACAACTCTCCTTATAAACGTCTGTAAATGCCGAAGTAACGTAGTCCAAAACAAATGAATAATTATATGATTCGGCAGCCTGTTCAAATAGCACAACGACAAAACACCGATGCTCAGCAAAGATGAAGCTGGGTATCGGTGTTTTCCTATTGCAGCTATTCTTTCTGTTGCATCAGGCGCCTGTATTCATCAGGGAACAACCCGGTAGTTCGCTGAAACAGACCGGAAAAACGTCCGGGATGATGATAGCCGACCGCCTCTGCAATCTGCCTGACCGGAAAATCCGTAGCAACCAACATATATTCGGCATGGGCAATCCGTTTGTTTTGAATGTACTCTGTAATGGTATATCCGTAAAGCTTTTTGAAAGAGTATCGAAGCTTCGTCTGCCCCATGCAGGCGATTTTTGTCAGCTGATCGGTTCGGATGTCAAAGGCAAAGTGATCCTCGATATAAGATTTTACAGCATCCAGATTCATCAGATCTTCTTTGGATAATTCGCCGCTGGGGATAAATCCGGTATCCTGTTTCGTTTTTTCAATAATCAGAGAAAGGGCCTCGGACACCTTGCTTTCATAAAAAAGATGGGCGGATATGCCGGTTCCCTGAAAAGTCTGTATCTGCCGCATAAGCAAAACCAATTCCGGGAAATCCGTTACGCCGTCAATGCTGCGAAAGGCAGCCTGCGGGTCGGGAAATTCACCGGGATATTTTTGCTCCAGATAATCATGGTAATATCCAGGCATCAGCATGAGATCAATGCCGTGCATGGGTACATTTTTATGGTATCTGGCCCGAAACAGTTCGCCGTTGGATACATGCCCTCTGATGCAGTTCGCATTGATCCTTTTATAGGGAGCCAGTTCCTCCGCCGATACTGTGTAGTAGTAGTTGATTGAGATAAATGGCTGCTGCTGGTATTCAACCAGTTTGTCCTCCTTTAAGCGTAAATCTATCACGCCAACAGTAAACATTCCTTCTTTTTCATAATACCAATAATAACCCTCCCCCAGTTCTTCCGGCGGCTCATAGCATAAGCCCTCCAGGTTGAGGTTCGGCTTACACGCGCAGGGATGAAATCCGATCTCATCTAAAAAGGGTTGGGACAGTTTCAATGTTTGTTTTTCCATAGTGGTTCTCCTTGTGTCCACTTTCGACGAACCTGTATCCGGTTTCAACGAAAGTCAGTCGCGTCTATTGATTTGACCTTTGAAATGCGATAGATTAAATTCCAGGCAGGTTAGATTCTGCTAACCTGTTAAAAAGTATAGCAGACTTCTTGGTGTAATTCAAGAAAAATCAAGCGGCCTGCACAAAAAGGAGGTATCTTCATTGAAAGACGAACAATCCTGGTTTCAGGCACTCCTTTCGTTTGCCGCTCGTTGCAAGGGGAAAATGATTTTGTCTGTGCTTTGTTCCATTATTAGCGTGTTCGGCGGATTTGTCCCTTTCTTCGGTGTCTACCAGATTTTGAAGCTGTTTATTGAGCAAAATGCTGAGTGGTCACAGATTTTGTTTTGGTGTGGAATCTGCATTGCCGGATATGCGGTCAAGCTGTTGTTCTTTGCCATTTCCACGATCCTGTCTCATGTGGGCGCATACACGATCCTGGAAACAATCCGTATGCAGATTGCGGATAAACTGATGAAAGCGCCGCTGGGCGATGTGATGAATAAGACCATCGGCCAGATCAAAAGTGTGATTGTAGACCGGGTAGAGGCGATTGAGCCGCCGCTGGCCCACTTCATACCGGAAGCAACGGGTAACATTGTAATCCCCATTGCGATTTTCATTTTTCTGATCGTCTTTGACTGGCGGATGGCGCTTGCCTCGATTGCAACGATTCCGCTGGCAGCGATTCCGATGATGCTTATGATGCGTGGCTACTCTGAAAGATATGATACTTACATGAAATCAAGCAGCCATGTGAACAGCGTCATTGTGGAGTATGTGGAAGGAATCGAGGTAGTCAAAGCGTTCAATCAGGCTACCAGCTCTTATGAGAAGTTCGATAAGGCTGTGTCCTCTTTTAAGGACTATATTCTGGATTGGTATCAGAGTACATGGAAGATGATGTATCTGGCCTTTGCGATTCTCCCTACGACCTTGCTGATCACCTTGCCGGTTGGTCTGCTTCTGTTTTCGTCCGGGGCGCTGACTCCAGTAGAACTTTGTATGTGCCTGATTTTATCTTTGAGTATCATCGCTCCTTTGATGCGTCTGGAAGTGTTCGTGAACGAAATCAAGATCATGGAGTACGGTATCAGGGAAACAATGGCATATATCAACATGCCGGAGTTGCCAAACGCCGATAAGCCGGTTACTCTGCTCCATACTGACATTGAACTGGATCACGTTTCTTTCTCCTACACCGGAAAAGAGAACGAAATGGTACTGCAGGATGTAAACCTGAAAATGCCCCAGGGTAGCTTTACCGCTCTGGTGGGACCGTCTGGCGGCGGCAAGTCTACGGTGGCCCGGTTGATCGCCCGGTTCTGGGATGTGTCGGAGGGCAGTATCAAAATCGGTGGAGTCAACATCAAGGACATTCCTCTAAAGCAGCTTTCCGATACGGTCAGCTTTGTGACGCAGGACAACTTCCTGTTTAACTGCTCCCTGAAAGAAAATATCCGGTTGGGTGATCCGTCCGCAACAGACGAACAGGTTTTTGCGGCAGCAAAAGCAGCGTGCTGCGATGAATTTATCGGCAAGCTGGAGAAGGGTTACGATACTCCGGCCGGAGACGCCGGAAAGAGACTGTCCGGCGGAGAGAAACAGCGTATTGCTATTGCACGCGCCATCCTGAAAAAAGCTCCTATCGTGATCTTGGACGAAGCAACAGCATTTACTGACCCAGAGAATGAGGATAAGATCCAGCAGTCTATTATGGCGCTTACCAAAGGAAAGACCTTGCTGGTAATTGCACATCGTCTTTCTACGATCCAGAACGCCGATCAGATTGTCCTGCTGAAGCAGGGACATATTGAAGCGGTCGGCAAGCAGGGGGAACTTCTGAAATCCAGTCCTCTCTATGCGGATATGTGGAAAGCGCATATTGGAGCAAAAGCCTGGGCAGTTTCCGATGAAAGTGAGGTGGCCCTTCATGTTTAGAACAACGAAACGAATTATTGACTGGTGCGGCCCCTACAAAAAGCGTTTGTACCTTGGATTTGTATGCGCCTTTTTTGCTACATGGTTTGGCGCGGCCCCGACAATGGTAGCCGCCTATACTCTGGGCGAGGTCATTGAAAGTGTAAAAAGCGGAACAGCATTTCATACCTCTCTTATCTGGATGTCCTTTGCTGCCATCGCGGTACTTGTTTTTCTGCGGTTTCTGTTCTCTTACTGGCGGGCAAAATTGCAGGAAAGCATTGGCTATGAGCTGGTGGCAGAACAGCGAATTAAAATCGGTGATATTCTGAAACGGGTATCTCTTGGATATTTCCAGAAAAACAGCGCCGGTGACATCCTGAGTACCGTTACGACAGAGCTTTCCACGCTGGAACTTCAGGGCATGAGAATGATTAACGAAGTGGTCAACGGCTATATCAATGTGATCGCTATTGTCCTTTGCCTTGCGGTTTTCAGTATTCCGGCAGCTCTCATAGCGATTGCGGGCGTATTTGTTTCTTTCCTTTTCCTGCATGGAGTTTCCGTACAGAGCGAGAAAAACGCACCTGTCAGTGAGAAGGCTGTGGAGGATTTGTCGGGAGCCGCCATTGAATATGTCCGTGGACTTTCTATTGTGAAATCCTTTGGACAGGAGGGCGCTTCGGTAGCCAGTATGAAAAATGCCTGCAAGGAAAGCAAGGACATCAATATCAAGATTGAGAAGGGATTTACTCCTTTTAACTGCCTGCACCTGTTTGCATTAAAACTGGCTTCCGTAGGTCTGGTAATGATTACGGCATGGATGACCGTGGGCGGTCAAATGTCGCTCCCGGTTATGCTGATGTTCTGTATGTTTTCCTTTACGATTTTCGGCAGCGTGGAGACGATCAATGATTCCGCCCATATCCTCGGAGTCATTGATTCCGCAATGAATAAGTTGGAGAAGGTCGAACAGGTGGAGTACATAGATCAGGATGGGTCTGACATTACGCCTGACGGATATGGCATTGAGTTTCAGAATGTATCTTTTGGATATGACAGCCGGGAGATTCTGCATGATGTGACATTCCAGATTCCGCAGAATACCACAACCGCTATCGTAGGCCCCTCTGGAAGCGGTAAATCCACACTCTGCAATCTGATTGCGCGCTTTTATGATGTGAACAGCGGCGTCATTCGGATTGGCGGCAGGGATGTAAAAGACTATACCTGTGATTCGCTGCTTCGGAATATCAGCATGGTATTCCAGAATGTCTATTTGTTCCATGACACGATCCGAAACAATATACGCTTTGGCAGCCCCCAGGCAACGGATGAACAGATCGTAGAGGCTGCAAAAAAGGCCCGCTGCCATGACTTCATTATGGCGTTGCCGGATGGCTACGATACGATGGTTGGCGAAGGCGGTTCCTCTCTGTCGGGCGGAGAAAAGCAGCGCATTTCTATCGCCCGCGCAATCCTGAAAGATGCGCCTATCGTTATTTTGGACGAAGCGACAGCAAGCATTGACCCGGAGAATGAGCATCTGATCCAGGAGGCAATCAGCGCTCTTACTCACGGCAAGACGATCATTACGATTGCTCACCGGCTTGCCACCATTCAGAACGCCGATAAAATTCTTGTGGTGGATGGCGGAGGTATTGCCCAGCAGGGAACCCATGAGGAACTTATAAAGCAGGACGGCGTATATAAGCGATTTATTGAAATCAGAGAAAAGGCTGAGGGCTGGAGCATCGGCTGACAGGAGGAAGATTATGAGTAAGAAAGCAGATACAAGAACGATGCTGCTGACGGCATCCCCGTTGCAGCTCATTATTTCACTTAGTTTGCCTGCCATCATCGGTATGGTGGTGGTTGGGCTGTATAACCTGATGGACCGGGTTTTTGTCGGCCAGCTTATTAACGAGGTGGCGATGGCTGCGGTTTCCGTATCCTATCCGTTCACGCTGATTAACACCGGCGTATCTACGCTGATCGGCGTTGGCTCCGCTTCGGTTTTGTCCCGCGCAGTCGGCAAAAAAGACCAGGACACCATTGACAAAATCATGGGCAACCTGATCGCATTGAATCTCCTTTTTGGTATCATCATCACTGTGGTTGGTATGATTTTTACACGCCAGCTACTGACTCTGAGTGGTTCTGAGGGCGAGATTTTGAATCTGGCTACCCGATACCTGCGGATTATCTTCGCCGGAAGTCTGTTCGTCAATTTCGCGCAGTCCTCCAATATGATTATGCGGGGCGAGGGCCTTCTGAAGCAGGCGATGATATTCAGCGCAGGTTCTGCGATTTTGAACATTATCCTGGACCCGATCCTGATTTCTGTTCTGAATCCCTATGGAATGGGGATTGACGGTGCCGCCTATGCGACCATTATTTCGCAGATCCTCTATGCTGCAGCTATGATGTGGCACTTTGCGGCTAAGAGCAAGAATGTACGGATTCACGGTGTTCGGATTGAAAAGAGTCTGGTTTCCGAAATCTTTGGCGTTGGATTCTCTGCCATGCTCATGCAGGTAATGACCCTGGTACAGCAGACGGTTCTCTACCGAGTGGCGCATAACTACGGCGGCGATGAGTGGCAGATCATTTTGGGCGCGGCTTTAAGTATCCAGTCCTTTGCCTTTATTCCTCTTTGGGGAATGAGTCAGGGCTTCCAGCCTGCGGTTGGTACGAACTTTGGCGCGAAACAGTATGACCGGGTAAAACGGGTAACAAAGGGCTTCGTTCTTGGCGCTACGGTTCTGACATTGATTTTCTATATCCCGATTGAGCTTGCGCCCCGGACGATCCTTTCGTGGTTTATCAAGGATGCAAGCCTTGTGAACCAGGGTGTTTCTGATCTGCGGATTTTGTTCAGTACCTATGTCCTGCTCGGTTTCCTGATTATGAGCATCACGCTGATGCAGTCTTTGGGAAAGGCATCAAAGGCCAGCGTTCTGGTAATGCTGCGTCAGATCGTACTGTTCATTCCGCTGGCGTTTATCGTGCCTATGATTGGCGGCCTGGGCGTGACCGGCGTATTCCTGGCTCCGGCGCTGACTGACCTGATTGTAGTGATTTTGGCCGTTTTCATGGTGGCCTCTATATTCAGAAACATGACGGAGTTGGCAGCACAAGAGAAGTAATGCAGATAGGAGCGGCGTAATGCGAGTGTAAGTATGCGCCGCTCTTAGTATCAATAAATGCGTTGTTTTCTCTGGTATTAGGGGATGATAGATATTTTTACACCGTTTATAGACATCATATTGGCAGAAATGGAAAAGCAGCAAATAGGGGGTGAAATTACGAATTACGATCAGGCGATGGTATTTCCGATTGTATCAGGAATTGAGATTTTGTATTTCAATAAGGACTGTCCGGCACAGGAGCAAAAGGTCTGTTCTCAGTTAAAGGATATTCCGTCAACGATTGTTATACAGAAGTGTTCCATGAGTAATTTTTGTATCATATATCAGGTAGGGAAGCACTTACCTACAGCTTTTATTCGCTATGGTGTTGACATTGTGATTTTAGTAAATCCGCAGCAGCTTTGTGAAGAAGATATGCAGGCATTTCCTGAGATTTGGGAGTATATTCAGGGCCTGGCAGATTTGCTGCAGATAGACAGCCAGTTCTGTGTCATTAAGATAGCATCGCAATTAAAAGAAATCTTTGATGAACTGCAGCAGATACCGCTTCCACCAACCATGTTCCGGTTTTATATGCTGCTAAAGGTAATAGAACTGTTTTTACAGTTCAAGATTATGAATCTATATAGTATACAAGTACATTTTTACCCTTACAAAGAATTTTCATAGTAGAAGAGAAGTTCTGATCCGCGAACTCGACTTATGGATCGGGGATGACGAGGGAAGAAAGCTTCTAAAAACTGAAGGAGGCGCATAAGAATCAGGTAATCTGAAGGCACATCTCCTTATAAACTTGTCTGAAGAAGGCCGAAATAACGTAGTCCAAAACAAATGAATAATCATATGATTCGGCAGCCTGTTCAAATAGCACAACGACAAAACACCGATGCTCAGCATAGATGAAGCTGGGTATCGGTGTTTTCTTCGGGGATTATAGTTTTTGATCAAAGGCCAGCCACTTGGCCCCATAGGTATCCAGGTAAAACCGGTTCCCATACTCATTCTCGGCCCAGCGGGATTTGATCCTGTAATAGCCACGCAGCTCCTCTCTTAAATGAGTATCACAGGAGATAGGTTCCAGCCAGATCTCACGCTGCTCATGTAATTCCAGTCTGGAGAGCGGCTGCCCCTGCGGCAGGGCCGAATCTGCAAACTGAGGCGGGATCGTAAATAACTCATCTGTATCCGAAAAGCCTATCATACTGCCATCCGGACAGATCAGCTTTTGGCCCATTGCATTTACCAGCATCCAGCCATGCGTTGGGGACCAGACCGGCCTGCCGTGTAAGATCGGAAGCTGCTGCAGCGAAACTGGTCTGGTCGGATTCATCTGAGTCTGGTCTGTGCGTCCTAAGAGGAAGTCCGTCGTGACTCCATAAAGATCCGCCATGTTCTCCAGATTGTCCAGACCGGGAGATTTCCGTTCCCCCTCCCAGGCGTTGAGGGTAGGCTGGGAGACGCCGAGACGATCTGCAGCTTCCATTGTTTTTAATTTATTGATTTGCCGTGCGAGTTTGAATTGTCGTCTTGGCATCTGCTCACCGCCTTATTGTTCATCGTTTATTTGCCAGTGCCCATTTTTGGTTGCACCTACTCTTGTAATTACGCCTTTTTCTTTTAAAGATTTAATACGGGCGGCAATAGTCTTTCTGCTCACAGAAAGCTTGTCAGCGATATCGGACATGGAATATCCGGGATCTTCAAGGATAATATTAAGGACTTCCTGTTCTTTTGCAGTCACCTTTGCAGTCACCCTTTCAGTAACCGTAGAGGTAAAGGTACGGACAATTCTGTCTTCCGGCCCTGTAAATTTAATCATAATATCGCCAGGGTGGATCGTGTATTCTGGCAGGGGAACACCATCTTCCGAACAAGCCTGACAAATCTTTTCGACACCGCGCCCCCAGCTCTCAATAAAGCCGGCGAGATAATAGACATTCGCAATGCTGGGATTATATGGTTTGGAAGCATGCTTCTGCATTAAATTCTCTGCTGTCCAGTTTTCTGGCAGTCTTCCGCAGTTTGCAATGTATAATTTGTCTTCATAAACGCTGATCTGGATTGGAGTGCAGGATTCATACTGCTTGTGGCATAAGGCGTTCAAGAGGGCCTCTCTCAGGGCTGCATTTGGGACGAAGTAACGTTCAATTCTCTGCATACCCTCATAGGAGATTTTGGCCTTCATATATTTCAGGTGGATTACTTCCATGATTTTATCTATTTGCTCCAGAAGCGATCCATGTATTTCATCCTGATATACCAGATCTGCATTTGTTTCAAAAAAACCGATTTTTGTATATGCACCCAACTGCCAGCGATCAGGATTCTTGCTGAACAAAAGCATAGCCGCATTTGTATAGTACCCTGCATTGGTCAGGCGAAGTTTCTCCATCAGGATATCTTTCGGCTCATCTAAAACGCTTTCGTCAAGCCGCTGCTTCTTAGCTGCCAGGGATTTGAAACGATTGACAAGCTCATCGTCGATATCGTTGATTGTAAAACCGGGCAGAGGCATATTATCCCAGGAGGCGCCGCGCTTGCGAAGAATAAAACTCTCCAGTTCGGGTCCAGAAAGCGTCTGCATAGTGCTGCCACTGCGATAATAATAGACACCTTTACAGGAAATAGCAACCGGATATGATGGTACAACAATCTCAATATAGTCTTTTCCGTCCTTTGACATAGCATTTACATCGACAACAATGCTCATGGCATTGCGGATTTTATTGGGAATATCCTCCATCAGCTTGCGGATGTTGTTCAGGCCGATGACATTTCCGTTATCGTCTATTCCGATATATAGTTTTCCACCCTGGGCATTGGCGAATCCGCAGATCCACTCCAGATAGTTGTCCTTCCATTTTGCTTTCCACTCTATATTTTGCTTTTCAGACATTTGTTTGTACCTCTTTAATATATTTACCGCTTTTAATCCGCGCATCAGCCGGTTTTTTTGCATCATCAGGAATAATCCAGTTAGCGCCAGCTTTCTGGGCGCCCTCAATCCGTCCCTCGCTACAGAGAACAGCAATGCGGCGAGCAGACAGGTTCCACTTTTTTCCCGCTTCAGTAGTGGAGAGATATTTCATATGGTTTTGGCTCCTTTCTGCACATACCATTATTATATTCGGAAACCTGAATAATATCAAGAGAACCACAAAAGAAATTCATTTATGTAGCACTTGAAGATGAGAAGAGAAAATCGACTTAGATATAATGCCAATTATATTTAACTGGGAGAGCAGTGCGAGGGCAAAAGCAGCTTCGAGTTAAACATAATCATAAGGCAGTTCCGGGAAAATGAGTTAAACATAATCAAATCCCGTTGTAATGGGCGCCTCCCAATCGTGTAATGAGAATAAGGAGGCGATATTTGTGTTAGAAGATTTCAAAGAATACCTGCGCAGTATTGGAATGGCAGAGAATACAGTAAAGACCTATTGCCGGGATATCGAGCTGTTCCTTTCCTGGTGCCGGGACAGCTTTGGTGAGGAACCAAGGCTTCTATACCGGGCCAATGTGCTGGAGTACATTTCATATATGCGCAATGTGCGGCGCTATCATCCGCGGACCATCAATAACCACTTGTCTTCCCTGCGGAGTCTGAATGAGCATCTGACCGTAGCTGGCCGCCAGACTGAGATGGTTGTACTGGACGGTGATTTTATGAAGATCCAGATTCAGTATGCCAGTCCCTGTACGGTGGAGAAAAAGGATGTGGAGGCATTCCGACAGCGGCTGTTGGAGGGCGGCAACAAACGGGACTATGCGATTGTCACGTTATATGCGTATTCCGGTATCCGGCGCAGTGAATGCGTGAATCTCAGGCTGGATCATGTGGACTTAGTGGCGAAGGAGATCCGTATTGTCGGTAAAGGCGATAAGCATCGGATCGTCTATATCAACGATAAGATTGTCCACGCCATCCGGGAATACCTGAAGGTGCGTCACTCGGATAGTCCCTATCTGTTCGTCAGCCGCCAGAGTGGGAAAATGAATCCCTCGCGCATCAATCAGATTTTTAACCAGTATTCGGATGTCATTACGCCTAAAACACTGAGGCATTACTTTTGCTCCAACGCCCTTGATGCTGGGTACTCCATTCATGAAGTGGCCAACCAGGCTGGACACAGCAATGTCCAGACCACACTGATTTATAGTAACCCGACTGCGAGAGAGATGAAAGAGAAGGCGAATAAATTATGAAAAAGAAGATTGTTTGCACCATACTGGTTTTGCTTTTTGGATGTGGGATCGCCTTCAGTGCGTATCAGATATATAAAATCTTTCATGAATACGAAGAGGGCCAGAGCGTCTATGAGGATTTAAGTGAGTATGTGGAACTGCCGGATAAGCCAGATGCCCCTGATATTCCAACAGTAGGACAGCCTGAGTCTGGAGAAAGCGAGGAACTGATCACATGGCCCCAGATAGACTTTGAAGCATTGAGCCAAATCAACAGCGATATCGTAGGGTGGATCTATCTGGAGGGCAGTGAGATCAATTATCCCATTGCGCAGTCAGAGGATAACAGCTATTACCTGAAGCACCTGTTTGACAAAAGCAGCAACAGCTCTGGCTGCATTTTCCTTGACTGCAGGAATGGGTCAGATTTTACAGACCGGCACAGTATTCTTTATGGGCACCACATGAAGAACGGGACCATGTTTTCCGAGCTGGATTCCTATAAGAGTCAGGAGTATTATGACGCACATCCGCAGATCCTCTTGCTGACGCCGGAGCAGAACTATGTGATTGAGATTTTTGCAGGTTATGTGGCCAGTGTGCAGGATGACGCATGGCAGACTGAGTTTGGGTCTGGGGCCGATTTTGAGGATTGGTTGAACCGGGCCATAGAGCGGTCCTGTTTTACCAGTAACATGACTCCGGCAGCCACGGACCGGATCATCACGCTTTCCACCTGCAGCTATGAGTTTAATAATGCGCGGTTTGTGCTGCTGGGACGTATTTATTGACTGTGATGACGGGGCCTTCCGCTTGACTTTGCTGATTATACAGTCCATCCCGTTCATTCTTAGCATAGCCGCAGCATCATTTCAGCTTGACCTTTATCATTTCTATTTTATAATATGAAGAGAGTGATTACAGAGCAGCAAGTAAATTACAAATAGAATGTTAAAGGAGATAGCGAACAAAGTGGATCGTGTTAATAGTGAAAACTTTGAATGGACTCTTGTTGCCAAAGAGAATGGAAAGCAAATAGCGGAATATTCCTGTCCGAGTGAAATTGTAGGGGATATCATTAAAATTCTGGCAACATATCAAATGGGAGAAAAGACACAGCCGGATGAAGCGATTATAAATCTGTTCAGGCATGTTGTAGAGAGTGGCATTATTTCATGCGAAATGACTTCTAAATTGACGGAGATAAGCGAAGAATATCTAAAAAAATTGTTGTCAGGAATAAGTGAGCCATATGATACGAAAAAAATGATTGCCCTGACCGAATTACTTGAAAAGATCAAATAATAAATAAGGCAAGGGAATTTCATCGCAATGGGAGAAAGACACCATGAGTATCTATCGTGTATACCATCAGTGTGCGATGATGAATTTCCTGTCTGCAATCGTGCAGATGAAAAAGTAGATGATTCGCAACGCATTTTTTTAAGTTTGTTAGTGGATATCCAATCAACCAGAACTGTTACATGTCGGAACTGGCTATGCGTTTCTCCGAAACGCTTTATCATGGGCCGTAGGCCCACGAATTTGCGCAGGCCGATGGCGCTGTCAAGGGTCAAGATAACCGGCCCACCCATGACAGAACCATCGGCCTGTGCCTATATGGTAGCTAAGGAGAAAAAGGCGTTTTGAGTTTTTCTCTCGGCAAAACAAGTCACATTATTTCCTTGATTATCTGCGCCAACTTCACAATGCCATTTTCAAATTCTTCACACGATGTATAGGCATAGGACAGACGCAAAGAGTTGTTACGTTCAAAGTCGTACATATCCCCTGGGTTTAAGAGGATGCCTGCCTTTGCTGCCTTTTCAAAAAGTCGTTCCATCTGAACATTGTCCTTAAATGTAAGCCAGATATAGAATCCCCCGATGGGTATGTTCCACTCCGCAAGCTCTTGATAATATTTATCCAGAACAGCAAGCGCATGATCTCTACGCCGCCGCAACTCGCATTTTAAGTCAGAGAGATATTTGCTGTATAGACCACTTTCCAGAAATTCGGCAAATATCCACTGTGAAATCGAGCTGGCTCCATAGTCCATTTGCATTTTTACGTCACCCAATCGCTGCACAATCGGTTCAGGAGCAATAATCCAGCCTATCCGTAGTCCCGGTGCCAAAGTTTTTGACGCACTTCCCAAATAAATCACGGTTCCTGTTTTGTCGATGGCCTTTAGCGGAATGGGCGGCTGTCCATCATAGCACAATTCATGGTAGGCCCCATCTTCGATGATCGGAAGTCTATTTTCAACACAGAAATTCATTAAGTCTTTGCGCCTGCTATCCGGCATTGTAATTCCAGTGGGGTTTTGATTTGTGGGTATCGTGTAAAGGATAGAGGAACCTTGTAAACGGTCTGCTTTTAGTGCAGAAGCAAGTTTCCAATACTGCATCCCTTCTTTGTCCATCGGAACACCAGATAATTTCATGCCAGCAGATTGAAATACCTGCAAAGATTTTAGATAAGTCGGTGCTTCTGTAAAAACCGTAGAACCACTTTGCAGCAGACACACCGATATAAGTTGTAATGCCTGCAAAGCCCCAGAGGTAATCAAAATACAGGAGGGCGGCGCAATAATCCCTAGCTTTTCCATATAGGCTGATATAGCTTTTCGCAATTCCAATAATCCCAACGGTTCCAAGTAACCGAGGCTTGTTACCTGTCTGCTTACTTTCTGTAAAATGTTTTGCCACATATCCGAAGGAAACAACCGTGGGTCAAGCTCACCCGTTCCCAACCGCATGATGTTCGGCACAAACTCCAAGCGGTTGATTGCCTGTATCGTATTATTGTTTTCCTGAAAGAAGCCGGAGGAAATAAATCTGCTCCA
The DNA here is from genome assembly GCA_030524285.1 of Eubacteriales bacterium. Classification (GTDB taxonomy): domain Bacteria; phylum Bacillota; class Clostridia; order Oscillospirales; family Butyricicoccaceae; genus Butyricicoccus_A. Next base: position 101,222 of record JAUNGQ010000002.1, read on the forward strand.
ATCAGGCGCAGGCGATAAAAGCAACGACCATGTGTTGCTGGCGATCTGTGTTCCTGCCCCATGACAGCCTACAATAATACCATAGGATGCTAATTCATCAATGGCTGTGGTGACTGTACTGCGGTTTATTCCGAAAAGCTCTGCCATTTTTCTTTGTGATGGCAGGCGGGTTCCTATGGGCCATTCACCGCTTGCCACTTTATCACATACGAACTGGATAATTTGCTGATATACGGGCTTAGAATTTTTTCTATCTGGTTTCCAATCAATATGAATAGGGGATGTCCGTTTCAATCTATCAACTCCGTTTGGCTGGTTATACTTTTGAAAGTTTGGCTGGTTACAAATGTCTGTGCCATACTTATAATATAAATTGCAATGCCGTTTTTTTCTGATTATAGCATAGAACTCTCTGCTTTCATAGAAGCGGTGTATTAAATTTGGTTGGTTAAGGAGTTGATAAAATGGGATATTTCTTTCAAGGTTTAACAATGGGCCTCGCTTATGTAGCGCCTATTGGCCTACAAAATTTGTTTGTTATCAATTCGGCGCTGACGCATACGCGCCGTAGGGCATTATTAACAGCCCTAATTGTTATTTTCTTTGATGTGACTTTGGCACTGGCCTGTTTCTTTGGAATTGGTGCAGTTATGCAGCATTATGAATGGCTGCAAATGGTGATTCTGCTGGTTGGCAGCTTAATTGTTCTATACATAGGCGTTGGACTTCTAAGATCAAAAGTGGAGGAAATTGACAGATCAAAGTCTGCGTCCTCCATTCAGAAAACAATATCGTCTGCCTGTGTTGTGACATGGTTCAATCCACAGGCCGTTATTGATGGAACTATGATGCTGGGAGCATTTCATGTAACTTTGCCAACAACACAATCTATCCCGTTCATTTCCGGTGTTGCTGCCGCATCGTTCCTTTGGTTTACGGGATTGACCTTTATAATCTCTATTTTTAGTAATTGGTTCAATGCCAGAATATTGCGAGTAATCAATTTGATTTGTGGGATTATTGTTATTTTTTATGGCTGCAAGTTGCTTTTTAATTTTATTGCACTTATCATATAATGGTAAGAAAAAAGATGTTCCTGAACATGGATTTGCTTAAACCTTTTAGAACTTTTAATCCGCAACTGCAAGGAAAAACCCACCGAAAGCATTACCTATCAGAATACTTACCGTCTTTTACACAAAATGAACGTGACAACCATGCAAGGATTATAAACGCCGGATGCAGCCTAAAGTGAAGTGACCGGTGTCTTTTCTTTAATTTCTTACTATAATCTCAATCCAATATATTCAACCGGCAAATTTGAAGATATTTTACAAGACCTTTGAAATAGCAGATGGTACAATGGATGCCGTTAGGAGGGAATGCACATGAAGAAAGAAACCAGAACCGTTGTCTATGACGATGACTTACGGATAGAAGCATACCGTTTTGAAGGCATCGTGCAGCCCTTCCCCAACCACTTCCATGAGTATTATGTGATCGGATTTGTTGAGGAGGGAGAGCGTTGCCTGTCCTGTAAAAATCAGGAGTATATCATCAAGCGGGGCAATATTGTCCTTTTTAATCCTGGGGATAATCACACTTGTGTCCAGAGCGATGAGGGAACGCTGGATTACCGGGGCTTTAATATCACAAAAGAGGTTATGCTGGATCTGGCTGAAGAAGTTACTGGAAAGCGGGAACTGCCTGGATTTTCCCGGAGTGTGATCTATGATGAGGAAGTGACCTGCTACCTGCGGCCGCTGCATGAACTGGTCATGAAAGGGTCCTGTGAGTTTGACAAGGAAGAAACTCTGCTTCTGCTGATCTCCACACTGATCCAGCAGTACGGCCAGCCTTTTGAGAACTGTATTCCGGAATGCCCGGATGAGATTGAAAAAGCCTGTGCTTTCATGGAGCAGCATTATACCGAGCGCATCTATCTGGACCAGATCTGTCGCTGTGCCGGCCTGAGCAAATCCACACTGCTCCGGGCATTTACCAGATCCAAAGGTGTCACACCGTACAGGTATTTAGAGAATATCCGTATCGGCAAGGCGAAAAAGCTGTTGGAACAGGGCGTGCCGCCCATTGAAGCAGCACTCCAGACCGGATTTTCCGATCAGAGTCATTTTACCAATTACTTTGACCAGTTTATCGGCATCTCGCCGGGTGTGTATCGGGAAATCTTCTTTGACAAGGACGCGGAGGAAAAGACACATGGAGAATAAGCATACCGCAGGCCATTTGTCCGCTCTGCTCACGATCATTATTTGGGGAACTACCTTTATCTCCACGAAGATTCTGTTGGTGGATTTTCAGCCAGTAGAGATTCTGTTCTTCCGGTTTATCATGGGACTGATTGCGCTGCTGATCGTATACCCACACCGTCTGAAAGGAACGACACTCAGACAGGAGCTTACCTTTGTGGCGGCGGGCCTGTGCGGGATCTGCCTGTATTATCTGCTGGAAAACATTGCGCTGACCTACACACTGGCCTCCAACGTGGGTGTGATTATCTCGGTGGCGCCATTCTTCACAGCGATTCTGTCCCATCTGGTTATGAAGGAAGAGAAGCTACGGGCGAACTTCTTTATAGGGTTTGTTGTGGCGATGGCCGGAATCTTCCTGATCAGTTTCAATGGTTCCAAACTGGAACTGAATCCGATGGGAGATCTACTGGCCCTGCTGGCCGCGCTGATCTGGGCCTGCTATTCAGTGCTGACAAAGAAGATCAGCAGCTACGGCTACCATACCATTCTGACCACCAGACGGGTATTTGGCTACGGTATCTTATTTATGATCCCGGCGCTGTTTCTGTTTGATTTTCAGCTGGAGCTGACCCGGTTTACAAATCCGGTCTATCTGCTCAATATCATTTACTTAGGTCTTGGCGCCTCGGCGCTTTGCTTCGTCACTTGGAATTTTGCGGTGAAGGTGTTGGGAGCAGTCAAGACAAGCATTTATATTTACATGGTTCCTGTGATAACGGTTGTGACTTCGGTACTTATTCTCCATGAAAAGATTACGGTTATGGCAGGCATCGGAACGGTTTTAACGCTGGCGGGCCTGTTCCTGTCAGAAGCAAAAATATTTACAAGAAAAGAGGATCAACATGGACTTACAAAATTCTAAATGCGTCATGGTCGTTGACGAACATCTGCCGCTGGGCCTGATTGCAAATACGGCGGCGATTATGGGTATCACGCTGGGCAAGCAAATGCCGGAGGTAGTCGGCGCTGATGTGGCCGACCAGAGCGGCAATGTGCATCTGGGTATCATCGAATTTCCGGTGCCGATTCTGAAAGGTTCCCCGGAGATCATCAAAGAGATCCGGGAAAAGCTGTATCAGCCGGAATTTCAGGATCTGACAGTGGTGGATTTTTCATCTCTCGCACAAGGCTGTAAGACCTACGAGGAATTTATTGAAAAGATGGGGCAGGTTCCCGAAAGCAACTTGCAGTATTTTGGTATCGCCGTTTGCGGCCAAAAGAAAAGGGTCAATAAACTGACTGGCAGTATGCCGTTATTGCGGTAAGGAAATAGTCGGAACATGAGACGTATGAAACCTCATGCTCCGGCTTTTTTTCTTTTCTGTCATCTGTCACATTAAAAAGAAGTTAAAGGGCTGCTTCAAATCCATATTCATGTAAAGTGAGGTCATCATCAATGAACTCATCATATACGCCATCCGCCATGGTGAAACCATTCTTAGTATATAAGTGAATAGCTGGTTTGTTTATATCCACAACAAAAAGACGCAAATATTCTGCTCCGGCTTTTTTTGCAGTTTCTTTTGCTTTTTCAAGCATCCGACTTCCTATTCCCATTCTCTTATAGCTTACATTAACACCCAGACGGTCCAAATATAATGCTTTGCTGCGATTATCTTGCCAGTTTACCTTTTGGGCACCTGAATTTGTATCACACAATGCAAAGGCCGAAATCAGGTTATCATTTTCCACAAAAACATATAGTCTCTTGTTTTTGATATCTTCGTCAAAAAGGTTACAGGGATAAATTTCGTCCCATATTTGAATCCGGTTGTCATTCATTTCTTGAATTATATCCCTATACATAGCTTTAAGTTGTGGTAAATCTTGTATACATGCTAGTCTGAAATGCATTTCTTTACCTCGAATTTCATATCTCTTAAAAGTATTCTATCAAATTTTCCGTCTGTTTTCAAGCCAGGGGCAAATTACAACCTACCGACGAACCTACCGACCAAACTGTGAGAATAAGAGAATAGCAATTAGAATACTAGGTAGAATTTAAGCAGTACACAGGAATTTTGGGGAGAATGCAAAGAAAGAGATTTACCACGAAAACCAGATTGAAATCTTATATGGGTATGCTAAAATATAGAAGCAGCGGATTTGTTGAGAATCTGTTCTTCCCTTTCCGGGAACATTATAAGAAAAAGGAGGCGGTAAATGATGTCAGAAGAGAAGCATATTTATGTGGCAATAGACCTTAAATCATTCTACGCCTCTGTTGAGTGCATGGAACGCGGCCTCGATCCGCTGACTACCAACCTTGTGGTTGCGGATGTCAGCCGGACGGAAAAGACCATCTGCCTTGCGGTATCGCCATCATTGAAAGCTTATGGGATATCCGGACGGGCAAGGCTGTTTGAAGTCGTACAGAAGGTGGAACAGGTCAATGCGATGCGCCTGCACAAAGCTCCGGGGCATACCTTTTCCGGTTCCTCCAGTGACGATACTGAGGTAAGAGCGAATCCGGCATTGGCCCTTTCCTATATTACGGCTGTCCCACGCATGGCATATTACATGGAATACAGCGCAAAGATCTACGATATCTATCTGAAGTATATCGCGCCGGAGGACATCCATGTGTATTCCATTGATGAGGTTTTCATGGATGTTACCCACTATCTGAACACCTACCATCTCTCTGCCCGTGAGTTGACCAGGAAGATGATTCAGGATGTGCTGCAGACCACTGGGATCACGGCCACCGCAGGGATCGGAACCAATCTATATCTCGCAAAAATCGCTATGGATATTGAGGCAAAGCACATTGCTCCGGATCAGGATGGCGTGAGGATTGCTGAACTGGATGAGATGTCCTATCGCAGAAACCTCTGGTCGCATCGTTCGCTCACAGACTTCTGGAGGGTGGGTCATGGCTATACGAAACGCCTGGAGGAGCATGGTCTGTTTACCATGGGCGATATTGCAAGATGCTCCGTTGGCAAAGAGACGGATTATTATAATGAGGAATTGCTGTATAAGCTGTTTGGCGTAAATGCGGAGCTTCTGATCGACCATGCCTGGGGATGGGAACCGTGTACGATAGCCGACATTAAAGCATACAAGCCGGAATCGAACAGTCTTGGTTCCGGGCAGGTGCTTCACTGCCCGTATCCCTATGAAAAGGCCCGGCTGATCGTCAGGGAAATGACGGAGTTATTGGTACTTGACCTGGTGGACAAGGGCCTGGTAACAGATCAGATGGTTATCACGGTTGGGTATGACAGAGAGAATTTGAGCGATCCGGAGATTCACCGACAATATAAGGGAGCCGTTACAACGGACCGCTATGGCAGGAAAATTCCAAAACACGCGCATGGGACAGCCAACCTTAATCGGCAGACATCCTCTACAAAACTGATTATGGATGTGGTCATGGAATTGTTTGACCGGATTGTTGACCAGAAGCTGTTGGTGCGCAGAGTCAATGTTACTGCAAACCATGTGGTTCTGGAGAGTGAGGCCGCTCCGGTCAGCTCTTATGAGCAGTTGGACCTGTTCACGGATTATGCTGCCATGCAGCAGCAACGTGAGGAGGAAGAAAAAGCGCTGGAGCGTGAAAAGCGGATGCAGCAGGCCATGCTCAATATAAAGAAGAAATTCGGGAAAAATGCGATTCTGAAGGGCATGAACCTGGAGGAAGGCGCAACAACAGTGGAAAGAAATAAACAGATTGGCGGACATAAGGCGTAGGCGAAGATAAAATACGCGATCTGGTCAGTGAAAGGAGGCAAACGATGCGTTATAATACAGAAGATCCCCATCGTTATGATGATATCATTGATCTGCCGCACCATGTTTCCCAGACTCATCCGCATATGCCCCTTTCGGATCGGGCCGCGCAGTTTTCACCATTTGCTGCCCTGACCGGATACGATGCTGCGATCAGGGAGACTGCCCGGCTGACAGATGAAAAGATAGAGTTGGATGAGGGCAGGAAAGCAGTATTGAATGAGAAACTACAGTTGCTTCAGGAACACCTGAAGGAGCAGCCTGTGGCAGCCATTACCTATTTCAGGCCGGACGAGAGAAAAGCTGGCGGAGCGTATGTTACTGTTTCCGGGAGCATTAAGAAAATTGACACATACGAAGGCATGATTATTTTGGCCGATGGGACCAAAGTGCCGGTGAATGATATTATTGAGATGGAAAGCGAACGGTTTGCTTTCTTTGAGGATTCACTGGTTGATCTATGAAAATACGAGGAGTGAAATCTATGAAGTTGTTATACGCATGTGACGCATGCAGATACTTATTTGAGTCTGAGACAGAGGAAACGCAGTGTCCGGATTGCGGCAAATTTGCAGTTCGGCCTGCGGTACAGGATGAGATTGAGGAGTATGAGAACCGTCAGGTTGACTGGGATGATGAGGATGAAATCTGAGTTTTAGATGGATTTAATGTTATCTATCAATATATAAAAACAGGGGCTTGCAGAGCAGTTGACTGAAAGATAGCAACTGTTTGCAAGCCATTTATATGGAGTTCATGATTTTGTAATACGACAAGATTGAGAAAGAAGTGAAAATACAGTATAATACAGTAGGAAAAGTTGCACTTAGAGGTGATTACAATGATACATATAGCAATATGCGATGACGAGAGAGATTTTGTCGCATACCTGACTGGTCTATTAAATCAATACGCCGCAGAAACCGGCGAAGAAATAAAAGTAACTGCTTATTATGATGGCATGGAGCTGATCGAAAAGTACGATACCACCATTGATCTGATTTTCCTTGATATTCAAATGCGGCTGGTGAACGGCCTCCGGGCCGCCGAGCGCGTCCGCCAGATGGATGAAAAGGTCGGCATTATCTTTTTGACTACCCTCACACAATACGGTTTAGAGGGATATAAATATCAGGCCACCAATTACATCATTAAGCCGATCAGATATGCCCGCCTAAAAGAAGAAATGAAGCAATGGCTGGAACGACACCGGCAAGATGACAGCCCATTCATTGTTGTGGCAAATGATGCAGGTAAATTCAAGGTGTTTCTAAAGAGCCTGCGGTTTATTGAAACATTTAACCGCAACCTTTTGTTACACACAGATCAGGAAAATATTATCTGCTACAAAAAGATGAAAGAGCTTGAAACAGAGTTGGTGCAACATGGGTTTGTGCGCTGCCATTCCGGGTATCTCGTTAATCTGTTCTATGTGATGCGGATTGAAAAGCTGGATATTATTTTGACTACTGGTGAAAGGGTTCCCATAAGTCAACCGAAACGAAAGGAATTTATGGAACGGCTGGCAGACTATTGGGGGGACTGGCTATGACACAGACGATATTTTATATCTGTTTGGATTTGATTGGTACAGTGTCAGAAATGTGCCTGCTCTATGCCTGTACGGATATTTTTTGTAAAAGGAATGACCGTGTAATTCTAAGGTTATTTCCATATATATCAACAGCTTTACTTATATGCGCTATGACATGGCTCATACCATTAGGAGCAATAAAGACTTTGGTATTTGCCGTATATTTCGTTGTGGTGCAACGGTTTATCTTAAAAGAATACTGGCATAGGCTGATTATGGCATTTTCTTTGTTTTTCATTTTGCTTATCATAAGTGATTTTGCCTGTTTGGTTGTAACGGATGCGGTCTTAGGACATACCAGCGTTATGGTGGGAAATAATGTTGTGAACGTGTGGCAATACTTTCTGCTAAAATTTATTGTGATTGGAGTTATTATATTTTCTCTTTACAAGGGGTTTCGCAATTTCAGCTATCAGGTGCAGCGCAGGGATGCGGCTATCATATTGTCATACGGTGTCATTACTTACTTAGTGCTGTATTATAGTACAGGAAAGGGCTTCTTTTCAGGTGATGTCAATTACTTTGATTTCACGATTGGTATTAGTGGACTGCTGTTAGGCGTTCTGCTTCTATTACTTTTCCTGTATCAGAAGAACAGTAACTACTTGAAACTACAAAAAAGCATGGCACAGCAGCAGATACGGGAAATGGAACTAAAATACGCATATTATGAAGATAAATTCAAAGACGAGGAACGAGTTAGAGAGATTTACCACGATTTGAAGAACCATCTTCTTATTCTTCAGACACAGCAGGCCAATAATGCAGAATCACAGCAAATGATAGCCTCCCTGCAAGAACAGATTTCAGCCTTTGAAGATTATCAACATACTGGAAATGAGTTTTTGGATATTATTATCCGTGATAAGGCGAAAAAAGCAAAGGAGAAAAACATTGACTTTAGTGCGGTAATCCGCTTTGAAGAAATAGAGTTCATTACGCCATTGGATATTAGTACCATCTTCGGCAATGCGATTGACAATGCGCTGGAAGCCAGTCTGAAATTGCCTGCGGATGAACGGGTCGTCACGGTCAAAGCAAACCGCTTCCGGGATATGTTGTCTATCGTTATCAAGAACAACTGCCTTACAACGGAGGATGCTGGACTGACTACTACAAAAGACGATTTGTTTTTACACGGGTTCGGGCTGAAAAACATTCGGCAGGCTGTTGAGAAGTATGGAGGACAGCTTGCAATCCATCAGGAACAGGGCAGCTTTATCCTGAAAATCATCATACCAATTCCATAAACAAAACGAGTGATACACACCATGCGGAAAACTGTTCGCATGGTGTGTTTTTTAGAATAGGCAACGTCAATGTTAGAATAGGCAACAGAGATTGAATAAGATTTCACGCTTTTTTATACTGACTGTAGGTAAATGAAATTGCCATTTTAAGAAAGCGAGGATACTACGATGAGCATATTGCAAACAACCAATCTATGCAAAACCTACGGTCAAAAGCCGAATATCGTAAAGGCTCTTGATGGTGTGACCATTACTGTTGATAAAGGCGAGTTCGTTGCCATTATCGGAACATCCGGCAGCGGCAAATCTACCCTGCTTCATATGCTGGGCGGCCTTGACCGTCCTACTTCCGGCAACGTAAAGGTGGACAATTTTGAGCTGGGGAAACTGAATGACGAAAACCTGACTGTGTTCCGCCGCCAGCGTATCGGCTTTATTTTCCAGAATTACAACCTGGTTCCTGTATTGAGCGTGTGGGAAAACATTATTTTCCCTATTACGCTGGATGGTAAAACGTCAGATCAGCAGTTTATCATGGAGATCGTCAAGCTGCTTGGCTTAGAAAAGAAATTAGACAATCTCCCCAATAATCTTTCCGGCGGCCAGCAGCAGCGTGTGGCGATTGCCAGAGCATTAGCCAGCAAACCCGCTATTATCCTGGCCGATGAACCTACCGGCAATCTGGACAGCAAGACCAGTGATGAAGTGATCGAGCTTTTGAAAGTCACCAGCAAGAAATTCCATCAGACTATCGTAATGATAACCCATAACCCGGAGATTGCGGAACAGGCTGACCGCACCATCCGTATTGAGGATGGGCGGATTGCCCAGCAGTAAGGAGGGGCCGTATGTTCAAACCAATTCAAATACTTTCAAGGCGATTATTTAAGACTAACAAGGGCCGGAACATTGTAGCGGTGCTTGCAATCATTCTGACAACCTTAATGTTTACTACTCTGTTTGTTCTTTCGCAGAGTATGAGCAAAAATTTGGTTGAAATGACGTTTCGCCAGACTGGGTATGACGCCCAAATCTCTTTTAAGTCTATTACAACCGAACAGGTTGATTTGATCGCATCCCATCCAGATGTAGCGGAAATCGGAGAAAGCATTATCCTGGGCTTGGCTGAAAATAAGGAATTGGCAGGCCGACAGGTAGAAATCCGTTGGGGAGATAGCAGCTATGCGGAACATTCCTTTGCAATGCCCGATGTTGGTACTTTGCCCCAGGCAGCGGATGAAATTGCATTGGACACACTTGTTCTTGACCGATTAGGTATTCCGCATGAGCTGGGGCAGACTGTCACGCTGCAATGGCGCAAAGATTTATCAGGGGATGAAGTTTTGACCTCTACGTTCAAGCTATGCGGGTATTGGGAGGGAAATCAATCTGTCTATGCAAGCATGGCCTGGGTCAGCCGGGATTATGCCGGGGAAATGACAAACGGCGTAGATGGCAACGCACAGGGGCAGCTTCTTGGTACGCACATGGCGCAGGTAAACTTGTTCAGAGATAACCAGATTGAAGCTGATATACAAACCATCTTGTCTGATACGGGCTTGACAGGCTTGAAATACAATGTAAATCTGGCATACTCGTCAGAGATAAGCACTACCGCATTACAAGAAAATATCCCTATGTATTTCGGTATGATTTTGGTGTTCCTGGCGGGCTATCTGATTATTTACAATATCTTTCAGATTTCCGTTACAGCCGATATTCAATTTTACGGAAAACTGAAAACGCTTGGTACAACAAAGAAACAGTTAAAGCGACTGATCTACGGGCAGGCTAACAGGCTGTGTCTGATTGGTATTCCCATCGGATTAGTTTTCGGTTATCTGCTTGGCGCGGTACTTGTGCCGGTGCTTGTGGGAACAATCAGCACTCGCGCCGTTGTTGCGGTAAATCCAGTTATTTTCATTGGGTCTGCACTGTTTGCATGGCTCACAGTCGTTTTCTCTTGTCTGCGTCCGGCTCGTTTGGCGGGTAAGGTATCTCCTATTGAAGCGTTGCGGTACAATGATACCAGCACTTCCATAAAGAAAAAGACAAAGAAAGGACAGTGGGGCGCATCTTTGTCCGGGATGGCCTGGGCGAATTTAGGGCGCAACAGAAAAAGAACGGTTACGGTGATCTGCTCATTGACACTTGGCCTTGTTCTATTAAGCTGCTTCTATGCGAAAAACGCATCCTTTGATATGGAAAAGTATCTGTCTGCATTGACAATAGCAGACTTTGAATTATCAGACGCAACAGACGGGGATTTTATCGGAGGTTATAATCCCTACGGAAACACCCTGAATGATGATTTGATTTCCAGCGTGGAAACTTTAGACGGGTTGGAAAAGACGGGACATTTGTATTCCCATCAGCTTAGTTGGGATATGGACGGGCAGACTGTCCAGAATTTGAAAGATTTTTGTTTATCGGACTTGTTTTCCTATATCGCAGGTTATGCGCCAGATGTGGCGCAGGCAACACAGGATGCAATTACGTCCGAAACGGTTGATACGGTCATGTATGGCCTTGATGGTATTCCGCTGGAAACGATTGTTCAAAAGCAATACCTGCTTGCGGGAACCTATAATGCGGATGAATTTGCAACCGGGAATTATGTCTTGGCGATTGGCCCTGCTGCAGAGAAAGAAGAATTTGAAAACGGTACTGTATTACCGACTGCTTCTGTTGGCGCAACGGTTACAATAGAAGGACGGCAATATACGGTGATGGCGGTTGTTTACCCTGTAAACTCGATTGAATATGGAGCAATGGAAACAGGTGCAGGAACCGGCTTTAATTTAGGTTTCGTCTTGCCAGCAGACACTTTCCGGGAATTGTGGCCTGATAATACACTCCGAAAGCTGTTTTTCAATGTCGCTGACGAAGAAATAGAGGCTGCACAAAAAATGCTTGATGACTATACGGAAAGTGTTGAAAGTAGGCTTCCAGTTACTTCACGCAAAACAATGATCGAGCAATACAAATCCGAAACACGTTCTTCTGCGGTCATGGGAAATACGATCAGTGTAGTAATCGCCTTGGTCGGCATCCTTAATTTTGTGAATAGCATGGTAACGGCTATCGTAAGCCGCCGAAAAGAATTTGCCATGATACAGAGCATTGGCATGACGAAGCGGCAGCTCCGCAAAATGCTGATTTTGGAGGGGCTTGACTATGCAGGCATTACCCTGATTGCGTCCTATGTTATCAGTGTATTAGCCGTTGGAATTGGTGTTCGTGCAATGGTTGCCGAGGGATATTCCACATTCCATTTTACACTTATGCCGCTTGTGATCTGCACACCAATCTTGATTATCTTTGCAATTTTGATTCCGTATATTTGCTTTAAGAATCTGGAGAAGCAAAGTATCGTGGAACGGCTAAGGGCTACTGAATAAATTTTACTGTTTAGATGAAATAACGAGAAATGTCGAGAGAGGTGTAGGTCAATGGGAAAGTAATGGTACTGACTTTATCAGACTCAGAAGAACACATCATGGATAAGGTTATGGCAGTTCTGTCAGAAGAACAGACCATAGAACGAGTTCATATCCCAGCTGAACCAGCACTCACCTTTTCGAGTCTGGAGATACGGCCACAGAGGCGGCAGATATTATTGCGCGGCAAGGAGATCGAGCTGACCACCAGAGAGTTTGATGTGCTGTATTACCTCGCCCGGTACGCAGGTCAGGTCCTCACTGCCGGGCAGATTTATGAGGCCGTAAGTGGTGAGCGTGCCGTCTGCGACTATCACAGTGTAGAGAGCAGCATCTATTCAATCCGCAGGAAGCTGGGGCGTGATGTCATCCTCACAGTTCGGGGATACGGGTATAAATTTAATCCGGATATATAAGCTTATAACCGAGAGAAGGACCAATCTGAGCGTTCAGACTGGTCCTTTCTTTCGGTTTGGCTATGCTGTTTTAATGGACATTGCTTGGCGGTTCTTTCATCCGGTTTATAAATACAAGGACCTCGCAGATGGCCTCCGTCCTGCTGTAACCGAGTTCGGTCATGCGACTCAGATACTGGTATACAAAGCTTTGTGCCTTATCCAAACGGAGCAGCTGAATGGTGTTTTCGTCAGGCAGGACAAAGAAACCTTCGCCAGATTTAATCAGCAGCTGTTCAGTCACGAGGCAGCGATATGCTTTTTGTACGGCTGCAGGATTGATGCGCAGCTGCTTGGCAAGCTGGCGATAGGATGGCAGTTTATGCCCTGCACCAATTTTCCCACTGAGAATGCCGTAACGGAGTTTATCAGCCAGCTGCAAATGCTCATGTGCGATAAAGTAACAAACAATAATTTGATAGATAGCCAACCACTATTCCGCTTGCAAGAACTTCCGAAAAGTTTCCGAAATGGCCGTGTTACATTGTTATTTCAGCGAATTTATATTAAAATATAAAAACAAGCAAACAAATGTCTTCGGGGCTGGGTGAAATTCCCAACTGGCGGTATAGTCCGCAAGCGTGAAAGCGCATGATTTGGTGTAATTCCAAAACCAACAGTACAGTCTGGATGAGAGAAGATATAAAACAGGCATTGGGGATTCAAAAATTCCTTGTATAATCTGTTTTACAGCTTTAGAAATAGCACCTGTAAAGACATTTTTGCAGATGCTATTTTTTGTTGGAGGGAAATTTGAAAATGAATACTAATGTCAGAAAAATCACAATAACTGCTATGCTCTGCGCTATTTCTTATGTGGTAATGGCGGTAGGAAGAATACCGATTGTTTTGTTTCTCAAGTACGACCCTAAAGATGTTGTAATTACTTTGGGTGGTCTAATCTGGGGGCCATTGACATCTTGCATTGTGTCAATAATCGTGTCGTTTATTGAAATGATGACGGTTAGCGATACTGGTATTTTGGGTTGCATTATGAATATTGTATCTACCTGCTCTTTTGCCTGTACCGCAGCTTTTATTTACAAAAAAAGACATACCTTACATGGCGCATTGTTAGGATTGATTTTAGGAAGTATGGCTATGGTTGCAATTATGCTTTTGTGGAATTATTTAATAACACCGCTTTATATGGGTTATCCCCGTGAAGCAGTCACAAAATTGCTCTTGCCTGCATTTTTGCCGTTCAACTTACTAAAAGCCGGACTAAACGCCAGTATTACATTTTTCCTGTATAAACCAGTAGTAACCGCTTTGCGAAAAAGCGGATTTATTGAAAGCGAGAATGTGAAAAAGAGAAATAAGCCAATCGGACTATATCTTATTTTCACAATGATAATTGTGACTTGTATTTTGATTGTACTGTCTATGAATGGCCTAATTTGAGGATATGCTGATGAAAGAAAAGAATATATCTTTATGCGGTAAAGTTGTTCACGGCAGAGGTATTGGAAAACTTGTAGGAAGCCCCACCGCTAATTTAGAAATATTGTCAAAAGAAAATACACCAATACCAGGAGTTTACGCTTCCTCTGTTTGTTGGAAAGAGAAAACATATTATGCCGTTACTCACATAGGGAATCGTCCTACTATTGATAATGACGAAAACATTTCAATAGAAGTCCATTTGCTGAATTTCAATCAAGATATTTACGGAGAAAAGCTTCTTGTTAAACTATGTACCAAATTAAGAGAACCACAAAAATTCAGCGATTTATCGGCGTTGCTAAATCAGATTAGACGAGATTGTATAGCAACAAGGAAATTTTTTGCTTTGGGTGATTTACCGACTGCATTATACATGGATATAGAAAAGCATAAGGTATCAGTTGAAAATACAGAAGTATTTTTATCAACGAAAGAGTTTGATATTTTGTATCTGCTATATTCTAATCCAGATGTTACGTTTAGCAAAGGACAGATTTACCAAGCTGTATGGCATGAGCTTTCAAACGACTATTTTCATGCAGTAGAAAACACGATTTATCAAATCAGAAAAAAGTTACGCCTATATTTGAATGACCAGGATTGTATAAAAACGGTTGTAGGATATGGATATAAATTTCAAATGAATAGCAAAATCAGCCGAGCCAGTCAACGGTCAAGATGAACGGCGCCGCCGTTGACAGCCTACCCGCCTTTGCTGGTAGGCAATAAAAAATCCTGCGGCAACCTCAGCCTATTTTGCTCAGACTTCTTGCTTCCCGTTAATATTATTTGGTATCCAAGCCAGACTGATTTGTGTAAAGACACAATGTACCAAAGTTTATTTGGAAATGAGGTGATGGTATGGGAAAGTAATGGTGCTGACTTTATCAGATGCAGAAGAACACATCATGGATAAGGTCATGGCAGTTCTGTCAGAAGAACAAACTATAGAGCATATTTATATCCCAACTGAACCAGCACTCACCTTTTCGAGTCTGGAGATACGGCCACAGAGGCGGCAGATATTATTGAATGGCAAGGAGATCGAACTGACCACCAGAGAGTTTGATGTACTGTATTACCTCGCCCAGTACGCAGGCCAGGTCCTCACGGCCCAGCAGATCTATGAGGCCGTAAGCGGTGAGAGTGCCGTCTGCGACTATCACAGTGTAGAGAGCAGCATCTATTCGATCCGCAGGAAGCTGGGGCGTGATGCCATCCTCACAGTTCGGGGATACGGGTATAAATTTAATCCGGATATATAGTTGAAACAGACCGATGGCATTATTCGATGCTGTCGGCCTGTTCATTTTATTTTGCTTTGAAAATCAGAAAACTGTTTGGAAATATGGCATAGAAAATACGCGACCGCAGATACTATTTCTAAAAAAGATTGAGGTGATAGCATGGCGGTTGCGCATAAAGGCAGCATCTCCATGGGGCTGGTGTTGATTCCAGTGGGAATGTATAAGGCAACAGTGGACAACGATATTCATTTTAACCAGCTTGACAAGGAGAGCAAAGCAAGGATTAAATACAAGAAATACTGCAGTCACTGTGGGAAAGAAGTGACCGCAAGTGATATTATCAAAGGATATGAGTATGAGCGGGATAAGTATGTGGTCATGACGGATGAGGAACTGGAGCGGATAAAAACAAAGAAAGATAAGACCATCCACATCCTTCAGTTCGCCCGGATGGCGGAAGTCAATATGATCTATTACGACAACGACTATTATGCGGTTCCTGATACTGGGGCGGAAAAAGCCTATGAGCTTCTGCGCCAGGCACTGCTGTCCCAGAAGAAGGTCGCTATTGCAAAGACAGTCATGGGGACCAATGAAAAGCTGCTGGTGCTGTATCCAACCAAAGACGGCATTATCGTAAAAACCTTGTTCTACCATGATGAGATCGCGGCGATGCCAAAACCAGTACCTAAGATGAAATTGGATGACAATGAGCTTTCCATGGCGAAAATGCTGATTGAGAATATGACAAAGCCTTTCAATGCGGAAGACTTCCGGGATGAGTATCAGGCTCGGCTGCGGGATGCCATTATGCAGAAGATCCAGGGACAGGAGATCGTGGCCGTAGATACCAGCGGACCGGCGAATGTGATTGATCTGATGGAGGCCCTGCAAAAGAGTCTGGAGCTGTCAACTAAAAAGGATGAGGGCAGCCAGAAAAAGCTGACAGGGACTGCATGATGGATATGTTTGAGGACCGGAGCGCAAGCCCGATGCTGATTGCACAGCAGATGGAGGCGTTTGATGACCCAGACTGGATCTATGAGCTAAAGATGGACGGGTTCCGGTGCCTGGCCTATATAGATAAAGATCTGGTAGACTTCCGGAACAAACGGAATATGCAGGTGCTATTCAAATTCCCGGAGCTTGCAGGCATCTGTAAAAATGTGAAGGGGCGCTGTATCCTGGACGGAGAAGTTGTAGTTCTGGCGGGCGGCGTACCTGACTTTTACCGATTACAGAAGCGCACCCTGCTGACAGACCGGTTTAAGATTGAACTGGAGGCAGATCGCTTCCCTGCTTCCTTTGTGGCATTCGACTGCATCTATCAGGATAGCCAGGAACTGATATGGGAACCGCTGATGAAGCGAAAAGAAGCACTTTCAAAGCTGGTCGATGAGAATGACAGGATAGCGGTTTCCCGGTTTATTGAGGCCCAGGGCAGGCAGCTTTATCAGGCAGCGGACATGAGAAAACTGGAAGGCGTTGTGGCCAAACGGAAAGACAGCCCTTATTACATGGGAAAACGGACAAAGGACTGGATCAAATTCAAAAGGATGGCCGATGAGGATTATGTGGTTGCCGGCTATATTCAAAAGGGGCGACATACTTATAGCCTGATCCTGAGCAAATACCGAAACGGCGCTCTGGTCTATAAGGGCCATGTGACCTCCGGCGTGACAAAGGACGCAGTAGACATGCTGCAGTTCTCCGGGAAGAATCCTTTTGCGCTGCTTCCTATGGGAAATGAGGGCGCAGTCTGGGTAAAGCCGGATCATGTTTGTGTGGTGGAGTATATGCCTAATCTCCAGAACTCCCTGCGGCAGCCAGTATTTAAGGGCTTCCGGGATGATGTTCTGCCGAAAGAGGTGCGGGTGGAATAGGCATTTCATCCCGAAAAGGGCGCAGAGACTTGCAAAATCACAATCCGTCTGCTATAATACCTATATCAGTATCAGTAATTGCCTATGGGCAGTTAGAGTTTATCAGGTTACACAGTGTCTGGAGATTTTTCTTCAGGCACTTTTTTTGTTTCTTCTGCTTCTTTTTATAGAGGCACAGAATGGGAAAGGCCGGAAGGTAGGGCCTTTCGCCCCATTGTCAACAATTTCATATCAGGCCCTCGGGCAACAAAGGCACTCAGAGAATTTCGGTTCTTTGGGTGCTTTTTTTATATAGATCGGAGCGTAGCTGCTCCCTAACTTTTATTCCGGGGAGCCGCTTTTTTGGTGTACCCGTTCACATATAAACATTTATGGAAGGAGTCGAATCTATGAGCGACAACAAACGAAAAAAGCGGTCTTCTCAAAGTAAGGGCGCAAAACAGAAATCCCCTAAGGATCAACTGGTGGATGAAATCCGTACTCTTGCGCAGTATCACGGGTTAAATCAGGTGTTCACAACATTTCTGGAGCTGACGGCACTTTGCCTCAGTATCGAGACGGAACCGATGACACGATCTGAACGCACACAGCGCTATGAAGAAATCATGAAGACGTTGGATGAGCAGGCAACAACAGCTTATGCCAGAATGACTGCAGATCTCTTTATGGCAGTGCAGATGAGCATGGACGAACCATATGACATTTTAGGTGCCATTTTCATGGAGTTGGGATTGTCCAATGAGTGGAATGGTCAGTTCTTCACGCCAGACAATATATGTCGGATGATGGCAATGATTGTTGGCGTAGATCATCTGCCGGAAAAAGGCTGTGCGACGATCAATGAACCCACCTGTGGTTCTGGAGCAATGGTCTTGGGTGCAGTCTATGCTATGAAACAGAAAAACCAGGACTACCAGCACCATTCCCTGTTCATTGCACAGGACATTGATATCCGTTGTGTCTGGATGGCTTACATTCAGCTGTGGATGTATCAGATTCCCGCGATTGTAATTCATGGGGATACGCTGGCAATGAAGGAGTGGTCAAGATGGTACACACCATTTGTTACCTGTGTGGAACAACCGGTGCAGGATACCGTTGAGGAGACAGAAGCGCAAAGCGAAAGAGAGGCGGTCTGATGGAATCCGTTGACAAGCCAATCACCTTTGAAGCATTGCGTGTCCATTACTATACGGGACGCTCTTATTTGATCCGCAGCGAGTACCGGCATAAAGTCTATGGCTTCCGGCAGGGCATGATGACGGATCTGGGCGATCTGGACCCGGACGAATGGAAACGACTGGCACAACAGCTTATCGAGAACAGCGGCGAAGAGCAGCTGCAGACGGATCTGATGGAGTGGACGAACCAACATACGCCCTGGTTTCGTAATAAACAGGAGTTTGAACAGCGTGCGCTGGAACTTCATATGGCCCGGATTTTTGATAATCCTTTATGGGTGCATTATGTTTCATTCAATCATCAGTATCGGCCTGAAGTGCTGGAAACGGCCAGACTGGTCTGGATTCTGACAGAATGCTGCCAGACACCTGCGCAAGTGACTTTGGAGCGATTTGAGGTGGCTAAAAGCAGAGATAACACGCTTTCCTGTCCGGTCTGTGGTCGTTTGTCCCAGTTTCGGAGATGCACATCGGAGGAGGTGAGCATGGATGGATAAGGTGTTTATTGTAGTAAAGGACGGTATGGTGCAGGAAGTATACAGTACCATGTCGCAACAAGAAGTATATGTTGAGGTTCTTGATTTGGACGTATCCGGGGTGGATGAAGAGCAGGAAAAGGCGCTTCACTTCCGGCATGAGGCCATTCGGGAATTGATGTATAGAATCGACTGAAGAAAGGAGATGCACATATGAGTGCGAATCAAACAAAAACAGAGCGGATGAGGGAACTGATCCGCAAGATCAAAGAGGCGGATATTGCCTATTATAAGTACGACAATCCCAGTATGACAGACCGTGAGTATGATCTGCTGGTGGATGAACTGAAGGGGCTGGAGGCCGAAACCGGTCTGACACTCTCCGGTTCCCCGACGCAGATGGTGTCCGGCGATATCCTGGAGGAGCTGACGCCGGTGCGCCACACCAAACCCATGTTATCCGCAGACAAAACCAAATCGGTTGACGATCTGGTTCGGTTTGCCGCGGGCAGAGATGTCCTGCTTTCATGGAAGATGGATGGCCTGACACTGGTGCTACGCTATGAAAATGGGAGTCTGATTCAGGCAATTACCCGCGGCAGAGAAGGAATTATCGGTGAGGATGTGACCCATACCGTCCGGACATTCCTGAATGTGCCTTTAATTGTCCCGACAAGAGATCCATTCGAGGTTCGGGGTGAAGGCGTCATTTCATGGGAGAATTTCGAGAAAATCAATCTCAGTCTGGAGGAAGGATATTCTCATCCGAGAAATCTGGCGGCCGGCAGCGTGCGGCAGTTGGACGCATCTGAGTCTAAGAAGCGGATGCTGGAATTTTTCGCATTTGAGCTGATCACAGACAACGACCATCATGTCAACAAGCTGTCCCATCTGGATTTTCTGGAGGCAAACGGGTTTACTGTTGTGCCGCATCTGTATCTGGACGCAGAAACTACGCCGGAGCGGGTTGTGGAGCTGGTTCAGGTATTTCAGCCGAAGAAATTCGGGTATCCGGTGGACGGTCTGATCATGGAATATGCAGACATCGCCTATGGCAGGAGTCTTGGAGCGACCGGGCATCACGAGAATCGCCTGATTGCCCTCAAGTGGGAAGACGAACTGTATGAAACCAGGTTCTTGGATCTGGATGTGGCAGTTACCCGCAGCGGCATGGTCAGCCTGACTGGTATCTTTGAACCTGTGACCATTGACGGAACACAGGTCAGCCGCGCATACCTGCACAATTATGATAATTACCTGAAGCTGGCCCTGGGCAAAGGCGATACCATCCGGGTCTATAAGGCGAACATGATTATTCCGCAGATTGCGGAGAATCTGACGAAAAGCGGCACCTGCTGTGTCCCTTCAACCTGCCCGTGCTGTGGTAAGCCACTGTTCATTCATACGACCAGCGGAGGGACAAGACAGTTTTTCTGTGAGAATCCGCAGTGCGCCGCCAAACTGGTCCGAAAATTTGTCCATTTCTGTGAGAAGACCCGCATGAACATTGAGGGCCTTTCGGAACTGACGCTGGAGAAATTCATCGGTCATGGATGGATCAGGACCTTTGGGGATCTCTACACACTGGAGCAGCACCGTGAGGAGATCATCCGCACAGAAGGCTTCGGTGAGAAATCCTATGAGCGTCTGCAGGCATCTATTGAGAAGAGTCGTCACTGCACATTGGCACAGTTTATTGCCGGAATGGGAATCCCGATGGTCGGCAGACACGCAGGCCGTGATCTGGACCGTTATTTCCACGGGTCCTGGGAAGCGTTTGAAGAGGCCATCCAGAGTGGCTTCGATTTCACGCAGCTTCCTGACTTCGGCAAGACCATGAACAACAATATCTATCAGTGGTATGCGGACACAGAGGAAGAAAAGCTTTGGCGCCCGCTGCTTCAATACATCGAATTTGAAAAGGAGAATCCTACTATGAATACAAATATGAGCAATCCCTTTGCTGGGAAAACCGTTGTCGCAACTGGAAAACTGGAGAACTACACCCGTGACGGGATTCAGATGAAGCTTCTGTCCCTGGGTGCAAAACCGGCGTCTTCCGTGAGCAAAAAGACCGATTACCTGATCGTCGGGGAAAAGGCTGGCAGCAAGCTGGCGAAAGCACAGCAGCTGGGAGTAACGACCCTGACGGAGCAGGAATTTGAAAACATGCTGGCCGAATAAGAGGCAGCACAACAGTGGCGGAGTGGGAAACTGCTCCGCCCTTTTTTAATGGAGGTTTGATATGGCAAATCCAAAATACCGCTGCCCAGTTTGCGGCGCTGAGAGTTTTGAGGTGACAGCTCATGTTACCCAGGACTGGAAAATTGATTGCAATGGCACCTTTTTGGAAGCTTTGAATGAGTGTGTAGAAGTTACGCATTATCCCGACGAAGATGACATCTGGACTTGCGGAAACTGCGCATTTTCTGCCGAGGGACGCAAGTTTCGGCGCCAGTCTGACAGTGGAAAGGAGGTCCGGAAATGAGACGGAAGAAAATTGGCATCATGGATTTTTGCGGCAGCGTTGACATCACTGATCCCTGCTATGACAGGGATGTCTGGTGCCGGATGAATGACGTAAAAATCAAAACGGGCAATTATACCTGCATGGCCTGGTATCACACCGATAAGGGCGAATACGACGGACAGCCATATTGCGATAAGCACGTTGGTATCATTGGTATTTACCTGAACGGAGAGATTCCCCGCCAGAGGGCGATGGAGGAAATCGGAACAATCGGCGTAGATGCCGGATTAGCCGGTTTCTTTCACAATAAGCCTGATTTTGACGATGAGGCATGGAGCTGCTTCTGTGACAAAGTTGCCAATGGTGATGTCTGGCTGGATGACACAGGCTTTTACAGTTCATCCGGATATGGCGATGGCTGTTACGGTGTATTTGCCAATAAGAAGAACGGCGAAATCACAGCATTGGAAATTCGGTTTTTATAAGGAGGAGATTGGTATGAACAATCAAAAGAAGCGTATCGAGATTACGGGCTGGCTTTTGTATCCCATTGCTGTCGGCAGCTCAGCATTTATTCATGAGACAAACGGGATGCGCCGGACAAGCACTGTTTTGAGTCTGGAGGTCATCTCCCAGACCGAGATTCGGTTTGAAACCCGGAACACGAATTATTGCCTGCATCTTGCCCCACAGGAGGCGAATTGCGTACAGAATGAGGTGGTCACGGCATGAAAGAATCAAAACACGACCGCTTTCAGCGTGTAGCAGAGGCACGGGTCAATAAAATCATTAAAATGATGCGGCTGTTGGGGAATTGCTCCGGGCCGGTCTATGAGTATACCGATGATCAGGTTGCGCAGATCTTTAATGCGCTCCAGACTGAGTTGGACAATGCAAAAGAACGGTTTACCCGGGTACAGTCCGGCCGTAAACGCTTCAGCCTGCATGAGGAACGGATTCCGGTCTACAGGGACTACCCGCATATAGAGCTTCCCCTTCCGGATGGCACAAATCTTGTTGCAATTGCCTTCCAACAGGGAGAATACCCGGCAATTAACTTATACTGGCTACCCGGCGAGGATAGTCCAGAGGAACTGATTGCCTTAGCGGAATATAATCCTGAGCGCAGACAAGAACATAGCCTTTGCATCGGTGCCTATCAGTCAGATCAGGAGGACACAACCTACTATGAGCCTTATATGGCAGAAAGGGAATCAAATGAGGGAAATTAAGATCGGCAATATGAAGCTGAATATGGAAGAACTGAGAAGCCGGCAGGAATTGCTGGACTACTTCAGCGAAAACGGTCCGACACATACTGCTTTGATGGACTTCTGTGAAGAGTACCGGGATCGGTATAACAATGAACTCTGCTGGCCGTATCCCATTTCGGATGGCAAGCATCTGGGAACATTTTTGGTTTTGGTCCGGGAAGGAATCCTCAGTTTGCCGTATGACGATGCAGACAAGGTGGATTACGAATTGTTCTGCCTTGATGACATCGCAATGTTTGATGCGGAGGCGATGGAGGCATTTCTTCAGGATTGGGACGCTTTTGCCCAGGATCTGCGGCGGACTATGTTGGACATGAAAACTTATCTTCAAAAAAAGGAGGACGATTATGAATCAGAAAATTGATTGGATCATTCATTTGGTTGCAAATGGTGCATGTGAAGCTTGCGGAACCGTGGAATCAAGCTTCCTGCCCTATCTTTGCAATGCCCATACACATGGGATGAACAAATACGGACATATGGACTTTCAAATGGTTCTGCGGGTCAACAATCAGGAGATTGCCCGTATCCTGAACACACTGGGCTTACGGGTCCAGGCGGGAGAGCGATTCAAGGCCGGGGACTATGTTTCCGGGATCTATGAGGATTGTGATATCCGGTTGGATGAGTTCGAGGAAACCGGTCGGAAGGTGCTTCGTGTCATCATTCCCGATAAATACAATATTTTTCCGGAGGATGAACACTGCATGGCACCCTATAATCTGCAGCTGCTGGATACTGAGATGCTTTGCGTAGGAGGGCAGCTGTCATGAAAATTACTCTCTATCAAATTATTCCGGAGTTAGACAATGACCACCTGATGTTTCGGGACTTGCAATCCATTCGGACAGCCAGCAATGATCAGGTTCCGGCAGAACTCTATGAAAGCGTGTATTCCGGAGAACTGGAGATTCAGGGACTGGAAGATGCCTATTACATTTTCAATATAGCGCATCCGGAAGGATATCAAGGCCGGTCCATGTCAGTGTCCGATGTTGTTGAACTTGCAACTCCAGATGGAGACAGCGAGTTCTTCTTCTGTGATTCGATAGGATTTAAGAAGATCCCATTTGATAAAAAACAGGCTATGCTTCCGATTATCAATCGAGATTTCAAGCAGGAGGAGAAAATCCAGTGTGGCCAGTTCCACATTGTTTTCTGTGGGGAATTTGGCGTAGATACCGTCTGGTGTTCTAAAATCGTGCTGACCAGATGCCGGTACAGCCAGTGCCAGCTTGGCTATAAGCTGATGTATTGGCTTCCTGGACAGGATCGCTGGTGCGAGATGACATTTCTATCCCGGCCGAAAATTCTGCTTGCCCATACTGGTTTTTGTAGTATTCCGGAATCGGTGTTCTTTGAGTACCCGAATAAAAACATCAGGAAGCGCAAATTTACAGCTTTCAGCGATGAAAACTTCTGCGCTGTCGAGCAGTGGTGCAGAGAGCAAAATGTTGTATATGAGTACCTGTAAGGTACAGAAAGGATTCAGAAATGAAAAAAATGATATTGAACTTTAAGGGCTATGATGATTGGGACAGACCAGTCTATGAGGCGGATGGACGGCTGTATGTTGATACCGATCCGCGTAAGAATAGCAGACCGCATATCTGTACGAAGTATAACAATGATTTCTATGGGGAACCGGATACACCTATTGCAGAAGATATTGAGGTGGAATATGCTCCGTACCGCGCAACATGGGATTAAGAAAGGAATCAAGATGAAAGAGTTTCTGATGAAAATGGTTCCTGTCGAGGCATCGGATCATTTTCCGTTCCGCTGCAAAATGTGCGGTGCGTGCTGCCGGCATGTAAAAGAAAGCATTCCTCTGGAAAGTCTGGATGTGTTCCGCCTTGCCCGCTATTTAAGGGGTAAGGATAAGCGGATCAAAAGCATGGATGATGTTCTGGAACTGTATGCAGAACCGGTACTCCTTCACGAGTCCGGTTACATGATTTTTATGTTGAAGACGGTTGGGCCTGAGGATGACTGCATCTTCTTAAAGGATAGCCGATGCACGATTCATGAGGTAAATCCCAGAGCATGCCGTACATATCCGATATCTGTTGGCCCGGATGGACATGGTGGGCAGGAACAGTATCTCAGTATGGAGCAGCCTCACCATTTTGATGGGCCGCAGATGTCCGTAAAAAAGTGGATACAGAAGCGCTGCACCCAGGAGGATTATGACTTCTGGGAAACCGATGTTGGTTCCGCCAGGGAGCTTGCAGTGCTGCTGGAGAAGATCCCTAAGGACAGGCTGAAGCAGGCGCTCTTGTTTTTCCTACGTTACAAGTATTCAGACTTTGATCTGGACAAGCCGTTTACCGAGCAGTTTCGGAGCAACAACCAAAGTCTTCTGGCTGCGCTTAGAAAACTGGCACAGGAAGAATGAAGTTTCAAACAAAACAGTATCAGGTCAATATGACACAACCAGAGGCGTCGAAATTCGGCGCCTCTATCTTATTTTATGGAGGTAATTATTATGGATGCAAGATTAAAAGAAATCGTGGACAATTTTGAGAAAATGAAGATCGGTGTGGATGAACCGTTCAAGTTCCATTGTACGATGTGCGGCAAGTGCTGCATCAATCGGGAGGACATCCTGCTGACACCGAAAGATATTTACAACATGGCAAGGGAACTGGGAACTACACCGGAGGAATTTGTGGATCAGTATTGTGAAGCATATATCGGCGGCGATTCCCGAGTGCCGATTGTCAGACTGAAACCGCGAGGGCCGATTAAGCGCTGCCCGCTGCTCAAGG
Organism: Eubacteriales bacterium; assembly: GCA_030524285.1. Classification (GTDB taxonomy): domain Bacteria; phylum Bacillota; class Clostridia; order Oscillospirales; family Butyricicoccaceae; genus Butyricicoccus_A. The sequence goes on from JAUNGQ010000002.1 coordinate 126,717, forward strand.
ACCGGAAATGCTCGGTTCATAAGGCAAAACCGACGGTTTGTGCTATGTTTCCGATTGGCCGTTGTTTGATGTTCCAGGCAGGAGAACCGTTACCTGAAAAAATCACCGCAGATCAGATTCAGTACATTTTTACCGATCCGGGATGCGGTGATGATGCGGAAACCCATACGGTACGGGAATGGCTTGGTGCGTTTGGAATCTCACTTGAGGACGAGTTCTTTGTCAAATGGCAGCAGGCCATCATGGAACTGGGACAGATTTTCCGTGATGCAGAGAAAGTGACCAGTAAGCGTGTGATGGAGTTGTCATGGACGGCAACATACATCGGGTTGTACTTGAATTATGATATGGAACAGGACTTCTTGCCTCAGTTTGAGGAAAATGCCCAAGAGATCATTGCGTTGATGCGCGTGATGCCACAGGAAAAGGCGGTGTAAATAATGGCTGAGAATCGTAACCAGAATCAGATCATTCGGAAGGATGCCAGGGGCTGTTTTGTGGAAAGTTTGAACGATGCTTTTGACATCGGCCGAATCCATCTGGCATTTGCCACCTACGACATGTCAAGACCGGCTGGCCAGCGTCAAACGAACAATATCCATATCTACATTGCGGCAGATGAATTTCTGGAACTTTGCCACAAACTGACCTGCGGTGAACTGCGCTATCTTCAGCAGAACCAAAAGAAGAATAACGACAATACGCCGCTATATCAATGCCTGGGAGGTACTTCCGCTGAGAAATTGGCAAAGTACGGACGCTCCAGAAAGGACGGAAAGAGTCTATCCCGGACGGCAAAGTTGATCTGCGGCAGTCGTTCTGATTTCCTCTTTGTAGCGGACAGCGGCCCTGGCGAGACTGACGTAAAAGGCTTGATTGTACCGAAGTTTGGAAACAAGCCGGAAAATCATGTGGCAGTCAGTATGACATGGAAAGCGCTTAGCGAGCTTCTTCTGATGACAAAAGCCCATTATGAGGCGTGGTTGTCGGCATGGTATGCAAGGCGATTCGATATGGAATCGAAAAAGCAGGCCGGTTCGCCGCAGCCAGCCCCACAACAACCAGAGGAGAACTACTATGAGTCTGGTTATGAACCGGGTCAGATGTTCTAAAGTGTAAAAAGTGGCGGCGCAACCCATTGATTTGGATTGCGCCGCTATTTATTTCTCTTAAAAATTGCTGGGAGTGTACCGTACTGTAACGATATGCACTTCTTTTTTTTCTTTCAGCACCTTATAAATGATGACATAGTTTTTTACAAAGAGTTGACGATATTTCCCGTTTGCATAAGCACCAATACGGCGGAGCGGACCGCGTTCCGGCAACTGCTCCAGACTAAAGATTGCTTTCTCCAATTCGTCCACCATATTTATGGCCGTTCCGGGTTCCAGCAAATGTTCTGCAATATAGGTGTAAATATCATCTAAATCACGGTAAGCGCGAGCATAGAGTTTAACAACATATTTATCCAAAATGCTTCCTCCGTAAAGAAGAAAGTGCATCTCTGGCATCCAGTAATATGCCTTCAGCAGCATACTCATTTTCCGCTTCGCTGATTGCAGTATCGGTTCGAGCGGTTTCAAGCATTTCTTCGTAGGTTTCAATACTCATAACAACCAGATCTCCGTATCCGTTTTTCGTGATGAAAAGTGGCTCGCGTTTGGAATGACAAAGCTCGGAAATCTCCGTAGTATTTCTCAGGTCTGTAATGGGTCTGATCTGCGGCATAGCACACGCCTCCTTTCTTGCACATTATTATAGCAGAATTATGTGCAAAATACAAGAGGGCTATACACAATTCCGATTATAGAACTGCAGAGCTGCAAAAAAAATACCATCTGTATCAGAAGGTGTATTCCTTCTTGCTATCAGGTGGTATTTGTCATCTTGCTGCTCTTTAGATATTTTTGTACTTGTCGATTTCAAGTAACAAACGATAAAGCTGTTCCTGTTCTGCTTCCGTTTTTGCGGCGAGAAATTCATAACATTCCAGTGGAATATTGCGGTCGCCTTCTCCCTGTCCGCCCAGCTGTTCCAAAAGCGTTGAGAGTGGAACATTCAAAGCGGCAGCAATCTTCTCAATGCTCTCCAGGGTAGCGTTCTTTTCACCGCGTTCAAGCTGACCAATATATGTCGGGTGGCAGCCGCAAAGCTCTGCCACTTTCTCCTGACTCCAGCCAAGTTTCGTCCTGTTGTTTCTGATCCGCTGTCCAATGATTTTTGCAATTTCACTCATAGCCGTTCCCATCCTTTTTTCCTAATATATAGTCTATAAATCTGAAAACTCGTGTGCCATAGACTATTGATATTATTTCCGATGGGAGATATACTATAAATATTGGTGCGCTGTTTTTTAGTGCTTATAGTATTTGAAAAACAGGTAGGAATATGAGAAGCATCTAAAACCGATTTTATATCAACGGGACGGCACCGGATTATGAAGGTATTTACAGTAAGCTTTTTTGGACATAGGGGATTTCATGACGCTTCTGCTGTGGAGCGAATGCTTGAGAAAATCATTTGTGAATGGCTGCGCCAAAAAGAATATGTAGAATTTCTGGTTGGCCGGGATGGAGAGTTTGATCTGCTTGTAGCTTCCACTGTGCGTCGGTGCAAACATACGGTTCGGAATGACAATAGTTCTCTTGTCTGGGTGTTGCCTTATTCTACCGCGGAGTATCAGAACAACGAAGCAGCTTTTCGTGCCTACTATGATGAAATCGAGATATGTGAGCGTTCTGAGGCCAGCCATTACAAAGCGGCCTTTCAGGTGCGGAACAAAAGCATGGTAGATCGTGCCGATTTTGTTGTATTCTGTGTGGAGCATTCATCCGGCGGAGCTTACCAGACACTACGCTATGCGCAAAAGCAGGACAAGCCGCTGATGAATTTAGCTCCTGGTTCTCTTTCCATGTAGGAAACGATGGTATGGGAGCATAACTAGAATTTTGAAGGGATTTTGAGTATGACGAAAAAGAAACTGTTTGGAATCGCCGGTGTTATAATTATCTGTGTGGTCGCTATCCTCATTTTCATCTCCGGGAGCAGAACGGCAAAGGCGGATGATGCCTATGAAATGTTGGAACGGATTGAGCGTGCGCTGGGGGATGAATATAAAAAGCAGTCCATGACAGAACTTGTTGCTACGTTCCGGTATGGAGATGAGGAAGGTAATACGATCAATTACTATATTCTCAAGACAACTTATTATGAGGCCGATCCCGCTGAGGTCATAGGGCTGAACACCAGCGCTGTCAGTCTGATTGTAGTACCGGAATCCGCAGTAAGCTGCCGGGAAATGAAGATTCAGGACTGGGATGCTGCGCTCTACGAAACAGAAACTCTTTCATATCTGTGCTGGACATACTCGCCGGAGGTTAGTTACATATTGGAGTATAACCCGGAAGCTGTTTCTGATGAAGAAATCATCATGATGGCGGAAAGTGCGAAGGTAATGGAATGACCGGGATTCATAAACAAACAGTATGCTGTGTGGAAATGGAGGGAGTCAATGCGCACGGTAAAAGAGATAGTAGATACGATACGGTTCAAAATCAAGCTGGATAGAATGGATCGAGCCTATTACATGTTTGGCTGGTCGTGCTTTGGCTTATTTCCGCCGTCTTTCTACTATACCCATACGCCGGAGGAGGTAGAAGAAATCACGAACCGGGAGTTGGAGAAGATAAAGCAGATGCTGGATGAAATGAAACCCACAGAGCAGAATAATTAAAATCGGATACACCGTTGCCGTATGAAATTCCCACGCTCGTTTTCCATGTCCATAAAATGGCACAAAAATGGCATAAGGAATGCCGATGACATGGAAAAGGAAATCTGTTATACTCTTAGTGTCTACAAGTGGGTCTTTGGATAGAACCACTTGTCATTTTTTTGAGTAAGAAGCAAAGGAGCGTGCGAAAATGAAATATTGCCCATATTGCGGTGCTGTCCTATTGGATAGCGCTGTTTCTTTTTGTTCGGAATGTGGAAAAGCTCTGCCAGGTGGTGAATCGGCACAGTCCCGGCCTGGGGCGCAGACGGCGGTATCGGCGGAGACGGAAGCATCGGTTCTGCCGGAGGAGGCGCCGGGTCCAGTTGTAGCTGCGGAGGACACCTCAGCGGTGGAACAGTCAGTTTCACAGAAAAAGTCTGCATCTCGGAAGAAGCGTAAGAAAGCAGCAGAAAAAGCCCGGTCTAAGAAGAAATCCGGCAGACAGGATCAGCAGCCGGAGGATGAAAAACCAGAGGAAGACTATGACGGCTATTATAATGATATCCTTCCTGTGGATGAAGGCCGCCTGAAGGAAGGTATGGATCAGCAGCTGGTCCAGAAGATTATCGTGCTGGCAGTCAGTGCGCTGTTGGTCGTCGGGGCCTGTGTTGCCATGATGTATCTTCTTTAATGTGGATTGCTCGTTGTAAATTCCGGAAACGAATCGTGTAATATAGGTAAAGAACACGAGGTGATGAATATGATTTATCTATCGAAAGGCATGGTTCGGAAGGATTCCACAGAAGATAGACTGAATATCAGCCGGGGCGGTCAGAGTTTTCTTCTGACTGGCACAGAGGCTGCCCTGTGGCTGAACGGGCGATTTGTATTTTCCATGACCCGTTCTCCTGCTGAGGAGCGGTTCCTGCAGCACTTGATTCGCATGGGTCTGGCAGAGGCAGAAGCGGATGAGGATAATACGGCGAAGTATCGGATTCTGTCTCGCTGTGTCTGCTGTCCGGCCAGAGTGAAGAAAATGGTGCTTCCTCTTGCAGGAAAAGAAAAAGAGGTATGGACCTGGCTTGAAAAGGCGGGCCTGCGTCTGTCAACGGCGGAACTGATCTACCTGATGGAACATCAGATCCAGCCCGAAGAAAGGCTTCTGTATGAAGAGAACCGTCAGGCCCTGGTGGAGACGATTTACACGCAAAACACGATTGCGGATAACATTCTGGAAAATCAGATGGAAACAGCATCCTGTCGGGATGAGGTAGTGCAGGTATTGCTGCAGCTTTTGAAGAAAAAGAGAATATTGGTATTGTGAGGTGATAGGGATTTGAGAGAACGATTCAAGCAACTGCCGGAAGCGCTGCAGAAGCAGGTGCTGACACGCTTTGGAATAGGAGTGCTGTTTCTGCTCCTGTTTCTTATCATAGTTTTCTGCTTTCGGGATCTATATCTGTCCCTTCCCTGTCTGTTGTTTGCCGGCTTCCTGATTGTCAGCGGCGGCTGCCTGTTCTATAATGGCCTAATGGGAAGGTTCGTCCGGATACAGGGAATTTGTAAGCAGGTTGAAACAACCGGTATTCGCAAGAGAATCCGGTACATATACATTACGATGGAGCAGAGTGTTGTGAAATTGCCGGTACGGCAGAGAATGAAAAATCTGGCCGTTGGAGATACTATCATTATCTATTTGTCGGACCGGGAACCGGTCTACGAGCAGGACAATGGATACTTGGTATGCAGCTACTTTGCGCTGGAGAGAAAAAAAGAGGAGAAAGGGCAGCATGGGAACGGATAAGGAAAAATTATATATATGTCTGAAAGAGCTTCGGGAACTGATCGACCGCAACGAAAACGAAGACGGTACTTACCGTTTTGATGTCCTGCGGGTGCAGGTCGCCTTGGAGTTTGCTAAGACTGAGATAGAAAAAAGCGTGGAAAAATATGCCGCAGAGTAAGCTTTCGGACGGATTGACTATTGCGGCGGGACATGCTATAATACCTATATCAGTTTCATGGTTTTCCGAGGAAAATCCATAGTTTTCAGAGTTTACAAAGTGTCAGTTAGCACAAACGTGCTGATTGGCACTTTTTTTGTTTCTATCGGTTTCTACCTGCATGGCAGGTTTGAAATAAATACATTTTTTTATGCAGGCAGCACCTGCAAGAAAGGAGAATTTCCATGTTAAAAGTATTTGCAACCAATGTCATTATCTCCAACGGGTATAATGGCGCGTCCGCCCTCAAGTTTTCCGATAATGGTGATTCTGTGCGGTTCCGTTTCGGCAAAAAGGTGTATGACACCCGCGCTGAGAACAACACCCGCTGGGTCAACATGTCTGTAAAGGCATTCGGCAACGTCTGCGAGCGTATCAAGAGTATGAAGCTCAAGGAAGGTTCGTTTGTCAACCTGACCGGCAGACTGGACGAGGATTCCTGGACAGATCAGAACACCGGCGAACACAAGAGCATGATGGTCATCATCCTGGATGACATCGAATATGCCTCTGGCGGCGGTGGAAAGAAGGAGAACCAGGCATCTGGTCAGACTCAGAACGGCGGTGCAAATGCACCTGCACCTGCAGCAGCACCTGCAGCAGCTGCGCCTGCTCCGGCAGCATCCGGGAATTTTACCGGGTATGAGCCGTTTGGCGGCGGTTCGCTGTTTGACGAAAACTGACAGGAAAAATGAATCCGGCGTATAAAAGGCGCACATGAGTGACTATTCGTAGCCTCATGTGCGTCTTTTTGCGTTTATGGAAGGTGGTGAACAAATGACAAATGAAGCATTCCTGCTCTTATCAGAGGATGAGAGGCAGGCAAAACTCAGGGCGGTCTTGATGAGCAGGACCGGCGGCCGTCTAACCAATGAGGAGTTGGAGGACATTTTGCTTTCAGCCATACCGAAACGGCAATACGGCGTGAAGGTCTATCAGGATGCACAGGCATTTTGCCGCGACCTGGCCCTTCCGGATGGCTGTCGGGGCCGTACCATACTGGGACAGGTCATGGCAGGCAGCGGACAGGAACCAGGTATGCTGTTTTGCAAAACGCGGGCAGCTGCAGTTCTGGTAAGAAAACAGGCGGAGGAAAGTGAGGTTTATCAGATCCATATATTCATTCCGCCGGAACGATCACAGAAAGGATATCAAAGATGAACAACAAGGATTGGAAACGACACTTTGCATATGAGGCACTGGTAATACTGGGCCTGCTGGCACTACTGACTTTTATTTGCCGCCTGTGGCCGATTTTGTTACTGGTGATACTCGGTATTTTCGTAGCGGCAATCCGGTTGTTATTTCTTGCTTCCAGGCGCATAGAAACCGTGGAGCCTCAGCCGATTCCGCAGGAACCTGTTCGGGAACCAACGGAAAAAGATGTCCGGGCATTGGCTTATGCTGTCATACTCAGACGGATTACAGAGCTGGTGGCAGAGGAATATCCTGAGGCCCGTTGGGTCTGGGAGATCCCGGATGCAAAGCAGGAGATTGAAAAAGGCGGAAATGTCTATATTCTGCTCAATCGGGCAGGTGGATATCGGCGTGCAAGAGTCATCCTGCAAAACCTTCAGGTTGTGCGCATCGACTATCATCCCTCCGATCCGGTGGAGAATCCTGATCCCGAACCTGCTGACGATACGGATGCAGGAAGTGAGGAGCTTGATGCGGACGACGCATCGGAAGATGGTGAAGCGAATGGCGGAGAACCTGCGGATGATGAGGAACCTGTCAAAGAAAATTATGAGCTGATCGCGTTTGAATGGGTGGAGGCACATGCTCTGGAGCTGAATGAACGGTGTAACGAGGCTATGGGACAGGGCTTTACGGAACTGATCCTGATATCGGAGGAGCTTCCTGTCCAGGAAAGCTGGCCGGATATCTGCCGGGAACTATGCAGAGCAGGTCTTGCGGATGTGCAGCCTGTTCCGGATGGCATCAAAATCAATTTAAGCAGTGATACTGTAGAAAGGGAATAACACATGAGTACGAATATGAATAATCTATTTTGCTACAGCCGGCCGCTGCCAGCGCCTTTTGATACGCTCAAGAATAAGAAAGTGGGTGTATCGTCCAAGTATGGAGATGGCACACAGGCAACCCTCAGCGGAACGGTAATTAAGGCGGTCCATGCGGTCTGCCAGTGCATGAACGGTACGTCTGAAGGCGCCGTTGGTGTGATTGATCACCGAAGCGTGGCGGAATACAAATCCAGTATGGGTGCAGACGCCTATCATCTGGTGGTCTACGACAGCAATTCGGGCGCAATTATGGCAAGCGTGTATGACAAGAACACGGAAGTGTTTGAAACCTACACGATGAATAACAGTGGCCGGGATGGCGCTGCAGTTATGATGGCTTTAATGCCGGTGCTGATGAATGATGACGAGTTCAAAGAACACTTTGACCAGTATTACGATCAGTTCATCAGCGGCTTTACAGATCTGCCCAAGGCAACCGAGTCTATGGGTTATCTGTGTGATAACGCATATAGACGGATCAAAGATCCCGGCTGTTCGGCCCATGTCAAAGTCAACGTAGATAAATCCGGCAACCTGATGCGTGTGTCACAGGCCCAGCTGGATTCCGGCGCTTTTACGCCGACCAGTGTGGTAGCTGGCGAATTTACGATCTTTGCGAAGACCGGACCGGCAACCATCAAAAAGGCCAGTATCATAGTGGAGCATTCAGATTTTGTCGGGAAGTATGAGTTTCATGCAAGAAAGCTGAACCCGCAGGAGCAGATGCTGGTGCCGAAGCTTCCGGAATGGTACATCATTCCGCAGGAAGTGGTGGATATTTGCAAGCATGCGCAGGCCACAACGGGAAAGTCCATGCAGATGAGGAACTTTCTTCTGCGCGGCCCGGCAGGTACGGGTAAGACAATGGGGGCCAAAGCGATTGCTGCAGGACTCCATCTGCCGTACATGAAGTATACCTGCTCCGCCGGAACGGAGATCTTCGACTTTATCGGTATGATTTTTCCCGATTCAGATTCTGCATCCACTGGCGATGCCCAGTTGGATCAGGAGCGTGAAATCTTAAAAAGCATGGGTGGCATCAATTATGCCAATGTGTCTAAGCTGATGGATCTGCCCGATCTGGATGATATGGATTACGACCCGGCAGGCGTTTATCTGGCGCTGACCGGCATAGAGAAATCCGACGCCACCTCCCAGGAGTGCATGAGCATTGTCCTGGACAAGGTAACGGAAAAGGTTCGGGCCTTATCCAAACGGGATGAAGCATCCCAGAGCAGCGGTCAAACCTACACCTATGTGGAGACGGATTTTATCAAGGCGCTGAAAAACGGTTACGTCATTGAAATCCAGGAACCTTCCACTATCGTCCAGCCTGGTGTGCTGGTGGGCCTCAACTCCCTTCTGGAGCAGTCTGGTTCCATCACCCTGCCGACCGGTGAAGTGATTGAAAGGCATCCAGATGCTGTGGTCGTAGTCACGACCAATATCAGTTACGAGGGTTGCCGCGGCATGAACCAGTCGGTGCTGGACAGAATGAGTCTGGTGCGGGATGTGGAACTGCCGACTCCTGAAGTTATGGTACAGCGGGCTATGTCTGTAACCGGCGAGACGGATGAGTATCAGGTTTCCCAGATGGTGCAGGTGGTCAATGACATGGCGGAGTATTGCCGGAAGAACAGTATTACAGACGGTTCCTATGGTATGCGCAGCCTGATCGACTGGATCGTCAGCACACAGATTACCGGAGATCCTTATCAGTCGGCACTGTATACAATTATCAGCAAAGCGACTGCGGATGAGCTGGACCGGGAATCCTTGATCAGTACGGTTCTGGAACCGATTTTCGCTCCAAAGCGGCGTAAAGCCACAGCATAAATTCTAAGGAAGGAGGTCTACCCATTTATGGCAAGGGTGAATCACAAATTAGTAAAGCAGCGCCTCAACGAGCAGCGCAGCAAAATCACGGACAGACAGTTCTTCTCGTCCCGCATCTTAGCGGGACACTTTGAAGATCTGGCGGCGGCACAGACACGGCGGTATCACTATAACCGCCGCGTTCATGTGAATCTGTACTGGAAACCGAAGGACAAAAGTGTTGCTGCAACGGACAATATGCTGATCCGCATCAACGCAGGCAATCCTCTGGTTACGAAGGTCAAGGGACGCGAGAACCGCTATCAGATCGTATGCGGGCTGTTTACCCATGAGTTGGGTCATGTACTGCATACAGACTTTCTGGCCGCGCAGACACACAGCAATTACCTGGCAAGCTACCGCTGGTATCCTGGTCCTCCCGCCCTGAAAACATCTGCGGACGCCCGAAATGAAAAGGCGTTCTGGACGTATGTAAAGGGCGATCCAAAGAACCTGGAAATGGTGCAGTTTATTGCCCATCAGATTTCTAATGTGATTGAGGATGGGTATATCGAGAACCGTATGTTGGCACAGTTCCCTGGAACTTTGGGATATGGCCTGGAAACGCTCCGGGAACTGCATTTTCAGCAGATGCCCACTGTGACCCAGCTGATTGAAAAGGAAGAAGGCGAAGAACGGCATATCTTTGAGAGCATTTTACAGATTATGTTGTCATATGCCAAATTCGGAGAGATCAAGTATGGGGACGAGCCGCTGAGCGATGAACGGATTCAGACTGTTTTCGGGCTGATCACAGATATCGACAGTGCGTTGATGAACAGATCGGGAAAAGGACGCTTGAATGTAGTGAACCTGATCATGGTACGGTGCTGGAACTACCTTGAGGATTTCCTGGAAGTTTGTAAGCAGCGGCACGAAGATGCAGCTGCAGCTGGTGGCACAGGTGGTATTGCCGAGACGCTATCGGAAGTCCTTCAGGCGATTGCAGGCGGTTCTGCCATTGGTACTGGAAGCAGCACTCCTGTGTCGGAAGCAGCGGATGAGTCTGAAGAATCCGCTACTGCTGGCCAGCGTGCCAAAACCCATGCGGATGCGGAAGAAAGCGCTGCGCCGGAAGAATCAGAAGACGGCTCCCAGACCGGAACGGAAAGCGAAGAAAATCCATCTGGGTCTGGGGAAAGCGCAGAATCTATGGGCGAGGCGCTTGCTGGTGGCGGCGCCGGTTCCGGAAAGCAGGAAGTATCCGAAGGCGAGACGGGACGGATTCCCTATCAGCAGACAGAAAGTGTTTCAGAACCGGTTGGCGGCACTACGGAGGTCAATGACTCCTATGAACGGGAGCGCTATGACCATGCTGCAGCCGACATTGAGCGGATTCTGGACAAGATGGCTGAACGGGCTGCCTGTGAGCAGTTAGAAAATGAACGGCTTCGGGAGTTGAATGATGTGGCGCAGAATATTTCCTATGGGGATATTCATTCAGGCGTCAGTATCAGAATCAATCGGCTTGCCAGTGTGGATGAAGATCTGGTAGAGCAATACGACATGATTGCTGCTCCGCTGATCAGTATTTCCAGGCAGCTGCAGAAAAGTCTCGTCAAACAACTCAAGGAAAATCGCCGCGGCGGGAAGCAGACGGGCCTGATTATGGGACGCCGGCTGGATGCACATGCGCTGTGCCGGAATGATGGAAAGGTATTCTACAAGAACTCTCTGCCCAATGAGATCCCGGAACTGGCCGTCGGTCTGCTTCTGGATGAATCTGGTTCTATGTGCGCCTGTGACCGTTGTACTTATGCCAGAGCATCTGCGATCATCCTGTATGATTTCTGCCAGAGTCTGGGCATCCCGGTCATGGTCTATGGCCATTCTACCGGATGCTCGACCGTGGAACTGTACTCTTATGCGGAGTTCGAGAGCTTCGATCAGGATGATAAGTACCGGATGATGGACATTGGTGCGCGAGACAGCAACCGCGACGGAGCTGCACTCCGCTATGTGGCGGAGCGACTTTCCAAACGACCGGAGGCAGTCAGAATACTGATTCTGGTTTCGGATGGACAGCCCGCTGACAGTGGTTATTACGGCAGCGCAGCTGAGGAAGATCTTCGGGGCATCAAACAGGAGTATCAGCGCAAAGGCATTTTGTTCGTTGCCGCCGCAATCGGTGACGACAAGCAGAACATTGAACGGATCTACGGAGATTCCTTTATGGATATTACCGATTTGAACCAACTGCCTGCTAAGCTGACCACAGTGGTCAAGCGGCACATTCGAGTGTAAGCATTAGGCGGCGGAGACAGATGTTTCCGCCGCCATAATTTGAAATCAAAATATAACGGAGGTAATGAGAATGGTTTTAGACAGACCAGGAGCCGAATTTGATTACAACGGCAAAAAATATGTGATTGGTGAATCCATCGTTGGTACGGAAGAGAGTGAGTATGACGGATTGATTGGAACGATTTCGGAAATCCGCGATGGTGATGACAAAGAGACGGAGAATGAAACGCCGGACATTTACTGCAGCTTTGAGCCGCCGGTGCATCCCCTTGATATACAGCAGCTGGAGAAACGCTTTTCGGCGCTGTACCAGCAGCCTAAAACGCTGGAGGATATCGTTCTGGACTGTGTGATTATGGCTCCAGATATGATTGAGCCTTTAAGCTTTATACAGGAAAATAGACATAAATTGTCTCTTTACACCGTTTATGAAGAATGGGTTCTGGATGGCGTAGACGGCTATTCCATAGCGCCATTCATGGATTACCGGAGTGCCAGGCTGAAATTCTGTGAGGACCTGACGGAAGATCAAAGAAACGGGTGCATTCACTCATGGGAAGAACGAGATGACTTGGTAATCGAGGCGAGAAAAGATTATTACGAGTGTTATTTGGACGGTGAATACTGCCAAAATCACTACAAAATCTCCATACGTCAGGATACAGTGCTTATGTCGGATGAATCATTTGGAATGATCGGACGGGCCTACATAGACCAGAGTAGAATGGAAGACTTCGCTTCTAACGCAGCTGAGTGGGACAAGGCTGAGGCCCTTTCTGATGAGCAGTTCCAGCGATTTATTTCCGATCCGAGTATACCGGACCGGATCGAAAAGAAACTCGGAAAAAATGATCCTTACTGGGAAAGCTACTGGGACAGTATTTCAGATGTTGCGCATGAGCTGCTGAATGAGTATTTGAAGAACAATACGCATCCTGATTGCTTTGCGCCGGAACCGGATAACCCGTATCCCCTCTGCATCGGAAATGGTGAAGAGAAATGCAGGCAGTGTTGTCTGTATGTGGATATGGAAGGCGAAGGAGGGCATGACGAATGAGCATTTTTCAGATTTCTCTGATGGCAGCTGGTTTTATTTTAACGGCGGTCTATGTGCTGTTCTGGGCTGAAAGCAGTTTCAAAGTATCAAGAGTTTTCTACAACGATGACGGTGTTGAACTTCCCGGCCTGCTGGTTCAAAGGCCATTTTGCCGGCCTGTATTTTTCCCATTCGAGGCCGTGTGCGGGTTTGACAGTCAAATCATCTACAAGGAAAATGAAGCACTGATTCGTCCGATGGGAGTCGTTGATATTGCTGGCGGATTGGGTACGCACATATTGTGTCTGCCGGATACCACAGCATCGGCTGAGAAAGCGAAAGCACCTCAAACGAAGGAGGCCTCGATTATGCTCGATCCGAAAGAAATCGTGATCCATAAAGATGAAATCTCCCGCATCCTTAAAATGCGCTGGATTGCCTGCTATATGCTGTATGATTGGAACAAATGGCATGCAGATTTTGCGTTTGGCAGCAATGAGTTTGAACGGTATCAATGGGTTTGCCGGAAATTAGAGGATAAGGTTCCGGATGCAGCATCCATGGATTCCGTTTTGACGGATACCTATAATCGGGTCTTGCTGGAGGATGTAGACGGTTTTATTCACACGCATATGCAGGTGTGGAATTGTGAACGCCTGATGGTTGAGATGGAGATTGTAAGAGCATTGGCAGAACTCTATCACACAAACGAAGTATAACAATGGTATCCGCTCCGGCAGGAGCGGATATAGAAAATGGAGGACATTAGAAATGTATATAAAAGAAACTTGTTACGGAGGGATGGACTGGCATGATAGCAAGCTGATCATTACACAGCTGAAATGGGACGGAAAATATGATATTCCGGAAAGCAAGGTTACAGACTGCATTGTAAATGATATTCTACAGCAGTTTCCCTATCTGGACCCGATGGATATTTGTTTTGCGGTGCTGAATGATCAGCCGTATAAATTCCCGCTCTTATATCTGAAAGATGATGAAGTGGTTTATCCGGAAGAGTATGAAGGGATCTGGATTTCTGCCGGGGAAATAAAGGGATTCAGCGTTAAGGAAACCTATATAGGCGGTTGCAATTATTCGACACACTATAGCGTGGAAGCCATTCCAGAGGAGCAGCTGTGCTACATTGCGGAGGAGCATTTTTATGCGTATTCAAAAGGGGTTCCGCTTGTAGAGCGATTCTATCATGCTCCTTTTCGGAGACTGGATGAAGCAGAAGCCTATCTGAAAACAATGAAGAAACACGCTCCGGATGCAGAGCTTTCTATCCAGATATATAACCTGGAGGAAATTAGTGCTACAGACTGGTTTCAGTCAAATATGAAGGCCGCAGAACTCTCATCCGGCGATCCGGAAAAGGGCTATGCGATTGTAGTAGATCTGCATATTGAAAATCTAAAGAAATTGGCGTCTCCAGACCCGGAGGTGAGGGTATGAGCAAAAATCAGGCGAGGCCGCTGACCAGCATCGTTTCATATCCGGAACGGGGCGAAGGCGGCAGCAATCGTTACAGGGGGAACTGTTCCCCGAAACTGGTGGAAGATCTGATTCGATTCTTTCAGCCGAATGAAGTCTGCGATTACATGAGCGGCAGCGGAACCACGAAGGCCGCAGCAGATAAAGTTGGGATACAAAGTCATCTGTATGACCTGCACAGTGGGTTTGACATGATGCACTGCGACATCCCGGAACGGCCGGAATTTATTTTCTGGCATCCTCCATACTGGGATATTGTGACTTACTCGGATGTCATGTATAAGGCGTCCGATGTGCAGCTTCAGTATGGGTATGACCCGAAGCAGTCCGACTTGTCCCGCATTCTGGAATGGGACCGCTTTGTCGAGGCCATGAACTACTCCATGATGAAGCAGTTTTCTGCACTGGAAAAGGGCGGGCGCATCGCCGTACTGATGGGCGATATCAAGAAGAAAGGCAAGCTCTACAGTATGTTAGCTGAAATCGTTAAGCCCGGAACGCTGGAGAACATTATTATCAAGGCTCAGCATAACTGTTTTTCGGACCAGATCCAGTATAGTGGGAAATTCATTCCGATTCTCCATGAATATGTAATGATTGTTCGGAAAGATAATTCCCTGCTGGTGCCGGTCCTGATGACCAGGCAGGCATCTGTGGATATCCGGGATATACCGCAAGCGACCTGGCGTGACGTTGTGGCGTCCGTCTTGGAGCAATACCAGGAAGCGGTGCCGCTTACCTATCTGTATGAGCAGATCGAACCGCATCAGAAGGCGCAGGCGAATAAGTGGTGGAAGGAGAAGATTCGCCAGACACTGCAGTATCATCCGAACTTTTTTGAACATCACGGTCGTGGCCTTTGGAGCCTTCGCACAGCGATATAAAGGAGAAGCGCGTATATGAAAGTAACAAAAGTTTATCTGGATGACAGAGGCATCCTTGTTCCGGGACATCTAATAGAACGGGCGTTTTGCAAATCCGTATTCTATCCCTTCGATGTCCGGTGCGGATTCAGCTGTCAGTACATAACAGACCGGGGATTGCTGGTTGAATTTAATACAAGGGCCTATCGGGAGTTTTATAAGAAAACATATCCGGTGGGGACCAAAATTGCCGTTTTGGAAATGAGGGAGGAACCCTATCCGGTTCCAAAAGGAATGGTGGGAACGGTCACACTGGTGGACGATATAGCAACCATTCATTGCCGTTTCGAGAATGGCAGGTGCCTCGGTGTGATACCGGGAGTTGACAGCTTTCTGATCATCTCAAAGGCATAGTATCAAAAGTAAGAGGGGTGTCGTTTCGGCGGCATCCCTTTTCTTTATAGCCGAAAACAATGCAAATCAATTAGGAGGCAAAGTTATGAGTGAAAACAGGAGTATCCATTTTGTAGACAGTAACAACCGGGAACTGTTTCAAATTCCGGATGGAGGGTTTATCGTCAGACTCTGTGGTAATGGGGACAGTGACTATGGCATCTGTCATTATCTGGACGCAGACCATATGGATATCGACGGGCAGCGTTTTTCGCTGCTTGAGTTTGCTGAAAAAATGGAGCGAAACGGGATTTCCTATTTCCCAGCATAGGGAGAGGAGACTGTTAGCATATACAATAAAAACCGGGGAGGTGATGGCATGAAGTTGTTGATTTTCTTTGGTGGATTTACGGTCGGCGGTCTGTTTGGAGTAGTCCTGATGTGTCTGCTCCAGGCGCATCGGCTGTATGGTTCCATGTATGATGAGGAGTGATTTTTGCAGGCAGTAAGCTCCTTTCCTTTTGTTCGGACGGATTGACTATTATGATGGATTCTGCTATAATACTTACATCAGTATCAGGTTTGAACACAGTTCAAGCACAGTTTAACAGAGTTTATCATAGTGTCATTTGCATTTTTGCAGATGGCACTTTTTTTGTTTTCCGGCCTAATTTCGGGCATAAGCCAGCATTCCTTCGGGGGTGCTGGCTTTTGTTATAAATCACGGCGGCAAGACCGTCAAAAAATGAAAGGAGTATGCACTATGCAAAATTGTCTGGACAATTACCACACCACATTTGATTCCTATCGTGCAATGCAGGACTATCATGAGGAACAGGCGAAAAGCAGCAAGTGGCACAGATGCAAGGTCAATGACCTTCAGATTGCGCCGCTTACGCAAACGTCCTCTCTCTATGGGAACCTGTCGGCATTTGCACCGGGAACGAGCCAGGAAGCCGTAGATGATACGGCAGCAAACCTTGGGCTTGCGATACAGGCGGATGGCAACTACTATCCGGTCCGTATGACAGCCTACAAAAGCCTGCTTGACCGGGCCAAAATTGGAGGGACAGCGCTTCCGAAGCTGAGCCGTGATGTGCTGGCGGAGGTATTGAATGCTTGCCTGCATCTGTATTCGGCGGAAGCACTTCTCCTGATTCGGGACGAAAAGGTGTCAGCTGTTCATTCCGGTGATGCGGCCGATTACTCGGTCCTCCCGGTCAACGAGCTGTTGGGAACCCTGCAGTCCAAACTGGATGACCGGTTCAAGGGAAATGAGTTCAGCAGCGGTTACTGCGATCACGCAATGGTCAGCGCATCCTGGACGATGCCGGACCAGAAAGAGGATCTGCTTGGAACCTATGCAAAACTTCTGGCATCCCAGGGCAGGGGTACAATGGCCTCTAAACTGACACCGGGTATTCGCTTTATGACTTCGGATACTGGTGTTGCTTCGGCAAAGGTATCCGCTCTTTTGATGGGAGGACAGTACCCGATCCATATTGGCGGCTGCGTTGCGGTGGACCACAGGCATCAGTCAAAGGTGTCCGATTTTGAATCAGCACTGGATCAGTTGTTCGCCCAGTTTGGAGACTCTGTTGCGAAGCTGCAGAAGCTTCTGGAGATCCACCTGGATTATCCGGTCAATGCCATGACCCGGATCTGCAAGAAACTCAGTCTGCCGAAAAAGGCAGCCGTAGAGGCGATTTCCATGTATGAGATGGCCTACGGTGGCGGACCGGCAACAGCTCATGACGTATTTCTTGCCATGCAGGAGATTCCCTTTATCTTAAAGACCCAGGACACGCCGGAGAGCAAGCTTCTGGTCATTGAGGAGAACATGGCCAGGGCGCTCACGCTGAAGTGGAGCGACTACGACCTGGCAAAGGGGGTGAATTACTGATGGCAGCACCAAACATTCTTTGTAATACAGCCGGTATGTCCAATGACCGCTGGCTGGAATGCCGGATGCACGGGCCGTTAGGTGATATCCCCTATACCGTAGGCGGCAGTGATGTGGCAGCCATTTTCGGCGTATCGCCTTGGACGACTCCGCTGGAGTTGTGGATGATCAAGAAGGGACGTATGAAACCCACTGTGAAATCCAATGCAAAGCAGCTGGAGATGGGGCACCTTTTGGAGCCGATTGCCGCGCATTTTTACGCAGAGAAGACCGGCAACATTGTCACAGAGGATACCAACCTGTACCAGCACGCAGACCATCCTTATGCCCTTGCCAATTTTGACCGCAGATTTACCCGCGCCTCAGATGGCGAGCCTGGGATTCTGGAATGCAAAAGCTGTACCTACCACAAAGCGGCTGATTGGGCGGACGGTGCGATTCCTCTATATTACGAGCTGCAGCTGCGGTTCTATCTTGCGGTTGCGGATGTAAATATCGGGGCGTTCTCAGCTATCTGGGGAAACAATCCCGACAACGATCTGGCGACGCCGGATATTGTTCGTGATACAGCCAAAGAAGATATGATCTTTGAACGGCTGGATGAGTGGATCTGGAGCCTGGAGAATGACAAACCGCCTACAATGGCTGATGTAGCGCCGAAACTGGCATTGGAGTCCCTGGCAAGGATTTATGGTTCGAGCAGGACCGGGCTTCCTACCATTGAATTTTCAAGCAAGTATGAAGGCCCGCTGCGCAGGATCGCATTGCTTCAGGGAAAAATCGCTGAATGTAACAGCGAGATCAAAACTTATGAAAAGGAGATAGCAGCACATAGCGTGCGAATTGCCGAAGTCATGAAGGAGCATGAGCATGGCGTTCTGGAAACGACCAGCGATAAGCTCCTGATTGATTTCGTAACCAAAACAACCCGCAGACCGGATTCAAAGGCGCTGAAAGAGAAATATCCATCCGTCTATACGGATGTCCTGAAGGCGTCGGAGAGCAGAAAGCTGAAAGTATCGGTACAGCCGGTCTAAGAAAGGAGATATTTATGGAGAACATTTACCACAAATACTGGGAACAGGAACTGGCCTATCAGTTTATCGCAGATAACAGATGCCGCAGAAAGGCATATATCTGCTCACCGCTCAGCGCGGAGAATGCGGAAGATTTCGTAGAGAATATGCGAATCGCAAGAGCGTACATGTTCTATGCGATGAAGGTAATGGATCTGTATGCCAGAGCGCCCCATGCTTACCTGCCTATGCTGCTTTGCGATGCGGTGCCGGCGGAACGTGCATTGGCGCTTCAGTTTGGCCAACGGCTTCTGGAAGAAAGCGATATAGTCATGGTTTGCGGCAACAGGCTCAGTAAGGGGATGTGTGGCGAGATTGCTCACGCAGCGGCCCTGAATATGCCGATCCTGACGTTTGACGAAGGACTCTGCCTGGAGATCCGGAAGATCGTGACACAGCATGGCGGAAATAAGAAGAACGTGCGTATGGACAGAGAGCATGCCCTGATGGCATTCCCTGATCCGGTTTCTTATCTGGAAGGACGGTGATCCGCCGTGGTTCAATTCTACCAGCGCGTGGATCTTCGGTCCCGAAGCGGTATGACACAATTTCTCAAAAACCATTTCCGATATTGCACAATGCACTCCTGGAATCAATTACAATCGTATGCCTGCAATCTCAAAATTTACCGGCTCGGTCTGGGAAGAGAGATTGAAAACAAATTGTACGATCTGATTGAAACCCAGGAGTTTTTTGATGCCCAGAATGAGCTTTTACAGGAATTTGGTGAGAAATATCAATATCGCTGGCAGGCTCGTATGAATGGGAGAAGCAACGGCTATCTGGTTCTGTATCAGGGAGCGCTTACGCCCTCAGGCTATAAATCCTACTGCACAGAATGTGGTCAGAGAAATTACCGCAGTGTATCAGAGTCCGGTAATGTGTGCGGTGTATGCAGGCGGCCAGCCCGCATCGACTATATCAAACCGCCGATGCAGGTAACGCTGTATCCCGGGCGCGGAACGGATGACGATGAGGATTTCGATGATCTGAGTATGGACGAGTTGCGAGATCGCGTCAGACTGGTACAGGAGTTTGACCGACTGGCGGATCGGCTTGTGGAGCAGGCCGTTTACCTCGCCAAAACTTGTACCGTGCAGGAAGAAGAATATTTTGTTCCCCAAATCAGAAAGGTGCTTGTCTCGGCAGGCACCTGTTAGAAAGGAGAAAAAACAGTGATATGTCAGTTTGAAAAAATCATCTATCCGCCGGACGTTACGAAGGTGGATGCAAGCAGCTATGTCATTGCCCTATACCGCCCCTGCGAAAAGATTCGGGATACGGCGGGCAATGCAGTTACCCAGGTCAAAGCAGTTGGATACTGTCTTCCGCTGGGAAAGAAGCTTCGTTATGACATGCAAGGGCATTGGAGCAAAAATCCGAAGCATGGCATCCAGTTTGAGGTGGAGAGCTATAACGAGGTCATTATCCCGACAAAAGAGGGCATCATTGCTTATCTGGCCTCTGGTCAGATTAAGGGTATCGGTCCGAAGCTTGCCGAGCGTATCTATGATGCGTTTGGCACACAGACAATGGAGGTACTGGATAAAGAACCGGAGCAGCTGCTGTCCATTTCCGGAATCAGTGAGGGAAAACTGGAGAAGATCCGGGATTCCTATCTTGCCAACCGGGGCGCCCGTGATGTGGTGGCGTTTCTGGCCCCACACGGGATTACGCCAAACAGGGCGGTTCGTCTGTACCGGGAATACGGCGATCAGACCATGGATATCGTAAGGAACCATCCCTATCAGCTCTGCGAGATTGCAGGAATTGGCTTTACGACAGCGGATAAAATCGCCATGAGTATGGGGTTTGATAAGCTGTCGCCGGAACGTGTGGATGAAGGGATTCTCTATACCCTGGCGGATGCCGAAGGAAAGGGACATCTTTGTATGCAGAAACGTGCGTTCCTGAAGGCTTGCCTCAAGGTGCTGAATACACCGCAGCTTACCGAACAGATGGTAGGCAACCGGGCTACCAGACTCATTTATGACGGCAGGCTGGTCATGTACCGTGACCAGGTTTACCGCGCCAAAACAGCTGAGGCGGAAGAAAGTCTGGCCAAAGCTATCTGCTACCAGATGAAACACCAGAAAGCATATGCGTATGGGAATCTGGATGCGGAACTGGATCAGGAAGAGCAGAAACTGAAAATCCGTTTCGCCCCGGAGCAGCGGGAAGCGGTCAAAATGGCATTGACGCATGGTCTGTGCATTATCACCGGCGGACCGGGTACCGGAAAGACCATGATCCAGAAAGCGCTGCTTGACATTTACCACAGGAAGCATCCGGGTGATGAAATCATCTGCTGCGCTCCCACCGGGCGTGCGGCAAGGCGCATGGAGCAGTCAACAGGGTATCCGGCCTCTACGGTACATAAGGCCCTCGGCCTGGTTGCAGACGAGGACGATGCTTGCGGAGGACCGGATATGCTGGAAGCGGATCTGGTTCTGGTAGATGAGGTATCCATGTTGGATATCTTTCTGGCAGGGCATCTGTTCGATTCTGTAAAATACGGCGCTAAGGTGATACTGGTTGGGGATGCAGACCAGCTGCCCTCTGTAGGCCCCGGCGCTGTTTTGAGCGAAATGATTGCCAGCGGGTGTATCCCTGTCGTGCGTCTGGATAAGGTCTATCGCCAGGATGCAGGCAGCCGGATCGCCAGCAATGCAAAGCTGATCCGGCATGGAAATCATGCGTTGGAATACGGCGATGATTTTCAGCTGATTGAGTCGTCAAATCTGGAGCAGTCGGCGGAAATCATTGAAAAACTGTACCTTCAGGAAACAGCGGCATACGGTGTGGACAATGTTGCTTTGCTCACGCCATACCGGCAGAAAACAGAAACAGGCGTCAATGCTTTGAATCTGCGCCTCAGGGAACTGGTTAATCCGCCCAGTCCGGCCAAAAAGGAGGCTGTATTGGGAAAGCGGATATTCCGTTCCGGTGACAAGGTAATGCAGACGAAAAACCATGAGGAAGTCAACAACGGAGATGTCGGGTACATTACCGGGGTTTCACGATATGGCAACGATACAGCCGTCAACATTGATTTTGGCGATGGCAGAACCTTAGAGTATGACTCCAGCGAACTGGATATGCTCGATCTGGGATATGCGTCTACGATCC
The DNA here is from genome assembly GCA_030524285.1 of Eubacteriales bacterium. Lineage (GTDB taxonomy): Bacteria > Bacillota > Clostridia > Oscillospirales > Butyricicoccaceae > Butyricicoccus_A. The sequence goes on from JAUNGQ010000002.1 coordinate 148,475, forward strand.
ATAAGTCCCAGGGGTCGGAATATCAGTCTGTCATCATTAACCTGCAGTGCGCCCATTCCATCATGCTGACCCGTCCGCTGATTTATACGGCAATTACCCGAGGAAAGACAAAGGTCATCATTGTCGGTGAGCGTCGCGCATTAAGCATCGCCATCAAGCGGACTGATACGGAAAAGCGTGGTACCCAGTTGGCCATCCGGATTCAGGAGTTTACAAAATAAAAGGAGGAGTCAGTTATGGCAACATTATTAGATCAGTATCGTGAAAGACAGAACAAGTTCCGTTCCCAGATTGCAGAGAACAGCCTTCCGCTGGAGGATCTGCTGGTCATGCAGGAACTCAATTACCGCATTTGCGTGCTGGAAACTTTCCAGTCGTTTTGCAAGTCGGCACCGATTACCATGGATGCAAAGGTAATGAGCTATCATTTTCAGATGGTAGATGCCTATGTCCGTTTCATCCTGAATGAAAGGAAGTTTGGACTGAAGGCTGATGCTGAAGGACAGAAACGGCGTGAGACGGCCAGAGAGTCGCTGGAGCGCGTGGTGCAGGACGGAAGAAAGCGTTTTACCAGCTTTTCTGCGGGAACTCAGGAGCAGTACAAAAAGTGTATCAGCAATTTCAGTAATACGATATTGCCCGTTTGGATGCAGTACCGGAATACATATGTCAACATTTGAATGAAGGAGGCTTAAATATGAGTCAGAACAACTCGAATGAAAAGGCGGCAATGTTGGCCGCAATAGGAACGATCAATGAGGTGTCCGGTTTCGATCCGGCCCCGTTTGCGGTGGACTACACCGACCTGAATACCGGAGAGGTGCGCAAGCGCCTCCCGGTCATGATCCAGATGGCGTGGTTCCGGCTGAAATATCCGGAGGGCAGAATTTCCGTCACAGTTTCGCCGGGTAAGGACTGCTTTGTCGCTACGGCCAGGGTGTACCCTCACTATAAAGATCCAATGGATTGTTATTTGGCAGAGGCAACGGCCTCCCGCGGCTACCTTCCAGACAAGCCCTCTGTCTCCCCGCGTGAGTGGGCGCAGACGGCGGCGGTTGGGATCGCTCTGCGCAATGCTGGTTTCGGACTGCAGTTTTCCATGGCAGGTGAAGAATTTGAAGGTGTTGCGCCCGATGAATTGGGTACAGCCAGCTTGCCTTCGGCTGAAACGCAGAATCCGACCGGTATCCAGACAGAAGCGGAAAGCAGCGGCGCTGTGGCACCGGAAGCGGCAAATCCTCCGCAGCCAAAGAAGGAGCTGACTCCGGAGGAAAAGCTTCAGCAGGCTATGCAGGTTCCCTGCCCCATCATGAAATTCAGTGGTAAGACACTCGGAGAAGTTTTGCCGATGGACCCTGGAGCAATCAAGTGGGTTGCCACAAAGTTTACAGGCAGCGAAGAAATCAAGGAAGCAGCCAAAATGATATGCGAATACGCCTTGAATCAGGCTATCGCATAAATGACAGTAAAAAATATGGGGATGGCAGCAATGCCATCCCCGGAAAGGAGGCCGTATGGAGAGATTCAGTATGAGCCAGGTTGTCTCTCTTCTGAACCTGCCGGGACCGCCTGGCGGCAGAAGCGCGTATTATATCCAGTGTCCATGCTGTGATGACAGCCCCCGGAAAAAACACTTGAATATCAATCTTAAAAAAGAGGTGTTCCGGTGTCCGAAATGCGGGGTCAACGGCGGTATTTTTGATTTATATGCGCTTTATACCGGGGTGCCGAGAGACAAGGTGCGGAAAGCGCTGGTAGAGAGTCTTGGCACGCCGGAGATTCGGAAGCCGGAGCCGAAGAAACCGCTTCCAGAGGATGTGCCGGAAAGTCCGCTGGCAGATATTGATATCCGACATGCGACTTACAGCGCATTGCTTTCCAAACTGTCATTGGCAGAGGATCATAAAGAAAATCTGATTGGGCGCGGCTTTACGGAGTCAGAGATCAAACAGCTGGGATATAAAACAACACCGGTTGCCGGGATGTCTGTAATCGCAAGGCAGCTTCAGGCAGAAGACTTTGGGCTGGCTGGTGTTCCCGGTTTCTATCGTACCGGAACAGATTCCTGGACCTTTATTCAAGAGAAAAGAGGTATCCTGATTCCAGTTCGTGATTGGCAGGGCCGCATCCAGGGGCTGCAGATCCGGCGGGATAATGTATCCAAAAGGAAGTTTCGCTGGATATCCAGTTCTTTTCAATTAGAGGGCTGTGGTGCAGTGGGATGGACACATCTGGCAGGTCCAGCCCGGTCAAGAATCATTTTGACGGAAGGGCCGATGAAAGCGGATGTGATCCATGCACTGACTGGCATGACGGTACTGGCTGTTCCAGGAGTAAATGCGCTGACCCAGCTTGAGGTTGCGTTGAAGGATCTACGAAATGAAGGACTGGAGGAAATCAAAACAGCCTTTGATATGGATTTTGCAACAAATCATCATGTGCAGAACGGGTACAATGACCTGCTCCGGTTACTTGACCGGATGGGATTCCGTTATGGTACATACTTGTGGGATGCAAGATACAAAGGACTCGACGACTATATCTGGGAATGCTGCTTACAGAAACAGAGGTCATAGTAAATTGTGGGGCGGAGTTATTGGACTTCGCCCTTTTTTAATGCGTTTCTTCATATATAATGCGTATTTGAGTTGTAAAAACGCACAGTGAATCGTGTAATGATAAATGAACAAGGCAATATAAAGCCATTTTCAGGAGGTAATAGATATGTTAATTGCGATTGATCACGGAAATTATGCCATTAAGACGCCCAACTTCTCCTTTGTGTCTGGATTGGCGGAGCATACGGTCAAGCCGCCTATGACGGATGAGATTCTGGAGTATGGTGGCAAGTTCTGGACACTGAGCGGCCGACGCCTGAGCTACATGCGGGATAAGACGCAGGATGAGAGATATTTTATCCTCTCCCTGTTTGCGATTGCCAAAGAACTGGAGGCCAGCGGAAGGTATTCCCTGTCCATTCCTGTTCAGTTGGCTGTCGGATTGCCGCCGGAGCATTATGGTATGCTGAAGGATCGGTTTGCGCAGTATTTCATGAGAAACGGCGAGATTCAGTTCGTGTATAAGAACAGGCCCTACAGCATCACGATTGATCGTGTCATGGTGTTCCCGCAGGCGTACGCGGCCATCATTCCCCAAAGCAGTCAGGTCGTGCATACTGTGCGTGTGTTTGTCGTAGATATCGGGGGCTATACTACGGATGTTCTGCTCCTGCGGAACGGGAAACCAGATCTGCAATTCTGCAGAAGCTTAGAAACAGGCATCATCACTATGAACAATGAGATTGTCAGAAAAGTGGGAGCGCTCCATGATATGAGTATTGAGGATGACCATATCAATGCGGTGCTGCGTGGCGAGGAAACGATTCTGCCGGAAGAAATTAAAGACACCATCCGCAGTGCAACAAAGCTGCACGCAAAGGATATTCTGGATAAGTTGAGAGAACTGCAAGTGGACTTGCGATCTAATCCTGCTGTGTTTATTGGAGGAGGCAGCATTTTGCTCCGTCCGTTTTTGGAAGCATCGCCTCTGGTGGCATCGGCCCGCTTTGTAGAGTCCCCCAATGCGAATGCGGTTGGATATGAGATGTTGGCAAGGAAGCAGCTTTCCCTTCGCCCGCTTGGTTAATGGGCGGAGGGATGCGATGTGAAAAAAGACGGGAAATATCGGTTTTCTCTTCAATTCGGGGCCGACACAGAGGAACAGGTCAATGCTGGTGAATTGTTGGAGAGACTGGGCAATAAAAAGAGTTCTGTCATTGTAATGGCGTTAAATGAGTATCTGTCTGCTCATCCGGAATTGCAAAACAGAGATTGTAAGATAGAAGTGAAAATAGCTTCTGGATATAATCAGGATAGAATTGAGCAGATGATACGGACCATGGTAGAAGAAAAGCTTGCCGCACTTCAGGTTTTGTCGGGAGCAGAAGGCGCCTCTGCTGAGGCTATACCGGATGCCTTGGAAGACGATGTTGCGCAGATGCTGGATAATCTTGACCTATTTCAGTAAATAAGAATGAGTCTGTTGATACTATAAGCAGGCTCATTCGCTTTATTACTACAAAAAATCCATAAAAATTCGTTAAATTCCACTTATGGTGCGTGTATTGGAATTGCACTTTCTTCTGCTCCAGTGTCAGTTCGATTAAAATAATCATATAAGGAGAAGATGGACAAGTGGACTACGTTATTTTAGGTAAGAATATCAGAAAGTATCGGCTGATGCTTGGAATGCGTCAGGAAGATCTGGCGGAGCTGTGCGACTGCAGCAACAGCCACATAGGACAGATTGAGAATGCCCGTGGTATTCCCAGTTTGGAGATGACCGTAAAAATCGCCAATGCACTCTCCGTAACCGTGGATCAGTTGGTCAAGGAGGACTATACGAACCCGGAAAAGGTTTATCTGAAGGAGATTGCAGAACGCATTGAGAAGTATCCGGTCAAACAGAGGATTCAGGCGTGCGAAAGTCTGATGAACTATTTGGATGCGCTTGAAAACTTTGCTCAGTAAAAGTCTGGCAAAATACGTCTTACAAGAGGCGATACATAAAACTTGGCCCGGCAAGGACGCCGGTTGATTTAGTTGTGCTATATGAACGGCTATACTGCGTGAAAAACGTGGTGTAGTCGTTTTTTGTTGTTTTTAAGTAACGAAAGGGGATGATTCCGTTGGACTGAGAATTTCTATTTAGGTAACGCGGAAACACAAAATCTTGGCATGCCATCATGGCATGCTGGATTGATTCCTGCCCTGGTGGTGTGCCCTAAGGAGGCAAAAAATGAACTACCAGCAGGAATTAGAAAAGGACGAACTACGGGCGAGATTTACAGGATGGCTTGAAACTACAGTTTACCGGGCGAAGCTCAATTATATCCGGAAAACGAGTCAGAAGATCGAGACGGTTTCGATTGAAGAAGTAGCGGAGAGCAGTCTGGTAAGTGGCAGTCAGGAACAGGAGTGGTGCAGGCATCTTTCGCCAAAGGATGCTTTTGACTTTGAGGAGGAAAAACTTGCAAAGGCTTTTGCTGAGCTTCCATTGATGCGTCAGCGCATCCTGACCATGTTGTTCGTGGAAGAAAAGAAACCGGATGAGATTGCTGCGAAGCTGAATTGTTCGATTCAGCATGTGTATAATCAGCGGTCTTTGGCGCTGAAAAAACTGCGCACGATGCTTGCGGAAGGCGGTGATATGCTTTGACCCAGGAGGAATTTCGCAGGACATTACAGGGCGCAGTGGCAGGCGGCCATGAGGATCTGGAGGAAATATTGCGGTTGTATATGCCCATGATCAATAAATACAGCTACCTGGATGGTCAGCTGGATGAGGATCTGCGGCAGTATATCATGATACATATTGCCCTGAACATCTCTAAATTTCCTATTTGAATTTGAGAGACTGATTTGTGATTGCAGCTCCGGGAGCAAATCCCGGGGCTGTAATTTTTTTCGGAAGGAAGATTAGATTTCAAATTTTTGAGTTGTCTTTGTATGTGAAGACATCCCCATGCCTGTTGTACCTTGACAATTTCATAGCTCTCACCTCTACATTCCCGAACCGTGGAGCGGCTATCCATTTGTGTGGCGAGCAAAGACAAGAGTACATATATGCGGGTGGCACCTGCATAACGCGATGATTCGGCCGGGGACAATGAGACTTCCGTAATTCGCGGCCCGGCCATAAAGAAGGCGGGGAGATGAAATTTCTATGGACCTGTTCGCCGCAGGCAGAGCGTGAGACGTTCTGTTGATAAAAGTCAGATAACTATCTTTTTATAATACGGAGAAAGGAGGGATTTTGCGATGGGATATAGACGACGCGATGTGGAACAGACAAAGCAATACGCAAAGAAATTTGTGCGCTATAAAGAAGGCGCAGAAAAATATAGTCTTGGTCTAACGAAATTTCAGGAGCTGGCAAAGGAAGCGAAGGCAGTCTATAAGATTGATGGAATTGCACTGGTAAATTGCGAAATCTTTGAAAAATTTCTGGAGACTTTCCGTGAATATTAAGGAAGTGAGCGCCATGGACTTTAGAACAACACAGGAACGCACAGTACAGAGGGTATTGACTTTCTGCCTTACAAAAAGTATAATAAAAATCAGTGTGGAGGTAGCAGTATGACAAGAATGGG
>JAUNGQ010000009.1 GCA_030524285.1 Eubacteriales bacterium
AGCTATAAGCTTTTTTCAACCACCTGCATAGCAGGTGGTATTCTACAATCAGAAAGCCTCTGGGTTGTCCCAGAGGCTTTTTTTGTGTAAACATCTTCATTACAATTACATATCGTTATCCAGAACCTGTACTGCCGCGCCCAGCAGATGTGGTCCGACATAGGAAGCCAGCGTGCAGTCGATTTCACCATAAAATTCCTGCATAAAATCCGGCGCTGCTTCACGCAGCATCTCTGCAACCTGTTTCCCTTCCTCCGGTGTGCCTCCATGCGCCCACATAATATTATACCGCTTATCCGGATCAATGTGAGAAACTGCAACCTGAACCAGCTTTTTCATTGCTGCATGGCGTCCGCGCACTTTATGCGTGCTGGAAAGTTCACCAGTCACAGGATCAAAGGAGATAATCGGCTTAATGCCCAATGCAGTTCCTGCCAGCGCCGTAATTTTCCCAATTCTTCCGCCGCGTTTCAAATATTCCAGTGTATCTACAGAAAAATACGGATATGTATTTTTCATCAGGCGCGGAATCATATCCAGAATCGTATCCCATGTCCTGCCTTCTTCCAGCCAACGTACAACGGTCAGCACCATTGCAGCCTGTCCAAGGCTTCCGCTCATGGAATCAAAAGCAGCGATTTCCAGTCCTTCGGTTTCTTCTGCCATCATGCGAACCATCTGATAGCATCCGCTCAGACCACTGGACAACATAATTGCAATGGCCTTGTTATATCCGTCATCCTTTATCTTTTGGATCGTATCTGCAATGACAGCGCCGGAGGGTAATGAAGTTTTAATCACCTCATCTGGCTGACGACGGTAGACGTCAGCCGGAAAGATATCGACGCCATCCTGATAAGAGCCCTCTGCAAAGGTAATCGTAAACGGAACGACATAAATCGAATATCGCTTCAAAACTTCTGCTGGAATATCAGCACAGGAATCTGTCAGCAGTGCAATTTTATCAGCGTTCATCTTAATTCTCTTCCTCCTCACATCTATATATCAATACAGATGTATTCCTTGTTTTTATTATGTTAATTATACCACAGCAAGGATAAAATGCAAATATGAATGTACGTTTATGGACGCAGTGACCGAAAAATCAATTGTCGTACCATATGCCATTCCGGTTTGCTATCGGGCTGCTGCTGTGCACAAAGATTTTTTCCTGCCATGCCAACCAATGCGGACATAATAACATATTCACAAAAACTGTCATCCAACTCCGATGCAATTTCCCCATTCCGGCGTCCAGCCTCAAAAAACTGCTGTTCGCACAGTCTCATCCTCTGAGAAATGTACTGTAGCTTCTCATGGTGCTGTTCATTGATTTGTTTTCTCTGTTCCGAAGAAACAATAGAGCACAATGCTGCCAGTGAAGAAAATGGCAGAATACGTTCTGTTTGTAGCTCCTCCAGGAAATGATCCAACACCTTGTACAGCGAATCGTGACTACTCAACTGGCTCTCAAGCCAATCAGTTATCCGTTCCAGTGCATACAAGACAGCACTGGAAAGAATTTCTTCCTTCGAGCAAAAATATTCATACAACGTGCCTTTGCCGATTCCAGCGGCTGTTGCAATATCTTGTACCTTAATGCTGGAAAAATCTTTCCCACTGGCAGCAAGGCTGAACAGACCTTGAAAAGCGGCAATTTCTTTTGGCGAATAGGTTGTATATTCAGGCATCGATTTCACCATCCTGTTCGCCGATATCAACACGCTTCATTTCCTTTTTCCGGTTCAGAAGGTCATAAATTACCGGTACAATGACCAGCGTCAGAACTGTCGCGTAGGAAAGGCCGCCGATGACAACAATGGCCATGGACTGTCCTATTTCTGAACCAGTACCGATACCAAGCGCCATTGTAGACATGGAAAGAATGGTTGTCAGTGCAGTCATCAGAATCGGGCGCATACGCATTTTTCCAGCCTCCACCAGTGCATCCCGCTTTGGCATGCCATCCAGTCGCAGCTCGTTGACACAGCTAACAAAGACAATACCATTATTTACGACAACGCCCGCCAGCAAAACAAATCCAAGCATTGCAATCACAGACAGCTCCTGTCTGGTGATAACCAGCGCCAGCAAACCGCCGGTAAAGGCAAGCGGCAACGTAAACATAACAATAAACGGGCTGAGCAGGCTCTGGAACTGCGCTACCATAATCAGATAGATGAAAATGACAGCCAACAGGAGCATCAGAAGCACATCACTCATTGCTTCCATGATCGTTTCATTTTCACCGGTCATTTCCAGACGCATTCCTTCCGGAACTTCATAAGCATCCATGATTTCCTGTACCTCACGGCTGACCAGTGTTACATTATGTTCATCATCTACCGCAGCGGTTACAGACATGGTTCTCTCATTATTGGAACGGTTGATCGAAGTCGGTGCCTTGCTTTCTTTCTGGGATGCAATGGTATCCAGCGCAACATCCTTTTTCTCGCCTGTCGTAGCGTCGGTTGATTCAATGGTCTGCTTCATCAGGTTTTCCGTTGTCACCTCAGACGGCTTGATCACAACAACCTGCAATTCCTCTGCCCCGACTGTCAATGTCGTAGAATTTACTTCATTGGTCAAATCGGCTGCAAGAGATGCATAAACCTGTGCGACAGTCAAGCCTTCCCGCATCGCGGCATCCTTATTGACGGTAATTACCTTCTGCATGTCAGGATCCTCATTACCGTCTGAAATTTCCTCCAAACCTTCTACACCCTCAAGCTTTTTCGCAAGATCTGCACAAACCTCCTGGAGCTGATCGAGATCGTTACCATAGACATCAATTTGTACACCCGCACCGGAAATCGCACTCATATCCATGGTAGATTCTGAAACACTCATTTCACAATTCAGGCTTTCCGTCTGTTTTTCAATTTCATCCGCAATGGCGCTGTTGTCAGCGCCTTCATCTAAAATCAAGTAAAAGGTGACGCCTCCGTCCTCAGAATCAGACAACATACTGGAACTTCCGGACATTGCGCCGACTGTCTGTACACCATCAATATCCTGCATGATTTTGATTGCCTTATCGACAACCGCTTCTGTCTCAATTTCGTCCGAACCATCTGGCATGGTCAATGTTGCACTCATCTGGTCAGAAGACATGGACGGGATAAAGCTCATGCCCATATTGACTGTGCAGTAACCCGCAAAGACAAGCAGCGCTACCACAGAAATCAATGTGACCGCACGATGCGACAGGCACCAGCGTAGAATCCTTTCATACAGATGAAGGAATCCATCGAAACGACTATACGATTTCTTCTTTTCCTTTTTCAGCATCGAGGAACCCATAGCCGGTACAACCGTCAGCGCTACAATAAACGACGCAGAAAGGGAATATGCAATCGTCAGTCCCATATCAGAAAAAATCTGTCGGGTCATACCCTCCGTGAATACAATCGGCAGGAATACACAAATCGTGGTCAGTGTCGAAGCAAAAATCGCGCCGCTCATCTGCTCTGCACCGCGTACAGCCGCCTTTGCTGCCGGCATACCCTCATTGCGTAGTCGGTAAATATTCTCAATAACAACAATGGAGTTATCAACCAGCATACCGACACCCAGCGCCAGACCGGACAGGGATATCATGTTGAGCGTCATATTACTGAAATACATCAGAACAATGGCAAACAAAACGCTAAGCGGAATGCTGAATGCAATGATAATGGTTGGACGGATATCTCGCAGGAATACCAGCAGAACAAGCACAGCCAACAGTCCGCCGAATACCAGATTGGAAAGTACATTGCTGATAATCAGATGGATATAATCACCCTGATCCATCAATGGTGTGATGTGTACCTTTTCATCCTCTCCATGTAGCTCTTCAATTTCCGCATTGATGGAATCGGACACCGTAGATGTGGATGCGGTAGACTGCTTGGAGAAGCTCAAAATGACTGCATCATTGCCATTTACCTTAGCAAAGGAATCGTCCTCATTTTCACTGGAGTATTTCACGGATGCCACATCGGACAGCCGGATGTCCCCAATATCATCCAGATCCATGCTGAACAGAATCATATTGGACAGCTGATCCATGGAGTCATAGGTTTTGCCAACCTTCAGAACATAGGAATTGTCATTTTTGTCCGAAATATAGCCCGCCGGCATTTCAAAGTTTTCCGCAATCAGGATATTGCTGATCATGTCTGCTGTAATAATACCGCTGATATCTGCGGATTCATATGCGGCATCTCTTGCATCCTCAAATTCCGCAGTGGCTTCATCCAGCTGCGCCTGCGCACTTTCCAGTGACGCCTGTCCGGCTGTGATCTGTGCCGCTCCCTGCGCAATGCCAATGGTAGCCGAAAGCTTGGCGGATTCCAACTGTGCATATGCTTCCTGCGCCTGTTTCAAAGAGGATTCGAGCTTTGTTTTCATAGCGGAGGCCGTTGCCAGCTCGGTATTGATATTGTTCAGTTCAGAGGTAATTTCTTCCACGCGCTCAGCGGCATACGAGGTTGTTGTCACCAGTGTGGAAAAATCGGAACGGGACACACCGGAGATCTGAGACAAATCCACCTTATCAGAGGTCAGCTCCTGCAAAGCTGCAATCGCAGCTGCATATTTCTCATCGCTCATGGAACCGATGTACGCTGCCGGATCCTTCAAGGCTTCCAGTATCTGGGAAGAACTGTTGGCAATATTGGAAATATCCTCGGACGTCGGCGGGAAGCTGATATCTGGAATGTTACCGGTCAGATCATAGGCAACAATCATAATCGCAAGCGCACGGATCTGGTCATCCATATCCGCATACTGCTGTAATGCTTCCAATTCTGTTTGAAACGCAGTTTTGTTGGCTGTCAACGTTGTTTCCTGACTCAGCAGAGCATTGAGCTGCGCATTGATGGCATCCACCTGTGCACTCGCTTCACCCAGCTGTCCTGCAGCTGAGCTTGCCTGAGAATCCAGAGCACTCTGACCGGATTTCAGCTGTGCTTTTGCAGAATCCAGCTCAGATTGTCCTTTGTCCAACTGCCGCTTTGCGTCAGCCAGATTTGCGTCAACTGCGGCCAGAACCTTATCATTCAACGCATCAATTTTATCCTGATCCAGTGTCACCTGAATTTCCGATGTCAGCAGTCCCGTCGTATCAACGGATGCCACACCATCCAGACGTTCAAACCGTGTCAGCAGCTCATCACTGACATAATCGGAAACCTCCTTGGCTTCCATACCATCTACATCGACACTGGCAACCATAACCGGCATCATATCCGGTGTAATTTGCATCATAACCGGGGCGCTTGCATTCTCCGGCAGCGTACCCTTGATCTGGTCAATGGTATTGCTCATTTCAATACTGACCGCATTCATATCGGTTCCCTGTGCAAATTCCATCACAACGATGCCAACATTTTCATTGGACGTGGATGTGATATTTTTCAAACCGGTTGTCTTGCCCAATGCAGACTCCAATGGCTTCGTAACAGACGTTTCCACGGATTCCGGCGTTGCGCCTGGATCTGCCGCATATACAATCATATAAGGCAAATCCATATTCGGCAGCAGGTCCGTTGTCATTTTGATGAAAGCAACAACACCCAATACAAGTACCAGCACAATGCCCACCAAAACGGTAAATGGTTTTTTGACACTGAATTTTGACATAATCTTTTCTCCTGCGTAAAAATATCAACAGAGCCGACCGACTGGTCAGTTCTGTATCAGTTTAGCACCAGCGTAATTTGATGTCAATTGATTTTGGAAAAAGAAACTATACTATAACACAATAGCCCCAATTCGCTGCATTTCGAAATAATCACCAAAACCAAACAGCATTTTTTGTAGCATTATCCATATACAAAAACAATAAAATCCAGTATAATAACAATAATGATTTTTGTTTTTATTTAGGAGGGATTATTATGTTAGACAGAAAAGCATTTGACAGCATTTCCTATTCCATAGCTATTGTCGGAAGCAGCCTCGATGGCGCATTCCGCGGCTGTACCGTCAACTCGTTACAGCAGCTCACATCATCTATGCCGGCAAAATTTTCTGTTACGCTAAATAAATATAACCTCACAGAAGCTGCTGTCGAGCAGACAGGTGCATTCTGTGCAACAGTTGCAGCAGACAATTGTCCAGATTCGATTATCAAGCTGTTTGGCTACAAGTCCGGCCGCGTAACTGATAAGTTTGCTGAATATGAAACCAAAACAGATGAAGCCGGATGCCCGTATATCACAGAGGGTATGGCAGTCCGCATGAGTTTCCGTGTACAACAACAGGTTGATCTCGGCTCTCATATGCTGTTTATTGCAGAAGTGACCGAAGCGGAAATTCTCCAACCCGGCGGCGTACTGACTGTTGAAATGTTCAAAAACGCCGGTAAAGTTGTGCCTTCTAATGCACCGATCTACCGCACGCTCGACGAACATTATGGTTATCGTTGCTCTGTCTGCGGCTATGTCCATAAATCGGACACGCTCCCAGACGACTTCCGTTGTCCTGTATGCAAACAGCCTGCCAGCAAATTTGAAAAATTATAATATTTGACGATACTCCCCGATCCATGCTATGATATCCACAGTATGCATCGGGGAGGTTTTTTTATGTTTGCACCGAATACTGCGCAACGCATGATTACAACACAATTCAGTCGGAAAATCTGGAATCCAATCCGCCGAGCTGTAAAAGATTATCAGCTGATTCTTCCCGGTGACCGCATTGCCGTGTGTATTTCCGGCGGTAAGGATTCCCTGCTGCTTGCCTGCGCCCTGACGATGCTGCAAAACATTTCTGATATCCCATTTACTGTTATCGGTCTGTCCATGGACCCGGGATATACAGTACAAAGTCGCATGCAGATCGAGAACAATATCAAAAAGCTTGGTTTGGAAACCACCTGGTACGCAACCCATCTGTTTGAAACCGTGAATCAGGAAACCGATAATCCCTGTTTCTTGTGCTCCCGCCTGCGCCGTGGCAGTTTATATGCAAAGGCGTTGGAGCTGGGCTGTAATAAAATTGCACTGGGACATCATTTTGATGATGTTGTCGAGACAACATTGATGTCTATGCTCTATGGCGGTCAGGTGCAGACTATGCTGCCGAAAATCCGTGCAAAAAACTATCCTGGTATGCAGGTTATCCGCCCGCTGTATCTGGTACGGGAGCGTGACGTACTTGCGTGGCGCGATACATGTGAACTGGAATGCCTTGCCTGCTCCTGTGACTTTGCCGCAAAGGCAAAACAGGAAAACCGCTCGGAATCATCCAAACGATATGAGATCAAACAGCTGATTGCCAGCTTGGAACAGCAAAACGATCAAGTGGCAAAGAATATATTCAACAGCGTGAAGAATGTCAATGTGGATGATATCCTCGGCTGGCATAAAGGCAAAGAGCAGCATACATTTCTTGATGATTATTGAGTAAAAAATAACGCTTTCCGGCACCTTTCCACCAGAAAGCGTTATTTTTCAATATAAAAGGATATTGGATATTCAATTAAGCAGGTGTGCTCAGACGCCGGACAGAGCCGTTAAAATGGGTCAGAGAATAAATATACATTGGGTCTACGTTCTCGAACCAGTCCAGATGATCCAACGCAACACAACGGCACTTCTTCCATGTTTCATTTTTAGAAGCATTGGCCATAGCAGATGCCAGCTCTTTCATCATACGCGGCTGATGCTGTGCCTTTGCATCTGTTACATTGACATGCATTGTAATCTTGTCAGCGCCTGCGATGTCAAATTCCTTTGCCAGCAGCTCCATCAGGAACCATGCCTTGATATAATCATCGGTCTCCGTCATGAGAGATTCACCATCCGCCATGCGGAATATCTCGCCGTCCAGCTCACCCATTTCCGAATAAGTCGGATCAATATCAAATTCACGTGCACCATGTACAAATGCAGCAGCCATGCGCATTGCCATAGAAGTGGAGTTTGCCGCCTTCTTCAATTCACCATCAGAGCCGTATTCAGCCAATGTATCTTTCAGCATCTTCTCAAATGGGACAATCATATTCTTCTTCACCATAATAACAAGCTCCTTTTTCAAATTAAACAAAAAAGCGCAATCGCACCTCACATACTGTGAAGCTTGATTACGCCATTGTAATTCCTTAATTCAATTTCTTCTACTATCTATTGTATGCTTTTTATTTGCATTGCGCAATCAGCTTTTTTCACAAAATAACGTGGATAAAAGCTGATATTTTTGATTTTTTACTTTCGATTATACTGCATAATTGGATAAAATTGTTACCACTTTCATATTTTTTTTGCATTTTCTGCAATAATATGCAAAATCCAGTGCATATTGTACTTACAAAGTATGATTTTATCATACTTTTCAATATACCTCATTTCAAGTAAAATTATTTCAGGAAAATCATGACCGTCAGATCTATAAACTATATGGAAAATGATGTGATCTTTTTGTAAACCTATTTCTATTTTTCGGTTTACTTTATCTGCATTTTGATGTACAATAGGACACATAGCATCTTTTCTCAGGGAGGGACACCACCATGACGGTTTGTGAATACACCGATTTTGTCAAAAATGGCGGCAAAATTAGCCGTGAACAGGCATTGGAGCTGGCAGAAGCGCCTTTGCAGGAGCTATGTACGGCAGCAAATGAAATCCGGAAGCATTTCTGTGGCAACGGCTTTGATATTTGTACAATTATCAATGCAAAAAGTGGAAAATGCTCGGAAAACTGCAAATTCTGCGCCCAGTCTGCACACTACCACACCGGTGCGGAAACCTATGCCATGCTGGATACGCAAAGCATAGTCGCACAGGCAAAAAACAATGACAGCCGCGGTGTACTGCGGTATTCCCTTGTTACCTCCGGCAAACGTTTGACTGCCGACGAAGTCGCACAGGAGTGCGAAAGCATTCGCGCTGTTCGGGAACAGACTGGAATTGCCGTATGTATTTCCAATGGCCTTCTGGATGAAGCATCCTATCGCAAGCTGCGGGAAGCCGGCGCTACGCGTGTACATAATAATCTGGAAACCTCACGACGGAATTTCCCCAATGTATGTACTACACATACCTTTGATGAAAAATGTAATGCCATCCGTGCAGCAAAAGCTGCCGGATTGAGTGTCTGCTCCGGCGGCATTGTCGGCATGGGAGAAACGATGGAAGACCGCATTGATCTTGTTCTGGAACTGCGTGAGCTGGATGTCCATTCCATTCCGGTCAATATGCTCAATCCGGTTCCGGGCACACCCTATGAACATCTGCCAAAGCTGACCAATGACGATATGTGCCGCATTGTTGCAGTATTCCGTTTTCTAATTCCCGATGCATCCATCCGCTTGGCAGGCGGACGCGGATTGTTGCCGGATAAAGGACGCGCCTGTTTCTGTTCCGGTGCAAATGCAGCCATTTCCGGTGATATGCTGACCACAGCCGGTATTACGATAGAAACCGATATGGCATTATTAAAGGAACTGGGCTATGTACCGCAAAAGTGCCATTGAATGGAATCCTCCCTCAGAGCAGGGAGGATTTTTCTTTCTCATCTTTTCAGTTCAACATTTTTCTTTCCAAAATGAAAGTTTTCAGTCCTCTGCATCGTATTACAGATAAGAGCGCTCCAAAGGAGGAATGATATTATGATTGACAAGCAACAGGCGGAATATTTGGCTAACACTTATGCTGATATGATTCTCCGCTTGAGTTATACGTATCTGAAAAATACCCATGATGCACAGGATATCTGCCAGACAGTTTTCGTAAAGCTGTTGACGCATCCACAGAAATTTGAAAACAAAAGTCATGAAAAGGCTTATATCATGCGCATGACAGTCAATGCCTGCAAGGATATGTTAAAAAATCCATGGCGGCGGAAAACCTGTGGATTGGAGGTTATTGCCGATGTTCCTGCTCCTAAAACCGAAGACAGCTCTATCCTTACCACAGTGAACGCATTGCCGACACGTTACCGCTCTGTGATTTATCTGTATTATTATGAAGGCTATCAGGCATCCGAAATTGGTGAAATTTTAGGTATCCCTACAGCTACTGTACACACCCGACTTGCTCGTGGACGAAAAAAGCTGAAAACGATGTTAGGAGGTTTTGGTTATGAAGAAGCGTTTGAATGAATATTTGCAGGATATGGATTCCCTGCATTATACACAGGAACAGAAAAACCAGCTGGCTTCTGCTGCGATCCATGCAGCAGAGTTGGAAGAACAACAGCACAACAGAATGCACCGTCCGGTTCGTCGAATGGTACTGGTAATAGCAGCAGCGCTTGCCATTTTAATCGGTACAGCCTCCGCAACTGGAACACTGAAAAACCTTGCGGAAATTTTCTCTCCGGTTTTAGGCAGCAGTGAAGACCAGATTGAAATTATGGGCGCTATGGGGCAACCGATTGGTGTATCCGATACGGATAACGGTATTACAATCACAGCAGACGGTGTGATTGGTGACAAATACAATGCCTGCATTGTATATACCATTTCATGGGATGAGGAAAATACGATTCCTCTGCCGGACAATTGGCAGCAAAACGCGGACACTTATATGATGTTTGAATTTGACGACATAAACCTGCGTGATACACAAGGTTCCTCATTTGGAACAGCATGGTTTACGGACAATGATCCGACAGACAATGCGATTCAATACTGTCGAACCATTTCCGGTGATGCGGAACTGCTTCTCGGTAAGGTGACTGCTACCTTTGAAAACCTACAATATAGATCGACAGATATTTCTGAACCTGATACTATTTTTGAAGGTGATTGGGAGCTTCAATTTGATATCAATTATGAAGATTCCTCTATTTCTCTGGATAGTGAAAAGGTTTTTCCTTACAAAGGAACGCACGTAACAATTTCAAATGCCATCATATCCCCCATCGGCGTTCATATTGAAATCAAAGTCGATACTCCCAGCTGGGACAGCGAAGATCTGAACAATATTCCTTTAAAGCTGACGAAAACCGATGGTACTGTGCTGGATCTGACACAAAAATGCGGATATTATTGCTGGACATCAGACGATCTTATTGAATTTATCATGGGCAAGGGCGGCACCTTTGACGAAATCATCCCACTGGATGAAATCGAGAGTGTCACGGTAGGAAATGTAACCTACCCGGTTCCACATACCGCATCCTAATTGTACCTAAATTCCCGCACCGCAGGCTTTTCCCCTGCGGTGCATTCTTATTTTAAACCCTTTTGTTTTTCCCTTGTACGAACGCTATTGCGCAATAAGGTATACAAAATTGTCGTTGTCGGCACGCCGAACAGCATACCCACAATTCCGCCGATTTTTCCGCCGACAGTAATTGCCAACAGCACCCAGATTCCCGGCAAGCCAATCTTTCCGCCAACCACACGCGGATAAATGACGTTGTTTTCCACCTGCTGTAAAATCACAAAGAATACCAGAAAAATCAATGCCTTCATCGGTGAAACCATAAACAACAGGACAACTGCCACCGCACCGCCAATATATGCGCCCAAGATCGGAATCAATGCTGTAATTGCCACAACCATACTGACCATACCGGCATAATCCAGCCGCAGGATAAACATACCGACAAAACATAGTCCACCCAAAATTACAGCTTCGATGCTCTGTCCGATCACATAGTTTTTAAAGGATTCCACAATAATTTTCAATACATACCGTACATGCCCGTAAATGTCTGTGGATAGATATGCTTTCAAAATACGGTTCATTTGCAACAAAATGCGCCGTTTTCCTGCCAGCAAATACGCTGAAAATGCAATTGCAATCGCAAATGTTGCCAGTGAACTGAGCATGGTTCCCGTCACCGATAAAATTTTCGGTACAACAGCATTATCAAATCGTCCCAAGCCTGCCTGTACAATGTTCATCACACTGCTCAAATCAATTTCCGCCAAATGGAGCTGTTGTGTTAATGTATCCAGCTCTAATTGCAGATTTTTCAGATAGTATTCCACATTTTGTGCAAAAAGTTGTATACTGCTGATTAGCTGTGGAATAACAACGCCGACAACTGCCGCAAAAATGAGTACAATCAATAAATATGCAGATAAAATTGCCAGCACATGCGCCGATTTGGGTTTTATCTTAAGACGTCTGATATACAATTTTCGAAACAGCTCATACGGCTGGCTCAAGATAAATGCAATCACCACTCCCAGTAAAAATGGGCGGAATAATTCAAACAATCCGGAAATCCCCTGAATAATTGTCCTGCTGTATAGCAGCAGCGCCAAAAACACGACGATTCCAATTAGCCATGCAAAGCTCTGTCTGCGCTTGTTATTCTCCATATCGTCACATCCCGGAATTTCAATTCACTATTATTTTGTGCGGATTTTTTGGAAAATATAACTGCGCAAAGCAAAAGCCTCCACATGGGAGGCTTTCATTCTATACTTCATAGCCGCTTATCCTGTTCAATCAATGTTTCCATCGCTTTTATCGCAGCACAAATGCCGCGTTCTGCTGCATTTTCTGGTACATCCGGCTGTTCATTGTCATCATTCCACAGCACATTGAGCACAGCGCCACAGCGCACATGTAGAACTGCACCCGCTGTAAACAATGCAGCAGATTCCATTTCACTCGCCAGCACACCAGCTTCTGTCCATGCGATCCATTGTGCCTGTAGCTGTTGTGCAATCGGCATAACCTGCGGACGGATTTCACCATAAAAGCTGTCTTTAGATTGAATAACGCCGACATGGGTGCAATAGCCCAATGCTTCACATGAATCTGCGAGTGCACGCACAATTGGATAGCTTGCGGCTGCCGGATATTCCAGCGGCATGTATTCTCTTGACGTCCCCTCCTGCCGGACTGCTGCTGTCGCTACAACAACATCGCCGCCCTTTACATCGGTATCGATACCACCGCACGTGCCAACGCGGATAAATGTATCCGCACCACACTCTACCAGCTCTTCCAAGGCAATTGCAGCAGATGGCCCACCAATACCGGTAGAGCACACCGTAACGGTTTCCCCATGTAGTTTACCAGTCCAAACATTGTATTCCCGGTTGGCAGAAACAGGATGCGCTTCATCCAAAAATGCCGCAATCGCGGCACAACGTCCCGGATCGCCCGGAAGAATAGCATACCGTCCGACGTCCTCTGCCGTACATTGTAAATGCATTTGCTTTCCATGGATCAACATCAATTATCCCCTGCTTTCTGTCCCATCTATATGCAGAATATTGCGGATATTTTTCTCAGCCTTACTGCGCGGAATCATAATCATATGTCCGCATCCCTTACATTTCAAACGAAAATCCATGCCAACCCGCAGCACTTCCCATTCTTTGCTGCCGCATGGATGTGCTTTTTTCATTGTCAATACATCGCCCAGACGAATATCCATTTCCATATCCTCCTTGATCTCGTTACCCTTAGTGTATCATACCTCCCCCAAAAGACCAAGCAAAAATATTCCATTCCCAGCCATAATTTCACTCTTTCCCGCATATAGTCAAAGCAGGCGGGTAAAGGCGCAGTGAATCATCAGATTGCGCCTCAAAAACTACGGACTTTTGAGAACGGAGGGAACAAATGCATCCAAATTATAAACCGGAAAGTCTGAAAACAACCATTCCCCATCGGGAAGAAATTTATACAGCCCTACAGGATGGCAGTATTCTGGAAGCCACTGCGGTACGTTGTGATGCACAGCATAATTTAATTGTCCATCTGGATGGCATGACTGGAATCATTCCACGTGAGGAATGCGCTCTGGGCATCGATACCGGACAGACACGCGAAATTGCGATTTTATCCCGTGTCGGTAAGCCGGTATGCTTTCAGGTACAACGTATTGAAAATAACGTTGCATATCTTTCCCGCCGCGCGGCACAGCAAAAAGCATTGCAGCATCTGCTGACAGAACATCATCCAGGTGATATTATTTCTGTACGTGTCACACATTTGGAGCCGTTTGGCGCATTTGTCGATGTCGGCTGCGGTATTGTATCGCTGATTGGTATTGAAAACCTCTCCGTCAGTCGGATTTTCCATCCCTCTGACCGTGTAAGTATTGGCCAGCTGCTTCATGCTGTTATTTCCAGCCTGGATGCAGAAACCGGACGAATCTGTCTGACGCACCGTGAGCTTTTAGGCTCATGGGAAGAAAACGCGGCGCAATTTACTCCAGGTGAAACGGTATGCGGTATTGTCCGAAGTGTGGAGGACTACGGTGTTTTTGTCGAGCTTACGCCAAACCTTTCCGGTCTGGCAGAGCAGCGTTTTCCGGTTACGCCCGGTGAAACCGTATCCTGTTACATCAAATCCATCCTGCCGGAGCGTATGAAGATCAAGCTGAATCTCATTGACCACATCGGGCAGGTACCGGCTGTACCGCCTCCTTTATCGTATTTTATTGAAAGCGGGCATATTTCCCGCTGGCAGTATTCGCCGGAGGTATGTACAACCCGGCTGGTACAGACAGAATTTGACCAGCCAACCATCGAAGATTTTTAATTTCCAATAAAACAGACAATCGGATTACCACTGCATAAAGCAATGGAATCCGATTGTTTTTCTTGTTATGTTCCGCAGACCAACCCTGGCGATGATATTGATTTACTTTACAGCTTTATGTCAAAAGCCTCCCTCATAGGAGGGAGTTGATCTTTCCCCTGTTGAGCGAAAGCACTATGATACTCTCTACTCCCTCAGTCTGCCCTGCGGGCAGCCAGCTCCCTCGAAGAGGGAGCCTAAGCTTGTACGTGTCTCTTTTTTGTCCCTGTTTTACAACCGATTATACCACAACCTTCTAATAAAATCAATAGTATAAGTATCTAAAACAGGGACAAATTATAAATGAGGAATCGTTATGGCAACACCAAGACCGCGTACAGGTGACGGAGAGAAAAATCTAATCAGCAGGCAGCTGATTGCTTTGCGCAAACAGCATCATATATCACAGCGTGAACTGGCACATAAAATGCAGCTTGCCGGCTATGATATCGACAAAAATGTGATTACGCGCATTGAAACCAATCAAAGATATGTCACAGATATTGAAGTCCGTGGCTTTGCACAGCTATTCGGCGTCAGTTATCAGTACCTGATGGATGGCAAGGACTAAAAACCATACAAAAACACCGCATCTGCCAAATTTTGTGACAAATGCGGTGCTATATTTTATCTGTTAGAATTTAAAGATTGCTACACCATAGCCTGGGAGCGGATATGCAAACGAGCAGGGCTGTCCATCGCATTCGGATACAACGGAGTTGTAAACCTTCGGTGTGGTGTCAGCCGGGCCGCCGATTTCCGGTGCATTCGTGCTAAAGATCTTGGTAAAGCGCTTTTTCTTCGGCACGCCGACACGGTAATCTGGACGATCTACCGGTGTAAAGTTGATAACAAACAGCAGATTATTGCGTCTGGTTGGCGAGTAGCGGATGAAACTGAAAATACTGCGGTCACCGTCATTTGCATTGACCCACTGGAAGCCATCCCATGTATCATCCATACCATACATAGCCGGATATTTCTTGTACAGTGCAAGCAGTTGACCGACATACTCCTTCAAATCAACATGCTTTTGATCCAACAGGCATCCCCAGTCCAGCTCACGTGCTTCGCTCCATTCACGCCGCTGACCGAACTCCTGTCCCATGAACAGCAGTTTTTTGCCTGGATGACCCATCATAAATGCATAAGCAGCCTTAAGGTTTGCAAACTTCTGCTCATCATCACCCGGCATCTTTTCGATCATCGAACACTTTAAATGGACAACCTCATCATGCGAAATAACAAGGATATAATTCTCACTGTATGCATAAGTCATGGAGAATGTCATCTTGTTGTGGTTATACTTACGGAAGTACGGGTCACACTTCTGGTATTCCAGGAAGTCATTCATCCAGCCCATATTCCACTTGAGATCAAAGCCCAGACCGCCATCCATTGGAGAACCGGTAACCATCGGCCACGCAGTCGATTCCTCGGCAATCATAACTGCACCTGGTCTGCGCTGGTGTACAATAGAATTTAGATGACGGAAGAACTCAATTGCATCCAGATTCTTGTTTTCACCATATTCATTGGCTACCCACTGGCCATCCTGCTTGCCATAGTCCAAATACAGCATGGAAGCAACCGCATCAATACGCAAGCCATCTACGTGATATTCTGTCAACCAATACAATGCATTTGCAATCAGGAAGTTTTTCACCTCATTGCGCCCAAAGTCAAATATTTTAGTCCCCCAGTCGGGATGTTCACCCTTCTTCGGATCACCATATTCATACAGCGGATAACCATCGAAATTTGCCAGACCATGCTCATCACGCGGGAAGTGTGCCGGAACCCAATCCAGAATAACACCAATTTTATTTTTATGCAGATAATTGATGAAATACATGAAATCCTTTGGAGATCCATAACGGGAAGTCGGCGCATAATAGCCTGTAACCTGATAGCCCCATGAGCCATCGAACGGATGCTCTGCAACGCCGATCAGCTCTACATGGGTATATCCCATTTCCTTGAGATACTTTACCAGTTCAGGCGCCAGCTCACGGAAGTTGTAATAACCGGGATCATCCTCATCTTCCGGTTCATGTTTCTTCCAGGAGCCTGGATGCATCTCATAAATCGACATCGCTTCCTTCTTGAAATTGAAGTCCCTGCGGCTTTCCATCCAGCGGGCATCTGACCACTTGAAGCTGTCAATGGATGCAATTTTTGACGCTGTGCCCGGGCGCAACTCTGCGCTGAAGCCATACGGATCACATTTCAATACGGTCTTGCCTTCCTGCCCGGTTACTGCATATTTATATAGTGCGCCTTCTTTTAAGCCCGGTACAAACAGCTCATAAATACCAAGCGGCTCCAGCCGTTTCATTTGTGTTGCTTCCGTATCCCATTCATTGAAATCGCCAACAAGATATACACTCTTTGCATTTGGTGCCCATACTGCAAAATATACGCCCTTTTTGCCATTTTTCACAGCAGCATGTGCGCCCATTTTCTTATAAATTTCATAATGTACACCTTGTCCAAACAAATACTGGTCAAATTCTGTAATGAATGGCGTGGCAATCGGAGCCTTTGGTTTTCTCGGCACAGAACGGCGCCGTGTCACTTTTTTCTTCTCCATTTCGCATTCTCCTTATCTCAGGCAGATGTATGAATATGAAATGATACACATTTTTTCGATAAATCAATTACATCTGTTCGCATTGTTATTTCTATTATAATATGATTCTTCCAGTTTGTAAATTATAAACAAAGGATTTTTAAAAACAGCTCACAAAATCATACATATCTTCTCATAACAATATAAAAAATACTGTCATTTTCTGCGTTCAAAAAATTTATCTTTCCTTTTTTTAAAATTTGCGGTATGCTGATTATATCTTAAAATAAAGAAGGAGTTTTTATGAATCCAGTTTATTCCTACAATCACCGTATTCAATATTATGAAACCGATGGTATGCGTATTGTGCATCATTCCAACTATATCCGCTGGATGGAGGAAGCCCGCATTGCTTTTATGGAAGATGTCGGTTATGGCTACCAGCAGATGGAGCAGGATGGTGTTTCCATTCCTGTCCTGTCTGTCAGCTGCGAGTATAAAACGATGATGCGTTTTGGTCAAACCTGCCGCATTGATGTCCGCATTACTAGGCTGACACCAGTACGCATGGCACTTTCTTATGAATTTTACGATGCTACAACCAGTACGCTGTGCGGTACCGCTACCTCCGGACACTGCTTTATCGGTCAAAACGGACGCCCGCTATCTCTGAAAAAACATCTGCCAGAGGTATTTGAATTATACCATAGACTTGTCTGGAAGCCGGAGGAAACTGAATAAAATAGAAAAAATGCCGTTTATTCAAGATTTCACGTATGAATAAGCGGCATTTCTGCATTTATACTTGTTTTCTCTGCTGTCTCAGCTGCTGGATTCGCTCCCGATCAATTCCCTTTACACGCCGCGAATCCATAATCTTCTGAAGCGCCATATGCTCAGTCTCAGCATCCAGCGGCATATGCTGCAGCCAGTTCCATGTGAGCTCTGCATCCCGAATATAACACACAGAAGCAGCCCAGGCAACTGCCATTTTAACGTAATAACCGGTATGGATAATTTGTTCGAGCTGTTCCAGCACCTTTGGTAACCATTCATCATGTGCAAAATGAGCCAGCAGCATGACAACGCCAAACCGTATCTCAAATTCCTGTTCACTGTGCAGATACGGCAGGAGGAAATCCCAATATATCTCCGGCTTTTTCTTTGCTTCCTTCAGACCGCAGCAAAAACTGTCACAGACGGACCAGTTATCAATCAATGGAAGAAAGTCGCGGATTTTCTGCAAACGCTGCTCTGTTGAACACTTCATGCAGCCAATCACCATACCTCGCAGCATGATTTCCTCAAACAGTTCGCCGCATGGTTCTGTAAAATATGTATCGTAATCTTTTGCAATTTCCTTCGCCAGCGCACGCAGCTTTGGCAAACGAACACCAAGCATGGTTCCACATCCCGGAACCAGCGCCGCAGAAAAGTCACGATAGCTTCCTTCTGCCAGCGCATACAATTGTTCTCGAATGTTTTCTTTCATTTCTCACGCACCTGAATTCCATTCTGCCGACAGTACTGCCATGCATAGCTGTTATAATTTGCAATCACCGTCAGCCTGTTGCCTACAAAATACCGTTTTCCTTTGGATGGAAATGCGTTTTCTCCAATCTGTCGGACGGAATCTGGTATACGGATTGTTTGCAGACTATCACAATGTGCAAATGCCTGTACGCCAATCCGGCGGACGCCCTCTGGAATGACCAGCTTTGTCAGCGAAGTACAGCCATAAAATGCCCTGTCACGAATTTCCGCTAAGCGGAAGGGGAAATCAAACTGCTGCAAAGCTGTGCAGCCTGCAAAGCATTCCTCTGATATAATTGCCAAACGCAAAGATAGCTGTACAGAGTTGAGCCTTTTACAATCGGAAAACGCGCCTGCACCCAGACGGATACAGCTGTCCGGCAATAGGATTTTCTGCAAGCCGCTTCCATGGAATGCATTTTCCCCAATGCTGCGCAAATGCGTGGGAAAGGTTACCTGATACAGTGCTGTGCATCCTGCGCACAGTTCCTCACCCAAAGCCTCTATTTGCTCCGGCAACCGCAGGGATACCAGAGAGGAACAGCCCATAAATACCTGTTCCCCCATTTCCCGGACAGACTCCGGCAACTGGCAGCGGGTAAGCTTTGCATTGTCTGCAAATGCCTGTTTCCCAATATTCTCCAGCCCCTCTTCACAACGAACCTCACTGAGGCTCCCACAACGTGCAAAGGCTTCTTCCCCTATCTGTACGACATAACCGCCGATTTTCGCGGACACAAGATCTCTGCGGCCCCGAAATGCCCTGTCTGAAATTGAAGTATACTCTTTGATAACCAGATGATTAAACGGAAACCATGGCGCCCGGATACGCCACATGGGTAAACGTGCTGCAATACGCGGCGTCAATGCACCTCCCGGCAATGCATCTTCCCTTTCCAGTACACGTGCATCTAACTTTCTCGCCATATACCGCATTTCCGGTGTCGATACAACAGACAAGCCAAATACATGCAAAATACTCTTCTTCTGCTCCTGCGGATGCCAGAAATCCAGCGCCTGCTCTGGCGCTGTGACAACAACTGTTTTTGGTCGATCCATCTGGCAAATCGCCTCATACATCTCTTGCGCAGATGCAAACCGATCCTCCGGCTTATATGCACACGCTTTCAGAATAACCTGACTAAATACTTCATCCGCCTGTGAAGGAGGCGTCAGCTTCTCTCCCGACAAGCGACGCATGACTGCTTCCTCCCATGCACTGCGCGGCAGCCCTTCATAATAAAATGGCAAGTAACCATCATTTGCCAGCTGATACAACACCAGCCCCAGACAATAAATATCGACTCGCGCATCATAATAATCTGTCGTCAAATCACCGTTCTTCCTGTTAAAAACCTCCGGTGCAACATATTGCTTGGTACCAATTGCAGTCTGGGCGTGCAGTGTACCGTGCAGCTGCTTGGCAATACCAAAATCCCCCAGCTTATAATCCCCAAATTCATTTTGGAAAATATTATTCGGATTGATATCCCGGTGCAGTATATCACATTGATGACAGCGGATCAGACCACAACAGATATCCTTTCCAAGCTTTTTAGCTTCTTCAACAGATTGCAGCCGCCCACCATTGCGCCGCATGATGCGCCCTACATTCTGTAAAAGCTCCATGCGGATCAGCAAATCATAGCCCACAACCCTTCCATCTTCTATAATCTCAAAAATAGCATGGTCATCCATATTAACCACATTGCTCAAACCACGCAACCGGCGCAATGTCTCTACTTCACTCATAGCAGCTTCATATGCCAGCTGCTTCAGCTTATCCGGTGTTGCCGCCAGTTTATGATCGGGCAAAATCTCAATTGCTTTGATTGCAGCCGTTGATACCGTTCCAAACAAATCCTGATATTCCACACGGTAAACGCGTCCATAGCTCCCGCTTCCAATTTCCCCGCGCAGATACCAGCCGCCAAACAGCGGTTCATGCTGATGCAACCGTTCTTCCAATCCCGGCATGGAATGTCATTCCTTTCTTTTACTTCCTTACTTTAAAATTATAACAAAGGTTACATATACAGTCAAATCCAGACGAATTCGCGAAATTGTAAACTTTATATGACCAGATCCTTAACAATTTCCTAAGGGAGATGGAAAAAACCTCTCCGGCACGTATCAACAATACCGGAGAGGCTTCTGTTATAGCAATATGTAATTATGCGGCCTTTCTGTTCTGCGCTTCACGCAATGGGACAAAAATCTTTTTGTTGATCTGACGCATAAAAATAACAGAGCACGTCAGTGATGCAATCTCTGCAATCGGGAAAGACCACCATACAGCATTGACATTGCCAGTCATGGACAGCAAGTATGCCGCTGGGAGCAGAACGATCAGCTGCCGTGCAAATGATACCAGCAAGCTGTATATGCCGTTCCCCAATGCCTGAAAGGTTGACGAGCTGATAATACAAATACCCGCGATCAGGTAGCTCCATGAAATTGTACGCAACGCCGGCTCACCGATCGCCAGCATGTCTGCTGATGCATTGAAGAAGCCGAGCAGCACATCCGGAATAAACTGGAAGGCAGCTAGTCCAACCAGCATCAGAATCTCCGCATAAGTCATGGCTAGTTTGATAGTCTTTGTGATACGATCCGGCTTTGCAGCGCCATAGTTATAGGCAATAATCGGAACCATACCATTATTCAGGCCAAAAATCGGCATAAAGATAAACGACTGCAGCTTGAAGTAGACGCCGAAAACTGCTGTTGCTGTCGAAGTGAATGCGAGCAGGATACGATTCATACCGTATACCATAACGGAAGAAATCGACATCATCAGGATTGACGGAATGCCAACGCTGTAAATCTGCTGAATAATACGTCCTTGCGGACGAAAGCTGCGGAAATTCAGGCTAATATCTGTATTTACCTTGATATTGAAAATAATTGCCAGAATACATGCGACAATCTGTCCAAATACGGTTGCCAATGCCGCACCTGCAATGCCAAGCTCCGGTGCGCCGAACAGACCGAAAATTAGAATCGGATCCATGATAATATTGATTACTGCGCCAACGCTCTGCGTGATCATCGTGTAAAACGTACGTCCTGTTGCCTGTAGGATGCGTTCAAATGTCATCTGCATAAACATACCGATAGAGCAAACAGAGCAAATGCTCAGATAAGTTTCACCATATTGTACAATTACAGCATTGTCCGTCTGGGTGCGGAAGAAAAAGCCGCAGGCGATCAGTCCGAAAATGAAAAACACTAGATAGCTGCATATCGTAAGGAAAACACCATTCTTTGCAGCATTATTGGCAGCCTCCTGATTTTTCGCACCAAGCGAACGGGAAAGCAATGCATTCATACCGACACCGGTACCGGATGCAACTGCAATCATTAAATTCTGCACTGGGAATGCCAGTGAAACTGCTGTCAGTGCATCCTCACAGATACGCGATACAAAGATACTGTCTACAATATTATACATTGCCTGTACAAGCATCGAAACAATCATCGGCAATGCCATTGTAATCAGCAGTTTGTTTACCGGCATGACACCCATTTTGTTTTCCTGTTTAACAGTCTCAGCCATAAAATCAAACCTTTCTTTGAAAAATAATATTGAAATAGAAAAGCAGACGAAAAGAACAGATTCCTCTCTTCTTCCCGCCGCTTATATCAGCATTCGTATTCGTCAATCTCGAAACGGTTGCCATCGTCATATCCAACATCAAGATATTCCATAACAGCCAGCGCTTCCCAGCAGTCACACAATCGTACCTGCTGGACAATATCCATCTTATCCCACTGGGATCGGGTACACAGCTTACGTGTGCAGGCAAGGCTATCCTTGTAATTGGTCCGAATCCAGCGTTCCGGATCCTCGATGTGAATCTCACAGACGTTATTTCCTTTGGGATCAATAATCTGCATTGGCAAATCCTTCTTAAATCGGCCGGAAACAAATATACTCTTGAGCAATCCGGCAAGCGAAACGACGGAAGAAATTGTTTTGGTTGTCATGCTTTTCTCCTTATTTCTCAAAATTGATGTGGCATCAGTACAGCTTGTGCTTTTTCAGGAACTGCCATGCGATAATGCACGCGACAATGGATACAATCGCCGGAATAAAGCTGACTGCACCTGGCAGATACGAAACATTCATGCCATAAAAACCAAATACCATATTGGGAATTGTCATAATCAGGGTGATAACCGTCAATGCCTTCATGATATCATTCATGTTGTTGGATACAACCGAAGCATAGGCTTCCATGGTTCCAGCCAAAATGGTGGAATAAATACCAGACATTTCGATTGCCTGACGGATTTCAATCAAGGCATCCTCCAGCAGATCACGATCATCCTCATACAGCTTTAAAATGCGTCCGCGCAGAACCTTTTCCATGGTTACTTCATTGCCCTTTAAGGACGCAGAAAAGTAAACGAGGGATTTTTGTAAACCAAGCAGCTGCATCAGGTCCTCATTTTCCTGACTGTCATACAAACGGCGTTCAATCTCATTGAAGCTGCGTTCAATGCGATGCAAATAATTCAGGAATCGCCCTGCCACACGCAGCAGCAGCTGAAAGACAAACCGGGTACGCATTGCAGTATATACGCCGCGCACAGCTTTTCCATTGGCGATATCGCGGGTGACGCTGGTTTCCCGCAAACATACTGTAATCACGACATTCTCTGCTACAACAATGCCCATTGGCAGAGTTGCATACATCTGCACATCACGGGTAATGCTATCGCTTTCTTCCTCTACCGGTATATCGACAATCAACAGTGCCTGATCGTCTTCTACCTCAACACGCGAGGATTCCTCCGGGTCAAGTGCAGCGCGGACAAACCCGGCATCCAGCCGTTGTGAGAAAATAACGCTTTCAACCTCCGCCTGTGTCGGGTTCACCATATTGATCCAGCAGCCGGGAACTGCTTCGTCCAATCGAACCATTTTCCCTGCTTCTGATTTCAAATATTCAACCATAGCACACACCTCCCGTTCATTTTTTTCTATCCGATGAAAAGCCCTTCCTCCGAAGAAGAAGGGCCGGTCAACTGTGTAAAATGTTCGAATAAACGCGAATCAGTCGACAAAATTATTTGCTGCTGAAAATCTTCATAATATCAGCAAACGGATCGTCTGCTTCAACTGTCTGTCCCTCTGCAACACTTGCCTTAGCCTGAGACGGCTGCGGCTGTACCGGCGCTACCGGAGATGCAGAGAAGGTCTGTGCCGGAGCAGAGAAAGCCGAAGCTGTTTTCTTTGCATTGGAGAAGATTGCGGACTGCTCCTGCTTGGCAGCCGGAGGGTTGTCAAAGCCTGTCGCGATTACAACAACACGGATTTCATCGTCTGCCTCCTCAGCGATGGAAGCGCCGAAGATGATATGTGCATCCGGATGTGCCGCAGCCTGAACCATGCTTGCAGCCTGCTCAATTTCATCCAGACCAATGTCGTCCGAGCCAATGACAGACAGAATCACACCATGCGCACCGTTGATTGAGGTTTCCAACAGCGGAGACTGAATTGCCATCTTGGCAGCTTCTTCCGCCTTATCCTTGCCGGAAGCAGAGCCAACGCCCATATGTGCATAGCCAGCACCCTTCATAACAGAAGTAACGTCAGCGAAATCCAGGTTAATCAATCCCGGAACAGTAATCAGCTCGGAAATTGATGCAACTGCCTGACGCAGTACATTATCTGCAATTTCAAACGCATTCTTAAAGCTGATCTTCTGATCGGTTACGTATTTCAGACGCTCATTCGGGATAACAATCAGGGAGTCGACATTTTCCTTCAGGTTTTCAATACCCTCATTTGCCTGTTCCATGCGCTTCTTACCCTCGAAGCCAAACGGTCTGGTAACAACGCCGACTGTCAGGATACCCATCTCGCGTGCGATCTGCGCTACGATCGGTGCGCCGCCCGTGCCTGTGCCGCCGCCCATACCAGCGGTAATAAATACCATATGTGCGCCTTCCAAGGCCTTTGCGATATCCTCGCGGCTCTCTTCTGCTGCCTTACGTCCGGTTTCCGGTCTGGAGCCTGCACCCTGACCCTTGGTCAGCTTTGTACCGATCTGAATCTTCACCGAAGCCTCAGAACGGTTCAGCGCCTGCTTATCGGTATTGACTGCAATAAACTCAACACCCTGCAGACCGCTCACAACCATTCGATTCACAGCATTATTGCCGCCGCCGCCAACACCGATAACCTTAATGTTGACAACGGTATCATAATCCATTTCAAACTCGAAACCCATGTCTGATCTCCTCCGTCGTTTTATATGAAGTATTTTTTTCCAATTTCACTTGTGAAGAACACTTTGCCGGTTTCTGCAAAGGCTCCAAAAAATCTATTTTCTTCATTCTACCTCTTTCCCGCTGTTTTTGCAAGATAAGATAGTACATTCTTCAAAAAAACTTCTTATTTTCCCTTGAAATTCTATTCTCTGTTGCTGCAGCAGCCGGAAATTTCATCCAATTATGTGCAGTCTCAGCATAAAATTGCCAGACCATACAAAGCCCGTCGAGGTATCTGCTGTTTCGTCCTCCGCTCCATCTGCCGCATCGTCTGAAACTGTGTCGTCTTCGTCTGTGGTTTCCACGGGAGCTTCACCCTCCGCCGTATCGGAGTCCTCAGGTTCATCGTCCTCCGTTCCACGCTCTTCTGATGCATTATCATTGATATTGACATCACCTTCCTCAAAAACAACCGTCTGATCCGAAGCGCTCTCCTCTTCCGGACGATAACGTGCTTCTGAGGCGCCGGTCAGATCAATAATGCCACTTTCCGGGAGGGACGGCTCCTTGAGAATTGCCTGAAGGAACTGGATTTTATGTTCCAGCTGTTCCTCATCCATGCTGCCCAACAGAATCGTATACCGATCCTCATATTGTACACGGACGTCGTAAGCTTTCTGGATATCAATACTCCGGATTGAAGTATTCATTTCATATTGTGTCATCAGCTCCATCAGACGGATCACTGCAATAATTTTCTCATGCTTGTTGTCTGCGGTATCGCCAACCTCCAGACCTTCTGCCGAGGCGCCAATGATCTGTGTTGTTTCCTCTGCCGCCGCATCAGTTTCCCCTAAGATCTTACCTGTAATATCCAGCAGCAGGTAACCATCGCCCTGCTCCATGGAAAATACTGGTACACGGTCACTGACCTCAATCTGCAACGTACTCGGCATCTTCCTATGCAGCTTAATCGTATCCAGATAGGGATATTTTGCTTCCAGCAACGAAATGATATGCCCGGTATCCAGGAAAAACATATTATCGCCTTCCCGTACACCGCTGGTTTGGATCAATTCCTCCGGGGTATACCGTGTATCTCCGGTAACCGTTACCTCAGACACACGGAAAAATACCGTTGGTGCAAATACAATCACAACTATAAGCAATACCACTAAAATGATCCGCCGCATGATGATACTCTGTCTGCGCCGTTTTTTCCGTCGCCGCATTTCCCGCGGGGAATTGCGTGAGGTGCGGCGATGGCTTCCGGCATTGCCGCTTTGCGATGGCTGTGAATGTTGAGAACGGACTTGCCTTGCCATGTTCCACTCCTCTCCGGCTGCCAGCCTTATTTCCGTGCAGCCTGCAAAATGTGCTGATAAATTTTTTCACTGGAATCCACAATCGCCATCGTCTTTGCATAGCGTCCCATTTCCTCCAGCTTTTTGTCATCAGAAAGCAGCTCCGTTACTGCATCATACAGCTTCTGCGGTGTACATTCCGGTTCTGTAATGACTCTGCATGCACCTTTCTGTTCCAGTGCGCGCGCATTCTTTTCCTGATGGTTTTCCGCTACATACGGAGATGGAACAATCAAGGACGGCTTTCCAAGCACACATAGTTCTCCAAGTGTTGCGGCGCCCGCACGGCAGATCACCAGATCAGCCGCTGCCATGACATCAGCCATATCATAAATATACTCGCGCAACTCAATGTTCGGATGCTTGTCCAGATCAACACCCTTTTCCTTTACGCTGTCCGGCAGCCATTTATATGCCGCCGTACCTGTCGCATGAATATGCCGGAAGCTGTCATGCTGGCTTTCCAGCTGAATAAAACCCGCCATATGACGGTTCATATACAGCGCACCAAGGCTGCCCCAGAAGGAAACAACTAACTTTTCCTTTTCTGCCAGACCAAGCTTTTGCCTTGCTTTCTGACGATCTGCAAAGATAATGTCACCGCGTACCGGCGCACCGGTTAGGTGAATATTGGGACGATCCTCCAGCAGACTGCGGGTATTTTCAAAGCTGATGAGCACACGGTCTGCCTTTTTTGCACATGACTTGGTTACAACACCCGGAAATGCATTGACCTCCAACAGGACAGTTGGGATATGCAGCTGCTGTGCCGCATGAACCATCGGGAAGCTGGCATAGCCGCCGCAGCCTACAACAACATCCGGCTTATATTCCTTTAAGATCTTCTTGGCCTTGGCAGTTGCTGTTAAGGACTTCTCCATCGTTGCAATGTTGTACACAATTGCAGAGGGAGAAAACGAACGCTTCAATCCACGCACATCGATCGTATACAGCTGATATCCTTCACGCGGTACCAGTCTGGATTCAATCCCTGTAGAGGTGCCTGCAAAACGGACTTCTGTGTCCGAACGGCGGGACTGGACATATTTTGCGATGGCAAGACCAGGGTTGACATGTCCGCCGGTGCCGCCGCCTGTAATGAGCAATTTCATATCAAACTACCCCTTTTCCTCATAATTTTATTGCGCCGTCAATCCTTTCGCGACGGCGGGATATTGCGGGAAATGTTTAGTAATATACCGATTTCCAGCAGCTGCATCACCAAAGCCGTACCGCCATAGCTGAACAGAGGGAGTGATGCACCGGTAACTGGGAATAAGCCGGATACAACGGCAAGATTCAGCAAAATCTGGAATGCAAACTGCATGGTAATGCCAACCGCAATCAGACTGCCGAAACGATCTTTGGCACGCAATGCGACATAGAAGCCGCGAAAAACAAAATATGCAAATAATACCAGAATTAACGCCGCACCGATAAAACCCAACTCCTCGCAGACTACAGAGAAGATGAAGTCATTAAACGGCTCCGGCAGATACAGGAATTTCTGCCTGCTCTCTCCGAGCCCCAGTCCGAAGGCACCACCGGAGCCAATCGCGATCAGGGACTGGACTGCCTGCCAGCCTTTATCCGAAGCATAGGAAAACGGATCTAGAAATGCATTCAGTCGTGTCTGTACATGATCCATTGTAAAATATGCAGCGATTGCAATAATCACACCGGCAATGCCCACTGGGATCAAAAACCAGACCCGCATACCCGCTACAAACAAAATCATAAACCCAATGACAACAAGGATCATTGCCGCAGACATATGCGGCTCCATTGCCAGTAATAGAATAAACACGCCAATCAGTGCAGCGTACATCAGCAGGCTCTTGATAGAATGGACACTCTTTGGTCTGCCGCTCGCTACAGTAGCAAACAACAGGATAATAGCCAGCTTTGCAATTTCAGACGGCTGGAAGCCAAACAGCCAGCGCTGCGCCTGATTGATAGATGTACCCAAAGGCGTCAGTACCAGGATCAACATAATCAGGGATACCAGATACAGCCACTTTGCCCAGCCCCTATATTTGTGGTAATCATAACAGGAAGCAATCCACATAATGACCAGACCAACCGCCGCCATCCCGAGTTGCCGAATAAAATAATAAAAGGGGCTAATATCACTGCTGTAGTATGCCTTTGGATAGCTGGAAGACATCAATGCAATCAGGCCAATACCCAACAGCATAAACGTAATCAGCAAAAGCGGCGCGTCCATCTTCTTTTGCCGTTCTTCCATCAATCCGCGGAAAAACGGAGAATTTTGCTGATACTGCTGTATCCGTGAACGACGCTGCTGTGTTCTCCTCGCCTTTTCTACCCTTTTGCCTGCTTTCTTCTGCCGGCGTACCGCATCCTTTTCCCTGCGCGGACTGCCAGATACAGCACGCCGACGTGCAGGCTTATTCCTTCCTGTGCGGGAAGCTGAAGACATGGAAAATCACCTCCGTTTTCCTTTCTACGAGTAATTCAAATCAAATATAACGCGGTGCAACACCGAAGTATGCCAAAATACACATAACCACGGTAATACCGGCGAAAATCAAAACGATCTTCTTTTCGCTCCAGCCACACAGCTGAAAATGATGATGGATCGGCGCCTTTTTAAAGATACGCTTTCCCTGCATTTTGATGTTGCCTTTGGCATCACGCACTGGATTGCCGTTTTCATCCAATACCGGCTTTTTGGTAGCTTTATAATACGTAACCTGTGCAATGTCAGACAGGGTTTCAACCACATAAATGAAACCGACCAGTACCAGAATCAACGGCTGATCACAGGCAAATGCCAGACCAGCTACAGCGCCGCCAAGGAACAGCGAACCGGTGTCCCCCATAAATACCTTAGCCGGATTAAAATTGAAAATCAGAAACGCAGCCAAGCCGCCTGCCATTGCCGAAGCAAAAACAACCACCGGCATGTTATTGGAAATGGCACCAATAACAATAAAATATACGGAAACCGGCAGTGTAACACCCGCTGCCAGACCGTCAAGGCCATCGGTCAGATTGACTGCATTGTTACAGCCTACCATGATAAATGCGGCAATGACAACATAAATCAGCCACGGGATATCCAGCGAAACACCCGCAAACGGAATATACAGACTCGGCATCAGATATCCGCCCATATGCAGTACCGTCAGGAATATCAGTGCCAACACCAGCTGTAATGCAAACTTTTGACCGGAGGTCAGGCCCTCGTTCTCTGCCTTGCGGATTTTGGTGCTGTCATCGATAAACCCGATGATACCATAACACAGCGACAACACCAATACCGTCACCGATTGAATGCTGAAGGGACCTGCCAGCGTCAGGCTGACAGCCAGCGTCACAATGGTGATACTGATGATGAACATAAAGCCGCCCATTGTGGGCGTATTCTGTTTTCCCGCATGTTCGGGGACATAGGACAAAATTTTCTGTCCAAAGTGCATTTTTCTCAAATATTGAATCAAAGCCGGACCGATTGCAGCCGCAATCAAAAAGGATGCAATCACCGACACAGCAATAATGGTAGTCATGTAAAATCCTGTCTTTCTCCTTTATTTTTCCCGAAACAGTTCCAGCGCTTTTTCCATTTTCCAGTAACGGCTTCCCTTGAACAGCAGAGCATCCCCCGGCTTTGCCGCACGCTTCAACGCGCCTGCAATGCCTTCATGGGAATGCATAATATGAATGCACCGATCCGGCATTCCTGCCTCAACAGCGCCCAGACGGTAATCCTCTGCGCCATCGCCATAGCAATACAGATAATCAGCGCATGCTGCAATTTTTCTGCCGCAGCGCTGATGCTCTGCCGCCGCAAATGTACCCAGTTCACGCATACCGCCCAAAACAGCAAACCGTTTTCCGGTAATCTCCATGCCCTTTAGCAACTCCAGAGAGGCCTCCACCGCATCCGGACTTGCATTATAGCAGGAATCAATGATGGTATACCCATTTTCCTGTGTAATGGTCTGATGGATATCCTGAAAGCCCTTCAGTCCGGCGGCAATCTGCTCATGGGATAATCCCAGACACAGGCCTGCCGTAGCAGCTGCCAGCGCGTTATATACATTGTGCCGTCCAGCCGTGCCGATGACCGCATCAAAACTGCCCTTTGGGTGTACAATTGTCAGTCTGACGTGATCACCCTCCAGTACAATATGTTCCGCCCGCACATCACATGCCGGATTTTCAATGCCGAAGTACAGGGTATTGACCTGCAATCGGTTCTTTTTGCACCATAGCAGCGGCTCATCGCCATTGAGGACAGCCGTGCCTCCCTGCTGCAAGCCCTCCAAAATTTCCAGCTTTGCATCGCGAATCCCTTCGCGGGAGCCAAGGAACTCAATATGTGCGGTACCAACATTGGTAATGATGGCAACATTCGGCTTTGCCTGCGCCGTCATACGGGAAATTTCCTGAAAGTTGGACATACCCATTTCCACTACCGCGGCTTGTGTGTCTTCTTCGATACGGAATAGCGTCAGCGGCATACCGATTTCATTGTTCAGGTTTCCCTGTGTGTACATCGTATGATATTTCTGTGCCAGAACAGCGGCTGTCATTTCCTTTGTGGTTGTCTTGCCGACCGAACCGGTGATACCGACAACCGGAATATCAAACAGCAAACGGTAGCCGCCGGACAGCGCCAGCAATGCCCTGCGTGTATCATCCACGCGGATAACCGGAACCGGAAGCGTAACATCCTTTTCCGACATTACTGCCGCCGCCTGCATTTCCACTGCCTTTTCCAGAAAATCATGCCCGTCAAACCGTTCCCCACGGATTGGGATAAACAGGCTTCCTGCCGGAATGGACCGGGAATCTGTAGAAACCCCGATAATCTGTACCGTTCCATCCCCGACAACCACGCCGCCTGCAAGCCGTGCTGCTTGTGCAGCCGTAATCATCTTCATATCCTTTCCTCTTTGCTTTATTGCAAACTACGATTTCTTTTTTTCAAAATATGCAGCAACTACTTCGCGCTCATCCAGATGATGCTTCACATGGTTAATCTCCTGATATGTCTCATGACCCTTACCCATGAGTACAATGGTATCTCCGGTCTTGGCAATGTCCATCGCATGCCAGATCGCTTCCGGACGATTGACAATCACTTCATACGGTGTTGCCGTGTCCTTCATGCCCTCCAGAATGTCATCAATAATTGCTTTCGGCTCTTCGGTACGCGGATTATCTGAGGTAACAATACACAGGTCAGATAGACGCGCTGCAATCGCACCCATCTTCGGACGCTTGGTGCGGTCACGGTCACCGCCGCAGCCGAACAGTCCAATCAGCCTGCCCTTGGTGAAGCCGCGTGCCGCTTTCAGGACATTTTCCACGCCATCCGGAGAATGCGCATAATCGATCAGGACCGTGTAATCTGTATTGGTTGGAACAACCTCAACGCGCCCCTTGACGCCATGTGCAGTACGCAGCGCTGCTGCCGCCTGCGCCACCGGAATACCCAGTGCTTTTGCACAGGACAGTGCACACAATGCATTGTATACCGTAAACTGTCCCGGAATCCCCAGTGTAACCGGTACGATTTCGTCCTCAGCTACGCAGTCAAAGCTGATGCTATCAGCATGGAGCTGAATGTTCTTTGCATACAAATCACTTGCTTCTGTCTCGCCATAGGACAGGAACGGGCAAGCGCCCTGCGCCCGCATATAACATCCTGCTTCATCATCGTCGTTGGTAACACCCACCTTAGACTGGTGAAACAGCAGAGCTTTGGCATCACGGTATGCTTCCATCGTCTTATGGAAATCCAGATGATCCTGTGTCAGGTTCGTAAAAGCGCCGACTGCAAAGGTAATACCGTATACGCGATCCAGCACCAGAGAATGTGACGATACCTCCATCAGGACATGCGTGCAGCCTGCGTCACGCATTTCTGCAAACAGCTTCTGCAATTCAAAAGATTCCGGCGTGGTGCGCTCCGTCGGAAGAATGTCATCACCAATCATATTCTGGTTGGTGCCAATCAGACCAACCTTACTGCCCTGTGCTTCCAGAATGGTTTTCATCAGGTAGGTTGTCGTTGTCTTGCCGTTTGTACCGGTGATACCAATCATGGTCATTGTGTCAGCTGGATGGTCAAAATAATTTGCTGCCATTTGTGCCAGCGTGCGGCGGGAGGACTTCACACGTACATAAGGAAGCGCAATACCTCCTTCCGGAATATGCTCGCAGACAATCACACTCGCACCCAACTCAATTGCCTTGCCAATATATTTGTGTCCGTCTGTTTCAAATCCAGTGATTGCAACAAACACATCACCGGGCTTTACCTGCCGGGAATCGTATTTTAATTCGCCAATTTCACATGCAGCATCGGCAGTCTGTTCCAGAACTGTAATACCGCTGAGGATTTTTTCCAGTTTCATCTTGTTTCCTCCCTGTTATTCCTGACTGGTCATATTATTACCAAAGGCTACGGTAACAACCGAACCTCTTGCTACCTCGCTGTTTGCCGCAGGACTCTGCGTAACAGCGGCAGAAGCACCGGAGGTGCGCCAACTGGCAATACCATTTTGCTTCATATATAATCCGTTGTTCGCCAGCTCTGCACGGGCAACCTCCACGCTCATTCCGCTGACATCCGGTACAGTAACCTTATCCGTCGATTTTTCCTCGCCGCAATACAGAACAACCGTGTTATCCGGCTGGATGGAAATACCGCCCACCGGAAGCTGGTCTGTCACAGTATCGTCATCGCCCTTGACCCGATACTCCAGTCCAAGCTCATCCAACGCTGCCTTTGCGTCCTCCAAAGACTTATTGGTCAGCGACGGAACTGTAATTTCCTGACGGTCTGCTTCCTCCTCGGAGAACGCTGCTTCCACACCAAGGTACGGCAGAATATCTTCAAAAATACGTCCAACAACCGGAGCTGCAATCGCGCCGCCGCCTTTTTCCGAGGTCTGCGGCTCATCAATCATAACGATAACAGCATACTCCGGATCGTCCATCGGTGCAACACCGATAAAGGATGCAATACGCAGGCTGTTATCGCTCTTCGGCTGCTTCTGTGAAGTTGCGGTCTTACCGCCGATGCGGTATCCTGCAACATAAGCATTCTGGCCGGTGCCGTTTGCAACGACATTTTCCAGAAATTCACACATAACATCGCTGGTTTCCTCTGAAAGGACCTGCCGCTTGACTTGTGTTTCCATGGTCTGCTGTACATTGCCTTCGGTATCGACAATCTCCTTGACAATGTGTGGCACAACCAGCTCGCCGTCATTGCAGACTGCGGCTACCATGCACAGCTCCTGCAGCGGCGTTACCTGGAAGTTCTGTCCGAAGGATGCCGTTGCAAGGTCTACCTCGCCCATCTCATCAAAGAAAATGCCAGTTGCTTCGCCCGGCAGGTCAATGCCGGTCTTTTCCAGCATACCATATGCATTAAAATACTTGCGGAACATATCCGCGCCCATCATGGCGCTGATATCCATCATGGCTACGTTGCAGGAATTTGCCAGTGTCTCCTTGAGCGTCTGCGAACCATGCCCTCCACTCTTCCAACAGTTGATCTTACGATCCTTGACTACCTTGAAGCCTCCGCAGGAAAAACCACTGCTTTCCGGTGTAACAACACCTTCCTCCAATGCAGTGGATACCGTGAAGACCTTAAAGGTAGAGCCTGGCTCGTAGGTATCGTTGATCGGTTTGTTTCTCCACAACCGCAACAGGATTTCGCTGTACTTCTTTTTGTATTCATCGCCGCTCAGGTTGTCAAGCTCTGCCAGCAGCGAGGTATATTCCTCTGGGATTGTGCGCGGGTCATTCAGGTCAAAATCCGGTTTCGT
Source organism: Eubacteriales bacterium (assembly GCA_030524285.1). Classification (GTDB taxonomy): domain Bacteria; phylum Bacillota; class Clostridia; order Oscillospirales; family Butyricicoccaceae; genus Butyricicoccus_A. Next base: position 34,004 of record JAUNGQ010000009.1, read on the forward strand.
GGATATCCCAAGGATTTCACCGGTTTTGATATTCATGACAATGCCGCATACACCCTTCTTCGCATCCGTGCTCTGGAGCACCTGTTCCAGATGCTTTTCCAGATAATGCTGCACACCTTCATCAATGGTCAAAACAATGCCGTTACCATTCTTGGCTTCCACATATTTCTCATAATCATATGGCATATCGGAGCCAAGCGCGTTGGTTGCCTTGACAACGCGTCCGGCAACACCCTTGAGTATATCATTATATTGCAGCTCCACGCCGTACAAGCCCTCTCCATCGTCGTTTGTAAAGCCGAGAATCTGTGATGCAAAGTTGCCGTATTTATAATACCGCTTGGAATCCTCCGTGGTATATACCCCCGAAAGCCCCGTCTCGTCGATCTGCTGCATAATGGTGTCCGCAATATCAGCATCTACACGGCGTGCAATGCGGACATAGGATACATCCCGCTGTATTTTTTCCAGAACCTCCGTATAATCCAGTTCAAGGTTTTCCGCCAAAATTTCAGCAATCTTCTCCTGATAGGCCAGCAGTGCAGCCTGTTTTTCCTCATCTGTTGCAGGGATTTGCTTTCCCTTCTCATCGGTTTTCTGTTTCACCGATGCCTTGCCTTTATCCCTGATCCCTGACGGGTCAACACTGATTTCCTGTGTTGTTGCACTCACAGCAAGCTCTGTCATATTCCGGTCATAGATCGTACCGCGCGTCGGTGTGATAATCATATCCTTTGTCTGGTTTTCCGCTGCCTTGCTCTGATAGAAATTGGTTGTAACTACCTGCAAATAAAACAGCCGGATACCGACAATGACAAAACCAAACACGGCAAAGGCTAAAATGAGCAGGACAATCCTCCCACGCATAGTCATCTTCTTTTTATTGGAACGTTTACGTGCCATTCGTCTATTCTCCAATCAATCGTCACTACAGGTTTTCTGTTCTGTAGGAATACGTTATGATTATATCACAACTGCAACACTATTGCATCGTCATTGTGACAAAAAACAGGAGTCAGAAGGCTATTCACGCTTCTCACTCCCGCTGCTTTCCTTATGTATATGATTCATTACCGTAAAAATGACAAAATTGCGTTAAAGCTCTTGACAAAGCTGGATGCCAGCTTTTCCACTCCGCTGGAAGCTTCATTCACCTCAACCTGATCTGTTTTTTGCAGCTCCAGATATTCCTCCTGACTGCGGTCAAGCTTGACCAGACCAAGTACATTTTCCGCATAATCCTCAACCTGTGAAAGGTCAATAGAATTTTCCTTCTTGGCATTCAGTGAGACATATTCACTTTCCAACTGCGCCAGTGTCTGCTGCTTTTCTTCCACTTGGCTTTTCAGATCAGTCATCTGCACATAGCAGGTAACGGTAGAAACAGCAAGCACTGCTGCTACAATACACATCGCACCAAGCGCCAGCAAACGAAGCCGCTTTTTTCGAATACGTGCACGCAGACGCGCCCGCTTTCTCTTCTCGGCTTCTGCTCTTTTATCTAAAACGGTACGGTTTTCTGCTCCGTAACCAGTATTCTCAACCATTATTCAATCCGCTCTCCCTTATTTTTCCGACAATTTTTCACATACTCTCAATTTCGCGCTCCGGGCGCGGGGATTTTGAGCGATTTCTTCCATAGACGGCAATAGCGGTTTGCGTGTCGTCAATTTAATTTTTGCTTTTTTCCCACATACACATACGGGAAAATCCTTTGGGCATGTACAACCCTGAGCGGCTTTTCGGAATGCTGTCTTTACAATGCGGTCCTCCAGTGAATGGAACGTAATGACTGCCAGACGCCCTCCCGGCGCCAGCACATCAATTGCACGATCCATAGCTTCCTGCACAGCCATCAGTTCATCATTCACTGCAATACGGATTGCCTGAAAGCTACGCTTTGCCGGATGCTGCTTTTCCCGACGCGCTGCCGGCGGCATAGCCCCGCGAATAAGATCTGCCAGCTGCATGGTTGTTTCAATCGGCTTTTTCTGCCGTTCGCGTTCAATAGCAGCGGCGATCTGTGGCGCATACCGTTCCTCTCCATATTCCAGAAGAATCCGACGGAGCTCTGCCCGATCCCATGTATTAACAATTTCATACGCAGAAAGCGTCTGCTGCTGATCCATGCGCATATCCAAACGGGCATCCTGCATGTAGGAAAAGCCCCGTTCCGCAATATCCAGCTGCGGCGATGAAACACCCAGATCAAACAAGATGCCATCAACTTGTTCCACATCGCAGGATGCGATGGCCTGATCTAAATTGCGAAAATCACTTTTCACCAGCGTAACGCGATCCATGACATCAGCCAGACGGATTCTGGCATTCTCCAGCGCCATATCATCCCGATCAATGGAAATCAGTCTTCCGCCCTCTGTCAGACGTTCCGCAATATGGCGTGAATGTCCTGCCCCGCCCAGTGTGGCATCCACATAAATACCATCCGGACGAATATGCAGATTGTCCAGGCATTCGGTAAGCAAAATTGAGACATGCTTAAATTCCATCTCGCACTCTTCCTCCACCTCAAAAGCCCAGATCTTCCATTGCCTGCGCAATACTGCCGGCATCCAATGCATTGTTGTAATCTTCCCATTTCTGTCTATTCCAGATTTCTGCACGCTCACTGACACCGATGATGGTCACATCATGGTCAAGTCCGGCATAAGTGCGCAAGACAGGTGGAACGACAATGCGTCCCTGCTTATCAATCGTCACGTCCGCAGCGGAAGACAGAAAAAAACGCTGCAAACTTCTTGATTTTGACATTGGAAGCTGCCGGATATTTTCTTCCAGCTTATCCCATGCTTCCTGTGGATACAGAAACAGGCACTCGTCCAGCCCTTTTGTCACGACGAAACTGTCTCCCAGCTCCTCGCGCAGCTTGGCTGGTATGAAGAGGCGACCCTTTGCATCCAGGGTGTGTTGATATTCGCCTTTCACATCAATGTCCTCCTGCTCTGTTTCCATGGAAATTTATGGTCTTTTCAACCACCTTCCACCACCATGATTTTATTATACTTTTTGTAATCATAAAATGCAAGGAGATGTTTGATTTTTTTATGTGAAAAATCAGACTTTTTCAATTGTTTTTCAGCAAATCCACAACTTTCGAACGCATGTTCGCGAAATGAAACTTTGTTACCCCCAGTGTAAGTTAAAAAAGCAGAGGATGCTGTGTTCCATCCTCTGCTCCTATGCATAAATCATGTCTTATTTTGCGTTTGCGTTCTCAAACTGCGCACGACACTTGCGGATTTCCTCCAGCGCTGCGGCAGCGCAACTCTCTGTCTCGTTCAACTTATTGGTACAGTAGCTGCTAACCGCGCCGCGCAGCTGATTGGCCTGATTTTCAGCAGTCGCAACAATTTCATCTGCCTGCTGCTGCGCAGCTACAACAATTGCGCTTTCATTGACCGTCTTGCGGACATAGTCCTCTGCCTTCCGGCGCAAATCCTCCGCTTCCTTCTTTCCTGCCGCGATCATGTCATTGCGCTTTTCCACAATGGCACGCGCCATTTCCAGATCCTTCGGCATATTGGTGCGGATCTCATCGAGAATATCCAATGCCTTTTCACGGTCAATCATGCATTTTTCTGTGCTCAGCGGTACGCTTCGTGCTTCCTGAATCATATCGTACAACGAGTTTACAAGTTCTTCCAAAACAGCTACCATACTCTCTTTATCCTCCATCCGACTTTTCTTCCTGCTATTTCCTTAGTTCGTTTGATCAAGCTTATTCATAATGTCCTCGCGGATCTCCTCCGGGACGAGCTCGGTAATATCTCCGCCGTGCCGCGCGATGTCCCGCACAATCGTAGAGCTGAGAAACAGATATTTCTGTTCTGTCATCAAAAATACTGTATCCAGCTCCGGATTCAGCTTTTTATTTGCCAACGCCATCTGAAATTCATACTCAAAATCAGATACAGCCCGCAATCCCTTTACGATTGCACAGGCTTTCTTTTCCCGCACATAATCTGCCAGCAGCCCGCTAAAGCTTTCCACCTCAACATTGGGAATATCCTGCGTCATACGCTTCAGAAAATCTACCTTTTCCTCCATGGTAAACGCGGATTTCTTTTCGCCGTTTATCATTGCCGCCACAATCAGTTTATCAAATAGTCTGGATGCGCGGCGGATAATATCCAGATGTCCATATGTGGCAGGGTCAAAGCTGCCGGGATATACCCCGATTCTCATATATATGCCTTTCCGGTCCTGCGAAAAAGCAAAACCTCAGTCATTTTCAACCTTCCGGCATAACGCCGTCAGGCAAATTGTGCCGTACCGATATGTTTTGTGTACAGCAAACGTGTCCGGACAGATGATTGTATCTTCAACGGAACTTTCACATATTATTATACCATCTGATGACAGGATGTCAAACGATTCTACAACTTTCAACGCAGAATTTAATAATTCTCCACCATAGGGCGGATCAAGGAATAAAATATCAAATTTTTGCCCCTGAAGCTTCTGCAACGCCTGCTGATAAGGCAGGTTTAGGATTTCTGCACGCTCTTCCACGCGTGCTGCTGCAATATTCCGGCGAATAACAGATATCGCCTTGGGAGCACAATCAACAAAAACTGCTCTCGCTGCACCGCGGCTCAGCGCCTCAATTCCCATCTGTCCCGTCCCGGCGAACAGATCCAGCATCACCGCATCATATAGGCGGAACTGTAAAATATTAAAAACGGACTCCTTTACCTTATCCGTTGTCGGACGGGTATCCTTTCCCGGCACGGCTTGCAGCATCCTGCCTCTTGCACTCCCACTGATGACTCTCATTTCTCTGCCTCCTTGCTTCCGCTGCGGAAATATTGATAAACCGACGCGGCAGCGGAATGCGGCAGAACCGTTTTCAGCTCCTCCATATCTGCCTGACGGATACGTTTGATACTTTTGAATTTCTTTAACAGGGCTGTCCGACGTTTTGCACCGATCCCGGGTATTTGATCCAACTCGGAACGCACAGCATCTGCCTGTCGCAAGGAACGCTGATACGTAATTGCAAACCGATGCACTTCCTCCTGCATCCGTCCAACCAGCGCAAACACTGCCGGCGTTGTCGCAATACTGAATTCCCTGCCGTCCGGTGCAACCAATCCGCGTGTCCGGTGACGGTCATCCTTCACCATACCAAAAACCGGTGTATCACAGCCAAAACGGTCCAGCACAGCCTTTGCGACATGGACATGCCCCAAGCCGCCGTCAATCATAAAAACACTCGGCAGCTCGGAAAATTTTTCATCCCCATCTTTCCACCGCTGCATCCGACGCGTCAGCATTTCCTCCATTGCCTGATAGTCATCCTGCCCATTTGCTACGGATTCAATGCGGAACCGACGGTATCGGCTGCGCTTGGGCTGCCCGTTTTCAAAGACCACCATTGAACCGACGGTATTGGTACCGGCCAGATTGGAGATATCATATGCTTCAAAGCTGACCGGCGTCTGTTCCAGCCCCATCATATTGCCAAACAGCTCCAGTGATTTCTGTCTGCGCTGTGAGCTTGTTTCCGAACGTGCGATTTCCTCTGATGCATTTTTTTTCGCCATCTGCATCAGCTCACGGCGCCTGCCGCGCTGCGGTACAGTCAGCGTTACCTTTTTGCCAGCGATAGACCGTAAAAATGCCTCTACAGTCTCCATTGCCTCGATTTCCTCAGAAATGAGCACCAGCCCCGGTACAACGCCACGCATGGAATAATATTGCTTGATATAGCCCTCCAATAGCTCTGCACCGTCCTCTGCCCACGTCCCATCCAGCATGATATATTCCTTATCGTGAAAATCGCCCGCCAGATAATGCAGTACGACAATACAACCCTTTGTTTCCCCCTGCACAAATGCAATGATGTCCATATCGGAAAACCCGCTGGCAACTACCATCTGATGCTGTCCGGCGCGCTGGATGGCACGCATACGGTCACGTATCTGCGCCGCCTGCTCAAAGCGCTCTTCTTCAGCCGCCTGATACATTTCCTGCTCCAGCTGCTTTACCAGTTGCTCATAATTTCCTTCCAGTACGCCAATGGCCTGCGCAACCCGCTGTGCATATTCTTCCTGCGCGATCTCCCCTGCACAAGGTGCACAACAGCGCCCCAGCTGTGCATTCAGGCAGGGCCGCGTCTTACCGATATCCCGTGGCAAAACCCTTCTGCAGTCCCGCAAGCCCAATGCGCGGCTGACCGTATCGATGGCCTGAAAGGCAGCGCCGCGTCCGGCATATGGCCCCAGATACCGCGCCGTATCGTTTTTCGGCCTGCTCACAACACTGAATACGGGATACGGCTGATCTGTCGCCACACGAATGAACGGATACCCCTTGTCATCCTTCAGCAGGATATTATATTTCGGCTTATATTTTTTGATCATCTGGTTTTCCAAAACCAGCGCCTCAAACTCCGAACCGCAGACGATAATATCAAAATTGTCGATATTTTCCACCATTTTTCGGGTTTTGGGCGTGTGCTTTGCCTCGTTTTGGAAATATTGAGAAACTCGGTTTTTGAGCGCCTTTGCCTTACCGACATAGATGACTTGTCCATGCCGGTTTTTCATAATATAAACTCCCGGCTCTCTTGGCAGCGTCAACACCTTTTGATGCAGTTCTTCATGTGTAGCCATAAGCAGCCTCCCTCAAAGCCTTCCGGCTGTGGTGAGAAAAAAAGAGACACCGCAATGCCAGCGGTGTCATCTGTTCGTGCGTTCGATTGAAATCAGTCGCTGAAGTTCGAGTCACTGAAATTAGACTGGATCAGATCAGTCAGTGCATTGACTGCCTCTACCTCATCAACGCCGTCAGCAATCAGGGTGATTGTCGTTCCCTTGGTGATACCCAGAGACAGAATGCCCAGAAGGCTCTTTGCATTTACTCTGCGCTCTTCCTTTTCAACCAGAATGGTGCTCTTAAAGCCGTTTGCACACTGAATAAAAAATGTAGCCGGACGTGCATACAGTCCAACCTGGTTCGTTACCTGAACTTCCTGTGAAAACATTTCAACATCGCTCCTATAAACAAATTTAAAACTAAAAAAACATTACACAATACATACTTGAGCCCAGTCCTGTTACAGACCAAATAGTACTTATAGCATACCTGTTTTTTTCGATTTCGTCAATATACTTTTGTAACAAAAGAGAGCATTTTCCTGCCGGAATTTGTAGACGATTCTCAAATCCGACAAAAGGTAAAGTGGCAATCTTCAACAAAATTTATTTTTTTGCCAGAAATTTTTCTGTTTTTTTGTCAGAATGTTATCTCAATTCCAGAATGGTGACACCCATATCGCCTTCGCCATAGCGTCCATTGCGTATCGATTTTACATGCTTATCATGTCGCAGATGCTGCTGGATTGCTGTGCGGAGGGCGCCGGTTCCCTTGCCATGGATTACCGTAACAATATCCAGATGTGCCATCAGACAATCGGAAATATAGCGGTCTACCTCCATCAAGGCTTCCTCCACCATCATACCACGCACATCCAGCTCACTCTTTGCCGCAGCACGGCGAATTTCTGCCGCATTGCCCGTCGGTGCATGATAAGCCTTCTTCGGCTTTTCTTTCTTTTTTTCCTCCAGGCGCAGCTCATTGATCGGTACATTGACCTTCATAATGCCAGCTTGTACATAAACCATGCCGTCCTTGTTCTCCGGCTTTAACACAGTTCCCTGCACACCGACATTAAGCAGATATACCGTATCGCCTGCCTTGAGCGGGCGGATGCTTTCCGGCTCAACCTTCTTTTTCTCACGCTTATTGGCATTGCGTTCTGCCTGCCCCAGCGTACTGCGCAGAGCGGCACGCGCTGCTGCCAAATTCTGATCTGCGGCATTGGTCTGCGCCTGCTTTTTCATATCATCCAACTGCGCAAACACATTTTCGGATACCAGACGCGCTTCCCGCAGGATACGTGCCGCCTGATCCCTCGCCTTTTCCAAAATCGCATCGGTTTCGTCCTCAGCCTTGCCCTTCAGGTTAACCGCCTTGTCCTTTTCTGACTGTGCGGTGCGGCGCAACCGGTCTGCATCCTCACGCTGCTTTTGCAGCTGATGACGCTCGCGTTCCAGACGATCCAAAACATCCTCAAAACGCACATTTTCCGCGGAAATCTGCTCCTTTGCCCGCTCAATAATAGCAGGCTGCAAGCCCAGACGCTTGGAAATGGCAAATGCATTTGACTTGCCCGGCACGCCGGTCAGCAGCTTATAGGTTGGCTGTAAAGTCTTGACATCAAATTCACAGGAGGCATTTTCAACACCATCTGTCGACAGTGCAAACACCTTCAGCTCAGAGTAATGTGTTGTTGCTGCAACCAGAGAACACATTTGCCTGCCATATTCGATGATAGCAACCGCCAGCGCTGCACCTTCCTCCGGATCTGTTCCGGCGCCCAGTTCGTCAAACAGAATGAGATCATCCGGCCCGCACTTTTCCATGATGGCAACGGTATTCTTCATATGCGCCGAGAATGTCGATAACGATTGTTCAATACTCTGCTCGTCGCCAATATCCGCATAAATATTCCGGAACAGGCAAACCGTACTCTCCTCATTTGCGGGAATATGCATACCGGAAGCTGCCATCAGGCTCAGCAGGCCCAGTGTTTTCAGGCTGACCGTTTTGCCGCCCGTGTTCGGGCCGGTAATGACCAGCGTATCATAATCATAGCCCAACGCAATGTCAATCGGCACTGCGGTTTTCTGATCCAGCAGCGGGTGCCGTGCGCGAAGCAGATTCACCTGTGTTTTCTCACTCAGCTGCGGCGAACAGGCATTCAGCTTGAACGAATAATTTGCCTTGGCAAAAATAAAATCCAGCTTGCACAGGACATCATAATCCGCCTCAATGGCATCCGCAAAGCCGGCAACGTCAGTCGTCAGTTCAGCAAGAATACGCTCAATTTCCGCCTTTTCTTTCCCAAGCAGAATTTTAATCTGGTTATTCGCATTGACAACCTGCGCCGGCTCGATGAACAGTGTTGCGCCGGAAGCGGAAACGTCATGCACCATACCCGGAATGTCGCCGCGGTGTTCACTTTTGACCGGAATAACATACCGTCCGTCACGCTGGGTAATCAGGTTCTCCTGTAAATATTTTGAATAGGTAGCCGACGAAACAAAATGGTTCAGCGTTTCGCGCACACGTACATTCTGCTGACGCATCTGCCTGCGGATATTCGCCAGTTCAGAGGACGCTGCATCCGCAATCTCTTCCTCACTGATAATTGCGCGGTTGATTTTATCTTCCAAATATTTGTTGCTGTTGATACGCGCAAAATAGTGATCCAGCGCGGTTTTCAGCCCGTTATCCTGCTGCTCATTGCCATATTTGCGCACCTGTCCTGCTGCATGAAGCAGGGATGCCACATCCAGCAGCTCGCGCGTAGATAACACGCCGCCCATTTTTGCACGTCCCAGAGCTGCCGCTACCTCGCGGATACCGCCAAAGGCCGGTGTACCGCTGGATGTCATCATACGCTTGGCATCGTCTGTCTGTGTCAGCAGCTCCTGCACATCCTCAAGATCATGCATCGGGCGCAGATTCTTTGCCTCCTGCTTCGCCTTACGGCTGACACAATGCTCCGCAAGCTGATCGAGAATGGTATAGTATTCTAATATTCTCAGACTTTTTTCAGATAATTTACTCATGATTTGTTGTATTGCTCCATTTGAAAAAGAGAATGATAAAAATCCAGTGTTTTACAGTGAATATCCAGATGATACAGCAGATACCGTTCGCAGATCATTCCCAGCTGCTGTGCGGTCTGCTCATTGACCGCAAACGCAAACAGCTTTTTCCCCGGGCAGGAAAGAATATACCGCATCGCATCCAGCACCCCCTGCGGCACGGCAAAATACGTACCACCGACACGTTTCCGGCATTCGCCGCATATCAGTGCGCCGTTTTCCAGCAGAAAGGACCATGTATCGCTTTCTGTCTCTCCACATGCGCCGCAGCCATTCAACTCCGGCCGATAGCCCAGCGCTGCTGCAAGCCGCAGCTCAAACGCCGCCTTGACGATATGCACCTGACGCCGTTGCCTGTCCAATGCATACAGGGCACGCAGGAACATCGGCAACAAATCCTCCACCGCTGTATCCGCTTCTGCCGCCATATTTGCCAGCTCAGCAAAATAACAGCACAATGCATAATACTCTATATTTCCGGTAATGCCCCAAAACTGCGTGTCAATCTCCGCATCATTGAGGGTATACCGCCTGCCGGAAAACAGGGTAAATTCACTGTAGCAGAACAGCCCAACCGCATTGGCAAGCCGTCCTTTTTTCCGCCGGATTCCACGGCACAGCACTTCTATTTTGCCCAGTTCCGCAGTCAGAACTGTAATATAACGGTCAGCCTCTCCGAAATCTGTCTCGCGGATCACAAGGCCCTTTATGGTGACATGCTGTGCCATCGCTGTTTTCCTTCCGTTCATATCAATTGATTTTTTTAAGATATGATAAAAACTCCTTCAGTCCGCACAGACAGCGCGGACGGTTCCCTCCCATGAGGGAGCCAGAATAGGCACACCCTATAGCTACTCGTTTTCGTAGCCGAAGTTGCGCATCTGATACTGGTTGTTGCGCCAGCCTTCCTTTACTTTAACCCAAAGCTGCAAAAATACGCGGGTGTCCAGCAGCTCTTCGATATCGACGCGTGCCTGTGCGCCGATTTCCTTCAGCATCCGTCCGTTTTTCCCGATGATAATGCCCTTATGACTCTTTTTCTCACAGTAAATAGTTGCGGCAATCTCCATCAGTCCATCTTCCCGTTCATGCATCTGTTCCACAGCAACCGCTGTTCCATGTGGCACTTCACGGTCAAGATTAAGCAGCATCTTTTCACGAACAATTTCCGCCACCAATTGCCGCTCCGGCTGGTCACACAGCATATCGTCCGGGAACAATTGCGGCCCTTCAATCGCAAACTTTTCAAACTCCTCAAACAGGATTTCGCAGTTCTCACCGGTTTTTGCAGATAATGGGACTACGGCATCCCATGCATGTACCTGCGAATATGCCGCGATAATGGCAAGCAGCTCTTCATTCTTTACCGTGTCAATTTTATTGATAATCAGGACAGACGGCATGTGATACTGTTTCATGCGGTCAATCAACTCCTGCTCCGCAGGCCCGATGTGCGGTACGGGATCCACCACCAGTGCAGCAATATCCACGTCCGTCACAGTATCATTGATAACCTTAACCATATAATCGCCCAGACGGGAGCGCGGCTTATGCAGTCCCGGCGTATCCTGAAAGACATACTGACAATCCCCCTTGGTCAACACGCCGGTAATACGGGTACGGGTTGTCTGCGGCTTATTGGATACGATCGCAATTTTTGTGCCCACCAGCTGATTGAGCAGCGTGGATTTACCGACATTTGGTTTGCCAACAATGGAAATAATGGCACTCTTTTTTACACTCATGTATTGTCTCCTTGTTATTGCTGACGGTATTGATACGATACCCCCAATTTTTCATCACAGGCTCCCTCAAAGGAGGGAAGTTCATTTTATCAAAGCTCCCGATTCCACTTTCATACCATCGGCTATTTTTCAAATTGGTCTGTTTCACGGCTGAGTCCCAGCTTGGACAGCACAGCCTCCTCATGCTTTCTCTGTATCCGGCGCTCTTCCTCGCTGCGTTCATGGTCATAGCCCAGCAGGTGCAGCATGGAATGGACGGTGAGGAAGCCGCATTCGCGTTCGACAGGATGTCCATATTCCTCTGCCTGCTCGACAGCACGATCATAGTTCAAAATCATATCACCGAGGAACAACGAATGATCTTCCGGATTGCGCTCTATATCCACATTCTCCGGCCATTCGCCGTTATAAAACTCCAGCATCGGAAACGAAAGGACATCCGTCACAGCATCCTTATCCCGGTTTTGCCGGTTGATTTCACGAATCGTGTCTCCATCCACAATGGTGACATCCACAAAGCACCCCTCCGGCGCCTGCTCTGCCTCCAGAGCCGCTTGTGCGCAACGGGTAATCAGCGCGGAAACCTGTTCTATATCTGCAACCTCTGCTTCCGGTGTAATGCGGATACGATGCTCCATGTTCATCTTCCTCACTTTCTCGTCGGCAGACGGCGCTTCGCCGCATTTTCTTTTGCCTTGGCAGCCTTCTGCTGCTCATACTTTTCATATGCACGTACGATGCGCTGTACCAGCTCATGGCGCACAACATCCTTGTCGGTCAGCTGGCACTGCGCAATGCCTTCTACATGCTTCAACACCTTAACTGCTTCCTTCAAACCGCTCACACGGTCACCCGGCAGGTCAATCTGCGTGATATCACCGGTGACTACCGCCTTAGAGCCAAAGCCGATACGGGTAAGAAACATTTTCATCTGTTCCGGTGTCGTATTCTGTGCTTCATCCAAGATAATAAACGAGTCATCCAGTGTCCGTCCGCGCATATATGCCAGCGGCGCTACCTCAATGCTCCCTCGTTCAAGCAGCTTGTTAAATGTTTCCGCACCCAGCATATCAAACAGGCCATCATACAACGGACGCAGATACGGATCAACCTTACTCTGTAAATCCCCCGGCAGGAAGCCCAGTTTTTCACCGGCCTCAACCGCCGGGCGGGTCAGAATAATACGGCTGATCTGCTTATCCCGGAAAGCTGCTACCGCAGCAGCAACGGCGAGGTAAGTCTTACCCGTACCCGCCGGACCGATACCAATTGTAATGGTATTGCCGCGGATGGCATCCATATACCGTTTCTGTCCCAATGTCTTTGCCTTGATCGGCTTACCCTTGGCGGTGATGCATACAACATCCTTGCCGATTTCAGCAACCTGATTCTGTCGTCCGTCCTTTACCAGCCCCAGAACATACTGCACCGTCTGGGTTCCAATGCTCTCGCCGCGCTGCGCCAGCTGCATCAGGGATTGAATGGTCTGCATGGCAATCGCTACATGTTCCGGGTCACTGCCAGTTACCTTCAGTTCAGTTTCCCGGCTGAGTACCGTGACATCCAGCGCGCGTTCCAGCGCCTTCATATTTTCATCAAACGCACCAAAGATGCCCATTATCAGGTCGATTGAATCAATGTGCATGGTCGTTTCTGCCATATTATTTTTCGCTCTCCTCGTTATTCTATTGCTCTTCTTCGGTTTCTTCTGTATCCTCTGGAAGATCAGCTTCTGTTCTGCCATCCTCCACGCTCTCTCCGATCTGTTCATAGCACCAGACCACGGAGCGCAGGACTGCCGCATCATTCTCCGTAGTCAGGTCTGCCTGCATGGAGTTTATATTTCCTTCGTTAATCTGGCGTTCCACTGAACGCCTTGCGCCGTATTCCAGCTTTGCCCGCAGCTCTTCGGCATCATGGTAAACTGCTTTTGTTGTGTATGGCTGGATGGTCTCACAGCACAGGGAAACCGGAAGCTCCAGAAAATCATTCAGTCTGATTTTCTTTGTCGTTATTATTCTATCACAATTCCCCTCTGTTAGACTACTGCTGAAAAACAAATTTATCCGTGTTTTTCCAAAACACACAGCATACCGCCGTTTACTCTTACCGCTTTTATACTTTTTGTCAGCCTCCAATGCCATTTTTCGAGTCGTATAATACCGCGTTGACGCCCAGATATCCGCATTGGCATCCACAAGGCGTGTTTCATCCAGCTGTCCCTGCTTTTCCACCAGCGCATCCACAAGGATTTCTCCCTGCAAAACAGCATCCCCGATTTCACATTGCTCCGTACCGCGCCGCACCGCCATTTTTTCCACAATACCGTCCTTCAATGCCACCACATCATGCACACCATTTTTGGATTCATTCGCCGGTGGCTCTGTCACTGCCGCTGCCTGTACGGTTATCACATTGCCATCTACATTGACAGAAAAATATTTCAGCTCATCCAGTTCCGTCATCATATGCAGCTTGACAGCCCTTGCATCGATATCCGCACTTTTTGTCCCAATGCCAATACCAAGCTGTTGCAGTTCCTGCATGACGGCATACGCATCTACCCCCTGTGCGAACTCTGTTTCAATGACCCAGATCCGCGTCGATAGTATATAACAGGCAAAACACATCAACAGCATTCCCAACCACAGAGCATACCGCCGCCGAAGCTTTTTCCAAAAAAACGGTAGTCCACGCCGTTGTGCAATATGCACCCTGCACCGCGTCCGCTTCCGGACGCGGGATAAGCGGTAAAAATCCCGCAGAGACATCACTGCCTGCATTTCGTCAATATCTGTCCGCTTCGGCCTGCGCAGTGTGATATGCTCCTGTGCGCACAGATTGAGAAACCGTTCCAGCTCTGCGCCGCGTATACGGACTGACAGCATGCCGCCAGCCAGCCGAATCCAATCTGCAACCACGCGCTTACCCCTCTCCCGTCAGGAAGCCGACTTCTGCAATCAGCCCTACAATCGACAACTCATCCTCATCCAATGTACATAGTTCCAACCCATCCCCGACAACGCGTATAATCAGCTTGCCGCATCGAACCCGCATTTCTTCCCTGCTGTATAACACAATGGCGCAGCGCCCGGTAATCACAATACTGCGGTTACCATCAAGCTGAATTGACGTACCGCCCAGACAGGCAGGAAATTTCTGTTCCATAATATGTTTCCTCCCTTCGAGAAATTTGTATGCGTTACTGGCATGATTCTTGCCATTTTCTGATAGGATGTACCAGCGGAATGGAGGGATTTTTTATGAAGAAGCGGTGTATGTGCATTGGAAGCCTATTGTTTCTTTTGCTGCTGTGCCGGTATTCCACAAACTGCGCGGAAGCCGTCCGTTCGGCATTGCAGCTGTGTCTGACCTCTGCCATACCGTCCCTGTTCCCGTTTTTCGCTGCCAGCTCGCTTGCCATCTCCTGCGGTCTGGCGCAATCTTTGGGAATCCTGTTTTCTCCAGTCATGCGGCGATGCTTTCATTTACCTGGCTGTGGTGCAGCTGCGCTGTTTTTGGGCTTTTTAGGCGGTTATCCTGCCGGTGCGCGCATGGCAACAGAGCTTTGGCACAGCAAGCTGTGTACCAGGGAAGAAGCAGAAGCACTTGCGGCTGTCTGCAATAATACCGGCCCTGCTTTCCTGATTGGTATGTGTGGGTGCGGACTGTTCCATTCGCTGGCATTGGGGTTGTTTTTATACACGGTGCATATTCTTTCTGCACTCCTGACAGCTTTTCTACTGCGTCCTAAGACTCTGCCCGTATCTGTCTCCTCTCCCAATCTGCCGGAGGAACTTCCTTTCTGTCGTCTGCTGACACAGTCCGTGCTTTCTGCCGGACGCTCCTGTCTGATGATTTCCGCGTTTATTCTGTTTTTTTCAGTTATCCTGTGCCTGCTGCGTCTCACTGGCGTTTTATCCGCGGCTTGCAGCAGTATAGCACCGCTGTTCCATACCATTGGCTTATCCGCCTCTGGAACGCAAAGTGTGTTCACTGGCTGCATGGAGCTGACCCAGGGACTTGCCGGACTGACGGAATCCGCCGGATCGATCCCCGCCAGATTGACGGCAGTTTCCTTTTTATGTGCTTTCGGCGGCTGTTCCGTTCTGTTCCAAACAGCTGCTGCCGTAGAGGGTATGCGCGTCTCCCAGTGTATTCGTGGAAAATGCATACATGCCTGTCTGTCCGCCTTGCTGTGCGTGATTTTTCTCTGCTTGTTATCCTTTGTTCCTTTCTTTTAATAGCATTTTCTATTCCGTCAGTATTTTATCACGCAAAGACCGGATTTTCAGCAATATTTTCGTGTTATATATCTGGAAACGGGAGGTGATATGCGCTATAATATGTTAAATAGCGCCTTGTAAGAGAAGGAGATTTTCTATGTTGAATTTGTTCCGAAGGAGCTGCCTGTACAATGCATCTATTGAACCGCATTGTGCCTACTGTGCACACTGTAAGCCGGACAATGCGTATCAGGGTGTATGCGATTACCGCGGCATTGTAGCTATGGCAGGCAGCTGCCGCCGGTTTGAATACGATGCCCTGCGCCGCAAACCGCCAAAGCCCGCGCGTATCCGCGGACGCTTTACGGATGCAGATTTCTTCTTTGAAGAAAAAGAAACAGACAAGCCTACAGCTGCGGCTGAGGAAAAAGCAGCTTCTACCCCACACAAGCCCCTGATTTCGGATGATCTCAGCCAGTTTGCTGACCTGTGGGAAGATGAGAGCAGCGATATGCCGACAGAGCCCGAAGATACTGGCTCTGATATGGAAGAAGAAATTTCGGAACCGGAAGCTCTGGAAGAAACGCAGGAGGAACCCCATGAAATGTAAAAAACAACTCGCAGCTTTGCTGCTCTCTATCACGCTGCTGACCGGGGTGGCTGTACCATCCTTTGCAGAACCGCAGCCGGATGATTCCGCCGCTACGACAACACAGACAACCGATCCTGCAACACAAGCTGGTACAGCGGATACTACCGATACCGGTGATGCTGGTACGCAAGAACCTGCGGAGGAACCGTCTGCAGATACTGACACAAACCC
Organism: Eubacteriales bacterium; assembly: GCA_030524285.1. Lineage (GTDB taxonomy): Bacteria > Bacillota > Clostridia > Oscillospirales > Butyricicoccaceae > Butyricicoccus_A. Next base: position 50,499 of record JAUNGQ010000009.1, read on the forward strand.
TACAGCGGATAACACGGGTACCACCGACACAGCACAGCCGCAGGAGCAGGCGGAAGACCCGGAAGAGGATACCGGAACACCGGTTCTTCATGTTGATGCCAAGTCGAGCATCCTTGTCAATGCGGAAACCGGTGAAGTGATCCATGCAGAAAAGGAAAAGGAAAAGGCATATCCGGCATCCACAACCAAGATTATGACAGCTCTGCTGGTACTGGAAAAATGCGGCCTTGACGATGTTGTCACCATGCAGGAAGCGGACTTTTCCGATGTTAACAATGGCGCCAGCAATGCCGGGCTTAAGACTGGCGAGCAAATTACCGTGGAAAACCTGCTGTACTGTCTGCTGCTCCCATCCGGCAATGAAGCTGCCAATGCATTGGCACGCGTTGCAGGCGGTTCTATTGATGAATTTGTTCAGATGATGAATGACCGTGCCAAGGAGCTTGGCTGCGTGAATACCCATTTTGTCAATCCAAACGGTTTGCACGATGATGATCATTACACCTGTGCATATGACCTGTTTCTGATTGCACAGCAGGCAATGCAAAATCCCACGTTTACCACAATTGTCAACACAGCGCAAAAAAGGCTCCCAGCCACCAACATGAATGAGGAGCGTATCATTTACACAACAAACCATCTGATTCTCAGCAGTTATTCTTCCATCTATTACGATAACTGTTACGGCATTAAAACCGGACATACCTCTCAGGCAGGCTATTGTCTGGTATCGTATGCCAAATCCAGCGGCTATACGTATTATTCCGTTGTTCTGGGTGCAGATGCAGGTTCGGGTGAGTATGCCGGAAGCTTTACGGAAACCAAGCGCATGTTTGAATGGGCATTCGATCATTTCCATATGAAAACTGCTACACAGGCGGGCGCTGCTGTTACCGAATGCCCAGTTCGCCTTGGACGCGGTACAGACCATGTTACACTGGTTACCTCGGATGATATTTCTGTCCTGCTGCCGAGCGAAGCTGATATCTCTGATCTGGATGTAACCATTTCAGCCGAAGAAAGCTACGAAGCTCCAATTGCGCAGGGTCAAACGCTCGGCACCGTTACATACTCCTATCAGGGTATGGAATGCGCTACTGCCGATTTGATTGCATTGAGTGAAGTCCAGCGTTCTCCGATCCTGTATGCCATGGATCGTATCGCCGCTTTCTTCCGCCTGTCGGCTGTACGCATTATTATTGCCATTATCGTTATCCTCTTCATCCTCTATCTGTTTTTCTCCTTCATTGCCGGGCGAAACCGCCGCAAACGGCGCAGAAAAAAACAGCGCAGAGCACAGAACCGGCAGAATCACAACCGAAGATAAGTTCATAAACTGATGCTGCATCTTGTGGCGTCAGTTTTCTTTTGCTCTGTACTCTGTACCTACTTTGGGATAGTTTAGCCCCCTTTTTCGACTGCCATTTTTCTATCAGCCAACCATGCGTGCTGTCGAAAAAGGTAAATTTACCTGAAAAGCAAAGCTCAGAAAAGTGATACATCTCTTGTATAAATCTGTACAATTGTTTTAACTTTATCCTATATTTGCCTAATTTCAACTGCAAATTGCAGTAAAAACGCATGTCATTTCTCCACGGAATGTAATGTGTATATGAGGTGAACTGTATGTACCCCAGAATCCGCGATCTAAGGGAAGACGCTGACTTGTCACAAAGTCAAATTGCAAAGCTCCTGTGCTGTTCCCAGCAGGTCTACAGCAATTATGAACGCGGACAGCGAGACGTTCCAACATTCATTCTCATCCGTTTGGCACAGCTACATCATACAACAACCGACTATTTATTGGGATTGACGGACTGCCGGGATATTCCAGCCGAATGGAACAAATAAAGACCTGCAGGGCAGCAAAAACGGCACAGCGTAAGCTGTGCCGTTCCCCTTTTCTTATTTAGAATCAGTATGTCGGATAATTGGTTGCATGCAGTACGGTAATGCCGTTGCTGTTTCGGCTTGACCACGCGCCATATTTGACATAACGGACGCTGACCTTGTTCGGTCCGGTCCAGTTTGCATCATAGACTGTGAAACCAGCGCTGTCACTGGATACAAAAACCATGGTATGCATCTTTGGGGAATTCATCTGAAGAATATCGCCCGGCTTTGCCTTACTGATTAAAGCCTTGATGCTGCTGGAAGAATACGACGATGAGGAAGCGGAAACCTTGTACATCTGTGCATCTGCTGCGCTCTTCGGACTGCCATCATAGTTCCATCTTGCCGTGTCACCATACATGCGGTAGAATACCTCACGTCCAAATCCCATGCACTGACTTGCACCGGCGAAGCTATAGCTGCCGCCGAGGCTCTCGCCGTTCGGATGTACTGTCATAATAGATGCAAGCTTTGCAGTTGCTGCTGCGGTATCTTCCATGCCGCTGGACAGCTTCCACTGCTGTGACGCTGCACCGGAATACCCATTCAGGCGGACATCTCCATTCACAACCTCCAGCGCCAGACTGCAATTGGATGCCAAACGAAGGGAATACACACCGTCAGCTTCCTGAACCGCCACAAAGGACTGGCAGTCGGACGAATTTGTTGTCCAGAGGATTGCATTTACACCGGATCTCGGATGTACGTCAACGGTTAACGATGTATCCTGTGAACTAAGAAGCCGGAAGCTTCCATCATCGTTGCTCTGAATCGTAAATTTCTGGGAATCGCTGCCTGTATTGCCTGCTGCATATACATTTGCCTGCTTTGCAGCTCCGCCGGTGGTCATGACATTACCGGTTCCAATATTATACAGGATATAGCTGCCATACGGCAGGCTGCTGTGTGCAATCGTTGCTGTCTGGTTCTTTGCTACGGGCGGTGCATAATACGGAGTACCAAATACTACATTTTCCGCTGCGGCTGCTTCCGACGTAATTTCGCCGTCTGCAATCAGCTTATCCGCCAGTGTGCAGCTGCTGTCTTTCAGCTTTGTGCTGAGTGCCAGATAGGAAATTTCCATAATTTCCTGACGGCTGAATTGATTGGATGCCCAGCTGTCTGCCTGACCCTGTGTGCACAGCCCAATTTCAACGGCTTTATTCAGGGAATTCTTCCAAGTGTAATCCTGTCCATCCTCATAGCCCAATGCTCTGAGCACAAAAGTCATATACTGCGGCGCCGTTACAACATCACGTGCACCAAATTCGGTTTCGCTGTAACCCGCTGCATAGTTTGTATACTGGCCATAGCCGGCAAAGTCGGCAAACCACTGCGAAACATCCTGGAAGGTGTAGGAATACTGTGTAGCCTCCGCAACATCCTGCTCACCCAAGAGGGAGAGGAATAATGTGAAAGCCTCCTGACGTGTACCCGACTTGCTCAGCATCAGGTCACCGTTGTCATCACCGGCTACAACACCAAGCCGCTGGAGTGCATAACCACTGTCAGCAAGTCCGGGGATTGCTTCCGTCTCCCTGGTTTGTACCTCTTCCAATACTTCGGAAACTGTCTCTTCCGGATTATCGAATGCAAATACCGGAGCGCCTGCTGAAAGCATAATTGAGCCGCACAGGATTGCAGATAATATTCTTTTCTTATATTTAGGTGAATGAAATATCACTGGATATCCTCCTCCTCTACTCATCGACTTATACAGTATAACATAAAAATTACAATTTGTGTAACCAATTTGTAATCTTTGTAATCTTTCTGTCATCTATACAAATTTCCATCCGCAATGTTATGCATATTGCACAAATATCTCCCCCTTTTTTTGATGCTGTTACCCGTCATATCATTTCCTATATATTGGAACTCAACTATCCAAATCTGAATTTCTGTCGAAAAAAGGGTTTCCTATGCAACCAGAATCCAGTATAATAAACAGGTAAGCTGTATGCCTCGAGATACAGCAATCAAAAGGGAGGTATTTTGTGAGTATTATTGACGTCAACGGTCTGACCTGCGATTACGGGCGTGGCCGTGGTGTATTTGATTTAAAATTTTCCGTAGAATCCGGTGAGGTTTTCGGCTTTCTCGGCCCCAACGCCTCGGGAAAAACAACAACAATCCGTCATCTGATGGGCTATGCAAAGCCCTCCTCTGGCTCCTGCCAGATTGAAGGACGTGACTGCTTCCAGTCCGCAGCTGTTATTCAGGAAACATTGGGCTATCTCCCCGGTGATATTTATGTCTTTCCGGACATGAGCGGCAAGGCCTTTCTATCCTTCATGGCAAAGTATCGCGGTATGAAGCATACCGGACGCATCAAAGAACTAACAGACCGCTTTGAGCTGGATATCCGCCAGCCAATCCGCCGCATGTCTAAGGGCGCCAAACAAAAGCTTGCTCTGGTATGTGCTTTTATGCATGACCCAAACATCCTGATTCTGGACGAGCCTACAGCCAGCCTTGATCTGTTGATGCAACAGGCGTTTATCGATCTGATTCTGGAGGAAAAGAAAAAAGGGAAGACCATTCTAATGTCTTCCCATCGGTTCAGCGAGGTGGAAAAAACCTGTGACCGAATTGCTATCCTGAAAAAAGGACGTTTGAAAACCGTGTCTTCGTTGGAGGAGCTTCGCCAGACGGAACGCCGCGTATACATTATAACGCTGGAAAATAAGGAAGCCGCACAGGCCCTCTGCCGTGAAAATATCAATGTTCTGGAATCAGATGGACGCATGGTAAAGGTAGCTGTTTACCGTGACCTGCGTAATCTGCTTTCTATCCTGATCAATTACCCTGTTTCTACACTGGATAATGTCGGACAGAGTCTGGAGGAAATCTTTATGCACTATTACGGAGGTGAGGAAGAATGAATTTCACACTATTCCGCTACAGCTGCAAGCGTTCTTTTCTGCTTTGGCTGGTATTTACGGTTCTGATGAGCCTGTATGCATTTGCAGTTGTTCGCATGTATGATCCGGTGGCTGGTGCAGCCCTGGTAAGCCTGACGGAGTCCCTTCCACAGGCGATGAATATTCTTGGTATGGCTAACTATGCGGACACCTTTACCGCTTTTGTTGTCAATTACTTATACGGCATGCTGATGCTGGCGCTGCCGATGGTATTTACCATCATTCTCTCTGTTCAGGTGATGGCGCATCATGTTTCCAGCGGTACCATGTCTTATTTGCTCGCTTCCCCCAATTCCCGCAGACGTATTGCAGCTACGCAGCGCAATGTCCTCATTTTTAACTTGTTTCTGATGCTCGCTGTCTGCTGCATTGCGACCATCGCATTGTGTGAATTTTTCTATCCGGGTAAGCTTGCAATCCAGCCATTCCTGTTGCTGACAGTCTGCATCTTTGCCCTTCAGCTCGCCTTTGCAGGCATGTGTTATTTCTTCTCCTGCAAATGCAATAGCACTGTAGGAGCTTTGATTATCAATGCCGCGGCATGCATCCTATTCTATACCATCCGCCTGTTGTCCAATATCGGTGGTCCATTGACCTATCTGCGGTACGCTACACCATATACGCTGATTGACCCCGCTGGCATTTTACAGGGTGACCTGCATGCATGCCTGTTGCCGCTCATTTTGCTGCTGATTGCCATACTCCTCTTTACATTGGCAAGCCGCAGCTTTCAAAAGAAAACGATGCCATTTTAAGGCACATTTAAAATGTATCAACATTGCATTTTCAGATAACGCAAACAGAAGGAAAGCGCCATCCGTTCGGATGGCGCTTTTGTCTTCTCTATTGTAGCAATCAGAGCGGCTGTACATTGACTGCACGCAGCTTGCCCTTTCTCTCGTCCATTTCTTCCTCAAATGCAACCTTTTGGCCTTCGTTCAAGGTCTTGTAACCATCGCACTGGATAGCAGAGAAATGTACAAAGACATCCGCGCCGCTTTCATCATTGGAAAGAAAGCCATAGCCCTTTTCTGCATTAAACCATTTTACCGTACCCTTGTTCATAACAGGTACCTCCATTCAAAAAATCTGTTTCCGGTATTTTTGCGCAAAAAAACACATATTTCCTGTAAATCATCCTCCACCATGCAATGACTTACAAAAATATGTGAGATCAGTATGCCGTTTCCGGAAGCCTGTTCAGTATAACATCTGTGTGTTGAAAAGTCAATATCTTCCAAAAAAAACCGTTCGACAGTCATCTATCAGCTTCGACAAACCGACAGCAATGCAAAAATTGCTACAGCCGCATCCGACATTTTGTGCATCCTGTTAAAATTCTACCAAATTTTTTGTGCAACATCTCTTTTTAATTATTAAACATAATATATATTTATGTTTAATAATGCTCTATCTTTTCTTTCAATGTTCGTTTACAATACATGCAAAGAAAAAACAAACCACACTTTACAGGTAATCATTGCCTGTTTCTGAATGGAGGAATGCTACTATGGTAAAAGCTGTCCATAACGATCCTGTTTTGAATGTAGATACCTATGGAAATATATTTATGTACGCAACGCATCATGACCTGACCACTTCGCCACGGCATATTATCCGGCTGTCTGAGCCGGTACAGCCGGAACTGCTTCAGGAGGCTCTGGAGCTTGCCCTGATCCGCTTTCCACAGATGTCTGTCGGGTTAACACGTGGTGATTCTGCATATTCCTACCACTATGTCGATAAACCCCCGGTTGTCCTGCCGTTTCAAAACCATCTCTCCCCTTACTGGATGGGTTCTGACGATACCAATGGTTATCTGTTCCTGTGCGGCTATATCCGCAACACCATTATCATGGAATATCATCACTGTACCTGCGATGGACATGGCTTTGATGAATTTATCCGTTCTGTCCTGTTTGAATATCTGACTTTGTGCGGACATCCGATTCAAAATGATGGCACCATCCGAACCCGTGAAACAGAATTTGACCCGTCTGAATGTGAGGATGCCTTCCCGCTTTTGGAAAATGTCCCGCGTTCCGATGAAAATCATCATGATGACCAGCCGGTATTTCATATGCCACAAATGGATGGCAGAGCAGATTTCAATGAGCTGATGACCGAAATCACCTTCCCTTTCGCACAGATGAAGGCCTTTCTCAAAAAGAATGGCGGTACACCGATGACTTATGTCATGACTGCACTTTCTCGTGCTATGGGCATGACATATTTCAAGGACGGGGAACGCGAAACAATCGCCGCAGAGATTCCAATGGATCTCCGTCCACTTGTTCCGAGCAAGACAACGCATTTCTTTGTCTCGCTGCTTGATCTGCCATTTCTGCCGGAATATTTCGATATGTCCTTTGCCGAAGCCTGTCGCAAATGCAGTGAATATTTCAATACCCAGCGCACGCTGGAACACAGCGCATGGTGGGCAAAAGCCAACGGCGACAACGTATTCTCCCTGCATAATGCGGATATGACAATTGACGAAAAGGAAGAAGCAATGCGCACCCGTGCACGCAACTATATCCGCCGTGATTCTTTTATTCTTACGAACATCGGTGCATTTCATCTGCCGGAAAGTATGCAGAAATATGTTGTTGACTATACGGCAATCCTGCCCTGCGCATACCAGCCGTTTGGTGTACTTGTCAGCTCCTACAACGGTAATCTGAAAATCAGCCTTACACAGCGGGATCATTCCATTGATCTGGTTCGCAACCTGCTGGATACACTGGCCGAAACCGGTGTCCATGCCACATCATATTCTTATCTGTTCCACACAACACGTTACGATGGAAAGCATCTTGCAAAATAAAATACTGTATTGTAAAATGGGCTATCTCATGGTGAGACAGCCCATTTGCTTTTTCCTTTTACCACAGCATGGCAAACAGCGATGCTGTACAGGCAGTCAAAATACCGGCAACCGCAACCGCAAGGGAACTCATAGCTCCCTCTACCTGCCCGATTTCCAACGCCCGTGCTGTACCAATCGCATGGGATGCCGTGCCAATGGCAAGCCCCTTTGCAATTGGCTCTTCAATGTGGAAGAGCCGGCAAACTGCCGAGGCAATGACATTGCCCAAAATACCTGTCATAATAATCACTGCAACCGTAATGGTCACCAAGCCGCCCAGCTCTTCGGAAACACCCATACCGATTGCTGTTGTAATGGATTTGGGTAACAGCGTGACATACTGCTCATGTGTCAGCCCAAACAAAATAGACAACCCCAAAATACCAGCCATGCTTGCTATTGCACCGGAGAAAACACCTACCAGAATGGCCGCTGCATGTTTTTTCAGCAGCTCCAGCTGCTGGTACAGCGGAATCGCAAGGCATACCGTCGCCGGCGTCAGCAGATAACTGATATACTTTGCACCTTCATAATAGGAATCGTAGTCAATATCACACACTACCAGCAGCAGCATGATAACAATAACTGCAATTAGCAGAGGATTGCAGATAGCAAATTTCCATTTTTTCTTACACCACTGTCCAAATAAAAAAGCGGCAATTGTCAAAAAAGCGCCGAAATATGTACAATTCACCATAACGTCATTCATGTCTGCTGCCTACCCTTCCATGCCGGATAATCACCTGCGTTACTTTTCCGGTAACTGCCATAACAAATACGGTAATCACAGCGGTAATCACAGCAACAGGTACCAGAACCGGTTTCAGCTGTCCCCAGCAGTCCAGTAATCCAACGGCTGCCGGAACGAACAAAATCGGCATAATTTCAATCAGAAAATCACCTGCAAGCCTGACGGATTCCAGCTTGATCACACCACTGACGAGTGCCGCCAGCAAAAGCAGCATACCATAAATACTTGCCGGAATTGGCAACGGGAGCAACGCCTTTAAAATTTCTCCCAAAAAGGTAATCAGCAGTATAATGCCAAACTGCCGCAAAAGTTTCATGTGTTTCGCCTCAATCTAAATATAAGTTTCCTTTATCAGTATACCGAAAAAATTTGTATTTACAATTGGAGTTTTCCACAGATTCACATGCGCTCTTCTATTTGTTTCTGACATGTTTTCTTTTATTTCGGAATGACAGCTTTCATCTTGAGATATCTTTCCTGTTTTCGTATAAAAAAGCTGCGTTTGAGGCAAAACCTCAAACGCAGCAAATTCGTTCAACAGCGTCGATTAGAGCCATCAAAAAGGTCTTTCTTTACTGCCAATAATCTACCTGATGTGGAAGACCAATATCCTTTGCATGAAACTCCATCGGTTCATGATTTTTCAATCGCCGTTCATAATCCTTTAATGTACGGAAGACATACTTGCTCAGATACAAAATAACCGGCATATTGATGATTGTCATGCAGCCCATTGTAACATCTGCAATGTCCCACAACAGCCCTGCACTCAGGCCCGCGCCAACAAAAATCACAACGGATGCAATGATATGATAGACTCTCATAAACTGCTTTCCGGGTTCATGTCCCAGCAGGAATTTCAAAGCGACATCGACATAATATAAATTGCCCAGCAACGTGGTAAATGCAAACAGGATCATTGCCACAGTGATAAAAAGTGGACCGATTGTGCCAAACACACTGTCCAATGCCGCCTGAACATATGGTGCACCAGACAATTCCTCCGATGGCACAACGCCAGAGCACATACACATCATCGCAGTTGCCGTACATAAAATCAATGTATCAATAAATACAGACGTAATTTGTACAAATCCCTGTTTTGCCGGATGTACAACATCTGCCGAGGACGAAGCATTCGGCGCAGAGCCTACGCCGGCTTCATTACTGAAAAGGCCTCTTTTGATACCATACATCATACAGGAACCACTAAAACCGCCAAAGATTGCCTGGAGATCAAATGCTTCAGCAAAAATCTTTCCAAAGACAGCGGGCAGGTTCTGAAAGTTGAGCACAATGACTAACACAGCTACAAGCGCATAAGCAACGCCCATAATCGGTACCATAATGCCTGTTACCTTCATGATTCTTCTACCGCCGCCTAGCAGGCAATAGCATACAATCACAGCAAGAATCAAGCCGATGAGCCATGGGGAAGTTTTTGGATTATAAAATGCATACGGTGCAAAGGTAGACTGTAAATTATACGATGCCAGCATATTAAATCCACAGCCATAGGTAAGAATCAGGGCAATGGTAAAAATAATTGCCAGTGGTCTGTTATGGAGCGCCGCTTCGATATAATAGGCCGGTCCACCATAGCTGCCTTCCGGTCCTCTTTTCTTATAAATCTGTGCCAGTGTTGACTCGATAAATGCGGAAGAACTGCCAATAATAGCAATGACCCACATCCAAAATACAGAACCATAACCTCCCAGGCAGATTGCAGTAGATACACCAATAATATTTCCTGTACCCACACGCGATGCTGTTGAAACCATCAAAGCCTGAAAGGAGGATACACCGGTTTCATCTGCCGGCTTCTCCATAATTGCCTTAAACTGCTCGCGAATCAATCGGAACTGTACAAATCCTGTCCGAATCGAAAAGTAGATTCCTCCCAAAATCAAAACGATAATCAATAGCTTTCCATATAAAAAGCCGTTGATAGCAGATATCAATTGTGCCATACAATTTTCCTCTCTCTTTTACTATATTTTTCTATTATATCATTATTTTTAAGTATATCATACCATATTGATATTGTCTATAACATTGAAAGCTTCTTCCACAGTGTATCGAAAACTGGTAGTTTCCTGTATCAAAGACATAAAAAAATCGGAGTAGATGACATATCTACTCCGATCTGGTGCCGCTGACCGGGCTTGAACCGGTACGCTGTAAACCAGCGAGGGATTTTAAGTCCCTTGCGTCTGCCAATTCCGCCACAGCGGCAAACTAGCTTATATAGTATAGCAATATTCCTTGTTTTTGTCAAGTCGAAAAACAAATGAATTATATACCGCATACCCGAAGAAATCGGCTTCCAAATGCTGTAAAAGATATATTTCCGGTGTGCAACCGTATCCTGCGTTCCCTGCATTCCGGATATCTGCTGCAAAGCTGCGTTACCGTTTCCTCAATGATCTGCTGAAACAGCATATAGATATCCTCATATTCGTTCTCCTGTATTTCCTCAAGCGCATGGCGTTCCTCCTGCATATGAATTTCAATCAGGTGTAAGCGCAGTAGATTGTCAATCGCTGCCTGTACATGCTCATAATCGCCATCCGTCGGCAGGAATGTAGTCATATGCATAATCAATTTCATGGAGCCTGCCATATCCTCCATGGTTTTTCCTGAAAAACTCCCGCTCTTCTTCATCCGGCTTAGATAGCAGTCTGCGATCGGCATAGCCCGTTGTTCCCGTATCCTGTTCAGCAGCAGCATATCCGTTTCATCCATCTGGCTGATAATAGAGACAAATGCAGGATGTACCTGTGTTTTCGTTTTCTCATCCATATCTGCTGCAAGTAGCGCAGCATAAGCCTCCCGTTGTTTCTCATCCGCCCAGCTATATTGCAGCATACAATTACCGGCAACGCGGCTGTCCGGCATACATGGTTGTTCTGTCAACCTCCTGCCAATCCTCCCGGACAGTTCCTCCATATCGGTTGATTTCATCTCATATGACTGTAAATATGTTATAATTTGTTCTTCAAACACAGTTCATGCATCCTTTCTGTAGCAAAAACGCCCTGTCTCCCTTGCAGGGAAAACAGGACGTCATTGTCTGAATTTACGTTATGCAGTTAAATTTCTTCCTGAATGCCTGGCAACCGCGGAATAGAAGCAAATCCACATGCGAGGTCTTCATCTGTCGGGATGTAGTCGCTCATGGTCTTCTCGTTGTATGCCTTATAAGCGCTCAAATCAAAATAACCCGTACCGGTCAGGTTAAACAGGATTGTCTTCGCTTCACCGGACTCACGGCACTTGATCGCTTCATCAATTGCCACACGAATTGCATGAGAGGATTCCGGCGCTGGCAAAATGCCTTCAATTTTTGCAAACATCTCAGCTGCTTCAAATACAGCAGTCTGCTCAACAGCACGCGCTTCGTCCAGATAACCATCGTGATACAGCTGAGACAAAATCGGACTCATACCATGATACCGCAGACCGCCTGCATGGTTCGGGGACGGGATATAGCCGCAGCCCAGTGTATACATCTTTGCCAGCGGTGTTACCATGCCGGTATCACAGAAATCATATGCAAACTTACCGCGAGTCAGGGATGGGCAGGAAGCCGGTTCTACCGCAATAAAATGCGGAGCCTGTTTGCCAGTCAGCTTATCCCCCATAAACGGCGCCATAATGCCGCCCAGATTGGAGCCACCGCCTGCACAGCCGATTACAATATCCGGGTACGCATCTACCTTTTCCATAGCAGCCTTTGCTTCCAGTCCAATGACGCTCTGATGAATCAGAACCTGATTGAGCACGCTGCCCAGTACATAACGATAGCCCTCATGTGTGGTTGCATATTCTACCGCTTCCGAAATTGCGGTACCCAGAGAGCCTGTGCTGCCCGGGAAGCGCTCATTCATCTGTTTGCCGACATTGGTTGTCATAGACGGAGACGGTACAATATCTGCATCATAAGTATGCATAACCTCTTTGCGGTATGGCTTCTGCTCATAAGAGCATTTTACCATAAATACCTTACAATCCAGATCAAAATAACGGCATGCCATGGAAAGTGCCGTCCCCCACTGACCTGCACCGGTTTCTGTGGTAACACCCTTCAACCCCTGTTCCTTTGCATAATAAGCCTGCGCAATCGAGGAATTTAGCTTATGACTACCGCTGGTATTGCCGCCTTCGTACTTATAATAGATCTTTGCCGGTGTATCCAGCGCCTTTTCCAAATAATATGCCCGCATCAATGGAGATGGACGGTACATACGGTAACGGTCGCGTACCAGCTCCGGAATGTCGATAAAACGATCCTCGGCATTCAGCTCCTGTTTTGCCAGCTCGGTGCAGAATACCGGCTCCAAATCAGAAACCTCAACCGGCTTTAATGTACCCGGATGCAGGATCGGACGGTGGTCAGTCTTCATATCAGCGCGGACATTGTACCACTGTTTTGGAATTTCGTCCTCGCTCAGATAAATTTTATACGGATCTCTTGCCATAATATCTCTTCTCCAATAAATAAAAATAATTTCATACTTTACAAAAATAAAGCGCCTATACTTTGTTTATTATAATTCTGTCGAATAGGCATGTCAAGAGGTTCGTATGGAATCTCATCCATATATCTCCATACATGCTTTCTTCACATCCTCTGTAATACCGCACGCCCGCTCCATCCATTCACTTTGTTTTGTTGTCAGCAAGATATGATAATCTCCATAATAGAAATTTATACTGTAGGAATCCGGACAGAAACAGTATTTATAACTGCTGCCGTTTTTCAAACGCATGGTAATACTCCACATAGTATAATCTACAGACTGAAACTGTTCCAAGCCATATTCCTCTGCTTTATACTGTTCCCGTGCATATTCATCCGCATTCAGCCAGCTCCCTTCCGTCAGGATATGATAAAACTGCTCCATTGTTTCTCTGTCCGTATAGCTATAAATCGGAAAATCCTGTGGGCTGATATCACCATACCCATCCCAAAGACTGGTTTCCACACATGCAATATCATCCACACTGGTTAATCCAAAATAATACATATCCTCCTGTAATGTATAGTACTTTGGCTTTACAATTCCGCCATAGGTAAACCGGGTCAGACTATGCTCTCCCTGTTGTACCTGATCCATGAGAAGCTCTGCAAAATTTGTTTTTCCAGTCGGTTGATATACCTTTGTCTGCTTCGTTCGGATACTCGTTTCCACTTCTGCCCCCAGCAACGCTTCATCATATGGGACTTCCCCTGAAAAGTAGTATACAATCTGTTTTTCATCCATATCAATGAAAAAGTGCTCGGCACCGTTAAAGATAGCTGTTTCATCGTTTTGACTCTCGCTGACATAAAATATAGCAGCAATACAAGCTACTATGATTGCAGCAATGATGCTCCACCGTAGTTGTTTGTGGCTTCGGAATACTGTAATCATTGCATCTCACCTCTCCTTCTTTCTGTTAGTATATCAGATCCAAGATAGCCTGAAAAGCTTTCTAACAAAATAAAAATGGGGCATAGTCAAGACCACCCGCATAGCGGGTGGCTTGCACAGGCCCTATAAGGGCCTTTT
>JAUNGQ010000003.1 GCA_030524285.1 Eubacteriales bacterium
AAGGCCCTTATAGGGCCTGTGCAAGCCACCCGCTATGCGGGTGGTCTTGACTTTAACAGAGCAGATATTGCAATAAAGAAACAGAACAATGGAAAGAAGAGAAAGGTTTTACGTAGCGAGCCGTATTTTGACAGACGGAGAAAAACAATTTGATTTGTGCAAATTGTAAAAAATACATTGCGGTATCAGTAGAAGTTTGTTATAATAAAAACAATAATGATCTCCGACATCACAATAAGTAACCACGGCTTTCCGGATTGCGGCGCTGCGGAGAGAATAGACAGGATATCTAAGGAGGAAGAAAGCATGAAACGCGTTGGTATGTTGACGAGCGGCGGCGATTGTCAGGGTCTGAACTCTACCCTGCGAGGCGTTGCAAAGGCACTGTATGAGGAATATGGCAAGGAAGTTGAGATTTATGGCTTCCGTGATGGATATAAGGGTCTGATTGAAGGAAACGTTCGCCTGATGACACCGCGTGATTTCTCCGGTATCCTGACGATCGGCGGCACCATTCTGGGTACTTCCCGTCAGCCGTTTAAAAACATGCGCGATAAGGATGAGAATGGTGTTGACAAAGTTACTAAGATGATCAAGACCTACCGTGAGATGGAGCTTGACTGTCTGGTTATCCTCGGCGGCAACGGTACTACCAAGACTGCGAACCTGCTGCGCGAGGAAGGTCTGAACGTGATTTCCCTCCCGAAAACCATTGATAATGACCTCTGGGGCACGGAGGTTACCTTCGGTTATCAGACCGCAATGGATATTGCCACCGACGTTATCGATAAGATCCATTCTACCGCGACTTCTCATAGCCGTGTATTCCTTGTTGAAATCATGGGCCATGGCGCAGGCTGGCTGACGCTGACCGCAGGTATCGCAGGCGGCGCCGATATCATCCTGATTCCGGAAATTCCATATAATCTGGATGCTGTTGTCAACCAACTGGAAGCACGTAAGAAGAATGGCCATAGCTTTACCATCGTGGCAGTTGCAGAGGGTGCAATCTCTCAGGAAGAGGCTGCTATGTCCAAGAAGGAATTCAAGGCTGCGCGTGCTGCAATGACAGACCCGTCCATCGGCTTTAAGCTGGCTCGTGAGCTGGGCGAAAAGTGTGGCCAGGAAATCCGTGTTGTTAACCCGGGCCATTTCCAGAGAGGCGGCGGACCGGATGCATATGACCGTATTCTGACAACCCGTCTGGGTACTGGAGCTGCTCGTCTGATTAAGCATAAGCAGTATGGCAACATGGTAGCAATCCGCAACAATCAGATTGTTGCTGTTCCGTTGAGTGAAGTTGCCGGTAAGCTGAAGACCGTACCGGTTGACCATGATCTGGTACAGGCTGCACGCGATATCGGTATCAGCTTCGGTGATGAAAAGCCCGGCAAAAAGGACAAGAAGGATAAGAAAGATAAGAAAAAGGACAAGGATAAGAAGAAGGACAAGGACGAGAAGAAAGACTGAGAAAATATCGATGTCATGCAATGCGTGTATCGTTTCCGATCTTTCATAGGTGTTTGATAGGAAGAAGGGCTGCCCGGTGTTTGCCGGACAGCCCTTATAGGTTATTCAGGAGGGACAAAATGAAAGCGGTATTGCTTCAGCTGCGTGTGAATAGTAGCGAAACATCAGCGCAGAGATGGGAAAGAACCGAACAGCTTTTGGCACAGCTGGAAAACAATCCGCCGGAACTGGTTGTGTTGCCGGAGCTATGGGCGGTGGGTTTCTCCAATTTTGACCGATATTCAGATGAGGCGGAACCATTGCAGGGAACAACGCTGCTGCGGCTTGCCGCATGGGCGCGCAGGCTGCATTGCCATATCCTGACCGGAAGCTTTGTGGAAAAAACACAGGATGGCATGTATAATACAATGGCGTTGTTGGATACAGACGGCTGTTTGCTGGGAACTTATCGAAAAATGCATCTGTTTGGTTTTGCTTCACGCGAACAGGAGCTGCTTCAGCCGGGACAGCAAACCAGCGTCATTGAAACTGCGTATGGAAGCTTTGGTCTGGCAACCTGCTATGACCTGCGTTTTCCAGAGCAATTCCGGGCTATGGTTGCGCGTGGTTCGATGGCATTTCTTATTTCCGCAGCATGGCCAAAGACTCGGCTGGAGGATTGGCGGCTGTTTTGCCGGGTACGTGCACTGGAAAATCAAAGCTTTTTGCTGGCGTGTAATCATGCCGGTGATATCAACGGCTGTATCGGCGCTGGACATAGTATGATTATCTCACCTGATGGAACGATTCTGGCCGAAGCAGGTGAAACAGAAGAAATCTTGCAGCTGGATATTGGCCTGCGTCAAGCAGAACAGTTTCGCAGGCAGTTTCCTGCATTGCATGATCGCATCCCAATTGAATAAAAGCGGTTGTCCGATGGTGGACAGCCACTTTTTTATGCAAAAATCGGGTTTATGCGGGCTGCATAGAACAGAAATTTGGTTATTTATTCAACTTGTATTTACAATGCTTTTGAAACAGGGTAAAATGAAGCTGTAATTTCGTTATTCTGGGAAAAGGAGCACGAAAATGGAAGAAAACAACAGGTTGTTTTGCAGAGGCGGCGGCTGTACGGCAAAGCTTGGCCCGGCTGTATTGGAGCGCGTGCTCTCAAAACTGCCAAAGCCGATGGATGCCAATTTACTGATTGGCTGTGAATCCTCGGATGATGCTGCGGTTTATCAGCTGACAGATGATGTTGCGGTGGTGCAGACATTGGACTTTTTTCCGCCTATGATAGAAGACCCCTATGTTTTTGGACAGATTGCCGCGGCAAATGCCCTGAGTGATGTCTGGGCGATGGGAGGGACGGTAAAAACAGCGCTCAATATCGTCTGCTTCCCGGAAAAAATGGATTTGAATATTTTGGGAACCATTATGGCTGGAGGCAGTGATAAGGTACGGGAGGCGGGAGCAAGCCTTGTTGGCGGGCATTCCATTGCAGATACAGATGTGAAATATGGCTTGTCTGTCATGGGAACCGTGCATCCGAACAAAATCCGCGCAAACAATACCTGCCGGATTGGAGATCATTTGATTCTGACAAAACCGCTCGGTGTTGGGCTCATTCTGTCGGCAAGCCGAGTTGGGCAGGCAAAGCAGGCGTGGATCGATGCCGCAGTTCAGTCGATGACAACCCTGAACCGCTGGGCGTGTGAAGCAGCCGGTGCATATGATGTACATGCTTGTACAGATGTCACAGGCTTTGGTCTGCTTGGACATCTACGGGAAATGATACAACCTGCCTATTCGGCGGTTGTTCGGGCTTCCGGTATACCGGTTTTGGACGGCGCAAGATATTGTGCGGAAGAATGTATGCTGACAGCAGCTGCACAGCGTACCCGGAATTTCCTGCAAGGGAGGGTACGGTTTGCAATGGAGGATTTTGCGTTAGAGGAAATTCTGTTTGACCCACAGACATCAGGAGGCTTGCTCATGAGCGTTCCGGCAGAGCAGAGTGAGGCCATGCTGGAGGAAATCAGGAAATTGGGACTTCCGTGCGGTATCATCGGAAGCATTGTACCGCGTATGGATTGTGATATTATTGTGACAGAATAAGGAGAGAAAACAAATGATTACAGTAAATGCATTGGGGAAGGCTTGCCCGCTGCCGGTTATTGAGGCGAAACATGCATTGGCGGAGGCTGCAAACGGTAATACCATCCATGTATTGGTGGATAATGAAATTGCAGTACAGAACCTGACTAAAATGGCAAAGCAGAAAAACTGTGCAGTCTGTGATGGCAGAACAGAAGATGGCAACTATTATGTTGATATTGTCAAGGGGGAACAGACCATAGAAGCAGCAGATGATCCGGTTTCCTGTATGCCGATGAGCAACGACAAGACCGTTGTTGTGCTGTCGGCAGATGTTATGGGAAGCGGAAATGATGAGCTGGGACATGCACTGATGAAGGGCTTTGTATTCGCTCTTACCCAGCTGGACCATGCACCGGATACGGTTCTGCTATATAATGGTGGTGCAAAGCTGTCCAGCGAAGTACCGGAAACCATTGCTGATTTGAAAAAGCTGGAGGAAGCAGGTACTGAAATCCTGACCTGTGGAACCTGCCTGAATTTTTATGGACTGACAGAAAAGCTGGCAGTCGGCAGTGTGACCAATATGTATGTGATCTGTGAAACAATGGAAAATGCAGGGAAGGTTATCCGTCCATGAGCAGGCTGGTTGTTGTCCGTGGTGCAGGCGATCTTGCCAGCGGTACGATTGCACATCTGCACCGCTGTGGTTTTGCTGTGTTGGCGCTGGAATGCAGACAGCCTGCGGCAATCCGCCGCCTGGCGGCCTTTTGTGAAGCCGTTTATGATGGGACACATGTAGTGGAAGGTATCACATGCCGCAGAATAGAACAGGCATCGGAGGCATGGAATGTCATTCAAAGGAGAGAAATTCCACTGCTGGTAGATCAGACAGCTGCCTGTTTGAAGAAGTTACAGCCTGCGGCAGTTGTGGATGCTATCATTGCAAAGAAAAATATGGGTACGCATACTGGTATGGCGCCGATTGTGGTTGCACTTGGGCCGGGATTTTCCGCACCACAGGACTGTCATGCTGTTGTGGAAACCATGCGCGGGCACAATCTGGGACGGGTCATATACGAAGGCAGTGCACTGCCCAATACCGGCGTGCCGGGCGTGATTCAGGGCTATGGCATCGAGCGTGTCATACATGCGCCGGCGGCTGGCGTGATGCACTGTGTGCACCAGATTGGCGATGCGGTGGAAAAAGGCGAGGTCATCGGATATGTTGGAGAAACACCGGTATATGCCAGCCTGACCGGTGTACTGCGCGGTATCCTACGGGAAAGCTTTGCTGTGCCAAAGGGCATGAAGCTGGCCGATATTGACCCGCGGGTGGAACAGAAACAAAATTGTAGGACCATTTCAGATAAAGCACGTTGCATAGCCGGCGGAGTGATGGAAGCCTTGATGGTACTGGGGCAGCAGAAGGGAGTGTATTACATTTGAAGCTGGTAAAAACAGAGGAAGCCGTCGGTATGGTGTTGTGTCATGATATGACGGAAATCATTCCGGGCGTAAAAAAAGGAGCAGCTTTCAAGAAGGGACATATCGTAACAGAAGAGGATATTCCACATCTGCTGGATATAGGCAAGCGCCATCTGTATGTCTGGGACTTGGATGACGGTTATGTACATGAAGATGATGCCGCACTGCGCATGGCAAAGGCCGTATGCGGCGCAAATATCAGCGGCGGTGCGCCGAGTGAGGGGAAAATCAACCTGAAAGCAGACTGTGACGGTATCTTGAAAATCAACCGGGAAGCGGTGTATGCGCTGTGTCAGGATCCGGAAATCTGTCTGGCAACCATCCGTCCGGACAGGTTCATCCGCAAGGGGAAGCAGATTGCCGGAACACGTGTCATACCACTTGCTGTCAAGGAAGAGGTTGTCCGGCGATTTGAAGCAATCTGCGCAGAACATGCACCGGTAATCGAAGTAGTACCGCTGAAGCCGACAAAAATTGGCATTGTGACAACCGGTTCAGAAATTCAGTCCGGACGGGTCAAAGACAGCTTTGGAGGCGTTCTGCGTGCAAAGGCAAAGGAAACTGGTGCAGAGGTTATCGGACAGGTCTTGGCCGGTGATGATGTGGAGGATATTGCACAGGCAATCCGGGATTTTATTGCACAGGGAGCAACGCTGGTAGAAGTTACCGGTGGCATGTCGGTTGACCCGGATGACCGCACACCCGCTGCAATCCGCATGGTGGCAGAGCCGGTAAGTTATGGAGCGCCGGTGTTACCGGGGGCAATGTTCATGTTAGCGTATGTCGGCGACGTACCTGTTGTCGGTCTGCCAGGCTGTGTCATGTTTGCAAGGCGTACCATTTTCGATTTGATTGTCCCGCGTTTGATGACAGGCGAACGGATTACGAGAGAAGATATTACAGCACAGGCCGTCGGCGGCTTATGTGAGGGCTGCGAAGTCTGCACATATCCATCCTGTGGCTTTGGCGGCTGATAGCAGGAAGGAACAGATATGGCGAAAACGGCGAAAATCACTTCGGTTTGCCGCAGTGCAGCACGCGGCACAGCAAAACAGAATATCAAAAGTTGTATGCTGGTGGAGAATTTCGGTCTGGATGGGGATGCGCATGGCGGCAACTGGCACAGACAGGTTAGTCTACTCAGTCAGGACAGCATTGATGTCTTCAATGCCCGCGGCGCAGGGGTGAAAGCCGGCGCATTTGGTGAAAACCTTGCCGTGAGCAATTTGGATTTGAAGACATTACCGGTTGGATGCCGTCTACGTATTGGTGATGCCGCTTTGCTTGAGGTAACGCAGATTGGCAAGACATGTCATAGTTCCTGCGAGATTGCGCAGCGCATGGGCGAATGCATCATGCCGAAGGAAGGTATTTTTGCAAGGGTATTACAAGGCGGAATGGTATCTGTCGGAGATGCAGTACAAGTTATCTGGCGTGTCGCTGTGTTGACTGTCAGTGACAAAGGGGCCGCTGGATTGCGTGAGGATGAAAGCGGGCCTGCTGTCTGTCAGATGGCAGAGGAGCATGGCTATCATGTGACGTATACTGCGATTCTGCCGGATGATTTTGATGCCATTGTACAGCGGATGAAGGTATTGTGTGATGAAGATCAAGTGGATTGTATTCTGACAACCGGTGGGACAGGCTTTGCGCCCAGAGATGTGACACCGGAAGCGACAGAAGCGGTGATAACACGCAAAACACCGGGCATTGCAGAGGCAATGCGTGCTGGTTCCATGGCAATCACGCCGCGGGCAATGCTCAGCCGTGCTACCGCAGGAATCCGGGGAAAAACATTGATTGTCAACCTTCCGGGCAGCCCGAAGGGTGCAGTTGAAAATCTGGGATTTGTTATTGATACACTGGGGCATGGCATTGCGCTGCTCAAAGCGGCGGAAGGAGAGTGTGCGCGTTGATTTATCTGGACAGTGCGGCAACCAGTCTGCTCAAGCCGGCTGGCGTTGCACGGGCGATGGCAGAAGCAGTCTGCCAGCTTGGAAATGCCGGACGTGGTGCGCATGATGCTGCCTTATCTGCCTCTCGTGTGGTTTATAACACAAGGGAAAAGCTCGCAAAGCTGTTTCATGTCGGGGATCCGATGCGGGTATGTATGATGTTTAACGCAACCGATGCACTGAACACGGCAATTCATGGTTTGATTTGTCCAGGGGATCATGTCGTGACGACAGCACAGGAACACAATTCCGTTTTGCGTCCGCTGTATGGATTAGAACAGCAGGGAACAACATTGACCATTGTGCCAATGGACAAAGCAGATGGACGTGTCAGTGAGCAAGACATTGTATCAGCCATTCGGCCAGATACCCGTGCAGTTGTATGTGCCCATGCCTCCAATGTGACGGGGAATATACTGGATATTGAAAAAATCGGAAGCTATTGCGCAAAACATGATATCTTGTTTATCGTGGATGCCGCACAGACCGCAGGTGTTTTTCCGATTGATATGAAGCGCATGGAAATTTCTGTTTTGTGTGTTCCGGGGCATAAAGGGCTTATGGGGCCGCAGGGTACAGGCGCTCTGTGCGTCGCAGAAAATATTGCAATTTCACCGCTGCGCGTCGGTGGAAGCGGCGTGCATAGCTTTTCCCATACGCATCCGGCAGAGTATCCAACCGCACTGGAGGCCGGAACGCTGAATACACCGGGCATCGCTGGGTTATCCGCGGCGCTGGATTTTATTTTGGAAAATGGTACAGAGGCGATTCATCAGAAGGAGATGCGGCTGGCAAGGCGGTTTTATGAAGCTGTCAGCAACATGGCGGGAGTCACGATCTATGGCGACTGGAAAACAGATAATCGTACGGCAATCGTCACATTGAATCTGGATGGCTGGGATGCCGCAGAGGTCAGTGACACACTGATGCAGGAATTTGATATCTGCACCCGTGCAGGAGCACATTGTGCACCGTTGGTGCATGCAGCTTTTGGCACGCAAAACGGCGGCGCTGTCCGGTTCAGTTTTGGCTGTTATAATACAGAGGAGGACGTAGAGGCAGCTATTCAGGCAATGCAGAAATTGACGCAGGAGTGAAGAATATGCGGCAGAAATTGCGAAGATTGATTATTACCTTTGCCACGACAGCAATGGCGTTAAAAATGGAAAAAGTCTGTCATGCATACAAAGCACCGGGCAGATTGATTCCTGTTCCAAGGGAAATCACAGCAGGCTGCGGGCTGGCATGGATGGCTGCGCCGGAGGAAAAGGAACAACTGGAGCATATCATGCAGATTGACGGCGTGATACCGCAGGAAATTCATGTGCTGGAAGGGAAAAAGAATGGAAACAGCATTTGATTTTAAGACAATTTTACAAAAGGTCAAAGCCGGACAGTCTGCCGCATGGAAGGTCTGTGTGGATGGCGTTACCTATACCCGAAATTTTCTCCCGCGGGAACGCCTGATTGTACTTGGCGGCGGACATATTGCACAGCCGTTGTGCCATTTTGCAGCAGATTTGGGCTTTGCAGTAACCGTTGTGGATGACCGCATTGCATTTGCAAATCATGCCCGTTTTCCGGAAGCGGAACAGGTGATCTGCAATGCATTTCCGGCAGCAATCCGTTGCTTACAGGTACAGCAGGGAGATTATATTGCAATCATTACCAGAGGGCACAAGCATGATGCCATTTGCCTGCGTGAGCTTTTGCTGGGAACCATGCCGCGGTATCTTGGTATGATCGGTTCGAAACGCCGCACAACCGGGTTACTGCATCTGCTGGAGCAGGAGGGCTTTGACCGAAAGCAGCTGGATTTCATTGAAACCCCAATTGGTCTGAATATCGGGGCATTGACAAAGGAGGAAATTGCCATTGCGATTGCCGCACAGTTGGTACAGTACCGAAGGAAGGATACGGACCGTCGGGCAAAGCATTTGATCCTGCTCAATGAAGATATTGATTTTTCTGTGCTGGAATTGCTGGCAGATGACAGCGTAAAAAAGGCTGTGCTGCTGGTCTGTGAGACAGACGGCTCGACACCGGTGAAATCCGGCGCCATGATGGCGATAGATGAAAACTTCCGTCCATTTGGCAGCATTGGCGGCGGCTGCGGCGAGAGTGCAGCGATGCTGGAAGCCTTTGATCTGCTGGGAAGCGGTAAGCGCAAATACATTACTGTCGATATGAGCAATGATGTCGCAGAGGAAGAAGGCATGGTCTGCGGCGGACAAATGAAGATTTTTATTGCGGATTTGTGATAAACATGTGATGTACACAGCGGCTTGATCGGCCGGGATTTGGAGATAAAAGTAAATGTATGGATTTTTATTATTGATACCTTTTTTCTTGATAAGATTTGGCTTGTTATCGCATATAAATGAAAAAGCCGTGCGGCGTGCAGCTTATTTTGCTCCAATGTATGGAAATGAGAATTTACTTAAATACTTAAGATTATGAGAGAAAGACGTATGATACATACAGCAGCAGTGATCCTTGCGGCGGGACTGAGCCGCCGTATGGGAAATACAGACAAGTTAAAATTGTACATTGACGGTATACCGATGTACCAGCATGTGATTGCACTGGTCTGTGAGAGCAGGCTGTTTTCTGCTGTTGTTGTCGTGACCAATCAGCCGGATATTGCAGCTTTTGCGCACAGACATGGTGCACGGCCTGTGGAAAACCCGAATGCTGCACAGGGCCAGGGAAGCTCTGTGGCAGTAGGGGCATATGCCTTGCCGGAGAATACGGATTTCTGCGCTTTTCTGACGGCAGACCAGCCGTTTCTCACCAAAAAAATTTTGCAAACACTGGTGAAAACAGCGCAGGAAACCGGAGCTATTGTTGTCCCCCGTGTACAGGGTATCCCAAAGTCACCCTGTATTTTTCCAAAACGCTTTTTCGGACAATGCAAAGCCCTTTCCGGCGAAAAAGGCGGAAAGGGCATCTATCAGCAGCATTTGGATGAAGTGGTATGGATGGACTTTTCTGACAGCAAAGCATGGCAGGATATTGATACAGAGCGCGACTATAATGCTATGATTTCCGGCTTCTTGCCGGAAAAACACGATGCTGCACATGGAATACCGTGAATGGACAAGCCGGAGGCAATGATCTGCGCCTGTTGACGTAAGTCTGCATTGTCACATTGGTTGAGGCATACGACAAATTTGTGCGGATAACCGGCTTTTTGACGGCATTCGAGTGCCAGACGGATGAAGTCATCCGCATCCAATAGCTTTTGTGGATGGATCGAAAACAATGGGTCCAATTCCCAGCGGTGGCAGATTTCCTGTGCAGGTTTACCCAGTGCAGATAATCCAAGTACACAGATCACGGCATCCGTTCCGAACCAGATGACCGGTTCTGTGTTGTTATGGCATTTGACTGGCAGACGCTTAGAGCCGTCTGCTTCATACAGAAAAATATCAGCAGTGTGCATTGCGGCATCTACCATCATCGAACGCGGTCCGGTGATTTTTTTGTTTCCACATGGCGTGCCGATGACAGAAATCTGTCCGGGAATGCAGGCGGATTGAATGGAATCCAGCTGATTTTCCTCGTAGAAATGCAGGGTATCTGTATTTTCCGGCTGGAGAATATGCGTGCTAGTGGTGATAAGTACGGATTTTTTCCGCTTTCGCGCGTTCTCCGCAAGGGCATACAAAAGCGTTGTTTTGCCACCTGCACCACATAGAGCAATTGACTGTGCTCCGGTTATAGGAAGCGTGTCAAATAAGTTCATATATCTATCTCAATCCACTGGGCGCAGGTTGCCTGTGGCATTTCAGTTTCACTGATTGGCTCACAGGGAATACCCGTGTTGGGGTCTATCGGACAAATGACAATATTGTTGGAATATTGTCCGCCGATAACAGTCAATTGGCCATTGGGGGACAGGGAAAAGTTACGCGGGCCAGAGGCATAGGAAGACGTATAAACTGGCGCGCGCAATGTACCGTCTGATTGGACTGCATAAATAGCCATACAATCTGCACCGCGGCTGGATGCATATAAACTATGTTCATCTTTTGACAAATGGATGTCCGCAGACAAGGTATCTTCCGGACGTTCCTGTGGAACACAGTCTGTGATTTGTATTTGTGTCAATATACCGGTTTGCACATTGCGCTGATAAACAAGAACCTGTGCGGAAAGCTCCGTGATGACATATACATAAATACCATCCCGGGTGTAGGTCAGATGACGCGGGCCGGAACCGGCGGGCGTTACAATTTCCGGCTGTACAGGATTGGGAAGCAGGCTGCCATCCGGCTGAATGCAGTAATTATAAATTCGATCACTGCCGAGGTCACAAACCAGCAGGAAATGCTTGTCTGGTGAAGGAAATGCGGAGTGGATATGTGCATGATCCTGCCTCGGATGGACGCTGCCTCCTTGGTACGCAAGGATTTCACGACAGGAAGGAATACCATTTTCATCCAGTCGGAAGCGAGCGAGTTTGCCGGCGCCATATGCAGATGCGTATAACGTATTGCCGACAATGGAGAGATGGCAGAGGGTAGAATCCTCCACGGCTGGAACAGTGCTGATCGCTGTTAAATTTTTTCCATCAAAGGAAAAGGTGTGCAGCCGACTGCCTTTCCCATTGCGTCCGACAGCATATAGCAGACCATGATGATATAGTACATAGGTTGGGCTGTAGATATCAGCTGCGCAGAGCTGCGTGAGTCTGTTATCCAGGTCGATGGAAAAGCAGCGGACGCCGTCTGTTCCATCTGGAGATGTATAGGAACCTGTAAAGATATATTGCATAGAAAAAGCCTCCTTTGTAGGTGTAACGTTTTTGGATGTATCCAGTACATAATGCCGGACAATGGTTTTCTGACCGCAGCTATGTATAGGTTTGGATTCGGACTGGCAGATAAAATGAAAACGCTTTAAGATTTTTTCACTGGCAGTATTTTGGGTTATCACATCGGCGTAGATAACAGGCTGGATGTATTTCTTTTTCATAAACGCCAGCATCCATTTCACAGCAGCAGTGGCATAGCCCCGTCCCCAGACGGATTGCCTGAATTGATAGAATAACCCAAATTCTAAGGTTTTTGTATCGATACAGGGACAGCCAACAATACCAATGAAGCGATGCTGTTGAAAAACAACAAATACATCCGACTGCTGCAACCGTTCGAGTTTTTGTCTGGTCTGTTCCAGCGTATAGGGTTCCGGCGTACCGGTATACCGTATGACGGCAGGGTCAGACCACAGCTGTTGCAGATTATGCAAATACCGTATATCCAAGGCTTGATATTGTAATGCAGCCAAATGATCCACCTCCTGTGAAAGTATCATTTGAAACGGTGTATGATGAGGGAATATACTTTTATAGTATACCATTTCTATATTTCTATGAAAAGAAAAAGTAATCTGATTGTCAAAATTGCCGATTCTTTCCCCGTTTTTAGTGGATTTTGGGACGTTTTTCATATTGACTTTCCAACGTCTGTTAGATAACATTATATACGGACATTTAATACACTCGATTATAGGAAAGAGGTTAAACGTAAGATGACAGCAATTGATTTAAGCAAATATGGCATCACCGGAACTACCGAGATCGTTTACAATCCTTCTTACGAAATGTTATTCGAAGAGGAAACCAAGGAAGGTCTGGAAGGCTACGAAGTAGGCCAGGTTACTGAACTGGATACCGTGAACGTTATGACTGGTATTTACACCGGACGTTCCCCGAAGGACAAGTTCATCGTAATGGATGAGAATTCCAAGGATACTGTATGGTGGACTTCTGATGAGTACAAGAATGACAACCATCCGATGAGCGAGGATACTTGGCACACTGTCAAGGATATCGCTGTCAAGGAACTGTGTAACAAGAGACTTTTTGTTGTAGATGCATTCTGCGGCGCAAACAAGGATACCCGCATGGCAATCCGTTTCATCGTTGAGGTTGCTTGGCAGGCACACTTTGTTAAGAACATGTTTATCCAGCCGACTGCAGAGGAGCTTGAAAACTTCGAGCCGGACTTCGTTGTTTACAATGCATCCAAGGCAAAGGTTGAGAACTACAAGGAACTGGGCTTGAACTCCGAAACCTGTGTTGCATTTAACATTACCAGCCGTGAGCAGGTTATCATCAACACATGGTACGGCGGCGAGATGAAGAAGGGTATGTTCTCCATGATGAACTACTATCTGCCTTTAAAGGGCATCGCTTCCATGCACTGCTCCGCAAACACAGATATGAACGGCGAGAACACCGCTATCTTCTTTGGTCTTTCCGGCACAGGTAAGACAACACTGTCCACAGATCCCAAGCGTCTGCTGATCGGCGATGACGAGCACGGCTGGGATGACAACGGCGTGTTCAACTTTGAGGGCGGCTGCTATGCAAAGGTTATCAATCTGGACAAGGAATCTGAGCCGGATATCTACAATGCAATTAAGCGCAACGCTCTGCTGGAGAACGTTACTGTTGATGAAAACGGCAAGATCGACTTCGCTGACAAGAGCGTAACTGAGAATACTCGTGTATCTTACCCGATCGATCACATCGAGAATATCGTACGTCCGGTTTCTTCTGCACCGGCAGCAAAGAACGTTATCTTCCTGTCTGCTGACGCATTCGGCGTACTGCCGCCGGTTTCCGTGCTGACTCCGGAGCAGACCCAGTACTACTTCCTGTCTGGCTTTACTGCTAAGCTGGCAGGCACCGAGCGCGGCATCACTGAGCCTACTCCGACCTTCTCCGCTTGCTTTGGTCAGGCGTTCCTGGAACTGCATCCGACCAAGTATGCAGAAGAGCTGGTTAAGAAGATGGAACAGAGCGGTGCAAAGGCTTATCTGGTTAACACTGGCTGGAACGGCAGCGGCAAGCGCATCTCCATCAAGGATACCCGTGGCATCATCGATGCAATCCTGAACGGCGATATCAAGAATGCTCCGACCAAGACCATTCCGTATTTCAACTTTGAAGTTCCGACTGAGCTTCCGGGTGTTGATCCGGCAATTCTGGATCCGCGCGATACCTATGCTGATGCTTCCGAGTGGGAGACCAAGGCACAGGATCTGGCTCAGAGATTCGTTAAGAACTTCGCTAAGTACGAGGGCAATGAAGCTGGCAAGGCGCTGGTTGTTGCTGGCCCGCAGCTCTAAGCTGTACACGTCATCTCATCACGAGAGTTTAAGCGCATAAAATAATACGAAAAAATAACAGCGAGATTGTAAACCGAAAGGTTTATCAGTCTCGCTGTTTTTTATGTTTAAAGCTGTAAATCGGAAACGACACCACTTCCATCAAAATGCGGGATAAAGCTTTCACTGATGGATTCCGCATCCTGTGTCCATCCCTCCAGACCGAGCATTTCCATCAGCAAACAGGCGTCTTCATATTCGGTGTCGGTCAGACGGCGTGTCAGTTCAGGATAACCGATCAAATTCGTACAGGGAGTAAACTGCCGCATTAAACTGACGAGTACCATATTACCCCAGCGAGATGCAATGGCACGCAGGATTTGTGCTGTATCACCGGCAAGACCCGGCAGCATCAGATGACGGATGATCGTACCGCTTTGTAAAACACCATCCGTATCTATGACCGGGATATCCGTCTGCCGTACCATTTCCGAGATGGCCTCCACAGCGACATCAAAATAATCCGGCGCAGAAGAATAGCGCTCCGCATAATACGGGCTGAAATATTTGAAATCCGGCAGGTAAATATCAATCATACCGTCCAGCATGTTTAATGTTTTCACAGCTTCATAGCCGCCGCAATTGTAGACAATCGGAACCGTCAGACCGCGAGAGCGTGCAAGCGGAATGGCTTTGGCAATCTGCGCAGCGTAATGTGTAGGAGTGACCAAGTCAATGTTATGCGCACCCTGTTCCTGTAAGGATAAAAATGTATCAGCCAGCCCGGAAACATCGGTAATCTTACCTGCTCCGGCGACATCATGACCGGAGATGTCATGATTCTGACAGAACACACACCGCAGTGGACAATGGCAGAAAAAGATTGTACCTGCGCCGTTGGTGCCGGAAAGACATGGCTCTTCCCAACGATGGAGAGAAGCCAGTCCAATACGGATTTTGTCATCTGCTCCGCAATAACCGCGTTCTCCTTTGATTCGATTGACACCGCAACTGCGCGGACATAGTGTGCAGTGCTCCAGCATGAAAACTCCTCCTTTGTGTGGAATAGTATACCATACATTGCGCGCAAAAAACAGTAGTGCAGATTTGCAAAGAAAACTTGGCAAAATATATTGACAAGAATACTTGGCATTGCTATACTGGTGATGTAAAGAAAACTTGGCAGTGAAAAGGAGGGTGCTGATATGAAAAAGGAAGATATTCTGGCAAAGAGCCGTGCAGAAAAACAGGATGAGGGCGTGGAATATGTTGCAGGGAAAGGGCGGTATTATGGCGTTAAAGCGATGTCTGTCATGTTTCTTGCACTGATGTTGTTTAACTGGATACAGGGGCAGAAAAATGAAATCATCTTTGCCTTGTGGTGGACCTATGTAGGCTTTGAGGCTTTGGGGAAATATCAGGTAGGTCATGAAAAGGCATATCTTATCACGGCTGTATGTGGGATTACGGCAGGTATTTTGAATGCGATCATTTACATACTTTACGTATTGGGATAATAAGAAACGTATGGAAATGAAAGCAGTAATAAAATATGGTTGGTTGCCGGTATTTTGGGCATTATCTGCGCTATTTTATTTTGCATTACACATATTGTTGAGGTATTATAAGAGTAGTACATGGGAAAGGGTCATACTGTGGAGCAATGGATGACAAACTGATATTAAAAAATAATCTCAAACAAGCGCGGGCAGAGAAAAAACTGTCGCAGAGCCAGCTTGCGGAAATGGTTGGCGTATCTCGTAATACCATCAGCTCGATTGAAACAGGACAGTTCAATCCAACGGCAAAGCTGGCGTTGATTTTATGCATTGCATTGGATAAAAAATTTGAGGAATTGTTTTATTTTTAATGGGTTTTGAGATATATCGGTATCATACAAAGAGCTGGGAAAAGACAGAAAAATGCGGTATACTATAAAAGGATAAAATTATACATTTGCAGAGAGGAGATTGTTGTGATGGAAAAATTTAAAAACTGGTTGTTGCCGGAGGATGACGGCAGAGAAGCAGAACTGACAGCGGGACTCTTTGGTGAACTGGGTATGCTGTTGTCCTTTGTTGGTGTGGGAATTTATAATATTGTGAAAGGGAAGGACAATCAACCGCTGCTGATTGTGATACTCGGTTTTCTGGCAGGAAAGGGAATCGGAAGATTTTTGGATACGCATGATAAAAAGTATTTGCTGTCTGGCATACTGAATCTGATTTCAGGCGCATTGTATACAGCAAGCTATGTACTGGAAAACAGAGAGAATAAAGGAGAAGGATAAAATGGATTTTCAGAATTTTTCTGAACTTGCGAGAGTAGCACGTGGGGAAGTACCTGCAAAAGTGGTATTCCGTGGAGGAAATGTGGTAAATGTGTTCACCGGTGAGGTGTTACAGACCTCTGTCGCGGTGACAGATGGCACAATTGTGGGGATCGGTGACCAGTATATAGGTGAAACTGAAATTGACCTGACTGGAAAATATCTGTGTCCAGGCTTTATTGACGGACATCTGCATCTGGAATCCACCATAGTGACACCGGCTGAGTTGGTTGAACAGGCCGTAAAATGCGGTACAACCACATATATTGTAGACCCGCATGAGGCTGCCAATGTCAGCGGTGCGGATGGCATCGATTATATTCTGGATGAAACAGAGGATGTGCCGGCAAATGTCTTTGTCATGATGCCGTCCTGTGTGCCATCCCTGCCGTTTGAGGACAACGGCTGCACATTTGATGCAGCAGAAATGAAACAGTATGTGGGAAATCCGCGTATCCTCGGCTTGGGAGAGGTCATGGACTATGTATCGACAGTGGGGGCAGTGCCTATGATGGTGGAAAAGCTTGCCCTGTTTGACGGGATGCCGAAGGATGGACATGCGCCGGGCCTATCCGGTCATGCGCTCAACGCCTATGTACTGGCGGGAATCACGAATGACCACGAATGCTCCAGCTTCGATGAAGTCATGGAAAAACGACGTCTGGGTATGCATATTCATGTGCGCGAGGGCAGTGCAGCACGGAACTTGGAACCGATTGTCCGTGGTATTGTGGAGACAAAGCAGGATATCAGTGGATTTTCGTTCTGTACGGATGATAAGCATATTGAGGATATCCATACAGAGGGACACATTGATTTTTGTATCCGCAAAGCCATTGCATGCGGCATGAAGCCAGTAGATGCCATTCGTATGGCAACCATCAACACAGCAAAGCAGTATAACCTGCACCATAAGCTAGGGGCAATTGCACCGGGTATGCAGGCAGATTTTGTGGTAGTGGATGATTTGGAAAGTGTAGCTGTCAGCAGAGTTTTCCACAAGGGTATGGATGTTTCCGGTTTCCATGCACAGCCAAAGCTGCCAATGGACAGCCCGCTGCGCCAGACCGTGCACAGTCTTCCAGTACAACCAGAGCAGTTACATTTGCCTGTGGGTGAAAGCAATGCTGTGATCCGTGTGATTCCCAATGAAATTGTGACCGGACACGATACCGTGAAGCTCCCGCAGAAGGACGGTCTGTTTGTCGCAGATACCGAGTTCAGTAAAATTGCTGTTGTTGAACGGCACCACAATACCGGAAAGGTTGGTGTCGGCGCGGTTGCCGGGTTCCATATTCATGGCGGTGCCATTGCATCAACCGTTGCACACGACAGCCATAATTTATCTGTCATCGGCGACAATGATGCAGATATGCTGCTTGCAATTGAGCATTTGCGCAAGATTGGCGGCGGCTATACGCTGGTGGAACATGGGAAGATTATCCATACCGTTCCACTGCCAATTATGGGTCTGATGAGTGATGCAGGCTTTAACGTAGTACAGGCTGAGCTTTCTGCCATGATTGCAAAGGCGCACAAGATGGGTGTACCGGAGGGTGTTTCTCCATTGATTCTGCTTTCCTTCCTTGCATTGCCGGTTATACCGGCGTTGCGCATCACACCGCGTGGTGTCTTTGATGTGGAACAGATGCAATTTATTGAAGGATAAAACAAAGAAATAAAAACAGCTTCTTGCCACTGATTTTTTCGTCAGCAGCAGGGAGCTGTTTTCTTTTATAAATTGAATAAAAATGCGTGGAGGTCATCGACAGTTTCTACAATATGCGCCGCCTGATATTCCTCTGCTTCCGCACGGGAACCAAAACCGTATAATACATATGTGCAGTCAATACCGTGCTTCCGGGCGCCGACAACATCATGCAGCCGGTCGCCAATCATTTCTACAACAGATGGATCTGGATTTCCGGCACGCTCCAATGCCATATGAACAATTTGTTCTTTTTTATCCATTTTACCGTCAAGGGTAGCGCCGCAGATCTGTTCCAGATAGGGTGTCAGCCCAAAGCGATCTGCAATACGGATCGAATACGCCTCGGGCTTGCTGGTCACCATATAACAATGTTTGCCGGCTTTTTGTAAATCAGCAAGCATTTCGGGGATGCCATCAAAAACCCGGTTTTCAAATAAACCGTCAACAGAATAACGTGCCCGATAATCACGGACAGCCTGTCGTGCCTGTTTCTCTGTCATTCCCGTAATATGCTGAAAGCTGTCAATTAACGGAGGTCCAATAAACCGACGCAGATTTTCTTCGTCGGGATATGGCCAGTTCTGTAAATCCAATGCATGTTTGACACAGTTTAAAATACCTTCTGCGGAATCTGTAAGCGTTCCGTCAAGGTCAAAAAATAAAAATTGTTTCATACGATTTCCTGCTTTTCTACGTTTTTAAACACGCTTTAGTGTATCAGATTTTCAGTGATGGTGCAACTATAATTGTGGTTCCAGCTCAGCCCGAAGCTTGAGTAAAGCTTTTTTTTCAATGCGGGACACATAGGAGCGTGAGATTTTGTGTAGCTTTGCAACCTCGCGCTGTGTCAGAGGTATATGACCGTTTAATCCATACCGCAACTGGATAATTTCTTTTTCCCTCGGATTCAGAACATGCAGAGCATGGAAAATTAACTGGCTTTGATCGCTCAGGTCAATTTGTTCCAGTGCATGATCCTGAACACTCAGGACATCAATCAGGGAAAGGGAATTTCCGGTACTGTCTTGATCCATTGGTTCATCCAAAGAAATTTCATTCGAGAGCTTTTTAGAGGAACGGAAGTACATAAGGATTTCATTTGCTATCCTCACACAAAAACGGTTTTGAATTGTTAAAAGAATTGTTTTCTTCATAGTCGATATCGGGAAATGGCTCCAGCTCGTTGATTTTTTTGCTGTACAGATTGGAAATATCGGGATATTCCATATCATCTTCCAACGCTCCGAACAAGATAACGTGTGTATTTTGCCCATCCCAAATCACCTTACGGATTACTGTGCGGATAGCGGTCCGCTTTTGTTCAATAGTCATATTATCGATGCTGGCTTTAAAAACAGAAAGCAATTGAGAAAGAATAGTAAATTCCATGTTACTGAGTGCGTGCTGAGAGGTCAGTCCAATCAGTTCTTTTATCCGAGCATCCAATCCTTCATATTCCAGATGCAGCTGTTCCATACGCCGGATGACATGTTCCTTTGCGCTGCTGTCATCCAGTTCTGCCAGGGAATCTACCAGAGCATCAATTCTCTTTTTTGTCTCAGTTTTCTCTTGCTTTAATTCAGTAAGTTTTTCCTCATACTGTGTACGGTTTTTGGTATAAAATCTGCGGTTTTGCCCCAACTGATCGATGAAAGTATTTTTATCATCCTCCAATGTTTTTATTTGATCGATGATCGCTGCATCCAGAGTATTTCCATTTGCATTTCTAACATTACAAAGACTGCGCTTGCTACGCTCTTTCATTTTGCATACATAGGTGTAAATCAGATCCCCGTCAACAGTTTTCCGCTTGGACAATTTGGGGTACATTTTATTTCCACAGCGACAATAAAGCAATCCGGTCAATAATGCGTCACTGCTGCGAGGTCTGCGAAAGGTTTTGGATTTATTGTGTTCCAGAGATTCTTGTACACTGACCCAAATCTTGCCGGGAATTAGTCCGGGATGCTGACCGACAGATACAATCCATTCGCTGATGGGAAGATAAACAGTAGATTTTCCTTTGTTCTGATCTGTTCGATTATAGGCGAGTATACCATGCTGCCCATCAAATGCACTGTAGTCGGAAAACAAATCTGCATTTTTTTGCGTAAAATAGGAATAAGCAGCATTGTCTGCAATCAGGTATACAGGATTCTGCAAAATTGCTTTGATAGAAAAGCGGGTGAAGTATTTTCCGTTCTTTGTGACGATCTGGCGATTCATCAATTCGGATTCTGTCGAGGTAAGAGAATTGGTTTCAA
Source organism: Eubacteriales bacterium (assembly GCA_030524285.1). Taxonomy (GTDB): domain Bacteria; phylum Bacillota; class Clostridia; order Oscillospirales; family Butyricicoccaceae; genus Butyricicoccus_A. Next base: position 20,413 of record JAUNGQ010000003.1, read on the forward strand.
TAAAGAGATCATAAATCGTCTTGACAATCTCAGCTTCTGCGGGTATCAATTTTAGTTTACAGACTTTTTTTATCTTGCCATCTACAGTCACACGGTTGACACTCTCAGAAGCATAGCCTGTTGGCGTGGTTCCACCCAGCCAGCGTCCAGTCTTTGCCAGCTCATGCATATTGTCACGGATACGTTCTGCAATCGTTTCCCGTTCCAGTTGAGAGAATACAGATGCAATATACATCATGGCACGTCCCATTGGTGTGCTGGTATCAAACTGCTCTTTGATAGAAATAAATGCAATACCAAAATGACATAGTTCTTCGATTAAATTTGAAAAATCACTGATATTGCGACTAATGCGGTCAAGACGATAGACAATGATGGCATTGAATTTTCGTTCCTTTGCTGCGGCCATCATCTTTTTAAAGTCGGGACGGTTCAGGTTGCCTCCGGAAAAACCCTCATCTTCATAGATTATGACAGTATTGAGCGCTTTTTCGTCGTAGTGTGCGCGAATATATTCTTTGCAGAGCTCAATTTGGTTGCCGATGCTTTCGCCTTTGCCTGTGAATTTTGACTTGCGGGAATAAATGGCAATGCGGTCTTCATTCTTTTTCATTTGGTAGTCTCCTGACATCAAAATGTAATATGATATGTGCTATCATATTATGAAGCAGCATGAAAATAACCATAAAATGGGATTTCGTTTGTTTTTGTGACCCGTTGATAATCGTGGACTGACTGGTTGTAATATAAATATTACGAATCGGGTCTGCGATATCAGAAAATTACCGATATTATCAGAAATTTTATATTGTTTTAACACCTATTCAATGTTATGATTAGTTTACAAAATATATGGTTTTGGATCTCTCCCAAATACAGAACCTATTATTTTTGGAGGAAGAAACGATGGCAGGCATTACATTTACCCATGTAAACAAAACCTATCCGGGCAACGTAGAAGTTGTTCCTGATTTGAATCTTGAAATTAAAGATAAGGAATTTGTCATTCTGGTAGGACCGTCTGGCTGTGGCAAATCTACTACACTTCGTATGATTGCAGGTCTGGAAGATATCACCAGCGGCGAGTTGCGCATCGGTGATCGTGTTGTAAACGATGTAGCGCCGAAGGATCGTGACATTGCCATGGTATTCCAGAACTATGCGCTGTATCCTCATATGTCGGTTTACAAGAACATTGCCTTTGGTCTTCAGCTGCGCAAGGTTCCCAAGGATGAAATTGACAAGAAGGTACATGAAGCAGCAAAGATCCTTGATCTGGAGCATCTTTTGGACCGTAAGCCGAAAGCGCTTTCTGGCGGCCAGCGGCAGCGTGTTGCTCTGGGACGAGCAATGGTAAGAAACCCATCGGTATTCCTGCTGGATGAACCGTTGTCCAACTTGGATGCAAAGCTGCGTACTTCCATGCGTTCGGAAATCAGCAAGCTGCATAAGAGACTGGATACTACATTTGTATATGTAACCCATGACCAGACCGAAGCGATGACAATGGGTGATCGCATCTGTGTTATGAAGGATGGTATTATCCAGCAGTTCGACACACCACAGACATTGTATGATACGCCGTGCAACCTGTTTGTAGCAGGATTTATCGGTTCTCCGCAGATGAACTTTATCAATGCGAAGATTGTCAGGGAAGGTTCCGGTGTCAGCGCGCAGTTTGGCGGTTTTTCTCTGCCGCTGAATGCAAGCAAGTCTGCTGCACTCAAGAACTATGTAGGCAAGGATGTTATCATTGGCATCCGTCCGGAGGACTTTGTAGAAGCAGATCAGGCAGATGCAGGTATCATTTCCACAAAGGTAGACCTTGCAGAGCTGATGGGCTCCGAAACCAATCTGTATCTTGATTGTGCGGGGACCAAGCTGATTGCCCGTATGCCGGCTTCTGTACGTGTTGCAGAGCGTGCGCAGTATTCTCTGGCAGTTAAGCTGGATAAAATCCACGTTTTCGATATGGAGACTGAGCAGGCAATCTGCCACTAAAGCATATGAAGTGGATTTTTGAGCGTGGGAAGCCAGCGGATTTTTACGAATATTCTGATAGCTCCAACTCAAAAAAGTTAACACCAATAAGCTCCGATGAAACCATTCGGGGCTTATTGGCAGTTTCTGCTGCAATTCGGCTGGGGCTGGAGAATGCAGAGACTTTCACAGTACAAATGGAAGAGCCGGAAAATTTACTGCTGATTACAACAGAGCGCGGACAGCTTGAGCTGAACGGCTCCGGGCAGGACTGGAAGCTTTTCGGAGGACAGGTTATTATGCTTCAGCCCTCTGATATGCCCTGCCAGTTGACTGGCGGGGAGAAAAGTACGGTTATCCTGCTTTCATGTACCGGCACACTGGTGCATCAAATCCTTGCGGAAAAGCTGAAAGATGGCAGAATCTTTTGCCACGACGGTGCGGCTTATATCATACAAACGCTTCATGCGTTGAAGCAGGACGAAACAATGCCGGAGGATATTTCTGTTGCAATCTATCGCCTGCTGCTCAAGCTGTATGTTTCCGCAGACTGGTACAAAGAGAGTAAGGGCTATCCGTTGCTGGTACAGACTGCAATTGAGATCATCCATCATGAATTTGCAATGCTGGACGGTGTTGAAGAGATTGCGGACAGGCTTGGTATAACGTCAAATCATTTGATCCGGCTGTTTTCGGCAACTGTGGGTGTTTCACCGGGAAAATATTTAAAGCGCAGAAAGCTGGAATGTGCAAGTCAGCTTCTGGTACAACCAGAGATGAATGTGACTTTGGCAGCTGCCTTATCCGGATTTTCAGAAGCAAACTATTTTTCAAAAATATTTCGGCGGGAATTTGGTGTGACACCCCGTCAATATCGGGAATCACATTGTCCCATTGTAATTACAGATAGCATTATCAAACAACTACTTGATGAGTCTGCCCTTTGGTAGCCTAATACAGCGGTATGAGCCGCGCTATTTTGTACATGGTCATACACATTTGAATTATGGTATGCATATCCAGCGTTGCATTCAGGTTGGTAAAACAACCATTGTGAACGCATATGAACGATATTTTTTACAGCTTTGATGCGGATTTATCACCGAATTTTGGTGTGAAAAGAAAGTCAACAATTCATTATGCATAGGCAATATTTCGTAAATATTCAGTAATATCAGACAGCTCCTCCTTCATAAATTCCAAATGGTGGGGAGGTGCGTGGTATTAGAAGAAGTGCTCCGATTCATATCATAATTCATTATCCGAAAACAGAAGCGGGAAAGTGTGAATTGACACGGAGAGTGGCCGATATCCATGCTGATATGGTAAACCGACATATTCAAAAATTGAATTGTCCATCAGAACAGAAAATTGCATTATTGGATGCCGTGATTGAAGCAGCATCAAAAGAGAAAGGCGGACAGACCGAGTGAGGTTTGTCTGCCTTCTTTTGTTTGCTCTAGCACGAACAATCATCGGATTTTATATGAAGCGCTATGTCCAAAAATAGGGCGGAAAAATTTGTGAAAAACATACAATTGACAAATTGTAACAGAAGAATATAATATAATTACATTTATAAAATAATTTATAAAAGTTAAGTTGTAAGGTCAATGTGCACAAATAGCGAGAGGAGTATTTACATAAATTTGAAAATCGTGCACGATTTTTCCGGCGAATGGAAAACAGATGAACGAATGTATTTCCAAACAGCTGCAAAAGGCGGCATTAAATTTGGACAGGTTCCGACGTAGAATGAGTTCAACGAAAAGGTCATAACGTAAAGCAAACGCAGGATGACCAAATATGAAAGAGGAGGAAGTTTCGATGAATCAAAACTGGTTGGAATTGGAGGACAAGGTTGTCATTGTAACTGGCGGTGCATCCGGTATCGGAAAGCACGTTGTGGATACGCTGACGAAGGTTGGTGCACAAGCAGTTGTTGTCGATATGAATGTTGAAACAGGTGCAGAGCTGGACGGCGCTTACTGTGTACAATGCAATGTGACCGACAGCGCAAGTGTACAGGCAATGGCAGATACTGTTGTAGCAAAGTTTGGACGGATTGATGCGCTGGTAAATAATGCAGGCATTAACCTGCCGCGTCTGCTTGTCGATGTTGTCGGTGAAAAGCCGCAATATGAATTGAATGATGAATCATTCAACAAGATGTTTGCCGTCAATGTGAAGGGTGTATTTTTGTGTGCACAGGCTTGTGCAAAGCAGATGCTGAAGCAGGGAAAGGGCGTTATCGTTAATATGTCTTCGGAATCGGGCAAGGAAGGCTCGCAGGGACAGTCCGCATATTCTGCAACCAAGGGTGCGGTTGACAGCTTTACTCGTTCGTGGGCAAAGGAGCTTGGCAAATACAATATTCGAGTGCTGGCTTGTGCACCAGGCATTATGGAAGCTACCGGACTGCGCACCGCAGCATATAATGAAGCGCTTGCATATACCCGCGGCTGTAAGCCGGAGGATTTGTCCACAGATTACAGCAAGGTTATTCCAATGGGACGTGACGGCAAGCTGGATGAGGTTGGCGATCTGGTAGCTTATCTGGTATCTGACCGAGCAAGCTACATTGCAGGTACAACAATCAATATTTCCGGAGGTAAGTCACGCGGCTGATAGAACCAAAGAAAGGAGCGCTGGCAAGGTGAAGAGTTTGTTTCATGACAACCGCATAGCAAACATACTACAATTTCTGCGAAAGACGCCGGAAGTAACAGTCAGCGCTCTGGCTTCCCGATTGGGTGTAAGCGAACGGACTGTACGCAATGATATCAAGCAGATCAATCAGGAACTACAGGATTGTGCCGTGATTGATGGCGTACAGGGGAAATATAGTCTACGGATTTTTCAGGCAGAACGCTTCCGTGAAATCTTTTCCGAAATGATTCAGGCGGATGAATTTCTCAACTCATCCCGGAACCGTATGGATTATATGTTTGGCAGGCTGATGCGTTCGGATGAACCATTGCTGACCGACGAGCTGGCGTATGAAATGAATGTCGGACGTACAACCCTGATGAGTGATCTGAAAAAACTGCGGGAGGAAATTGAGGACTATCAGCTAAAAATCATCGGTAAAACGAGTAAAGGACTGATGCTACACGGCACGGAAACCAATATCCGCAAATATGTTCTAAATGGTGTATATGCATCCGTTTATCAGGAATATCCATTGGATCAGGAAATTATCGAGGAAATTCAGAAGACTTTTTCGTTGCATTCCTTTGAGAAAAGTGTGCGGGATTCCTTTGAACAGTTTACAACGCTGATGCTGGATCGCTTTCTGACAGGACACTATATTGGACTGCTGCCGCAGCGATATTACAATCTGACAGCACGTGCGGAATTTGCCGTCATTGACCAGCTTGTTGACCGGTTTTCGCAGATATTACATATCCGAATTCCGATTGAAGAAAAGCTGTTTGTCTTTCTCCCCATTGCAGGAATGCGGACACCGGCAGATATTCAGGATATGCGTTCGATTGAACTGGATGACACTGTCCGGCCGTTGATGCGGAAAATCCTGCGTCGGGTTAAGATGGAAATGGATATTACCATCCAAAGCGGTGAATTTACAGAAGAATTTTTATATCATCTGATGTTCATGATGAATCGGCTTCGGTTTCATGTCCCGTTAAAGAACCCTATGCTGGAGGATTTGAGAGAAAAATATCCGCTTGCCTATAAAATGGCGGGAATTGCCGCACAGGTTGTGCAGGAGGAATATCAGTTGATTGTCACAGAGGATGAACGCGGCTATCTGGCATCCTACTTCGGTGTTTTTCTGACAGAAACGGATTTGAAGCAGGAAAAACCGTTTCAGGTTGCAGTGGTTTGTGGAACCGGACGGGTTACGGCGCGGCTTGTTGCTGTACAGTTGAAAAAAATTCTGGATAGCTCAGCACAGATACAGCTTTTTGCCGATGAAAAGGTCAATCAGGAGCTGTTGGATGAATTTGATATTGTGCTGACAACAGTGGATTTGCCGTGCTCCTGTGATCGCCCGATTATCCGTATTCATGAAATATTCAATGAACGTGAACTGCTGCATAAAATCGAAAAAGCAAGGTATTGGGATCAAATCAAAGTACCGGTACTGGATAACAACTGGTTTGTTATGAGTGCGTTGCTGGATGAGAGCCGATTCTTTGTTTTGAAAGAACCGGACAATTATCAGTCTGCGATAGATTATATGGTAAACAGTCTGATAGCAAGCGGGCAGGTGGATGACCGGTTTGCAGAGCGGTTACGGGAACGGGAGCAAAAAGGTACGATGGTGTTTGACCATTCAGTAGCAATTCCGCACAGTATACAGTATGCCAGTGACAAGCTGATGCTCTCGATCGGCGTATTTCCACAGGCTGTTCAATATGGGGATCATGATATCCGTGTGATTTTCCTGATCGGACTTCCGTCTCAGGTGGAAGCAGATGATAATCTGTTGATCCGCGTTTATGATGAAATTATCAGTATAACCAAGGATGAGGAGCTGCTACATAAAATTGCTTCGGCAGATTCCTTCTCGGCATTGCTCCGTGTGCTGTATCGGCACATTGGAGAATAATAAACATACCACGGAACGGAGGAACAGAAATGATAAAACTGGCATTGGTTGTTGCAGCAGCATTTGTGCTGCAAATCATCCTGAGTATGAATCAAATGCGGCATTTTTCCAGTGAATTTGTCAAACTACGGCGGCAGGGAAAGGTAGCCTGCGGACGCAAGGCAGGCGGCTTCCACGCCGGAGCAATCGTGATGTTTCTAATCGATGATAACGGCGTGATTCAGACCGCGCGTAAGCTAGAAGGCGTTACCTGTTTGGCGCGTGTTCACGAGCTGCATGGCTTTCAAGGCAGGCAAATTGCAGAGCTGACAGAAGAGGATGGGCCGAAAGGTCATCGTAATCTGAAAAAGGCGATTGCAGATGCTGCACTGACCTATCGGAAGTATACGGCAGGCGAAGTTATTCCAGAACCGCCATCCCCATTCCAGAAGGTAGGACGTTCCGTGGGAGGTATTTTTACAAAAAAATCAACTGCAAAATAAGAAAGGTGGAACATTATGGACTTCATTGTTAATTTAGCATCAGGTTTCATGAATCTGTTTTCCCTCGGTGGTGAACAGTTTGTAAGCTGGGTAACCGGCATTATCCCAACCATTGTTATGCTGCTGGTTCTGATGAATGCAATCATCGCACTGGTAGGTGACGAAGCAATCGCGAAGCTGGCGCGTGTCTGCACCGGCAATCCGATTCTGCGGTATGCGGTGCTCCCGTTTGTCTCTGCATTTATGCTGGGCAACCCGATGGCGCTTTCTATCGGCAAGTTCATGCCGGAATTCTATAAGCCATGCTACTATGCATCCGCAACGTATCACTGCCATACCAACAGCGGTATTTTTCCACATATCAATGCATCTGAAATTTTCATTTATCTCGGCATTGCAAACGGCATTACCCAGCTGGGGCTGGATACCACACCGTTGGCAATCCGTTATCTGCTGGTAGGTATTGTCTGCAACTTTATCTCCGGCTGGGCAACTGAATTTACCACAAAGCTGGTTGAGAAGCAGCAGGGTAAGAGGCTGAGCCGTGAGCTCAAGGTAGCAGCACACTAAGGAGGAACGACAAAATGGCTGAATATAGATCCATCAAGGTTGAAAGAGGTTCCGGCGGATTTGGCGGTCCTCTGGTTATTACACCGACAGAAAAGCGCAATAAGGTTATGTACATAACCGGCGGCGGAGCTGCACCGGAATGCCTCAATAAGATTGTTGAACTAACCGGTTTGATTCCGGTAAATGGCTTTAAGACCAACTGTCCGGAGGATGAACTGGCGCTGGTTATTATTGACTGTGGCGGCACACTGCGCTGCGGTATCTACCCGAAGAAGCGGATCCCAACAATCAATACCAATCCGGTTGGCAAGTCCGGCCCGCTCGCACAGTTTATCACAGAAGACATTTATGTTTCCGGCGTTACCTCCAAGCAGGTTTCTCTGGCTGACGGCACAGAAGCTCCGGCTCCGGCAGCAGAGCCTGCTGAAGAAAAGAAGGACGAAGGCGTGAAGTTTACCGCTGATAGGAAGGTTTCCGAAACGCTGGCAGCACAGGAGAAAAAGAGCTTCGTTACCGTCATTGGCCTGGGCGTAGGCAAGGTTGTCAACACCTTCTATCAGGCGGCGCGCGATGCCATTCAGACGTGTATTACTACGTTGCTCCCGTTCATGGCATTCGTTTCCATGCTCATCGGTATCATCAATGGTTCCGGCTTTGGCGATGCCTTTGCATCCATTCTGACACCGTTAGCTGGTAATATTGTTGGTCTGATCATCCTGGGCATTATCTGTTCCATTCCTGGCCTGTCTGCACTGCTTGGCCCTGGCGCAGTTATTGCACAGATTGTCGGCACACTGGTTGGCGCTGAAATCGGAAAGGGCAACATTGCACCGCAGCTGGCTCTTCCGGCACTGTTTGCAATCAATACACAGGGCGCATGCGACTTTATCCCGGTTGGTCTGGGTCTGGCAGAGGCTGAGACAGAAACCATTGAGGTTGGTGTTCTGTCAGTTATGTACTCACGATTCCTCACCGGCTGGATCCGTGTCCTGATTGCATATGCTGCAAGCTTCGGCCTGTACGCAGCATAATTCACATCATTTCACCCATTACATCAATCACACTGCCTATCCAATCTTCTTTTTCAATTCTCTACATGGCGGCATCCGGAACTTTCCGACGGATGCCGCAGCCCGGAACTTTTTCCGGGTTGTCTGAACAGGAAAATCGTTGTGATTTCCTGCTGAGGCGACTCGAAAAACGATATTATGTTGGAAATACAGATACAGGAGGATGTATTATGAAAGTCATTTATGAAAATCAGGTTAAAGCGCTGGGCGTAAGTGTGGAAGAGTTTAAGGATGCAGGCATGCTGATTATTTTCGGTGATAATGCACCGGAAGAAATCCGTGATTACTGTTATTCTGTCAGCGTTAATCCAATTCATGGTACGATTGCAGCAGGACAGACACTAAAGTTTGATAACAACGAGTACAAGATCACCGCTGTTGGCAGTGAAGCGCCAGTAACACTTGCCGGATTGGGGCACTGTACTGTCAATTTCAGCGGACAGACAACAGTTGATCTGCCGGGTACGATTTATGTGGAAAACAAGCCGCAGCCGGAGATTCAGGTGGGTACTGTCATCCAGATTGTGGAGAATTGATAAGCTGTGATCGTGAAAATTTGAGTGGAATTTCCTCTACAAGGCTCCATCTTAGAGGGAGCCGCCTGTGCTTTAGCGTGGACAGAGGGAGTCGATAAAAACTTTGTGGCATAAATTTATAGAAGAGGAGAATGGAGAAATGATTAAGCTGAACATCAAGAACGCAGGACTGCGTGCAGGCGAACTGGAAAAGATGAAGCCGATTGTAGGTACTGCGTATCAGACATTGATGGAACGTTCCGGTGCAGGAGCAGAAATGCTGGGCTGGCTGAACCTGCCGAATGAGTACGATAAGGAAGAGTTTGACCGCATCAAGGAAGCCGCAAAACGTATTCAGAAGCAGAGTGATGTGCTGGTTTCCATTGGAATCGGCGGCAGCTATCTGGGTGCACGTGCAGGCATTGAGTTTACCAAAGGGCCGTTTGCAAATCAGATGGCAGGCAAGGGAGATGGCGTAGAGGTTTACTTTGCAGGCAGTAATATCAGCTCGGATTATGTGCAGAATATCATGGATATCATCGGTGAGCGTGATTTTTCCGTCAATGTCATTTCCAAATCCGGTACAACGACAGAACCGGCGGTGGCGTTCCGCCTGTTCAAGGAGAAGCTGGAGGAAAAGTATGGAAAAGAAGGCGCAAAGTCCCGCATTTATGCAACGACCGATGCCAGGAAGGGTGCACTGCGCGGTCTGGCAATTGAGGAAGGCTATGAAACCTTTGTTGTACCGGATGCTACTGGTGGACGTTTCTCCTGTCTGACTGCGGTAGGTTTGCTCCCGATGGCAGCAGCAGGCATGGACATTGACGCAGTTATGAAGGGCTGTGGCGATGCATGTGAGAAGTATAACAATCCGGATCTCATGACCAACGACACCATGCTGTATGCTGCGCTGCGCTTCCTGATGCTGATGAAGGGGAAGAGCATAGAAATTCTGGCAAACTATGAGCCGTCTCTGACCATGTTTGGTGAGTGGTATAAGCAGCTGATGGCAGAATCCGAAGGTAAGGACGGAAAGGGCGTGTTCCCGGTGTCTGCAAACTTCTCCACGGATCTGCACTCCATCGGACAGTTCATTCAGGATGGTGCACGCACCATGTTTGAAACCGTTCTGTGGGTTGAGGAATCCCGTCAGGATCTGATTGTACCGTATGACCCGGCGAATGTAGATGGCTTGAACTTTGCTTCCGGTAAAACCATGCAGTATATGAATGAAAAGGCAATGAAGGGCACGCTGCTGGCGCATGTTGACGGCGGTGTTCCAAATCTGATTATTACAGTTGATAAACTGAATGATTATACCTTTGGTGAAATGGTATACTTCTTCTGGAAGAGCCTTGCGCTTTCCGGCTATATGATCGGTGTCAATCCGTTTGACCAGCCGGGTGTTGAGGCATACAAGAAGAATATGTTTGCACTGCTGGGCAAGCCGGGGTATGAGGACATGAAAGAAGCATTGGAGAGCCGGTTGGAAAATCTGAATTAACCACATATGAACCTTTCAACTTGTTCTACTCTCTACATCTGTCAAAGCTGTGTACTTGCATGGCTTTGGCAATCAAGAAAAGCATTGCTTTTTTGAAACACAAGAGTTATAATACTTTAATAAAAGACTTTTGTAATGAGAGGGATTCTATGACATCAGGTAATGCGGGGAAAAAGCAAAATCAATATCGGATCCTTCAACTTCTGTGGAAAGAAGGAACATTGACACGGCAGGATATCGCACAGAAATTGAATCTGAGTATGCCGACAACCCTGCAAAATACCAATGAACTGCTGGAATATGGGATACTACAGGAATGCGGTGCAATGGAATCCACCGGCGGGCGAAGGGCAAAGAAGCTTGTATTAAATGAAAATTTTGGCCTAGGGCTGGGCATTGACATTGCGCTACAGCATGTTGAGCTGGTCATTACCAATCTGCATGGACGCGTGATGATACAGGATACGTTGCCACTTATCTTTCGGGACGAAATAGAATGGTATCATGCATTTCAACAGGGACTGCATACATTTCTTCACGACAATGACGTTGAAACAGCTCGAATTATTGGAGCAGGGCTTTCCTTTCCCGGAATCATAGATGGTGAAGCGGAGCAGATTATCCGATCCCATATTTTCCAGCTCGAGCATGTCAGTCTGGATCGATTCAAAAAATGTATCCCGTTTCCATTGATAGCTGCCAATGATGCAAACTGTGTATGCTTTGCCGAACGGAGCGTAGAACACACGACATACTTGTATCTTTCGCTCAATGAATCGGTTGGCGGGGCAATGATGCTAGATAGCAGGCTGGAATTGGGGGATACATGGCAGAAAGGGGAAATCGGGCATATGTTGCTCTTTCCAGGAGGAAAGCAGTGCTATTGTGGCAAGCATGGCTGTGCAGACCCATACCTATCTCCCAATGCTTTACGGAAGGAAGGGCAGAGCTTGGACGATTTCTTCATGAAGGTGGAGCAGGGGGATGTGGACTCCTGTAAACGCTGGGATGAATATATGGATCATCTGGCAATTATGGTGACCAACTTGCGTATGCTGTGTGATGAAGATATTATAATCGGCGGTGTGGTTGGAACGTATATGAAGCCGTACATGGAACAGCTCAATGCAAAAGCTGCGCAATATGACCGGTTTGCCCGTGATGTGGATTATATTTATCCATGTACAAGAAAAACGCATGCATTTGCTGCCGGAGCATCCATGATTGCAATGGAGCGTTACGGCAGCCGTTTACTGGACGATAATATGCTGATGAAGTTGAGGAAAAAATCATGAAATTAGGCGCAATATTTGATATGGATGGACTGCTTTTCGATACAGAACGTCTGTATCAGGAAAATTGGATTGTAGTTGCAAAGGAATTTGGTCAGCAGCCGCATCCCGATTTTCCGAAAGCAATTTGTGGAACCAGCGGAATCCATGCACAGGAAGTCGTATATAACCACTATCCTACTGTAGATGCAGCAGCTTTTATTCAAAGCTGTATTGATAAGGTGAACAGAATTTTGCAGAATTCTATACCTGAAAAGCCGGGAATCCATGAAATATTAAGTTATTTGCATGAAAAAGGTGTCCGAATTGCCGTTGCCAGTAGCAGCGTGAAGCCAATGGTGGACCATAATCTGAAATTGGCGGGCATTTCACAGTATTTTGATGTTGTTGTCAGTGGACAGGAGGTGATGTATGGCAAACCGGAACCGGATATTTTTCTGTTAGCCGCAAAGAAGCTGGGACTTTCTTCTATGGATTGTTATGTATTTGAAGATGGTATCAACGGTGTGCGTGCTGGTATTGCAGCCGGATGTGCAACAATTATGATACCTGATTTAACACAACCAACGGAAGAGTTACGTTCTGCCTGTGCAGGCATTTACAGTAGTCTGCTTGAAGCGAAGATAGCTTTGGAGCAGGGAGAAATTTAATTGATAAGGAGAGAGCAATATGAAGAGTTTTACATTTACCATTACAGATCCGGAAGGCTTCCATGCCCGTCCAGCAGGTATGTTTGTCAAGGAAGCAAAAAAATTCCCGTGCACAACAACCGTGATTAAGGGTGGTAGATGTGCAAATGCAAGCAAAATGTTTACCTTAATGGGACTTGGCATCAAGGGTGGCCAGGAGATTACTGTTGAAACAGAAGGTGAGCAGGAAGCAGAAGCAGCTGCTGCACTGGAAGCATTCCTGAAGGCAAATCTGTAAGTTTGTCTATTTCATTCTATTATTTTATTTATTCCCAAAGAGTGCCTGTTCCTGTCAACAGGGGCAGACCCGAAAGAAATGATGTTTCAGAGATTCTGATTTCTGGAAAAATATAAAACAATTACAGGAACAACGTACATAACACATTGGCTTGTAAAGCAATACAGGCAATAAAAAGACCTCTTATCACTGGCATGAGATGCCGAGGGATAAGAGGTCATAATTTTTTTCAGGATTGTAAGACGCCGGGTACTGTGGTTGGATTATAACTTGGAATAGCCAAAGGAATTGACCATCGCTTCCACAGGTATCTTTTTCTGGCAGTAAGGGCAGGAATGACCATCGTAGGATGCATAGCCCGGAATATCATCACTGGTAAAGATGGTGTTGACCGGAACATCATCCATATGTTTCACTGCGCTGAAAATGGTAGCGACGCCTCGGATCAAACCGCCGTAGTATCCCATGCATTCAATACCACGACGAATGCTGATACCGGTTGTGACGGAGGCCATGAGCAGAATCACATTTTTTCCACGGACCATTGGCTCGACATTTTCACGGAAGAACAGCTGACTATTCGCAGTACGCTCTGGATTGATAACATAGATCGTCTGGTGCTTATTGCGGATGGAATGTCCGGCGTTTTTCAATTCCTGCGCAAGGAATGTACCAATGACATCTGTACCGTCCAAACATACAATGGTGTCAATTGGGATTGGGCTGTCGGCATATTGCTGTGCCAGAATATGCGCACATTGAGAAGCTTCACTCAAACGGGACTTGATGGTTGTCAAATCAATATAATAATTGATATGCGAGTGGTTGGTAACAAAATGTCCCGGAATAGCCTTGAGAGGTACCATTTTACTGTACTTTCTTGACGGATACTTGATGATTCTGGATTCTAATGTGCTCATATGCTCCTCCTTTGCCGACATATACAATACATCTGATCTGATTTGGCAATTCTCACATTTTTGTGCGTGTCAAACTCTATAATTCTATGTATAGTATACAATGAAGTTGAGAAACATGCAAGCATATCTGGAAAAAAAGTCAGGCTTCTGCGTTATTTCTATCACATTATGAAAAGGCCTGTTACAGAGTATCGAAGAGAAAACCATTTGTGATAGCATAGCATTTTCAATACAACGGGAAATATAAGTAGCCAGCCTTACATTTTTCTCAGGGTTAAAGGTTGAAACACCTTTGATCAGCCCAATGGTTCCAATGGAAATCAGATCATCGGAATCCGCAGCAGTGGAGTAATATTTTTTTACAATGTGTGCAACCAGACGCAGATTATGTTCAATAAGCGTTTCTCGTGCTTTGGCATCACCCTGTAGCATGGACTGAATGCAGACTGCCTCCTGCTCGGCGCTGAGTGGACGAGGGAATGAACCACCCGGGGAGGAGACACGCAGGATACAGAAAGCAGCGCTGCACAAAAGAAATGTAGAAATAGAAAACAGCATCAAATCATCCTTCCCATTTGGAATATTGCAGCATATGCAATACTTTTTTGTCCGGTGACAAAGGATTGTAAATTTGAACCAAAAAAAGCTGCTGCCCTGTAAAAAAGGCAGCAGCACATGTATTACGATTAAAATAGACCGATGGATTGTAGCAGCAGAATCAGCAACAGGATCGGAGCGACAAACTTAATCATGATAATATAAAGCGTTTTTCGCTGGAATTTGAATTTTCCCTGTGTCACCTCATCGATGATAACACTCGGCTTGACAACCCAGCCAATCAAGATACAGGTCAGGAAAGCAACCAATGGCATGAAGACATTGTTGCTGATATAATCCATGATATCCAGAATCTGACCTACGGTACCATTTGGCAGTGTTAGTTCAAAATAGAGCTTATTATAGCCGAGGCAGACAATGATACCCATAATCAGCGTATAGATCGCTACAAAAACAGAAGCTTTTTTTCTGGATAATCCAAAGGCATCCATCAGGCTGGATACAATTGCTTCCATGACAGAAACGGAAGAAGTGACTGCGGCGAAAGAAACAATAAGAAAGAATACCAGACCGATGATTTTTCCGATACCGCCCATTGCCAGAAATACCTTCGGAAGGGAAACAAAAATCAGACCCGGTCCGGCGGACATACCGTCAATACCCATGAAGCAGAATACAGCTGGAATAATCATCAAACCCGCCAGCAGGGCAATGCTGGTATCAAAAATCTCAATTTGGTTGATAGAAGTCATCAAATTGGTTTCCTTACGTGCATACGAACCATAAGCAACCATGATACCCATTGCTACACTGATGGAGAAGAACAGCTGACCCATGGCATCCATAATAACAATCATGAGCTGTTTCAGCGTTACACCCGTAAAATCGGGTACAAGATAAATCTTTAAGCCCTCCAGACCGGTTCTTGTCACGCCTTCTGCATCGGTATGCTGCAAGGTCAAGGAGAAGAGGGAAATACCGATTACCATGACAACCAGAATTGGCATCAGGATTTTGCTGTACTTTTCAATGCCCTTTTCAACGCCACAGATAATAATAAACGAAGTAATTGCAAAGTAAATCAACATCCAGATCATCGGTTCTGTCGGCGCTGTAATAAAGGATGTAAAATATCCGTCTTCAGCAGCGGCAACGTTTTGACCAGTAACATAAACGGAAAGATATTTGAATACCCAGCCACCAATGGAACAATAATACGGCAGAATGATAGTTGGTACAAGACATGCTAAAATACCAATACCACGCCATTTGGGGTGGATTTTTCCATAAGCAGTTAACGGACTTTGCCGGGTTTTTCTACCGATTGCAATCTCCGTTGTCAGCAATGCAAAGCCAAAGGTTAATGCTAGAATCAAATAGCATAAAATGAACAGGCCACCGCCGTCCTTAGCGGCCAGATATGGAAATCTCCATATATTGCC
Source organism: Eubacteriales bacterium (assembly GCA_030524285.1). Classification (GTDB taxonomy): domain Bacteria; phylum Bacillota; class Clostridia; order Oscillospirales; family Butyricicoccaceae; genus Butyricicoccus_A. Next base: position 36,249 of record JAUNGQ010000003.1, read on the forward strand.
CAAACCGACAGCGCTGCCGGCAGCAGCCATAATAAAGCCTAGCTGGCCGGAAAAGCTGCTGCGCTTTTTCTCTTTTCCCATAATACTTTTACACTCCTATTTTTATTTTGTTCGCGAAGTGAACTATAACTTTATTTATTATACATGATGTCAACCGTGTTGTAAATCGAATTGTAATATTATTTATCCGTATGGAAATTTGTACTATATTCCTGTTTGAAAGCGGGCGCTCTACGATACGCAGGTTGAAACATGTGTCTTTTCCGGTTACACTTGTCATGTAAGGAGCGTGAAAAAATGAACAATTATGTTACGGGAGCAGTTATCAAAAAGCTCCGTGAAAAAAAGAAAATGACGCAGTCACAGCTGGCGGAACAGCTTTGTGTCAGTGATAAGACAATTTCAAAATGGGAAACCTGTAAGGGATTTCCGGATATCTCACTGCTGGAGCCATTGGCGAAAGCCTTGCATATTTCTGTGCCGGAGCTGCTGGCAGGGGAACAGATTATCAATACGAACCGAGCGGCAAATATTTTGCGTTCTTCTATTTATGTTTGCCCGATCTGTGGAAATATCCTGCATACGGCGGGAAATGCAATGGTGTCCTGCTGTGGAATCACCTTGCCGCCATTGGAAGCGGAGGAAGCAGATCAAGCACATGATGTGCAGTGTGAAGTGATAGAACATGAATTGTATGTTACTTCTCTACATGAAATGACAAAAAAGCATCATCTTTCCTTTATCGCTTATGCCACAGCAAATCGGTTTGAGATGGTCAAGCTGTATCCTGAAGCAAATGCGGAAGCACGGTTTTTCTCGCGCGGTAGAGGTATGCTGTACTGGTATTGCAATCATCACGGGCTGTTCCGCCGTAGGGTATAATTTCTCATTATAAAAAAGAAAGATTTTCCATGCTATGGAAAATAGCAAAGAGCAGCCAGAAAAGGCTGCTCTTTGCTGTTATATGTTCGAGAATTCGATCCTTATTCGCGTCCATCCCAGCAATAGGTGCACATATTTTCTTTCGGAATGCCGACAGCTTCCAGCATATCATCCAGACGGTTATAACGCAGAGAGGTGAAGTTTAGTTCCTTGCGGATTTCTTCAATCATCTGCTCATATTTGGGAGATTCCGGATCTGTATATTGCTGTAGAACTTCGTCGGAAGGATTTTCTGTGCCTTCCAGACGTGCAATGACACGACGGGTAATCAAATCCATTTCAGATGAGGAGCGGGAGAAATTCAGATATTTACAGCCATATACCAGCGGCGGACATGCCGGACGGATATGGACTTCCTTAGCGCCGCTCTGGTACAGGAATTCTGTTGTTTCGCGAAGCTGTGTACCGCGTACAATAGAGTCATCAATCAACAGCAGGCTCTTGTCCTTAATCAAATCATGAACCGCAATCAGCTTCATCTTTGCAATCAAATTACGTTTGCTCTGTATTGTCGGCATAAAGGAACGCGGCCAAGTTGGTGTATACTTGATAAATGGGCGGGAGAATGGGATACCGGAAGCATTGGCATAGCCCACGGCATGTGCGATACCGGAGTCTGGCACACCGGCAACAATATCCGGCTTTACGTTATCGCGCATCGCCATTTTTTCGCCGCAATGGTAACGCATTTCTTCAACGTTGACGCCCTCGTAGGAGCTGGAAGGATAGCCATAATAAACCCACAAAAAGGTGCAGATTTTCATCTTTTTGCCCGGCGCTAGCAGTGTTTTTACGCCATCTGGTGTGACAATATCGATTTCCCCCGGTCCAAGCTCCTGAAAGGGCTGATAGCCAAGGTTCTGGAAGGCAAAATCTTCAAAAGTAACGCAGTAAGCTTCCTCTTTTTTGCCGAGAACAACTGGTGTTCTGCCGTATTTATCACGTGCGGCATAAATTCCCTTTGGTGTCAGCAACAGCAGAGAAAGGGAGCCGTCAATCAGTTCCAGCGCATAGCGGATACCGTCAATAAGATTTTCCTTTTGATTAATGATTGCTGCCACAAGTTCCGTTGGGTTAACATCGCCGCCGCTCATTTCCAAAAAATGTGAATTGCCGTTTCCAAAAATAGAATTGACAATTTCATCTGTATTGTTGATCTTGCTGACGGTTGTAATAGCATAGGTACCGTGATGGGAACGGACGATCAAAGGCTGTGGCTCATAGTCCGAAATACATCCAATACCCATGGAACCTTTCATGGTCTGGACATCCTTGTCAAATTTGGTACGGAACGGGGCGTTTTCGATGTTATGAATGGCGCGGTCAAAACCATTTTCTCCATACGTTGCCATACCGCCACGGCGGGTTCCCAGATGGGAATGATAGTCTATTCCAAAGAACAGATCAAATACGCAGTCTTCCTTGGAAGCTACGCCGAAAAATCCACCCATGTATATCCTCCTTATAATGTTAATGAACAAATTTTTCTATGATAAGTATAACACAAAAAATCTATTTTGCAGGCGAATATGAAAAAAAAACCAAATTTTTTCAAAAGAAAACAAAATGACCCAAGAAATCCGGTCAGGAACCGGCTCTCAGGCCAATTGCTTTTGTTATGTAGAGAGATAAAATACGATTTAAAAATGCGCCGTATCGTCATCAAATGTGTCGTCATGCGACATGAATTCACGATTGACAACATGCTTTGCTTCACGCTGCTGCTCCACCAGTTCGGAAAGCTGTTCTTTTACCTGACGAGGATTTTTGACGTTTACAATATCAAAATTGCCCATAGATTTATCAGCGGAATAGCAATGTATGGTTCCCAGACCAAAAATACGCTGTAAAAAAGAGCGACTCAGGGAAATATCCATAATACGGTACAGGCGTACTTCGTCCTCATGTTTACCAAGCAAACCAGTTTCAATAAACAGACGGTCGCTGGAAAAACTGTATTTCGTAAAGGTCCAAGGCAGACCGCAGAAAATGCGTTTTCTATCAGACCAAATAATGTGTCTATCCATATAATACCCTCCTGTTCTGGATATAGATAATATGTTTATTGTATCAGAACAGAGCGTAAAAATCTACTGGAAAAGACATCAAGCAGCTGTATTTCCCATGTGATTCCTGTCACGGGCCGGGATATCTCCGCCATTCATGTCGCCAGAGCTTCCATAGATATAACCATTCATCTGAATTTCTATGGATTCCGAACCGGCTGTTAGTGTATAAGTGCCGTTTTCGGTAATATCGGAAGAACTGATCAGGATGCATTGGAAGTCAATCTCTGGCGTATAGCTGACAATGATATTGCCACTGCTGTCTGTGAGTGTGATTTCTGTACCAGCAGACTGGGTGGAAGACAGATCACAATGAATTGCTCCCTGTGTGGAATCCGAGTCAAAATTCACCTCCATACCGGAGGCACCAGCTGCCACAACAGTACCGCCGGTAACTGTGCCAGAGGTGGTGTAATCCAAAGAGCCATTACCGCCGTTAATCGGAGCATTGATATAGGTTGTACCGCCGGAAATCAATAGAAAACCATTGGAATCCAGACCGTCACCATCTGCCTTTACTGTCAAAGCGCCACCGGAAATAGTAATACCTATGTCAGAATCCTCCGCAAAATCATTCTGTCCCCAGCGTCCGTCGATACTGGAGCTGTCGCTGCCGCCGGCTGCATTCAAACCATCATCTGAGGCAGTCAGGTCAATGGAACCGCCGGAAATGGTGATTTCACTTGCTTCGATTCCCTCATAGCTATCTGAAATTGTGATGTTACCATCAGAGATGTTCAGGGAAGCATCTGCATGCATGCCGTCATCCCCGGAGGAAAGGGTAAAGGTGCCGTTGGAAATGGATAGGGAACCATTGGTATGCAGTGCATCATCTGCGGAATCAATATGGAATGTGCCGCCCGAGATGACAATGGCAGTGTCAGCCTTTAAGCCTTTATAGGAATCGGAAGCCGTTGTTGTTTCTGTGTCAGCATCGGATTCAGCAGTTGTCTGTGCATCTTGCTCCGTCGGAGGTTGCTGCTGATTTGGGGAGCCTCGATCTGTTGGAATATTTTCATCAGAAGGGACATTTTTCGGAAGATTATCCCCGTTTCCGGCTGCATTCCCGTCAGGTATCTGATCGAATGCTTCCACGGCATCATCCGGCATTTGCGCAGGCGTACCATCAGAAGGATGCTGGAGTGCGCCGAAGCCCTGACCGGTAAATTCACCCTGCTGCACCTTTGTAGCATTGGAACTGCCACCACCAGTTGTCAGATTTAGTGTACCGTCGAGAACGGCAATATAATTGGATGCATCAAGGGCATCATTGCTGCTGGTAATATTTAGTGTTCCATCGCTGATATAGATAAAGCCCTTTTCTGTATCATCGGTATTTTCAGAGTGGATACCATCGGTATCACTTGTAATGGTGATCGTGCCATCAGCAATGCGCACGCTGTCCTTACCGGAAATACCCTGCTTTGCAGCAGTGATATGGTAAGCGCCACTGGTAATTTTCAGGTCATCCTTGGAGACAATGCCATGTGCTGTGGCGCAAGCAACTGAAAGGGAACCATTACCATTTAACGTTACATCTGCTTTTGAAAAGATTGTTCCATCTATGTTACTTTCTTCGCCTGAATCAGAGAAATCTCCGGTGACTTCCAGCGTATTTTCAGAATCCGCAGTCGTTGTCACAAAAACTTTGTCTGCTTCCCGGATATACAATGCCGCAGTTGTGCTGTTGGAAACGGAGGTATTGTCCAGAACCAATTGGACCTTTTCGGTATCGCTTACCTCGACGATAATCTGACCATTAGAAAGTGTTCCTGTCAGCAGATATGTACCTTCTTTGGTAATGGTAATGATATTGTCTTCTATGGTAACGCCATCACCATTTGCATTGGAAGCATCATCGCGGAGTGTAACTGTGACGTAATTGGAGTAATCGGTTTCAAAATCTCGATCTGTGAACATTTCTGATGGGGGAGAGAGGAGGTTAGTATCTACAGATGACGCAGCATTGCCGGAGCCAGAATCTTCTGTCGGGCTACTGGAACAGCCTGTACAGCTCAAGCAAAAGAAAGCTGTAAGCAGCATAGCAATTGTTTTGTTTCGCATAAAGGATACCTCACAATCAAAGCTCAAAGATTTCATTTGACTGGATAGATAGGCTGATTTCCAGATTACCGTTGCGGCAGCGCAGGTCATCAATGAACTGCTTTTCCAACCCGGTTTCCCGCAGCGTGATATTATATGTCAATCGATTCAAACTTCCCAGATTGGTGGTTTTTACCCGGATGAGCCTGGCGTCTGTTGTATATTGTAGCATTAGGTCGTCAAAGATGCCAGTATAATTCAAATCCTCTGGAACCGTGATGTTCAGCGTTTTTTTCAACTCAGAAGATTTTCCTTCACCAAAGTGAATCAGGGTATAAAGCAGGCTCACCAAACACATGATGACAGCAAACAGAATTGCGAATATCGGATATCCCATTCCACAGGCAAGTCCGACTGCCATAGCAAGGAAAACTGCGCCGATTTCTCGCGCTGTACCGGGAACCGAACGGAAACGGACAAGAGAAAAGGTACCGGCAACTGCAACACCTGCGCCAAGGCTTCCGCTGACCATCATAATGACAACACTGACAATTGCCGGAAGCATAGCAAGTGTTACAACAAAGCTTTTGGTATACGTGGAGCGATACATGTAAACAATTGCCGTCAATGCACCGAGAAACAGCGCCGCAGCAATGCTGATAATAAAATCAGAAAGATGGATACTGCTTTCCACAGTGGAAAACAGTCCGGAAAAAAGAGAATCAAGCACAACCAATACCTCTGCTTTCATATAATTTTTCTGTCAGGATGGACTGATATGCCCTGCCATATTTGGAAAAGGATGTCTGGCGGATTTCTGCCTCACCCAATATAGCAACCAGCCAGAGCGGGATTGCGGACTCGGATTTGATTTCACATAGGGCTTGACCCGGTAAAAGAAGCGGTGTTCCGCCGGGCTGTGCGGTCAAATATAGATCATCCTGCCGCCAACAGATATTCTTATCAAATGTGATACGAAGGGAAGCATCTGTTTTGGAGAAATATGCAGTGCGGTCATAGCTCAGATGTATCTTAGGTTCCAGATTTTGATAGAAGGTATAAAAATATATGATTTCGCGTGCAATCTGACTGTATGGCTTCAAATTTGTTTTTCCACTGAGGAAATCCATTGCCTCTTGTTCTGTCAGAGAAATCCGGCGTTTATAAACAATACCGTCATATTTCTTTTTCAACTCCAGAAAGACCTGCGATGCATGTTGGACTGTACCATAGCTTCTGACACGGAGCTTTTCTTTGTAGACAGGCTTTTCCAATGAATGGCGAATCAGGCGGAAATCAGGCGTATCATAATAAATATTGCATATTGTACTCTCACCATGCGGGTCAGGCAGCATTCGCTCTTCAAATGCGCGCTCCAGTAAGGTGCGTTGCTGCTCATCTACCAAAAACTTTGCTTCATGACGTTCAAAAACATGATTGACCATGCTGATCCTCCTATGTAAAATTTATGTAAAAAATGTACTGCATATATTAAAACAGCATGAAACGCATATAATGTGAATGAAGCGTGGAAATTACGTGAATTATTGTGAAGATTGTGTGTAGCAGAGGATATTGTTCTGTTGTATAGGAAAAACCGCCCGAAGGCGGTTTTTGGGTTTAAGATTTTATTGTGAGCACATTATTCTGTTTTTTCCATCAGTGAGGCGGCGATACCGGTCAGGTACTCCATCAATATCTGTGCGCATTCTGCACGTGTTGTTGTACCGCGTGGCGCGAGTGTTGCGGCCGTGCGTCCGGAAACAATTTTGTTTGCAACAGCCCACTGCATCGGCGTGACGGCATAGCCGGAAACAGAGGATGCATCTGTATAGCTCGACAGATCATCCAGCGTACTGACATCAATTTGATTGTTCTGAGAGAAACGATACAGTACAGATACAAGCTGTTCACGGGTGATAATGTCATTTACACCGAAGGTGCGATCGCCATAGCCCTGCATGATGTTGTTTTCTGCTGCCCACATAACCGCATCAGTATACCACCGTTTGTCTTGAATGTCGGAGAAGGTATTGGAATAGGTAACAGAAGGGCTTCCAGCGAAGCTGTATAAAATCTGCGCCATCATCGTGCGGGTCAGAGAGAGTGACGGCGAGAACAGCGTATCGGATGTACCAATCATCAGGTTGTTGGTGGAAACATATTCTACAGCCTTGGCATACCATGCAGAAGAGGAAACGTCTGCAAAGTTGATGGATGGCGTTGGTTTTTCCCAAGGAGCGGTTTCCCCCTGATAGAAACAGAAATTGCAGTCCGTATTGGCGCTGATACCATCCACTTTACCTTCAGAAGAATACTGCCAGTATTGATAGGAACCGGCATATTGTGTGTCTTGTGTGTAATTCGCAAGCCAGATCTGAGCCGCCTGACTGAGCTGCTCGGCATCATAGTTGCGCTCAAAGTAATTTTTGCTGGTATACAGCATTGGTTCATAGCCCGCAGCGCGGATTGTCTCACAGAATGCAAGGGCATTTTGCGTCATTTCTTCTTTGGAAAGATCAGACAGAGCCAATCTACCGTTTTCATAAAACTCGAGATCTGCAATAATCGGAAGCTGGATATCGTAGGAAGCGATACGATCTAAGGCAAAATTCGCCTCTTCGATTGCTTCATCGCGGGTCAATGCCTGACTGACTACATAAACACCAACCGGGATACCGGCGTCAATTGCACCTTCCATGTATGTGGTAAATTTAGGGTCCTGATAGAGCGCATGACCGGGTAATAATTCGGTATCGGCATAACGCTTGCCAACCTGAATTATGGCAAAATCAATGCCGTCATTTTTTACTTTTGTCCAGTTGATATCATAATTCCATTTGGAGACATCAATGCCGTGTGCAACATTGTAGCCAGACGGAACCTGATAGGTTAGCTGTGTATATTTACTGTAAAGCGCGGTTTTATTGTTGGCAAAAATCTTGCTGAACACATCCTCATCGGAAAGAGAGGCATCTGCTGATTGTGCACTTTGTACGGAAGGAATTGTAGCTGGTTCAGTTGTCTGGATGGTATCGGCTGCAAGCACAGAGGGCAACGAGCCTGCTGTGCAGCAGAGCGCCAGAACAAGGGAAATCAGTCGTTTCTTCATGAGAATCCTCCTTTTTGTCATTTGTAACCAATTTGTAATCTATTGCCTATTATGCCATAGATTATCAACGAAAGCAAGCATATTATGAAAAATAAGCTCGAAAATAGATAAAAATTATGTATTTTTGCAAAATAAACCAGTATTTTGCAAAAAAATAACGGCACCACGAAGTGTGGTGCCGCGCCGCCTGTCCTTTAATCTTCCACGGAAGAAGAGGATTTGTTTGCATCATATGTTACAAGAGCGTCATAAATCTGATCGACAGAATTTTTGTAATAAATACCATCTTCATATTGATCTGCTGCCATGACAACAACGATATATTTCGGTGTATTGCCGTTGTCAGCATCAATTGCGCCGGATACAATCCATGCATTTGTACTGGTGCCAGTCTGGGCAGTACCGGTCTTGGCTGCAACAGTCCAACCGTCTGGACCGATGTAATCAAAGCCATAATGTCTGGCAGCGCCTTCCATCGCAGAAACAACCTTTTGTGCAGTTTCCGCAGAAGTGACTTGGGTCAGTACTTCCGGCGTATCCGTATACTCATCCGAGGTAGTGCCGTTGCCGGATACCATGGATTTAATCATATACGGTTTCAGCATATTGCCGTCATTCAGGATTGCTTGGCATGCCATTGCCATATAGAGTGGTGTAACCTCTGTCTTGCCCTGACCGAAAGCAATGGAGCCGATTACCTCATCGCGTTCATCCTCAAAATCAAGGTTGGAGTTTAACGTTGTGAAGTCCAGCTCGATATTCTCACCCAGCTTGAACTTTTCAAGGCTTTGCCGCAAATTATCAGGGCCCATTTCAAGTGCCTTCGTGATAAAGTACACATTCGAGGAATAATAAATTGCATCATCCAGATCAATGTTGCCAAAGGAACGGCTGTTATAGTTTGTAATTGTCTGACCATTTTTAAAGGTATAAGAGCCTTGGTCATGGACTGTCGTACCGTCTACGCCGTTGTCGATAACAGCACAGGCTGAAATAATTTTGAAATCGGAACCGGGAGCAAACGTAGATTTATAGGCATTTGGCAGGAACAAGCCGGTTTTCTGGCTGTATTCTGACCAATTGTCTTCCAACTGTGACGGGATAAATGTCGGGGTAGATGCAAGAGCAAGGATTTCACCGGTCTGTGCATCCAAAACAACAGAAGCAGCGTTCGGAAGATCAGAAATAGCCGCATATGCTGATTGCTGTAAATCAGCATCCAGCGTAATAGTGATATCATGACCGCGTTTGTTCTCCGAGGTACTTTTACTCGAAATCAGCTCAGAATTGAATTTGTTTTCCAGTCCGGTAGTGCCATAGATCGGAGAAAAATATCCGGTTACGGTAGAAAAAGCACGTTCATAATCGGAATTGTAGATACGGTCACCGTTGACTTTTTCCGAGGAATTCAATAGTGTACCATTGCGGTCATAAATCGAACCGCGGACATAAGTACGCTGTTTGGTTTCCTGCGCAGCAGCCTCACGGCTCTCCGGATTGCCCAGCGTCGTCCACACCAGTCCGGTTGCGACTGCGATTGCGCATACCAAAAATGCGGTCTGAATGCACTGTACGCGCCTTTTGAAGCTTGGAATCATAGCTGGAATAGTCCCTCCTTCCGTTCCAGAGGTTTCCGGCGGAAATCACGAGGATGACCGCCAATATGATAAAGGTTGTCATAAGCGAAGTACCGCCGCGGGAAATGAGCGGCAATGTAATACCGGTCAGCGGGAACATACCGATGGAGCCACCGATAATAATAAATGCCTGTAAAATCAGCTGAAAACACAGACCAGCGCAAACAGCCTGATGATACCGGTCCGGACAATGGAAATAAATGCGGGTACCACGGATCAGCAACAGGCCGAACAGGATACAAACGGTCAGTGCAATGATCAGGCCACAGCGTTCTGTCAGGGCAGGGAAAACCATGTCGTTGGTTGGATTGGACAACGGTGTTGTGGTGTCACTGCCAAACAGATTGGAATTTAGCAAAGCTTTGCGAGCCTGTAGAATCTGATAGCTGGCACCCTGTGGATCAATACTCGGATCGAGCCAGACCGCAAAACGGTTGACAATTTTATTGACCTGATTCAATATAAATTGCATTGGGCCGAAATTGCTGGAGCCACCGGTAATTTTCAGAAGTGATAAACAGCATGCTGCTGCTGCCGCACCGGCTGCGATCAGAATACTGAAAACCGAAGCAAATACTTTAATATCCGGTACGAACAGAAACAGAAAGCAAAGAAAGGTACACAGGATCAGAAGGAAGGTACCAAACTCGCCCTGAATGCCAAGGAATCCCAGATTCATCAGGGTCACAATAATCGATACCCAGATACGTTTTTTCCCTGGCTGATTTTTGGTACAAAGCAGACCTGCCATGACCAATACATAGATAATTTTATTAAATTCTGACGGCTGAACAGACATACCGCCAACGCTGATCCAGTTGCGCACACCACCGCCTACAGCAGCGCCGAGAACCAGTGTGGCAAGATACAGAAAAATGGATACGGCAATCAGGAATGTAGTGCCGCGTGCCGATGCAATATGCGGACCCGGAAATACCTTATAGGTAAAGCCGGCAATCAGTGCAGCAGCAGCGGACAGCACGTAAATAATCATCAGAGATGTAGGGCGTCCATCCTCTTTCATCAGCATACACTGAATCATGGTGCCAAAGGTCAGAAGCATAGCGGCATCCAGAAAAAACGGTACGTCGGCATGCATCCGGCGGACAAAAAACCAGCCGCCATAGGTAATGACTGCCAGCGGAATCATCATATAAAAATATGCGGTGCCGCGCCCGCTTACCATAACTGTAAGCAGAGAAACCAGCTGGAACAGAATAAACAGTACAAGCGTTTGTGCGCCGAGATACTTTTGGTCTGAACGAGCCGGTTCCTTCATTTTCATCTTTGGTGCTTTTTTGGAAAAATTTTTTTTGGCCATAACGGTCTGAATCACCTCCGGATAAACTGTGTATCATCGGATACGTCATCTATCGCACGTTCAATCTGCAAAACTGTAGTACCGAGCTGGATACGCTCACCGCCAACAATTGCGATTTCAGAACGGGGAACCTTATTTACAATTGTACCGTTGAGGGAGCCAAGATCGCGGAGGCAAACCTGCCCGTTTTTGCGGAACAGTTCTGCGTGCTGACGAGATACAGTGGAATCTGTAATGATCAGATCATTGTCGTTGCGACTGCCGATGGTAAATGGATAATGTGTAACCGGCACACGGCGGCCCACATATACCAGAAAGAACTCAATCGGTGTCTGAGAAGCAGGCTTCGCAGGGGTTTTTTCCGGCTTTTTGGGATCTGGCTTTGCTTCCGTAGAAGGCTGGTCAGAAGTCGCAAAACGGTTTGCTTTTACTATAATAAGTAATGCCAGAATAATAATAACGGCGATCAAGATCGGTTTTAAAAAACTCATAGGTATTCCTCCTGTGCTCTTCATATTATAGCATAAAAAATCAAATTGCAAATAGTTTTTGTAAAATATATCGAGAATACTTGAAAATTGAAGTTTTGTTTACAAATTAGCTGAGGATTTTTTTGATAAATTAGGCAAAACGATTAAAAAAACAGCAATGACCTAACAAATCCTTAACACTTGATGGCTTGTTTCAGATGCAGACGGTTGTTATAATAAAAGATAATCTGTCGAAAAAACACAAGCCTGTGAAGTGGACAGGAAAGGAGATAACGTTTATGAGTACGAATGGAAAGGAAAAAAAGCGAAAACGCTTTCATATAAACCGGCGCAATGTACTGGATTTCTTTAGCACAGTGGCAATTATCCTTGTAGCAGTTGGTGCGTCCACGCTGCTGGTCAAGCTCAGCAGCAGCTCAGCTAATGTTGCAGCTGTGTTTACACTGGCAGTCCTGCTGGTAGCACGCATGACAGAAGGGTATGGATGGGGGATTCTGGCATCCGTCATCGGTGTATTTGCAGTAAATTATGCTTTCACAGCTCCATATTATAAGTTTAATTTTACAACGGCTGGATATCCCGTTATTTTTATATCATTGCTGCTGATTGCGGTTATTACCAGTGCTTCAACCGGAAATGTAAAGCAGCAGGCACGCCGTGCGCGTGCCAGTGAGCAGCGTGTACGCAGGTTGTATGATTTTTCTCAGCAGCTTGCCAGCGCACATAATGGGGAACAGATGATCCAGCTCACCATGCAGTATCTGCATGAGCAGCTCGACTGCCCGGTGCTGTATTTAAAGAAAGCAGACGACATAGCTAAAAATGAAGAGCTGATGTGCGGAGAAATAGGTGGATTTGTTTCGGCCTCAATTGAGCATACTGCGGTTTGCGATTGCTTTGACAAGATATGTGATACCGGTGCAGGAACAACCTATGCACCATTTGCACAATTCCGATATATTCCACTGACCTGTGGCAGAAATATGCTTGGCTGTGTCGGCTTGCTGTTGCGTGACCGCAAGGTGGCAGATGAAACCTTTGAGCATGTCCGTGCGATTCTGGCGCAGACCGGTATTTCTCTCGAACGGCAGATGCTTGCGGAGGAACGGAATCGGGCAGCAATGGCAGCAGACCGTGAGAAGCTGCGAAACAATTTGCTGCGGACTATTTCTCATGATCTGCGTACACCGTTGACTGGTATTATCGGCGCATCGGCGGCGATTGAGGAAAATGGGGAGCAGATTGGACGTGTGGAAACCCAAAAGCTTGCTGCTGATATTCATGAGGATGCGGAATGGCTGCTGCGGATGGTGGAAAACCTGCTTTCTGTTACAAGAGTTTCTCAGACGACAGAATTGAAAAAGTCAGTAGAACCGGCAGAAGAGGTTATTGCAGAGGCTGTTTTGCGCTGCAAAAAACGTTTTCCAGATGCACAGGTCCGTGTCCAGCTTCCGGAGGAAATGCTGTTTATTCCAATGGATGTTACGTTAATTGTACAGGTACTGATTAATCTGATTGAAAATGCGATCCGTTATGCCGGAACGCCAATTGATATCAGTTTACGGCGTAATGGAAATACGGCAGAATTTTTGGTACGGGATTTTGGACCGGGAATTGAGGGAAGCACAAAGGATACGCTGTTTGAATCTGCACAGGTGCAGACGGATAGCAGACGCGGCGGTTTGGGAATCGGGCTAACGCTTTGCCGTTCCATTATTACGGCGCATGGCGGAACGATTTCACAAAGAAATCATCTGGATGGCGGCGCTCAGTTTGTATTCACTTTGCCACTGGAGGAGGAAGCATGAACAAGGAAACAATTTTAATTGTAGAAGATGAGCAGCCGATTGCCCATGTACTGACAACTGTGCTTTCAGCCAATGGATATCATACATTACAGGCAGAAACTGGCAGTCTTGCACGTTCTATTATCAATTCACATTGTCCGAATCTGATTTTGCTGGATCTTGGTTTGCCGGATATGGATGGCCTGGAGCTGCTGCGCTGGCTCAGGAGCTGGTCCGGCGTCCCGGTTCTGGTTGTATCTGCACGGGAAGAGGAACTGCAAAAGGTTGAGGCGCTGGATTTGGGGGCAGACGATTATATTACCAAACCATTTGGTACTTCCGAGCTGTTAGCACGTATTCGGACTGCACTGCGCCATCAGGCGAAGCTGGATTCCGGTGATGATTTGCCACGCGGCAGTTATACTGTAAAAGACCTGACAGTGGATTTTGAGCGCCGTCAGGTGACTGTAGCAGGGCAGTTGATTCATTTGACCCAGATCGAATATAAAATCGTAGAGCTGATTGCACGCCGTCCAGGCCGTGTGTTGACCTATGACTATATTATCAGCCGTATCTGGGGTCCATATGCCACGGATAACAACCGCATTCTGCGCGTCAACATGGCGCATATCCGGCGCAAGCTGGAACAGAACCCGGCGGAGCCATATTATATCCGAACGGAAATTGGTGTGGGCTACCGTATGGCGGAAGAATAAGCGTAAAACATGGAAAAAAACCTGAGCGGACAAACTATCCACTCAGGTTTTTGTTATCCCATATGTATATATCCGAGGGAAAGCTCGGGCTTTTCATGCACAATCAGCAAAATTTTGATATGCGGCTTTTCCATTTTCAGCCGAATCCGCTTGATATAAACATGATATCGGTATTTTTCCACATAATGATGATAGGTTTTGGAATCTTTTTCACTTAGCCTGCCGATTTCCTCGCCGTTTTCCGTGATAACAGTGCAGTTGGAGCCGTTGGAATCGCAGATAATAAATACCGGCTGTCCCTTGGTGCAGGAATCGATGATTTGCCGACGTGATTTTTTGCCTGTGCCCTTTAGCTTCCAGACAAGGCGGACATCGCCATTGACAGCAGGGGCAGGAATCTGCACTCCTGTTTGTTCATAAACTGCCTGCACATGTTTTTCACGCAGTTCGGATTGTTCCATTGCAGCATCCTCCGTTCCCTGTTGCTAACTGTTTATTATCATACCATATTTTTTATATGCAATCAATGTTTGCAGGATAAAATCATGAAAGATGCAAGATAAACTGTGCTGAGAAAAAATATAAAAATTGGATATTTATTAATATACAGTTTGTAGTATACTAATATCAAAGTGAAATCGCGCGATCTTTCCAATCATAAATTCATTATATTTGCGAGGGATTCTTATGTCTGAACGTTATGAATTGAATAAACAGTTGGCACAGATGCTAAAAGGCGGCGTTATTATGGATGTTACAACGCCGGAACAGGCAAAAATTGCAGAACAGGCAGGCGCATGCGCCGTCATGGCTCTGGAACGCATTCCTGCGGATATCCGTGCAGCGGGTGGTGTATCCCGCATGAGTGACCCGAAAATGATTAAGGGTATTCAGCAGGCAGTCAGCATTCCGGTTATGGCGAAGGTCCGTATTGGACATATTGCAGAAGCACAGATTTTGCAGGCAATTGAGATTGATTACATTGATGAGTCTGAAGTGCTGTCGCCGGCAGACGATATCTATCACATTGATAAAACAAAATTTGACGTACCGTTTGTCTGCGGTGCGCGCGACCTTGGGGAAGCGCTGCGTCGTATCGCTGAGGGAGCCTCCATGATCCGTACCAAGGGTGAACCGGGCACTGGCGATGTTGTACAGGCAGTGCGCCATATGCGCAAGATGATGCAGGAAATCCGCAGAGTTTCTTCCATGCAGGAAGATGAACTGTATGAAGCGGCGAAGCAGCTACAGGTTCCATATGACTTGCTCAAGCAGGTAAAGGAAACCGGACGCCTGCCGGTTGTTAACTTTGCAGCAGGCGGCGTAGCAACACCTGCGGATGCGGCGCTGATGATGCAGCTTGGCGCAGAGGGCGTTTTTGTCGGTTCTGGTATCTTCAAATCGGGTGATCCGGCAAAGCGTGCAGCTGCTATTGTACAGGCAGTTACGAATTACAATGATCCGTATAAGCTGGCCGAGCTGTCAGAGGATTTAGGTGAAGCAATGGTTGGTATCAATCCGCAGGAAATCCGTCTGATTATGGAGGAACGCGGACAATGATCATCGGTGTTCTTGCATTACAGGGGGCCTTTGTCGAGCATGAGCAACGGCTGGAGGAATTGGGCGCACAGTCTGTCCAGCTCCGTTGTGCAGAGGACTTGCAACAGTCGCTCGATGGCTTGATTCTGCCGGGGGGAGAATCGACTGTAATGGGAAAGCTGCTGCGGGAGCTGGATATGCTGGAACCGATCCGGGAGAAGATTCGGTCCGGTTTGCCGGTATTGGGAACGTGTGCAGGCTTGTTGCTGCTGGCAGAAACAATAGAAAATGACAGCAGAAAGCATCTGGCCACGATGTCCATGACAGCAAGCCGGAATGCATACGGCAGACAGCTGGGAAGCTTTTATACGGAGCAGCGTTTTGCAGATGACAAAATTATCCCGATGACCTTCATCCGTGCGCCATATATCAAAGATGTTGGCGAAGGGGTTTCGGTATTGGCTTCTGTAGATGGAAGAATTGTTGCTGCAAGACAGAGAAACCAGCTGGTGACAGCATTCCATCCGGAGCTGAATGACGATACCACTGTTCATGCATATTTTCTAAGTATGGTATCAGAATATAAAGAAGGATAATTTGAGCCGGGAATGTATTCCCGGCTCAGCCTGTATTACAGGAATTTCTTCATCTGGTCAATGTTTGCCTGTTCGGTTGCAAGCAGCTTGTTTGCAAGGCTGGTAACGGCATGGTCCTTGACATCGCATTCCCGGATAGTCTGCATACTCTTTGTGACACCCATGGTATTGCCTTGAATCATCATGTCGGCAATATTGGACTGGGAGGAGTCCATCATGGTTTTCAGGCCTGAGGACAGCTCACTGGACCATTTTGCAAAGGTGCCAACATCCTCTGGTTTGCCGCCATGCTTGTTGAGCAGTTTGTCTGCGGAGTCATGGATTTTATTGTATTCTGTCCGCTGCTGCTCCAACGCCTGACGGAATGTGCCGTCTGCATACTGGATCACGGAATTGATGCCATCCACGCCCATTTCTGTGGTCTGTCGGATATGGTTGAGCAATGTGCATTCGTCTTTCATGTGTTTCACCTCAGAAAAAGTATCCGCAGGGGAGAGATGATTTATGTATGCGGGGAATGAGAAAAAGTCCCGTATGTGCAAAACACATACGGGACAAGCTATATCTGCAATTTGATTTATTCGTCAAATAGCGGTGTGCTGAAATAACGCTCGGCTGTATCCGGAAGAACCGTGACAACTGTTTTTCCTGGCCCAAGTTTTTTGGCAAGTTTACGTGCAGCTGCAACATTGGTGCCGCTGGAAATACCGCACATCAAACCTTCCAGCCTTGCAAGATCCTTGGAGGTCTGAATTGCCTCCTCATCCGTTACAATGTAAATATCATCGTAAATTCCGGTATTCAGAATATCCGGAATCAGGCCGTCACCGATACCCATCTGTAAATGCGTACCAACTGTACCGCCGGCCAAAATCGCTGCATTTTGCGGTTCAACAGCCCAAATTGTCATATTTGGATTCTTTTGCTTCAATACTTCGCCAATGCCGGTGATGGTGCCGCCAGTACCAATACCGGAGCAGAAGCCATCAATCGGGCCATCCACCTGTGCAAGAATTTCCAGTGCAGTCTGGCTGCGGTGTACTGCCGGATTTGCCGGATTGGCAAATTGCTGTGGAACAAAAACCTTTGGATTTTCTGCCGCCATACGCAGTGCGGTCTGTAAACATTCATCAATACATTTTCCGATATCACCGTCATCATGAATTAGAATAACCTCTGCGCCGTAGTGGCGAACAAGCTTACGACGTTCTTCGCTGACAGAATCCGGCATGATGATAATGGTTTGATAGCCGCGTACCGCGCCAATCAATGCAAGACCGATTCCCTGGTTGCCGCTGGTTGGCTCAACGATGATGGAATCTGGGCCAATCAGCCCTTTTTCCTCTGCATCGGCGATCATATTGAAAGCCGTACGGGTTTTAATGGAACCGCCTACGTTCAGACCCTCAAACTTTACCAGAATTTGCGCGCTGTCCGGATCAGTCATACGGCTCAGGCGGATAATCGGCGTATGTCCCATTGCCTCAAGTACATTGTTGTATATCATTGCTGCCCATCCTCTATTATAAGCCTGCGAAAGGCAATCCGCAGACAAAATTCGTTGTGCTGTAACACCGAAAAGATATTATACCGTATTTTCATAGATAATGCAATGAAAACGTTTGCGGCAATTAAGTGCTTTCCTCATTTTCGTCTGCCGAATCGGAATCTACGGCTACCTCCCCATGGGCCTTGGCATAGGCTGTATCATATGTCGTCGGAATGGTTTTTTCGATTAGATAGTTGCCAAAAGCATTCTCTGCAATACTGTGCAGATGCGAGACGCTCATATCCACTCTGCCGGAAAGGGCATGTGAGTTGGACAGGGATTCGGTATAATCGTCCATTGGAATGACACGATAACCGCGCCAGCCGGAATTAAAGTAGCAAACAAGCGGCATGACGCCCGGATTTTCTACAACAACCGTACCATCGGTTTTGCGGGTCAGCGTTACTTGCAGCATTGCTTCTACCATAGTTGCAGATTTATCCTGTGCGGAGATAAAGTTACCGGTGGAATAGATACAAAACGCTCGGTTGCCATTTTCAGACTCTACCCAGTCACATGGCTGGCAGACATGTGGATGACCGCCAATAATTAAGGTAGCGCCGTTTTCTGTCAGAAATTCAGCAAGCTCCTCCTGCTCTTCGTTTTCGACATCTTGATATTCTTCTCCCCAGTGCATGACAACAACAACTGCATCACATTTTTTCTTGACAGCTGCCATTTCTTTAGCGATTGTATCCTTATCAATTAGGGATACCAGATCAGGGTTATTATCTGGAAGGGAATATCCATTCAGGCCATAGGTATACGCGAGGAAGCCGATTTTCATACCATTGCGCTCCACATAGCGAATTTCAGCGCGATCTTTGGCGTCTCTTGCAATACCGATGCGGATCACATCGTCATCCGCGTGGGAATCCCAAAAATCCAATGTATCATATACGGCATCTGAACCGGAATCCATAGCATGGTTGTTTGCGTGGCAGATGACATCAAAACCGGTATCAATCAGTGCCTCACCACATGCCTGCGGAGTATTGAAGCTTGGATATCCGGAAGGTTCACCGGTACCCAGTGGGGATTCCTGATTGATGAATGCTATATCGGCAGCTTCTACATATGGCTTGATTTCCTCATAAAATGGTATAAAATCATAGGTGCCATCTCCATTGGAAGCGTCCTTTAACAAGGTGTTATGGATCAGGTTGTCACCAACTGCAATCAGCGAAACACTGGCAGGCTCGTAGACTGTTTTTTTCTTCTTTTCCGTCTGTGTAATAACGGAAGATACCTGTTGTGCAGAGCCGTTTCCTGCATCTGTGCCGGAATTGGAAAATTGATGCGTGAGTGCGCGGATGGCCCAAACAATAACAACAAGAACAATCAGCAAACAGACTATTGTGAGAGCAAGCCGTCTGCGGCGGCGTCTGCGAATTTTCTCCCTTTGTGCGGCTGATACCCGCTTACGGGGCTTTTGGGGGTTCTGTGACATTTTTCATTCTCCTCTCTTTACTGTCCATTTTAGTTTGACAATAATCGACAGGATTGTCAAGAAATATTTTGATTATTGTGCAAATATAGGATGGCATGGCAAAATTCCCGACAGATGGTTGACTTTTTTACGGAAGTGCTTTACGATTAATTTGTGGAATGAGGAAAGGGTTTTTTACCTACGGAGGAAGTGTACATGATTTTGAAAAATGCAATGCAAAGGAAGATATGTGTAATTGGACATAAAAACCCCGATACAGATTCAATTTGTTCTGCAATTGCCTATTCGCATCTGAAAAATATGATATCAGACCGTGAATATGAGCCGCGCAGGGCGGGTGAAATCAATCAGGAAACCGCCTTTGTTCTGAACCGGTTTCATATGAAGGCGCCACAGAATTGTCTGGATGTACATGCAACAGTAAGTGATATCGATATCCGTTATATTGATGGCGTGGATAGCAAGATGACCCTGCGCAGTGCATGGGAAACCATGCGAGACAAAGATATCACAACACTGCCAATTACAACAGATGATAACAAGCTGGATGGCCTGATTACCTTGAAACGTCTGGCTATGGCAAACATGGACAGTCTGGACCCACATGCAGTAGCGAATGCCACTACACCGATCAGCAATATTGTGGAAACTCTGCAGGGAACCCTGATTACCGGCTCCAGTGAAATGGTTATTGATGAGGGAAAAATTGTCATTGCAGCAGGAAGCCCGGAAGCAATGGAAAATATGGTTGACCCAGGTGATATTGTATTGGTTGCAAACCGGTACGAAGCACAGCTCTGCGCTATTGAGCTGGAGGCCGCGTGCCTTGTTGTATGCATGACACCCAATATTGCGAAAACTATCATTAAAATTGCAAAGGAACATAATTGTACTGTCATCAGTACACCGTATGATACCTATGCCGCTTCCTGCCTGATTAACCAGAGTATTCCGATCCGGCATCCGATGGCAAAAACCATGATAAGCTTTCAGCTCTCAACACCGATTGAAGAGGCAAAGAAGGTCATGGGACAGGTGCGCCACAATTATTTCCCGGTTGTTGATAAGGAAGGCTATTATCAGGGTGTTATCTCCCGTCGTAATCTGTTGAATTTGAAGCGCAAGCAGCTGATTCTGGTAGATCATAATGAGAAGACACAATGTGTAGATGGCTTCGAGGAGGCAGATATTCTGGAAATCATTGACCATCACCGTATTGGCAGTTTGGAAACCAGCGGTCCGGTATACTTCCGAAACCATCCGGTAGGCTGCACGGCAACGATTATTTATCAGATGTATTTGGAAAATGGTGTGGAAATCGAGCCGGATATGGCAGGCATCCTGTGCAGTGCAATCCTGTCGGATACGTTGATTTTCCGTTCTCCAACCTGCACATCGCAGGACGAATATGCAGCCCGTCAGCTGGCACAGATTGCCGGTATTGAGGTGGAAGAGTTTGCAAAGGAAATGTTTGAAGCCGGGGAAAATCTGGAGGGCAAAACACCGGGACAGATTTTAATGCAGGATTATAAAATATTTGTCAGCAGCAATAAGCTGCGTTTCGGTGTTGGACAGGGCAGCTATGTCAGCGGCAAAAACCGTGAAACAGCGAAGGAAATGCTTGCAGGAGCCCTGGAGGAAATCATGAAGGATCAGCACATTGATATGATTTTTTATCTTGTCACCAATATTCTGGATCAGTCTAGCGAGGTGCTGTTTGCCGGAAAGGATGCCGATGTTACGCTGGAAAATGCATTCCGCTGTGAAGTGAAGCGGGGAGAGCCGCTGCTGCTACACGGTGTTGTTTCACGTAAAAAGCAGTTCATTCCGTCCATGCTCAGTGCAATGCAAAATCAGTAATACTGGAGATATACTCATACATAAGTATACTTTCTGAATTTAATGATGAAATATAGTGATTCATGAGAGTGCATTTTGCACTCTCATTTTTTTGCAAAATGAAAAGCCATAAGACATCATCTCATGGCTTTCAGATTATTACGTTTTTCTATTCGTTAATCGTCCATACCGAAACGATTCTCCAGACGATCCTCTGCGTCGTCCAGCATATCTTCCAGTTTTTCAAGCTCCCGATCCTGCTTTCGGAAGTCCGTATAGTTTAATGTACCTTGACGGTATTGGGCTTCCAAATTGTCCTCAAATATATCCAGTTCGCGGTCAAGTGCGTCCAGAGCAGATTTCTGCTCGAAAAACAGGGTTTGGTTTTCGTTCGCTGTTCCGGTAGGCTTCGTGGCATCTGCGTTGGAAACAGCCTCGGTTACCTTGCTGGAGAGCGTGTTCATGTCGCTTGGCTGCGTGTCGGCGCTGGTGTCGGCGGATGTGTCAGTGTTTGCGTTGGTAGCAGCATCGTCAGCGGTTGTACTGCTGTCTGCTGTAGTATTTTCGGAACCGGTATTTTTGCCATCGTCGGTTGTCTGCTGCATATCCGCAATCTGCTGTTCCAGTTGATTGATCTGTTTTTCTAACTCCTGCTCACGACTGCTGTTTCCACAGCCGGTCAGCAGGACGGTTAGCACGGTGATGGAAAGAAGCATCATCAAATATTTTTTCATGGTAAAACCTCGCTTTCTTTATTTGAATATATCATTTGTCCTCTATGATTTTATCATACCATATGGGTGGGAATATTTGCAATGGGATTGTTGTTTGCTTTCATAGAAAAAGAGCTAATCATTTACTCTAAGCACAAAGTAAATGACTAGCTCAGTGGCGGAGAGGATGGGATTCGAACCCATGTGCGATTGCTCGCAAACTGATTTCGAGTCAGCCCCGTTATGACCACTTCGATACCTCTCCATATCAATTCAAGCAGTTCCAAAGAAGAAACTGCTTGAACAGTATACAACAATTATTTTGATCCGTCAAGGAAAATTATCTCTTTTCCCGTAGAACAGCGCGCATACGCTCAATTGTCAACGGGCTTACAATATGTTCAATGCGGCAGGCATCGGTTTCAGCCGTTACTGCATCAATAGAAAGGATAGTCATCAAGAATTCCTTGATTAGGACATGACGATCATAAATTTCATTCGCACGCTTGCGTCCTGCATCGGTCAGCTGGATGGTACCATATAATTCCTGATCTACCAGCCCGGCTTTTTTGAGCACTCCCATTGCACGGGTAACACTCGGTTTGGAATAGCCCAGTTCATTTGCAATGTCAACAGCGCGGACTGTACCATTGCGCATTTCAAGTAAAAGTATAGTTTCCAGATAATTTTCTCCGGATTCTTGAATTTTCATGTATTCACCGCCTTGTTTTTTACTGGAAAGTATCCTTATTATAGCATGATTTTTGTGAAATGACAACAAATTACGGAATTTTTCATGGAGGAAAAAGATAAAGTTTCCAGTAAAAGAATTTGTAAAGAAGGGTGTTTGAAGAGGTAGCGCTTGCCTCGTGGTTTATTTGGCGATTTTTTCTGCATAACATTGCGAAAATGGCAAAACTATGGTATGCTTATAATGTTTTTCAACATCTCTTTTCTAAGAGGCGTCAGAAAAATGAAACAAAAATGCATCGCATATCTGTAAATATGTCATGTTATTGGAGAGGAAATACAATGGATTACAATCGTTTGGCACAGCTGCTGTTCCCGGAGGTTACAGAAACACCGGAAGAGGTAGAGGCGCGTTATCCTGCCCGTGATTTGCCGGAGGGAGCAAAGGTAACCCGTATGGCGCCGAGCCCGACAGGCTTTATGCATCTGGGTAATTTATTTGGCGCAGTTGTTGATGAACGTCTGGCGCACCAGTCAGGCGGCGTATTTTATCTGCGTATTGAGGATACCGACAAAAAGCGTGAGGTAGAGGGCGGCGTAGAGCTGATTCTGAAGACCTTCCAAAATTTTGGACTGCCGTTTGATGAAGGCGCAACCATTGACGGTGACAATGGTGCATATGGACCGTACCGTCAGAGCAAGCGTGCTGCTATTTACCATGTCTTTGTCAAGGATCTGGTTCAACGCGGTTATGCATATCCGTGCTTCTGTACCGAGGAGGAGCTTGCAGAGATGCACGCCCAGCAGGAAGCAAATAAGGAAAACTTCGGTTATTATGGCAAGTACGCAAAATATCGTGACTGTTCACTGGAGGAGATTGAACGCCGTCTGGCGGCAGGCGAAAGCTATGTTGTACGCTTCCGTTCTCCGGGCAGCATTGAAAATAAAGTGCGTCACACCGATTTGGTCAAGGGCAATTTGGAACTGACGGAGAACAATCAGGATATTGTTCTGCTCAAATCCGATGGCATCCCAACCTATCATTTTGCACACATTGTAGATGACCATCTGATGCATACCACTCATGTTGTACGCGGTGAAGAGTGGCTGGCAACGCTGCCGGTACATTTGCAGCTGTTTGATATTATGGGCTGGAAGCGGCCGAAGTATGTGCATACCGCACAGCTGATGAAGATGGATGGCGGTTCCAAGCGAAAGCTGTCCAAACGAAAGGACCCGGAGCTGGCCCTGTCATATTATTATCAGCAGGGAATTCCGGTACCGGCTGTGATGGAATATCTGATGACACTGCTCAATTCTAACTTTGAGGAATGGCGCAGGGCAAATCAGACTGCGGATATCAATGATTTCCCGTTCAGTCCAAAAAAGATGAGCGTTTCCGGTTCGCTGTTTGACATGGAAAAACTGCGTGATGTCAGCAAAAATGTGATCTCCCGCATGAATGCAGAAGAGGTTTATGACTACGTTTCCAAGTGGAGCGCAGATTATGATCCGGAATTCCATACGATGTTCGTCCGTGAGCCGGAGCTGACAAAGAAATTCCTTGCTATTGGTCGAGGCGGCAAGAAACCGCGTAAGGATTTTGCTTTCTGGAGTGAAGTGAAGGCATATATGGACTTCATGTTCCCAGAGCTGTTCCAGCCGGATTATTCCGGTATGCCGGAAAGCGCAAAGGACGATGCCAAAGCAATTCTGACTGAGTATCAGGAGATATATGATCCGGCAGACGAAATGTCTGTCTGGTTTGATAAAGTCAAAGCGTTGGCTGACAAGCATGGCTTTGCACCGGAAACCAAGCTGTATAAGAAGAATCCGGAAGCGTATAAGGGACCGGTTGGCGATGTTTCCATGGTGCTGCGTGTCGCAGTATGCGGACGCACCAATGCGCCGGATCTATATTCTGTTATGCAGCTGATGCGTGTTGAGGAAATTAACCGCCGCTTACAGGCTGCTTGTGATGCACTGTAATCAGAAAATATAACAATTGAATTCCAAAATAATAAGGAAAAGGGGAAATACAATGGAGTTTGCATCTAATTTTCTGCATGAGATTATAGATGAAGACATTGCAAATGGACTGAACGAACGGATTCATACACGGTTCCCACCGGAGCCGAATGGATATCTTCATATTGGTTCCGCCAAAGCAATCTATATTAACTGGTCCGTTGCGCAGAAGTATAACGGCCTGTTCAATCTGCGTTTCGATGATACGAATCCGGTGCGTGAGGATGATGAATATGTACAGTCTATTTTGCAGGATGTTGCATGGCTGACCGGTTCTGAACCGTCCGGCGGTATTTTCTATGGTTCGGATTATTTTGAAAAGTGTTATGAATGTGCTGTTTATCTGATTCAGCAGGGTAAGGCATATGTCTGCGACTTGAATCAGGATGAAATGCGTGAATATCGCGGTACACTGACCGAGCCGGGAAAGAACAGCCCATATCGTGACCGTTCTGTTGAGGAAAATCTCAAGCTGTTCGAGGAAATGCGTGCAGGCAAGTACGAAAAGGGTGCGAAGACCCTGCGTGCGAAGATTGATATGGCTTCCCCGAATATGAATATGCGTGACCCGGCAATCTACCGTATCGTGTATGCTACCCATCATCGTATCGGCGATAAGTGGTGCATTTATCCGTTGTATGATTTTGCGCATCCGATTCAGGACGCAATGGAGCATATTACCCATTCCATGTGTTCCATCGAATTTAAAAATCATCGTCCGCTGTATGAGTGGGTTGTAGACAACTGCGCGCCGTGTCTGCCATCTCATCCAAAGCAGAGGGAATTTGCACGCCTGAATGTGACCAATACCGTCATGTCCAAGCGTTATCTGCGTGAGTTGGTAGAAACCGGCAGGGTGGATGGCTGGGATGACCCGCGTATGCCAACACTGTGCGGTTTGCGCCGCCGTGGCTATACACCGTCTGCAATTCTAGAATTTGTTACCCGCGCCGGTGTTTCAACAACCGACAGTCTGGTTGACATCAAGCTGCTGGAATACTGTATCCGTGACGAGCTGAATACGACAGCATTGCGCCGCATGGCAGTTACCGAGCCAATCAAGCTGGTTATCACCAATTATCCGGAAGATAAAGAAGAGATGTTTGAAATTGCAAACAATCCGAAGGATGAAAGTACAGGTGTGCGGCAGGTTCCGTTTACCCGTGAGCTGTGGATTGAAAAGAGTGACTTCGCTGTGGTTCCGCCTCCGAAGTTCAGACGCCTCAAGCCGGGCGGCGAGGTTCGCCTGATGGGCGCTTATATTGTCAAGTGCAATGAAGTGATTCAGGATGGGGATGGCAATGTTGTCGAGGTACGCTGCACAGCGGATCTGGAAGCAGGTAACGGCAATCCATTAGATGGACGTAAGGTGCGCGGTAATATTCATTGGGTATCTGCAAAGTATGCCATTGATGCAGATCTGAACCTGTACGATAATCTGTTTACACTGGAAAACACGGGTTCTGTACCGGAGGGCGCCAATTATCTGGATTATTTGAATCCGCAGTCCAAGCAGCAGCTGACCGGCTGCAAGTTGGAGCCGTCGATTGCCGACGTACCGGCAGATACCCGGATGCAGTTTGTCCGTATGGGATATTATATTCAGGACAGCAAGCCGTCAGAAGCTGGCAGACTGTGCTTTAACCGTATTGTCTCGCTGAAGGATGGCTTCAAGCCGGATAAAAAGTAAAACCAATTTGACAGGGATGGTAACAAAACATTACCATCCCTGTTATTTTTAGAAAAATAATTGTGAAAAAAATAACAATTACTCTTGATGTTGTATAAAAGAAGGAGTAAAATAGAGCTATTCTAATGAACCCGAACAATTCCAATGAATATGGAACAAGAAAGGAAGCGAGTGTAAGATGGCATATGTTACGTTAGAGCAGAAGGGATCGGTTGGTATTATTACCATGAACCATCCGGAAACACTGAATGCACTGAATGGTGAAACCCTGATGGATTTATCCGCTGTGCTTGATGAGGTAGAAGCAAACGACGAAATTCTGGCAGTTATTATTACTGGCGCAGGCCGCGCTTTCGTGGCAGGTGCTGATATCAGCCAGATGGCAACCATGTCTGCTTATGAAGCAAAGCAGTTCGGCGCGCTGGGCAATCAGATATTCCTCAAGGTTGAGCACCTGACCAAGCCGACAATTGCTGCAATCAACGGCTTTGCGTTGGGCGGTGGCTGTGAGCTGGCTATGTCCTGTGATATCCGCATTGCAAGTGAAAA
This sequence comes from Eubacteriales bacterium, assembly GCA_030524285.1. Taxonomy (GTDB): domain Bacteria; phylum Bacillota; class Clostridia; order Oscillospirales; family Butyricicoccaceae; genus Butyricicoccus_A. The sequence goes on from JAUNGQ010000003.1 coordinate 63,007, forward strand.
GGCAAAGTTTGGTCAGCCAGAGGTTGGTCTGGGCATCACACCGGGCTTTGGCGGTACCCAGAGACTGCCGCGAATTGTCGGTGTTTCTAATGCAATGGAGCTGATTCTGACTGCACGTACCATCAAGGCTGACGAGGCGAAGGAAATTGGTTTGGTCAGCAAGGTTTATGCACCGGAAGAGCTGATGGACAAGGCGATTGAGCTGGCAAATCTGATTACATCGCAGGCACAGATTGCTGTACGTGAATCCAAGGCAGCAATCCGCCGTGGTATGCAGGCGGATATCTATACCGGCGCTGCATATGAGAATGAGGCGTTTGGTCTGTGCTTCTCCACAGAGGACCAGAAAGATGCAATGAAGGCTTTTGTGAATAAGGAAAAGCTGAATGGCTTCAAGAATCGATGATTCAAACGGATTAAGAGAAAAGAACAGCGCCTTCCTTTATGGAAAGCGCTGTTTTTCGTACAGTGAAATGTTACGTTTACTTTATGCCAGCACACCAAAGTAGAGCAGCACGAGGATACCAAGGACAATGCGATACCAGCCGAATACTTTAAAGTCATGCTTGCGGATGTAATTCATGAAGAATCGGATAACAACGAGAGAAACCACGAAAGCTGTAATTGTACCTACCAGCATAACGCCGATTTCTGCACTTGTATAAGCCAGGCCGTACTTTAACATTTTCAGTCCGCTTGCACCCAGCATGACCGGAATGGCAAGGAAGAAGGAAAATTCTGCGGCAACTGAACGTTCGCAGCCGAGAAATACTGCGCCGAGAATGGTGGAACCGGAACGGGATGTACCTGGGATCAGAGACAGCATCTGGAACACGCCAATGAGGAATGCTTTGCGGAAAGAAAGCTTTTCCAAAGAGGTTGTTGTCGGATGTGGATTGGAATTTTCCAGAATAATGAACAGGATACCATAGGCAATGAGGGCAACGGCAATCACCAACGGACCGTACAGAAGGTCATGAATCAGATCATCCAACAGAATGCCGACTACACCGGCCGGGATGCAGGCAATCACAACCTTTTCCCACAGCATCCAGGTATGACGCTTCTGCGTTTTATCCTTATGCCGGGAAAACGGGTTCAATTTGTCGAAATACAGAACACATACAGCAAGGATGGAACCAAACTGAATCACGACAAAAAACATGTCGGTAAAATCTTTGGGGAAATTCAGCTTCAGAAATTCATCCACCAACAGCATATGGCCGGTTGAGGATACTGGAAGCCATTCTGTAATACCCTGAACAATACCGAGAATAAATGATTTTACAAGCTCAATAAACATAGTTGTCTCCTTTGACAGTCGATACACAATTATTTGTAGTATACCGCATTCGATTGCAAAAGTAAAGCGGCAGATTGCGCGAATAGTTGCAGGCAACTGGAATGCGCATCTGTTACCCTTGCAGGAAAAACAGAAATATGGCATACTGATGAATAGTAAAGTATGAGGGAGGCAAAGACAAATGGATTTAAAGCACCGGCTGCTGCGGGAAACTTTTGGGTATACGGAATTTCGTCCGGGACAGCAGAAGCTGATTGATGCTATGCTGTCGGGACGGGATGTACTCGGTGTCATGCCAACCGGTGCGGGAAAATCAATTTGTTATCAAATGTCTGCTATGCTGCTGCCGGGTGTGACGCTTGTCATTTCTCCATTGATTTCTTTGATGCAGGATCAGGTAGCGGCATTGCAGCGTATAGGAATTTCAGCCTGCCTGCTCAATAGTGCTCAGACCCTGCAGGAACGACAGTCCGCGATGCGTCTGGCAAGCTCCGGACGATGCAAACTCATTTATATTGCTCCGGAACGCCTGTTGGCGCCGGAGTTTGGTGATTTGATGACATATTTACCGATTTCCATGGTAGCGGTAGATGAAGCGCACTGTATTTCCCAGTGGGGGCATGATTTTCGTCCGAGCTACCGAAAAATTCCGCAGTTTTTGCAATCACTACCTAAAAGGCCGATTGTTTCAGCCTTTACAGCAACAGCAACTGCACAGGTGCGGGAGGATATTGTGCGGGCGTTGCATTTGCAAAGCCCGGAACGTCTGGTTACCAGCTTTGACCGCCCGAATTTGCACTATGAAGTGCGCCGCGTATATGATAGGGAAGCACAGCTTCTACGGTTTATTCAAAAGCAGGGCAACGTCAGCGGAATCGTATATTGCCTGACACGCAAAAAGACAGAAGAAATGGCACGATATCTGTGTGATAATGATATTCATGCTGTGGCATATCATGCGGGGATGGAATCCATGGTACGTCGCGCAGTGCAGCAGCGGTTTGTCAGCGGGAATGTACCAGTGATTGTAGCAACCAACGCATTTGGCATGGGAATTGATAAGTCAGATGTCCGGTTTGTCGTCCATTTTGGTATGCCGCGGGATATTGAAAGCTATTATCAGGAGGCAGGGCGCGCCGGACGCGACGGCGCATTGGCGCACTGCCTGCTATTATTTGATGAAAAAGATATTGATTTCCATGAGTACCTCATCCGGCAAGATCCGGAAAATCCGGCGCTGACAGAAGAAGAGGTGGAATGGCTGCGGAAGAAAAATATGACACGGCTGCGTGAAATAAAGCGGTATGTCTTTACAGACGGATGCCTGCGTCAATATATTTTACAATATTTTGGACAAACTGCACCGGATTTCTGCGGGCAGTGTGGAAACTGCGAAGCCTCCAGCATGGAAAAGGATGTTACAACAGCGGCACAGAAGCTGCTTTCCTGTGTATATCGTGTGAGAGAGCAGTGCAATGCTGATATGCTTTGCCGCATTTTGTTGGGAGAGAAAGAACGGGATATTGTAGAAGCGGGCTATGCCGCTGTGTCTACCTTCGGCATTATGAAGGACAGCACGCAGAAAGAAATTATGACCATTTTACAGCATCTGGTCAGCTTTGGATATCTGGTACAGCAGGACAATCCGTACCCGCGGCTGTGCCTGAGCGCAAAGGCAAAGCCAGTGCTGTTCCATGGGGAAAAGGTCGCAATCCGGATACGTGTATCGCCACAGGAGGCACGTCTGGCGCGACAAAGCAACAGCTCAGAAAATCCAGATTTGTCGAAGGAGCTGCGGGAGTACCGAAAAAGAGCTGCAACACTGCGCGGTGTCCCGGCATTTGTCGTTTTTTCTGATCGCACGCTGGAAGAACTGGTAAAAAATCTGCCGCAGAATGAAATACAGCTTGCTGGTATTTTGCGAAAAAGAGAACAGTTAAACGAACGAAATCAAAAAAAGATACTTGAAATCATACGCAAGTATATTGATTGTTAAATTTGAGGAAAAAGTAGTGCAAACAGCGGAAAACTATGGTATACTTATTGCAAATACAAAAGCTGTGAGGTGAGTGGAAAATGAATAGAGGTTTAAGCATTGCAACGCTTGCCATCGGTGGGTTGATTTCTGCACTTGGAACAGCAATTGTCGCAATCAGCATGCTGGCATTCAGAGATTCCATGGAGTAATAGATATCAGTTAAAAAGAATAGACATGCAATGGAGCGAACCTTTCAAATAAGGACGCTCCATTTTTTTTGCGCTTTTTGGAGGAATGTGATTATGAATCGACCGATTATGATCGGCGTAACACCGTTATATGATGTACAGAGAGATAGTATCTGGATGGTACCGGGGTATCTGGAGGGTATTATGGAAGCTGGGGGCGTACCAGTTATCTTTCCACTGACCAATGATACAAAACAGCTTCGCACATTGTTTGACAGTGTAGATGGCGTTTTGTTTACTGGCGGGCAGGATGTTGATCCGGAATACTATGGCGAAGAAATGCGTATATGCTGCGGCGAAATCTGCAAACAGCGGGATGCAATGGAGGAGGAACTGTTGCGCCTGTGCCGAATTAAAAAGAAGCCAGTATATGGTATCTGCCGCGGTATTCAATTTTTTAATGCAGTCATGGGTGGGACACTATACCAGCATATTCCAGAGGAATTGCCGGAAGCTGTTGACCATCGTATGGAGCCGCCTTATGATCGCGCTGTACATACCGTAACGGTAGATCAGGACAGTTTGTTGTATCATATTCTTGGCAAACACATTGTTGATGTTAACAGCTATCACCATCAGGGGGTAAAGGAGCTTGCACCAGCGCTGACAGCAAGTGCATGGGCGCCGGATGGGTTGATAGAAGCCGTGGAGGACAGAAGACACCCGTTTTTCCTTGCAACGCAATGGCATCCGGAATTTTTCTGGGAAAAGGATGAGAGCAGCCGCAGGCTTTTCCATGCCTTTGTGGAAGCCTGCCGGAAAAGTAGAAATACATTGGTATCTTTCCTAGGATGTGATATACTGTAAATATATATATAGATATCGGAGGGATAGATATGCAGATGCAGCGTATCCGGCTGATTTATTTCAGTGCAACAGATACAACGAAGACAATCGTACGACAGATAGGATATGTTCTGTCGCAGGAGCTTGGCATTGCCGTGGAGGAAGATGATTTTACACTTCCGGATGCACGGGAACAGGATATCATCTGTTCTGCAGATGAGCTGGCTGTTGTGGGCGTTCCGGTTTATGCCGGGCGTGTTCCCAATAAGCTGCTGCCCTATATTTCAGAGCATATATGCGGCAGTCAGACGCCTGTAGTGCCGATCGTATTGTTTGGCAACCGGGATTATGATGATGCATTGATTGAGCTGCGGGATGTACTGCAAGCAAACGGATTCCGTTCCATTGCCGGTGCAGCCTTTGTGGGGGAGCATTCTTTCTCCTATACGCTGGCAGCAGGGCGTCCGGACGCAGAAGACCTGCTTTTGGCAGAAAGCTTTGCAAAGCAGATTGCAGATAAGCTGAAGGAGCTGAAAGCATTACCGATCGAGCCCGTGAAGGTCAAAGGGAACATACCGTTGCGCCCTTATTACGCACCGAAAAATGCACGTGCTTACTTAAAGGTCAAGCCGGTGATTGGCGATGGCTGTACGGGCTGTGGAACGTGTGCTGCGCTATGTCCGGTAGGAGCAATTGATGCAAAGGACGTGCGACAGTATACAGGTCCATGTATCAAATGTGGTGCCTGTATTAAGAAATGTCCGCAGAAAGCACGGTATTTTGATGATGAAATTTACCTGTACCATAAACAGGAGCTGGAAACAAAATTCACCCGCAGAGCTGCGGTGGAGCTGTTTTTCTGATAGACAGATTCCCGATATCCGGAATGATATCGGGAGTTTTTGCTATTTATGAGAATTTACATAGATTTTACGTTGGAAACTGGCAGAATCTGATATAATAAATCATAAATGAATCGACACCAGAGAGGAGAATCCTATGGATAAGCTGTCTGTTTATGTGGTTGAGGATGATGAGAGCATCCGTACGATGGTAGTATATGCACTCAATGGCAGCGGATATGAAGCGCAGGGCTTTCCGGACAGCCGTGCATTCCATGCAGCAATGGAGCAGGCCATGCCGGATTTGATTTTATTGGATATTATGCTGCCTGGAGAAGACGGGCTTTCTATTTTGAATCAACTGCGTTCTTCCCGGCGGACGGAGCATCTGCCGGTTATCATGCTGACAGCGAAATCAGCAGAAATTGATAAAGTGCGCGGCTTGGATCTTGGTGCGGATGATTATGTTTCCAAGCCGTTTGGTATTATGGAGCTGCTTTCCCGTATCCGTGCGGTAGCGCGCCGTACGGTGGAAGCAGGAAAAACATCTGCGCCGGAAGGGGAAATTTATGAGTACCGGAATATCCGGCTGGATGAAGGCGGCCACATTGTCACGGTTGATGGAAAAGAAGTCGTATTGACCCGGAAGGAATTTCATCTGCTGAGTGATCTTTTGCACAATCAGGGACGTGTGCTCACAAGAGATCAGATTATGGAACAGGTCTGGGGTTTCGACTATGGTGGCGCTACGAGAACTGTTGATATTCATATTAACACCCTTCGGAAAAAAATCGGAGATGATGGAAGCATCATCCAGACTGTGCGCGGGATCGGCTATAAAATCGACAGAGAGGGAGGCAGATGAGAAAACGAATTAACTGGATTCTGCTGCTGCTCAGTGCGGTAGGCGTTGTTTGTGCCAGTGTGCTGACGCTGGCTGTAACCGCAAAAAATTCCATGCGGCATGCAGAGCAGTCTGTCTGTGACCTGACGGATTCTATCAGTAAAAGCTATGATTATATGGAACTTGGGGAATATACGACGGTTTTGTCCGATTTGCCGGAGAATATGCGTGCTACTTTGATTACAGAGGACGGTACGGTGCTATATGATTCCGATGCGTTGGCGGCTGAGATGGAAAACCATTTGGATCGTCCGGAAATTCAAGACGCCCTGCGAAGCGGAAAAGGGGAAGACATCCGTAAATCCTCCACCATGCATTCTTCTACCTATTACTATGCTGTGCAATTATCAGACAAATGCATTCTGCGTCTGTCCCGGCCATATTCCAGTATCCGTAGTATGGTACTCAGCTCGATTCCGGGTATTGCGGTTGTGATGGTTGTCCTGTTCGGACTTGCTCTGGTGCTGTCCCGCAGTCTTGCACGCTGGATGATGCGTCCGGTGGAGCAGGCGGCATATGCACTGGAAAAGGCAGGCATAAATAATGAACCATACGCCGAATTAAAGCCGTTTTTCTCGCATATTCGGGAGCAGGATCAGCAGATTAGCGATCAAAAGGAAATATTACAGCAGGAGCGGGAAACACTGGGAATTATTGCGAACAATATGCGGGAAGGATTGTTGCTGGTTTCAAAAAACAATACTGTCATTTCCATCAATCCCAGTGCAATCTGTATGTTGGCTGGACGGAAAGCGGAGCCGATGGAGTTTATCGGACACAATTACCTGATTGTCAACCGTACGCAGCAAATGCATAGCTGTGTCAATGCTGCTCTGGCAGGAGAAAGCAAGGATGCGGAATTTTCCATGCATGGAAGGGTTTATCATGTCTATGCCAGTCCCATGGTGCGCCTGACAGAGGTGCAGGGAGCTGTTGTCATCGTGTTGGATGAAACCCAGCAGCGGCTTGCAGAGCGCAGCAGAAGGGAATTTTCTGCGAACGTTTCCCATGAGCTGAAAACGCCTCTGACCTCCATTTCCGGCTATGCAGAGATGATGGAAAACGGCATGGTGGCAAGCATGGAAGACATCCGTACCTTTTCGGGCAGCATCCACAAGGAAGCGTTACGGCTGATTGCCCTGATTGAGGATATCATTCGGCTGTCCCGCATTGAGGAAGAGCCAATGCAGGGAGATATACTGGAGCCGGTTGATTTGAATGACCTGTGTGAGGCCGTTGTGGAATCTTTGCAGCCGGTAGCACACAAGGTAAAGGTAACTTTACAGTTGGATGGCAGTGCACCAGCTATTCCGGGTGAAGATGCGATGCTCAGTGAAATGGTGTATAATTTGTGTGAAAATGCGATCAAATACAATCGTCCGGGTGGAACTGTATGGATTTCGTTGGCAGATATGGAATCGGAGATCAGGCTGACGGTAAAGGACAATGGTATCGGTATTCCGGAAGAATCCCAGCCGCGTGTGTTTGAACGCTTTTATCGGGTGGATAAGAGCCGTTCCAAACAGATTGGCGGCACCGGATTGGGTCTTTCTATTGTCAAGCATGTGGTAGAATTTCATGGCGGACGGGTAGAACTGGATAGTAATCTGGGTGCAGGAACGGAGATCCGTGTATTTCTCCCGAAGAAAGGATAGGAAAACGGACAGCCTTCGGCGGACTATGATGTCTGTCGGAGGCTTTGCTGTGTACAATCCGTGCAGAAAAAACAGAAAATATCAGAGGAAATTTGTATCAGTTGAGAATTTTGCTGGAAACCGTTTGCAATCTGCACGGCAATCATGTATGATATAAAATGACAATAGGATAAGAGGCAAGGAAAGCCTTGCTCCTGCAGATTGAAGAAAACAGATTGCACATGGAGGAATCAATATAATGGATACACCGAAGTATAAGCGTGTGTTAATCAAGATCAGCGGTGAAGCGCTGGCTGGTGACAATAAGTTCGGATTGAATTTTGACGTAATCGGTCCGGTTTGTGATGTTATCAAGAAGTGCGTGGAAATTGGTACAGAGGTTGGCATTGTTGTGGGCGGTGGCAATTTCTGGCGCGGCGTCAAGGATGGCGGCGGCAAAATGGAGCGTACCCGCGCCGATTATATGGGTATGCTGGCGACAACCATCAATTCACTGGCGCTGCAGGATGCGTTGGAGCAGCGCGGCGTTGATGTCCGTGTGCAGACTGCAATTGAAATGCGTCAGATCGCAGAACCGTACATCCGCAATAAGGCCACCCGCCATCTGGAAAAGGGCCGCGTTGTTATCTTTGGCTGCGGTATCGGCAGTCCATATTTCTCCACTGATACAGCAGCAGCGCTGCGTGCAGCAGAAATCAATGCAGATATTATCCTGCTGGCAAAGAATATTGATGGTGTTTATGATTCAGACCCGGCAAAGAACCCGGAAGCAAAGAAGTATGATGCATTGTCCTACATGGATGTCCTGAGAGAGCGTCTGGCAGTTATGGATACAACTGCAACCAGCCTGTCTATGGATAACAGCATTCCGGTACTGGTATTTGCTCTGAAGAATCCGGAAAATATTTATCATGCTGTTCTGGGTGAAAAGATCGGCACACTGGTAGAAATGTAATCCCCAATAGTAGAGAGGAGAATATATATGAAACCCGATTTAAAACCGTATGAAACCAAAATGCAGAAGACACTGGATGTTCTGGCAGAAAATCTGTCCGGTATCCGCGCAGGCAGAGCAAATGCAAATGTTCTGAACAAAATCACAGTTGATTATTATGGCACTGCAAGTCCGATCCCGCAGGTGGCTTCCGTATCGTCCCCAGATCCGCGTACCCTGACCATTCAACCGTGGGATGCATCCCTGTTGAAAGCAATTACCAAGGCAATCCAGACCTCTGATCTGGGGATCAATCCGCAGAATGATGGCAAGGTAATCCGCCTGAGCTTCCCGCCACTGACAGAAGAGCGTCGTAAGGAACTGATTAAGCAGGTATCCAGAGAAGGAGAAGCTTCAAAGGTGGCAATCCGTAACATTCGTCGTGATGCAATGGACAAGTGGAAGTCTGCCAAGAAAAAGTCGGAAATTACCGAGGATGAGCAGAAGGACGCCGAGAAGGATATGCAGAAGCTGACCGATAAGTATATTAAACAGATCGACAGCACAACTGCTGCAAAGTCGGATGAACTGAAGTCCATCTGAGGGCAGTTTGTGAAACATTGTGACATGTGGGCGACTAACAAGTCGCCCATGTCGCGTATAACGGCGGTTTCAGCAGGCATATCCTGCTGAAGAACGAATAAGAAAGGTCGGTGCATAGTACCGTGGCGTTGTTCAATATACTGAAAAAGGAAGAAAGCACGCCGGAAAATAAACAGCAGGAGCGTCCGGTGCCGCAGCATATTGCTGTTATCATGGACGGAAACGGACGCTGGGCAAAAAAGCGTGGCATGCCACGCACAGCAGGCCATAAGGTCGGTGCGGAAACCTTCCGTTCCATCGCAACCTACTGTAAGGATATCGGTGTTAAATACTTTACTGTATACGCGTTTTCCACGGAAAATTGGAAGCGTCCGGCAGAGGAAGTGGATACGCTGATGAATCTGTTCCGCCGGTATTTGAAGGAAGCCATTGAAACCATGGCGGAAAAAAATGTTGCTGTGCAGGTGATTGGTGATCTGTCTGTGTTGGCGGAGGATATCCAGAAGCTGATTGCGGACTGCAATCGTGAGGCGCAGAATTTGGAAAACCCGGCAATTGCTACCTTGTGCATCAATTATGGCGGACGAGATGAAATCAAAAATGCAGTTCGTGCGCTTGCAAGGAAGGTGCAGGCGGGAGAGCTGCTGCCGGAGGACATTACGGAATCGATGATTTCAGAACATTTGTATACAGCAGCTATGCCAGATCCGGATCTGATTATCCGTCCGAGCGGTGAAATCCGTACATCCAATTTCCTGCTGTGGCAGAGTGCATATGCAGAATACTATTTTACGGATATCCTGTGGCCGGACTTTAAGCCGGAGCATTTAGAACAGGCAATTGAAGCTTATAATAAAAGACAAAGACGATACGGAGGCATTGGATAAGAGATGAAGACAAGAGTTGCATTTGGTGTAGGAGGCGCAGCCTTTGTTATTCTGGCGCTGTTCGTCTTTCCGCCGATTGTTGCACAGATATGCATGATGGCGCTTTCTGTTGTGGCGGCGCAGGAATTTACCGCAGCCATTGCGGGAAAGGAAAACAAAGGTTTACAATTGACAGCGATGATTCTCGCGCTGGGCATGTCCTGGGCGAGTGCACGTGATAGCTATTCTGTTTATTTCACCCGCGGAATGCTGTTTATCGGCGTTGTGGTGTTGTTTGTAATTCTACTGCGCTGCCATAAGCACATGGGCTTTCCAGAGCTTGCAGGCGCATATTTTGGCGGCATTGTCATTCCGTATCTGCTCATGAGTCTGATTCGCATGTTTACCATGCAGGGCGGTAACGGCGCACTGTATCTGGTGGTTCCGCTGCTGGCGGCATGGGGCTCGGATACCTGCGCGTTGTTCGCAGGTATGGCGTTCGGCAAACGTTTCCCACGCAAGCTGGCTCCGGTTATTTCTCCGAAAAAGACAGTTGTTGGCGGTATCGGTGGCGTTGTCGGTGCGACTGTCCTGTTGGTGCTTTACGGTTTGGCCGTGAGTCATTTCAGCAGCATCACACTTTCTGTGCCAATGTGCATCACCACGGGCATTTTCGGATCTATTCTGGGTCAGATCGGTGATCTGTCTTTCTCCATTGTCAAACGTAAGAGCGGCATCAAGGATTATGGCAAGATTTTCCCGGGACATGGCGGCGTGCTTGACCGCTTTGACAGCGTTATTTTCGTTGCACCGGTTGTTGAGCTGCTGTTGCATGTGTTTACGAATCTGGGGTTATAATTTATGAAGAATATTGTTATCCTCGGCTCTACCGGTTCCATCGGTATGCAGACCATTGATATTTTAGACTCAATTGACGCGAAGGTTTGTGCCATTTCGGTCAATACCAATATTGTGCGTGCAGAACAGCAGGCACGTCAGCTGCATCCATCTGTGGTTGCAGTTTACAATGAAGAAAAAGCGAAAGAACTGAAAATGAAACTTGCGGATACCGATATTCGAGTTGTTTCGGGCATGGACGGACTGATTGAAGCGGCTACGTTTCCGGAGGCAGATGTCGTTGTCACAGCAGTTGTCGGCATGGTTGGACTTCTTCCGACGCTGGCAGCGATTGACGCTGGCAAGGATATTGCATTGGCGAACAAGGAAACATTGGTTTGTGCCGGACAGATTGTCATGAAGCGTGCACGGGAAAAAGGTATTGCCATTCTGCCAGTGGATTCGGAGCATTCCGCAATTTTCCAGTGCTTGCAGGGTGCTGCGGGGAATCGGCTTAGCCGCATTTTGCTGACAGCATCGGGCGGCCCGTTTTTTGGTATGAGTAGAGAGCAGATGCGCCATGTGACAAAGGAACAGGCGCTGCATCATCCGAACTGGAGCATGGGGGCCAAAATCACCATTGATTCCGCCAGCATGATGAACAAGGGTCTGGAGTTGATTGAGGCGATGTGGCTGTATGATGTAGAGCCGGACGATATTGATATTGTTGTCCATCGCGAAAGTATTGTACACTCTGCTGTTGAATTTGAAGACGGCTCGGTGATTGCCCAGATGGGTAATCCAGATATGCGTTTGCCGATTCAGTACGCACTGACCTATCCGGAAAGATTGCCTTGCAAGGTGCCGCCGGTTGATCTGCCGCGCAGGCATAGTCTGACTTTCTTTGCACCGGATGAAGAAGCATTTCCGACACTGGGGCTGGCTCGTCGTGCCGCAGCGGCCAGAGGCAATCTTGGTGCGGTCATGAACGGCGCGAATGAGGCGGCAGTTGCACTGTTTTTACAGGATCGCATTCCGTTTTATCGGATTCCAGAGCTGGTAAAAGAAGCAATGGATGCGGTGGATTATATGCCGGATATTAGGGTAGAGGATGTACTGGAAAGCGATTGCGCGGCACGTGAGATCGTACATTCCCTGATACGGTAAGGCACTCGCAAGGAGAGTACCTTATTGAAGATATATTCCCGTCGATAAGAGGTGTTTTTTTGACGATTTTAACCATAATTTTAGCCATTCTTGCATTTGGATGCCTTGTTATTGTGCACGAATTTGGACATTTTATGGCAGCAAAGGTTGCCGGTGTCCATGTGCTGGAATTCTGGGTCGGTATGGGCCCTGCGATTGCACATCGGAAATTTGGTGAAACAGATTTCAAGCTCTGTATTCTTCCGTTTGGCGGCGCATGCGTCATGGAAGGTGAGGATACCGAGGATGACGCGCCTGGTACACTGGCAGGAGCGCCGCTTGGCTGGCGTGCTCTGATTTTGGCGGCCGGTGCGTTGATGAATTTCCTTTTGGGCTTCGTCATTGTCCTGCTTCTGATTCTGCCGCAGTCACGGACAGCAAATACTGTGATTGACGGCTTTGCAGACGGCTTCCCATCTCAGGGAGAGGCCATGCTGATGGAGGGCGATCAGATACTTCGTATTGACGGCTATCGTATTCTGCTGAATGCAGATATTTCTACAGCACTCAGCATGGGAGATGATACCAAGTATGATATTGTTGTGCGACGGAATGGAGAGAAACTGACGCTGCATGATGTCCCGCTCGAAGCCGCGGAATATGACGGTGTCGTACGGTATGGCATTGATTTCTCTGTGGAAGATATGACGTTTATCGGCAAGCTGAAAAATGCAGCTTTCCGTTCGTATGATTATGGACGGCTGGTATGGTTGAGTTTAAAACAGCTGGTGACCGGCAAGGTAGGACTGAACCAGATGTCCGGACCGGTTGGTGTGACAGATGTGCTTGTACAGACTGCACAGAGCAGTATGATGAACTTTTTCGCATTGATTGCCTTTATTTCGATCAATCTGGGGGTCATGAACCTGCTGCCGCTTCCAGCGCTTGACGGTGGAAGGCTGCTGTTTGTGCTGATTGAACTGATTGCACGAAAGCCAGTCCCACGGAAATATGAAGGTTATATTCATTTTGGCGGTTTTGCAGCATTGATGCTGCTGATGCTGTATGTCACATGGCAGGATATTATGCGGCTGATTGGCGCGGCATAAATACAAGGAGACAGAACGACATGAGGACAAAACAAATTTTTGTTGGAAATATACCGGTTGGCGGCGGTGCGCCTATCGCGGTGCAGTCCATGACAAATACAGATACTCGCGATGCAGCGGCAACACTGGCACAGATTGAACGTCTGGCTGCTGCCGGATGCCATATTGTACGCTGCACTGTACCCGATATGCAGGCGGCCGAGGCGATGAAGACCATCTGTGCGAAGTCTCCCATTCCGGTGGTTGCAGATATCCATTTTGATTACCGGCTGGCGCTGGCATCTGCAGAAGCGGGTGTTAGTGCAATTCGCATCAATCCGGGGAATATCGGTTCCGATGAACGTGTCAAGGCGGTTGCAGAAGTGTGTAAGGCGCAGAAGATTCCCATTCGTATTGGTGTCAATTCTGGTTCAATTGAAAAAGAAATTCTGAACAAATACGGCTCTCCGACACCGGAAGCTATGGTAGAAAGTGCATTGTACCATGTATCACTGCTGAACCAGTTTGATTTTGATGATATCTGTATTTCATTAAAATCCTCCAGCGTACCAAACACCATGCGTGCGTATCAGCTGATGCATGAGAAGACAAATTATCCACTACATCTGGGCGTAACTGAAGCTGGCACGGAGTATATGGGTACGATTAAGTCTGCCGCAGGTATTGGCGGACTGCTGGCGCTGGGAATCGGCGATACGATCCGCGTATCACTGACCGCAGACCCGGTACATGAAATTACAGCGGCTTATGCGATTTTAAAGGCTGTCGGGCTGAATGATACCGGTGTGAATATTGTATCCTGCCCAACCTGTGGACGTACTAAAATTGATCTGATTGGCATTGCCAATGAAGTAGAACGACGTGTCGCCGGACTGGATGCAAGGCTCAAGGTTGCTGTTATGGGCTGTGTTGTCAATGGCCCGGGCGAGGCAAGGGAAGCAGATATCGGTATTGCAGGCGGCGATGGTGTCGGTATGATCTTCCGCAAGGGTGAGATTGTGCGCAAGGTGCCGCAGGAACAGCTTGTGGATGAGTTGATGAAGGAAATTGACGCGATCATAAAGGAGCAGGAATAAACGGTGACAACTCTGGGAGACCTGTTTGAACGATACGAGGATACAACACATGGAGCATACCTTTCTAACGGAGAGGTATGCTCTGTTGCGGTCAGCCATGACAGGCGGGCTGTGATTTGTCGTGTCCATTTTGACCAGATTGTGCCGCGAAAAGCGTTATTTGAGATCGAAAAAGGGATCAGCTCCACCTATGGGCTGTCCCGTGTACGCATTGCGCCGCGATATGAACTGGAGGGGCTGACAGAAGACTATATCCAGAGCCTTCGGGATTATCTGGTGCTGCGCAAGCCATCGGCACAGGGCTATCTGGCAGACAGCCAGTGGAAAACAACATCAGATGGGCTGTCGGTTTCTATGCTGGCAACCGGAGTCGATTATCTGTCCACAGACCTGCGGCAATTGCCGGAAATCATTCGGACAGAAACTGGATTGGACTGTGCTGTTATAACGGTTGATCCGGATGAAGCGACGGAGAAAAGGGTTGCGCAAAAGACTGAAGAACGCAGGAAAGAACGCCTGAAAAAGCTTGCGACAGCAGTCCCCGAGAAAAAGGAAAAGCCGAAAAAGAAGCCGACCAAGGCAGAAAAAGGTGAGGTGCGCTATAACCGCAAGTCGTTTCACGTCAAAAAGGATGAAAATGTCCTGTTTGGTAGATTGTATGACCAGCCGGTAGTTTCCATTCAGGAAGCGCTGGCATCCGTAGACAGCGCAACAATCTGCGGTGAGGTTTTCTTTGTGGAAACCAGAGAGATCAAGAGCAAAAACACTGGTAAAGAATGGGTCAAGGTGGGCTTTGATATTACAGATTTACACGGTTCCATGCGTGTCAGCCGGTTCATGGCAAAGGAAAAAGCCGGTGAATATATTGATCTGATTAAGACCGGTATGTATCTGACGGTACAGGGAAAGGTCGGCTATGATAATTTTGAAAAAGAAACCATCATGGAGCCGACAGGTATTGTACAAAGCAAAAAGAAAATGCGCATGGATACCGCTGAAAAGAAGCGCGTGGAGCTGCATCTGCATACCAACATGTCCGCGATGGACGGCATGTCTTCCACAAAATCTTTGATGGAGCGTGCAAAGGACTGGGGGCATCAGGCGATTGCCATCACAGATCACGGCGTGGCACAGGCATTTCCGGAAGCCATGCATGCGATTGAACGCAATAAAATCGATATCAAGGTGCTATACGGCATCGAAGCGTATTATGTCAATGATTCCGGTAATGTTTCTGTTGTGCGCGGGCATTATGACGCGCCTTTGACAAAAGCCTTTGTCTGCTTTGATACGGAAACGACCGGTCTGAAAGCGGACGCGGAGGAAATCACGGAGATTGCAGCGGTCAAGATACGTGACGGCGAGGTTCTGGAGGAATTTCAGACATATGTCAATCCACATAAGCCGATTTCGGAAAATATCACTGAGCTGACCGGCATTTCAGATGATACGGTAAAGGATGCACCGGATTTGTCCGAAGCATTGCCTGCATTTTTGGAATTTGCAGAGGATTTGCCGTTGGTGGCGCATAATGCCGGTTTTGACATGGCATTTATCCATAAGGGCTGTGAACGTCTGGGCATCAAACGCGAATTTACCTCGATTGATACGGTAGAAATGTCCAAAATCATGTTTCCGGATATGAAGCGTCATCGTCTGGATGTCATGGCAAAGGCTCTGAAGGTTGGACCGTTTGACCATCACCGTGCCAGTGAAGACGCAGCAGTTCTGGGACGTATCTTTATCAAGCTGCTGGAAAAGCTGCAAACGGAGCTACATGCGGAGAAAATATCCGACATCAATCCGCTACTGGCCAACTTGAAGGCGAAGACTGGCAGCTTGAAAAACCTCCGCCGCTATCACTTTATTATTCTTGCAAAAAATCAGGTTGGATTGAAAAACCTCTATAAGCTGATTTCGTATTCCAACCTGAAGTACTTTAATAAAAAACCGATTATGCCGCGCAGTGAGCTGATTCGTCATCGTGAAGGCTTGATTTTTGGCTCTGCCTGTGAAGCAGGAGAATTGTTTTCCGCTATGCTTGGCGGTGCGTCCAGAGAAGAGTTACTTCGCATTGCAGATTTTTATGATTATCTGGAAATCCAGCCGATTGGCAACAATAAATTCCTGATTGCCAGCGGCAAGGCAAAGGATGAAGAAGAGCTGCGGGATTATAACCGCAATATTCTGTCGATTGCAGATGAATTGGGAAAGCCGTGTGTGGCAACCGGTGACGTACATTTTCTGGAACCGGAGGACGAAGCGTTCCGCCGTATCCTGATGGCTGGTATGGGCTTTAAAGATGCGGATAATCAGGCGCCGTTGTATTTGAAAACAACTGACGAAATGCTGGAAGAATTTTCCTATCTCGGCGCAGACCGTGCGATGGAAGTTGTCGTCACCAATACCAACATGATTGCCGATTGGTGCGATACATTGCGTCCGGTTCCGCGGGAAAACTATCCGCCCAAGATGGAAAATTCCGCCGAGGATCTGGAGCGCATGTGCTATGAAAAGGCAAAGCGCATGTATGGTGACCCGTTGCCGGAGAAGGTAAAGGCGCGTCTGGAACGTGAGCTTAGCTCAATCATTGGCAATGGCTACGATGTGATGTACATGATTGCACAGAAGCTGGTAGCAAAATCGCTTGCAGATGGTTATCTGGTAGGTTCCCGAGGCTCCGTTGGCTCGTCGCTTGTCGCCTTTATGTCGGACATCACCGAAGTAAATTCACTTTCACCACATTACCTGTGTCCCGAATGCCATTATATCGAATGGCATGAAAATGAAGGCTATGGCTGTGGTGCGGATATGCCCAAGAAAGCGTGCCCAAAATGCGGCGCCGAATTGAAACAAGAGGGCTTTTCCATTCCGTTTGAAACCTTCCTTGGCTTCAATGGTGACAAGGTACCGGATATTGACTTGAATTTTTCCGGTGAATATCAGCCGAAAATCCACTGGTATACAGGTGAGTTGTTCGGGCATGACCATGTATTCCGTGCGGGTACAATTGGTACGGTTGCAGAAAAAACAGCGTATGGCTATGTCAAGAAGTACATGGCAGAGCGTGAGATGAATGTCGGACGGGCTGAAGAAAACCGTCTGGTCGCAGGCTGTACCGGTATCCGCAGAAATACCGGACAACATCCGGGCGGTATTGTTGTTGTACCGAAAGAAGTAGAAATTTATGATTTCTGTCCGGTACAGCATCCGGCAGATGACCCAACCTCCGATATTATTACCACACATTTTGAATATCATTCGATCGATGAAAACCTGCTCAAGCTGGACGAGCTTGGGCACGATGATCCGACGATTATCAAACACATGGAAAATATGACAGGTGTTGTGGCGCAGGATATCCCGCTGGGCGATCCGGAAACCATGAGCCTGTTTACCTCCAATGCGGCGCTCAAATATGTGGATGACGAACCAGACCCGATCTTGGGTGACATCGGTTGTATTGCCGTACCGGAGTTTGGTACAAAATTTGTACGAGGCATGGTAAAGGAAACCAAGCCGACATCGTTTGATGAATTGTTCTGCATTTCCGGACTGTCGCATGGTACGGATGTATGGCTGGGAAATGCGCAGGATCTGGTACACAGCGGCATTCCGCTAAAGGAATGTATCTGTTGCCGAGATGATATCATGAATTATCTGATTGGCAAGGGCGTTGAGCCGAAACTCAGCTTCCAGACGATGGAGTCGGTCCGAAAGGGCAAGGGATTGAAACCGGAAATGGAAGAAGCGATGAAGGCGCAGGATGTACCGGACTGGTATATTGATTCCTGTAAAAAGATCAAGTACATGTTTCCGAAGGCACATGCAGTAGCATATGTTATCATGGCGTATCGGATTGCATGGTTTAAGGTACATGAGCCACTGGCATTTTATTCCGCTTATTTCTCTATCCGTGCCAAGGGCTTTGATGCCTCCTGCATGATCCTGGGCGATACGGTTTGTGTGGATAAAATCCATGAATTGCAGCAAAAGGAACGCGATAAGACGATATCTGCCGCAGAAAAGGATATGATGACAACGCTGGAGGTTGTACACGAATTTTACCATCGTGGTTTCCATTTTGAGCCGATGGATATTTATAAATCTGATGCAACTCGTTTCCTGATTACGGAAAATGGGCTGATTCCGCCGTTTTCCTCGCTGCCGGGTGTTGGTGATCAAGCTGCACTGGCGATTGCGGAGGAACGAAAAAACGGTGAATTCCTGTCACAGGAGGAAATTGTGATTCGTTGCTCCCGTGTTTCCAAGAGCACAGTAGAAATGCTGGCCGATATCGGCGCGTTGGCGGGTATGCCGGAAAGCACACAGGTTTCATTCTTTTAAACCATTCTTTTTGTAACATGACGTAGAACCCTTGACAGGGGAATGTAAGGATGGTATCATATTAACGCGTTAAAGTGATAAAATATTAAACTACATTAGAGGTTATGACAATTATGAATCAGTATGCAATCTCAACGCCGGAAGGCAGCCGTGACCGTCTGTTTGCGGCAACCCGTCTATTCCGGCAGAATGAGAGAAGAATCCGCAATCTGCTGGAAGAACGCGGATATGATGAGATTATTACCCCATCGTTGGAGTATTATGATGTATTTGTGCAGGCAGGTTCCTCCATCGGACAGGAAAAAATGTATAAGCTGACAGACCGCAATGGACGTCTGTTGGTTATGCGTCCGGACAACACAACACCGATTGCACGTGTTGTTGCCACCAAGCTGGATAATGAAGTGCTACCGCTGCGCTTGTATTATATTCAGAAGGTACATCGTGCCAGCTCGTTCCACCGTGGACATTCCACCGAAGTCATGCAGGCAGGTGCGGAGCTGATGGGTGCAAAGGGCATCATGGCTGATCTGGATATTCTGACAGCAGCATTTGAGGCGCTGGCGGCAGTTAAGGGAGAAACATTCCGTATTGAACTAAGTCATGCAGCCATTTATAAAGCGCTGATTACATCACTGGATGTGGATGCGGAAACGGAAGAACGCATTCGTTCCAATATTGAGAATAAGTCCTATGCAGCGCTTGGCGATGAACTCGCACCCTATCAAGACAGAGAAGCATATCGCGCACTCAAGGCGATGCCGACACTGTTCGGCGGCGGGGAGGTACTGGAAGAAGTATCCAAACTGACTGACAACAAGGAAGTGCTGGAAGCAGTCGAATACCTGCGTGATCTGATTGAGACCATTACAGCCGCAGGCTTTGGCGAAAATGTCATGATTGACCTTGGCTCTGTACAGGAAATCGATTATTATACCGGTATGATGTTCCGCGGCTATATGGGCGGTGCAGGCTCTCCGGTGCTGACAGGCGGACGCTATGATAATCTGTGTGCCAAGTTTGGCAGGGATATTCCGGCAACCGGTTTTGCCATTGATATCGACGCCCTGTCGGATTCCGTTGACTTGAAAAAGGAAATCACTGCACAGGAGCTTGTTTTCTGTGAAATCAGTGACTTGAAGGCTGCACTGGATTATGTACATGATAACAGCCAGCTTGCTGAGCTTGCTCCGTGCAATACGGAAGAAGAAGCCATGCAGATTGCAAAGAAAAAGGGTTACCGCACGCTCGTCATCTTCCGGGATGGCGCTGTTAAGGAAATGGAGGTGCAGGCATGACACCGGAAAATACCATTCGTATCGCTCTGACCAAGGGCAGACTGGAAAAGAAAACACTGGCTTTGCTGGAGCATTCCGGTTATGATGTCAGTGAGCTGCGCTCCGGCTCCCGTAAGCTGATCTTCAAGCTGCCGGATTCCAATGTGGAGCTGGTGCTGTCCAAGGCAGCAGATGTTATCACCTATGTGGAACATGGTGTATGTGACATGGGCGTTGTCGGAAAGGATACCATTATGGAAAAGGGCGGCGCATTTTATGAGACACTGGACCTTGGCTTTGGCAAATGCCGTTTCTGCCTGTGTGGTAAAAAGGGTGAGGATTTTTATGCCGGTTATCACACTCGTACCATTGCTTCCAAATATCCGAAGGTAACACAGGACTTTTTCTCCCGCAAGAATATGGATGTCAATGTGATTAAGATCGAAGGCAGTGTGGAGCTTGCTCCTCTGATGGGTCTGGCAGATGCGATTGTCGATATCGTTGAGACTGGTACGACGTTGAAGGAAAACGGTCTGGAACCGTATGAAACCGTAGCGCCGATCAGCGCACGCGTCATTGTTAATCTGGCAAGTATGAAGCTGAAAAAACAGCAGATTCAACAGCTGACACAGCAGCTTCAGGCTGGTCTGGAAGCTGAAAAGTAACGTGCAAGGATATTCCTCTAAACGGCTCCCTCATGGGAGGGAGCTGTCCGCGCCGGAAGCGCGGACTGAGGGAGTTTTTTCTATGAGTCTTTTAAAACAGAGGAAGGAATACCCATGATTACATTACCGGAAAAATTGTCCACCATGACGCCATATGAGCCGGGTGAAGACATGTATGATATTAAACTGGATGCCAACGAAAGCTATTTTTCCCTGCCGGAGGAGCTTTTGGATGCGGTTATCGCAGGCATTGAAACCATTGATTTTAACCGTTATCCCGACCCGGCAGTTACCGATGTGCGTCGTCTGGCAGGACGTGAGTTCCGCATTGCACCGGATAATATTGTTGTCGGTAATGGTTCCGACGAGCTGATTTCTTTGATTGTAAATACCTTTGCACCGCGTGGCGGCAAGGTTATGGTATTGTCCCCGGACTTTTCCATGTACCAGTTTTATGCAGAGGTTGCCGAACTGGAAGTTGTGAATATGCTCAAAGACGGCGAATTTGCACTGACAGAGCAGGAGGTTATTGACCGTGCAAAGGCAGAAAAGCCGGATATCCTGATTTTCTCCAATCCGTGCAATCCGGGTGGACAGGGCTTTGACCATGGTGAAACAATCCGCATCTGCATGGCACTGGAGGATACGTTGGTTGTTGTGGATGAAGCCTATATGGATTTCTGGGATCAGAGCATTTTGGATGTTTCCACAGCGTTGGAAAATGTACTGGTTATGCGGACGCTGTCCAAAGCATATGGCTGCGCTGCGCTACGCTGTGGCTTTGTGATTGCATATAAGGATTTGATTGACCAGCTGAACAAGACACGTTCCCCGTATAACGTTAACTCGATGACCCAAATGGCAGCAAGCATTGTACTGGAAGACACCAGATGGCAGAAGGAGCAGTGTGCAGCTATTGTTGCACGTAAGAATGAACTGGAGCAGGCTTGTACAGATCTGGCAGAGAAATACGGGGCCTTCAGCGTGCTGCCGACACACACAAACTTCGTTATCCTGCGTACATCAAAATGCACAGATATTTATGAAGAACTGAAAACGCGCAGTATCATCGTGCGCTGTTTCCCGAAGTATGAAATGCTGCGTATTACAACGGGCAGTGCAGATGAGAATGCAGCTTTGTTGGAAGAATTGAAGGATATCTGTTCGTCCATGCAGTGACAGAAGGAGTGTTGACGATGGGATATATTGGAATTGTCGATTACGGCGCAGGAAATCTGATGAGCGTTTCCAAGGCATTGGATTTTCTCGGACTGGAAAATAAAATTGTCACGTCACCGGAGCTGATGGAAGCTGCGGCGGGTATCATTTTGCCTGGTGTTGGTGCATTTCCGGATGCGATGCAGGCGTTGCATGAATCCGGCTTGACAGACTCCCTGATTCATGCGGCAAAGACACGTCCGTTTTTGGGGATTTGCCTCGGCGCACAGATGCTATTTGAAGAAAGTGACGAAATGAAGTTGACCAAAGGTCTGGGACTGTTACCGGGACGTGTACAGAAAATTGATACGGATTTAAAGCTGCCGCAGATTGGCTGGAACAGTCTGGAATATCATAAACAAGATCCGTTGCTTGCCGGCGTGCCGGAAGGCGCATATGTTTACTTTGTACATACCTTTAAAATGTGTCCGGCGGACCGGAATGACCTGATTGCAGCTTGTGATTACAACGATCAGGTGACGGCACTGGTGGGACGTGGGCAGATGTATGGCAGCCAGTTCCATCCGGAAAAGAGCGGTGAAGTCGGTATAACGATCCTGCGCAACTTCGGCAAAATGGTAGGAGGGGCAAAATGAGAATTTTACCTGCAATTGACCTGCACAATCAGATGTGTGTGCGTCTGGTAAAAGGTGATTATGCAACAGCACATAAGGTTGCAGAGGATGCTGTTACGACGGCAAAGGCATTTCTCCATGCCGGTGCGGAATTGATTCATATGGTAGATTTGGACGGTGCAAAGGATGGCACCCATCCGAACTATCCAGTCGTTCGCCGCGTGATTGAAGAAACCGGCGCATCAGTTGAGCTGGGCGGCGGTATTCGCTGCATGGAGGACGTGGCACGTGTGCTTGAGCTGGGAGTCAAGCGCGTGATTATCGGTTCCGCAGCCGTGAAGAATCCACTATTTGTTAAGGAAGCCTGTGAAAAATACGGCGACAAAATAGCAGTTGGTATTGATGCTCGAAAGGGTACTGTCCGTACGGAAGGCTGGCTTAACGACAGTGGTACGGATTATATTGCCTTTGCAAAGCAGATGGAATCCTATGGCGTAAAGACCATTATCTTTACCGATATTGATAAGGATGGTATGCTGTCCGGCCCGAATTTTGCACAGTTGCAAGCATTACGCGATGCAGTTTCCTGCGGTATTGTCGCTTCCGGTGGCGTTTCTACGCTGGAGGATATTGCAAAACTGCGTGATATGGGGATTGAAGAAGCCATTGCAGGCAAGGCTGTCTATACCGGTCAGTTAGATGTCAAGCAGGCGATTGCCGTAGCGGCAGGGGAGGCGTAAACCATGCTCGCAAAACGAATTATTCCGTGTCTGGATGTCAATGACGGACGCGTTGTCAAGGGCGTAAACTTTGTTAACCTGCGTGATGCGGGCGATCCGGTTGAGCTTGCAACCTTCTATTCTCAGCAGGGAGCAGACGAGATTGTCTTTCTGGATATTACAGCTACCTATGAAGACCGTCATACCATTGTGGATGTTGTACGGCGCACCGCACAGCAGGTATTTGTTCCGCTGACAGTTGGCGGTGGTATCCGCACCAGTGATGATTTTAAGGAGTTATTGCGTGCCGGTGCAGATAAAATTTCCGTCAATTCCGCTGCTGTGAAAAACAAGCAGCTGGTAGCGGATGCAGCGAAAAAATTCGGCAGCCAATGTGTCGTCGTTGCGATTGATGCACGAAGCTGTGATGATTTGGAAAAGTGTCCGAGTGGCTATGAAGTCTATGTCGCAGGCGGCAGAAAGCCAGTTGGGTTGGACGCTGTTGCATGGGCAAAAGAAGTGTATGAGCTGGGTGCAGGTGAGATTCTGTTGACTTCGATGGACAAGGACGGCACCAAATCCGGCTTTGAATTGAATCTGACGAAAATGGTAGCAGATGCAGTTGGTATTCCGGTGATTGCGTCCGGCGGCTGCGGTACATTGGGGCATTTTTCCGATGTATTTGAGCAGACCGGTGCAGATGCAGCGCTCGCGGCATCGTTATTCCATTATGGTGAGTTGACTGTCCCGCAGGTAAAGGAATATCTGCATGGGAAAAATATTCCAGTCAGACTGTGAGGAAGATAGAAATGAGTCTGGATAAATTTTTTAAGAAAAGTGAACTGATTCCGGTGATCTGTCAGGATGAGCGCAACAATGAAGTGCTGATGCTGGGCTATGCAAACAAACAGGCATTGCAGAATACAATGGATACCGGTACAGCATGGTTTTTCTCCCGTAGCCGTCAAAAGCTGTGGAACAAGGGCGAAACATCCGGTAACTTCATCTTTGTCAGTGAAATTCTGACCGATTGTGATGATGATACCTTGATTTATCGGGGGATCCCGAAAGGGCCAACCTGCCATACAGGCAATCGCACCTGCTTCTATCAGGAGCCGATTTGGAAGAAAGCAAAGTAGGATGCAAAAAGCAAGGATGCAGAAAGAAAATCTGCATCCTTTTCCTGTTGAGATATCCTGCTTGGTATGCTACAATGACAGCAACAAGTACAATACGGAGGAAAAGCAATGAAACTGATTTCTTGGAATGTCAATGGCTTGCGTGCCTGCTTAGGCAAGGGCTTTCAGGATATTTTTAATACATTAGATGCAGATATATTCTGCTTACAGGAAACCAAAATGCAGCCGGGACAGGCGCATGTAGACTGTGAAGATTATGAGGAATACTGGTACAGTGCAGAAAAGAAGGGCTACAGTGGAACAGCATTGTTTACCAAGCAAAAGCCCGTTGAGGTTGTCTATGGAATGGGAATGGATATACATGACCATGAAGGACGAATGATCACAGCGGAATATGATAATTTCTATCTTGTAACCTGTTATACCCCAAATTCCCAGAGTGAACTTAAGCGTCTGGACTATCGGATGCAGTGGGAGGACGATTTCCGGGACTATGTAAAAGAATTGGATGCTGTCAAGCCGGTTATTATCTGCGGCGATTTGAATGTCGCCCATCAGGAAATCGACTTAAAAAATCCGAAGACCAACCGTGGTAACGCAGGCTTTTCGGACGAAGAGCGTGCAAAGATGACAGAACTGCTGGCATCCGGCTTTACAGACAGCTTCCGGCATCTATACCCGGATGTAACAGGTGTATACAGCTGGTGGTCTTATCGTTTTCGGGCACGACAGAACAACGCCGGATGGCGTATTGATTATTTTATTGTATCGGATCGAATTGCTGATAAGATTCAGAAGGCGGAAATCCTAACAGATATTATGGGCAGTGATCATTGTCCGGTACTGCTGGAAATTGACATGTAATAGATATAATATATTATAAGGAACAGAGGTAGAAAAGTTTACGCATATGCTTTTCTTTTCGCACGAAATTCGCTATAATAGAACCGAATAAAAAGAACTTCCGGCGGTTTTCTTACGTTTTTATCGGATAGTATGGAAAATCGGATAGGAAATGACAGAGCAGGAGGCATCCAAAACGTGAAAGTCTTGAAGCAGGCAGAGAAAAAGACCTATCAGAGGGATTCTGCCCTGACCAGAACGGTCATGGATATTATTGATAATGTGCAGCAGAATGGCGATAAGGCATTGATTGAATATGCGGCAAAGTTTGACCACATGGATATTGATACCGTAAAAATTTCGCCGGAAGCTGTGAAAGCGGCATATGAGCAGGTTGATCAGGATACCATTGATACCATCCGATTTGCAGCGGAACAGATTCGATTTTTTGCAGAAAAACAGCGTGAATGCTTGCAGGATTTACATATTCAGAGCCGCGTAGAGGGTCTGGAAATCGGACACCGTATGATTCCGGTAGACCGTTGCGGCTGCTATGTTCCGGCTGGCAGACATCCGCTGCCAAGCTCTGCATTGATGGGCATTGTTACGGCGAAAGCAGCAGGTGTTAAGCAGGTTGCCGCATGCTCTCCAGCTTATAAGGGCTACGGTACGATTCATCCAGCTGTTCTGGTAGCCATGGATATTGCCGGCGCCGATGAAATCTACTGCATGGGCGGCGCACAGGCAGTTGCAGCCTTTGCATATGGCACGGAGAGCATTGGCAAAGTGGATCTGATTGTTGGGCCGGGCAATAAATTTGTGACCGAAGCAAAGCGGCAGGTGCTCGGCGATGTCGGCATTGACAGCCTTGCCGGACCGAGTGAAGTATTGATTGTGGCAGATCATTCTGCCAACCCGACATTCCTTGCGATCGATCTGCTGGGACAGGCAGAGCATGACCCGAATTCCAAGGCGATTCTGGTATGCACAGATGAAGCAATCATCGATGTTACCATGAAGGAACTGGATCGCCTGTTGGATACGCTGGAAACAAAGGATGTTGCCAGCCAGTCATGGCAGGATAATGGTGCAGTTTATTTGGCTGACAGCATGGAGGAAGCGATTGCGTTTTCCAATCAGATTGCACCAGAGCATTTGGAAGTAGAGGTTGAGAACGAACGTGAAGTAGCAGAGAAAATGCTGCATTACGGCTCTATGTTTGTCGGACACTATGCACCGGTGGCATTCGGGGATTTTGTATCCGGCCCAAACCACACCTTGCCAACCATGGGTACGGCAAGATATTCCAATGGTGTATGGGTTGGTACATTTATCAAGACCCCGTTCCATCAGTTTGTCAGCAAGCAGGGCTGTGTCAATCTGTCTCAACCAACCATGCATTTTGCTGATGTTGAAGGTCTTCCGGCACACCGCGATTCGGTTCGTCTGAGACTGGAGAATTTGTAATACGCTAACAGTACAGAATAATATAGCAAAAAGCAAGAGTCAGGCACACATGTGCCTGACTCTTTGACGTAGGAAACAGAAGATTATTTGCTCATTTCCTGTGATTTTTTCACACAGGCATCAATAGCAGCTATCACGGAAGCGCGCATACTGCTCTTTTCCAGAGACGCGACGGCTTCAATGGTAGTTCCACCTGGAGAGCAGACATTGTCCTTGAGTACACCTGGGTGCATACCGGTTTCCAGCACCATTTTAGCAGCGCCGAGAACAGACTGTGCGGCAAACGTATATGCCTGGGCACGCGGCATACCATGCAGAACGGCTGCATCTGCCATAGCTTCAATAAACATATACACATAAGCCGGAGAAGAACCGCTGACGCCCACGACTGCATCCATCATGCTTTCCGGTACAATTTCTGCTTTGCCAAAGCTATTCAGGATTTGCATGACAATATCCTGATCTGCTTTCGTCATTGCGTTGTTGAAGCAGACAGCAGACATTGCTTCTCCCACCATCGCCGGTGTATTTGGCATGACACGGGCAAGCTTCACGGACTTACCAAATCGGGTTTCATTAGCTGTAATTGTCTGTCCGGCAGCGATTATGATGATAATTGCATTTGCTTTGATGACATCCCTGATTTCTGCGATCACAGTTTCATACAAGTACGGCTTAACAGAAAGTATAATAATATCAGCTTGTGATGCTGCTGTGGCATTATCCTTCTGGATGATCTGAATACCAAAGTCCCTCTGTAATGCCTCCAGCTTGGGTGCAGAAGGATTGCTGGCAATAATCTGTTCCGGAACAGCCAAACCGGACGTGACGATACCGCCGATCATCGCCTTTGCCATGTTTCCAGCGCCGATAAATGTGATTTTTTCTTTCATTCAGGATTCCTCCGATTTTGAAGTAATGGTTTTTCCAATGTGCTTGCAGAGATCAATCGCAGCATCTGGCTTTGCAATGCACTGAATACCTGCTTTTAAGCGGTTCAGATGTCCCGGACAACGGAACAGCAGATGCATTGCATCTGCAATCTGAAATGTTTTTGTAACAAAAATTGCAGCGCCATTTGCCTGTAAAAATTCCACATTGCGGTCTTCTACACCTGGAAGTGGGTTAATCATCAGCATAGGCAGACCCTTTGCAAGAGATTCACTGGTTGTAATACCGCCTGGCTTGCTGAGCAGGCAGTCTGCGGCATCCATAATTTCATCTACGTTTTCTACGTAACCAAATAACTTGATTGGA
Source organism: Eubacteriales bacterium (assembly GCA_030524285.1). Lineage (GTDB taxonomy): Bacteria > Bacillota > Clostridia > Oscillospirales > Butyricicoccaceae > Butyricicoccus_A. The sequence goes on from JAUNGQ010000003.1 coordinate 90,801, forward strand.
TTTTTGGTTTTCAGTGCACTGATTTGCTGATACAGCTTTTCATTGCTGCCACAGATTACCATCATCTGTACATCAAACGGAAGCTTTTCAATGGAAGCAATATAATCCGGAAGATCACCAAAGCCCATACCGCCGCTCATAATCAAAACAGTTGGCATAGTTTTATCCAGCCCAAGTGTTTGGCGCATTTCGAGCTGATCGTGCTTTTGGCGGAAACAATCGCGGATTGGAATACCATATGGCAGGACACGAGAGAAGTCGATCTCGCGGCGTGCAAATTGTGGCTCCAGATATTCGCTTGGCGCAACGATATATTCAAAATATTCGACATCGCACCAGTAATTCTGTACGGTGAAATCCGTAATGATACCATAGCATGGACAGGTAACAGCACCGCGTTCCTTGAGTAAATCCACAGCCTGTGCAGCAAATACCATGGTGCAGACAATACAATCTGGAGCATAGTCATTGATGGCATGGCGCAGACGGGACGCAAGAAATTCATCTGTCAACCGGGAAGGTGTATATTCATTAAATTCCTTTTCATCCTGATAATCATATACAGTCGAAGCAACACCGTGCATACGGGATAATGTCTTCATAGAAAGAAAATAACCGCTTGCAGTCGCTTTTTTCAGCTTTGGACTGATATATTCAAACATATCCAGAATTTTACATTCTGCATCAGGATACATTTTGGTAAAGCAATCGGAAACAGCACTGGCAACTGCATTATGTCCATTGCCAAGTGGTGCTGTGATAATGAGCAGCTTCATAAACAAATCCTCCTAGAAATCTATATCATAGTATAAAGCAATAGCAGGAAAATGCAAGCCGAAGACAAACAAAAAGTGGACACGAATATGAAATTCGTGTTCACTTTGACATTTTAGATACAATTATAGAAACGGACACATGGTTTCTTTTACATCCGTACAAGTCATCAGGCCGGACATAATACATGCGCCAGCGGCGCCAGTCTGCATGACAGCAGGATAGCGTTCCGCATTGATACCACCGATGCCGAATACGGGTAAGACGGTAGCTTCACATACGCGCTGCAAAAAGGACAAGCCGCGCGGTGGAAGACCGGCTTTGCAGTCGGTCAGGAAGATATGTCCTGCCTGCACATAAGTTGCGGGTGTACCGGCAAGCTGAGCAGCTTCTTCTGGAGAATGTAGGGAAACACCAATCCGTTCAAAATCAGACAGGTTGTCTTTCTGATTCATAAATATGTGAAAAGGCAGATGAATACCCTTGCAGCCGATGCGGCGGGCAACATCAATGTAAGTATTGATGTTTAACGGGACATCGTATTTCTGGCAAATAGACAGACAATCCCGTGCCAGCGACTCATATGCTGTTTCTGATAAATCCTTTTCCCGCAGGACAATGCAATATGGATGCTGGGAAGCAATGCGTTCTATCCGTGTCAGAAATGGCTCCTGACACAGCTTCCGATGTGTCACACAGATTAGCATCAGCCTGCGTAAATATAGTCGGAGAATACAGGTTGGAGTCCCTGGTCAATGATAGCCTGACGTACTTCATCGACACTGCGTCCATCGTCAATGATGAACTGTGGATCACCCTTAGATTCTCCATCATCAATATGTTCACCAATACCCGTGGATACGCCTGCCGAAATCTTGGTTGCAGCGATATTGATGATACCGTTGCGGAAGCCCTCGCGTTCACGTGTGGAGATTGTAATGCTGGCAAATGGCATAAACAGACGATATGCACAGACAATCTGCATCAACTGTGTCTCATGTACATCCTTCGGATTGATCTTGTCATTGTTGATAATCGGGCGCAGACGCGGGCAGGAAAATGCAATTTCTGCATGCGGATATTTTTTCTGAATCAGATATGCATGCATACCAGTGGCAAACGCATCCTTGCGGAAATCATCCAGACCGAGCAGGGCAGCGAAGCCAACACCGCGCATACCGCCCATAATTGCACGCTCCTGTGCGTTGAGACGGTATGGAAAAATACGCTTGTGACCGCCCAGATGCAGTGTTTCGTATTTATCAGGGTTATAGGTCTCCTGAAATACTGTGACGTAATCTACACCGCATTCATGCAGATAACGGTATTCATCGGAGTTAAGCGGATAGATTTCGACACCGATGACAGTGAAATATTTTCGGGCAATTTTACATGCCTCACCGATATAGTCTACGGGGGACATGGAGCGGCTCTCACCGGTCAGAATCAAAATTTCCTTCAAACCGGACTTTGCAATAGCCGACATTTCCTTGTCAATTTCCTCCATATTCAGCATACCGCGGTGAATTTTGTTATGACAGTTAAAGCCACAGTAAATACAGTAATTTTCGCAGTAATTGGCGATATAGCATGGCGTAAACATCATAACGGAATTGCCAAAATGCTTCCGTGTTTCCTGTTGGGCACGCTTTGCCATCTGTTCCACATACGGCTGTGCGGCAGGAGAAAGCAGAGCGGCGAAGTCTTGCGGAGACAGTGTATCCTTAGACAGTGCACGGATAACATCAGAGGAAGTATATTTGGTCTCATCATAGCTTTCACGGGCTTCTAGCACCTGTTCTATGATGTTGCCGGGAACAATTTCCATGCCCTCCTGATACTCCATATGGCTGGTTTCACGCGTGATATATTTTGCATTGATAATTTCGCTCATGGTGCGCCTCCTCAGTCAGCCAGGAATCCGGTCAGTGGAGAAGAAGCGGAAGCCTTTTCCAGAATACGGCCCATGCCGGACAGATATGCCGTGCGGCCTGCTTCAATTGCCTGCTTGAATGCACCAGCCATTGCCGGAATATCGCCTGCAGTCGCGATTGCAGTGTTGGACATGACTGCGGCACAGCCCATTTCCATTGCCTCACATGCCTGGCTTGGTTTGCCGATACCTGCGTCAACGATAACAGGAAGATCAATTTCATCCACAAGAATCTGGATAAATTCCTTGGTTAGCAGACCCTTATTGGTGCCGATTGGCGCGCCAAGCGGCATAATTGCAGCCGCACCTGCATTGACCAGATCACGCGCTGCATTCAGATCCGGGTACATATATGGCATGACGACAAAGCCTTCCTTTGCCAGAATTTCAGTTGCCTTGATGGTTTCATAGTTGTCTGGAAGCAGGTATTTGGAATCGTGGATGCATTCGATTTTGATAAAATCTCCACAGCCAACCTCACGTGCCAGCCGTGCAATGCGAACCGCTTCTTCTGCGTTGCGTGCGCCAGACGTGTTTGGTAGAAGAGTTACACCCTCTGGAATGTAGTCCAGAATGTTGTCAATGCTGCCGAGCGTTGCACGGCGCAATGCCAGTGTAACAATCTGTGCGCCGGCATGTTCTACTGCTGCCTGGATGAGGTCAAGCGAGTATTTGCCAGAGCCGAGAATAAAGCGGGAAGTAAATTCATGTTCGCCGATTTTAAATGTATCAGTCATGATAATATCTCCTTTTATGATAAAAATGAAATGATTAAGGGGTTTCGATATCCAGCAGCAGACGAAGTACCATATTTGCCTGATGACCGGCACATACGGATACACGCGGCGCCATCAAACCGACACCATTTGCCGCGGCCGTTTTTTCATCACCGCACACATACAGGCGGGTCATACGTTTTTTTGTCACAATTTCATTGCAGGAACCATAACCGGCCATACCAGAGCCTGCTACAATACGGATATGCTCTGTTTCACTGAGCAGAGTAGAAACCAGCTCTGCTTTGCAGTCAGGATTGTCAAAAGCTTCACAAACGATATCGCAACCGCTGAACAATTCCACTGCATTGGATGAATCAATTCGTACAGTATGGGTTTCGATCGTAATAAACGGATTGATTTCATGCAATAACTTAGCCGTGGCATCCGTCTTGGTCATGCCAAGATGGGATACAAAATAATTTTGACGGTTCAAATTACTTGGTTCCACAGTATCAAAGTCTGCCAGGACCAGATGACCGACGCCGGTGCGAGCGAGCATAGCGGCGATATTAGAACCAAGTCCGCCGAGTCCGGCAATACCGACGCACGCCTGTTTCATACGTTCATGTACATGTGGTGTATGTCGTGCTGCCATCATATGTTCCAGCACATCCTGTGGCGGCATAGCACCTTTTTCAATAACGGTTATACTGTCACCGTCGTGCAGCTGTAGTTCATCAGTAGTTTGAAAACCGTTCAGGATGACAACAGAGACATTTGGCAGCTGTTTTCGTGCAGTTGATTGAAGCATTGCACCATTGGATACTTCCAGTGGTTTACCATTACAGGTAATATGTAGCATCAGCCGCCACCCATAAAGCAGACGATTTCAATGACATCATCGTCATGTAACATATGTGTGCTATATTGTCCCTTTGGTACGATTTCGTGATTGACTTCGACAGCAATGCGGTTTATTTGATAACCCTGTTGTTCCAGCAGTTTGTTCACGGTCAGCCCTTCCGATGCCGGAATAAATTCACCGTTTACCTTCATACGGTTTCCTCCTTTGGAATAAAATGAAAAACAAAAAAGACCATCGGCTTTTGGAAGTGATGGTCTTAAAAATTTTTTCTCAAGTAGAATCCTCAAAACTCCCTACGCCGGTATTAACCGTACAGGTTCAATGAGTAAGGAAGCATGCCATTCCACTCTCAGCCGCTTGCCGCGGCTCCCCAGTTGAAGAACAATGTTCAGTTGTCTTTCTGTAGCATATTATACGGCAGGTTCGTCGAAATGTCAAATATTTTGTGAAAAGAGGCTGGTGCCCAATGAATGAGGGGCAACAAAGGCTCCCTCGTTTGAGAGAGCCTCATGTTGTGCAATTGTACTATTATGCCATCTCAATCAATTCACGCGCCATCTCAAACAGTGTTTCAGCGTCGCAGCCGCCGTGACACAGCAATTCATACTGTATATCGTCCTGTTCCCAGATAATACTGGAAATGGTTGTCATTTCTATTTCTTCTACACCTTCCGAGATAAAGTAATCATCGCGTTCCAGGTTTTGCTGATCCTCCTCTGTCAGCGCATAGCCTTCCGGAACGAACTTGTAGGTATCATGATAAAAGCGTACCTCAATGCCGTCGATTACCCTGGTTTCAACTGCTGGGCGTTCCTCTGTATGAGGTATCATGCTGTGTGTCATTGACGAACATGACAGGAAATGGTAAACTAAAATAAAGAATGCCGCAGACAGTGGCAAGAGAAACGGAGAGAGGTTTTATGCAGTATACGATAGAAAATGAACAGTTTATTGTAGTCATTGACAGTAAAGGCGCAGAGCTTAGCTCTATGAAGTCCAAGGCATCCGGTACAGAATATGTCTGGCAGGCTAACCCAACGATATGGGCACGCCATGCGCCGATTTTGTTCCCAATTGTGGGACGTCTGAAAGATAAGACCTATTCTGTCGGCGGTGTGGAATATACGATTACACAGCATGGATTTGGACGTGATCTGGAATTTTCCTGTACAGCTCAGTCGGAAACCAGCATTGATTTTACATTGACACCAAATGCATATACGCAGCCGATGTATCCATTTGATTTTTCCTTGACCGTGCGTTATACGCTGGATGGCAATACGCTGAAAAAGGAGCATATTACCACCAACAACGGTAATACGGATATGTATTACGAAGTAGGCGGACATGACGCATATAATGTAGCACTGGAGCCGGGGGAAACCATGGCGGATTATTACGTTGATTTTGGCGAAGGCGATGCTGTACATCCGCTGATCAACAATGAAGCTCTGATGATTACAAAGGACAAGCGTGATGTTCCGCTGAAGGATGGCAAGCTGTACTTGACCAGTGAACTGTTTGCACTGGATGCACTGATTCTGGATGATGTAAAGACCCGTTCTGTCAGTGTCAAGAGCGATAAATCCGCACATTGCGTCCGCATGGATTTTGAAGATTTCCCATATCTGGGTATCTGGAGTAAATACACCGGTGAAGATACCAATTATGTCTGCATCGAACCGTGGAGCACGCTGCCAGATGCAGCTTATCTGGACCACGCACTGGAAAATAAGATAGGAGTACGCTGTCTGAAGCCGGGAAAAACGGAGACACTTACTTTCTCAACAACCATTATGGAATAAGCTTGCAAACGAAAGGCTCCCTTATCTGAGGGAGCCTTAATAACGAAAGATACTATGCCCGATACATTGCCGAAACGCGCGCATGATCCAGCACGTGTCCACGCATGGCATGCATCATTTCGTTGAGGTAGAAACCCGGCTGGAGATCAAGCTTGCAGTCCAGCGCATAGACGGTCAGATCATATTCGTGATCCTGATCCGGAGGAGCCATACCGCCATAACAGGAAGCCTCTTCTCGGGATTCGTGGCTGGCAACGCTGTGCTCACTGGTACAGCCCTGAATAAAATCTGGATTGTTGCGGCTGATATCTTCTGCCACATCCGTATCCATCAGATTACAGATTGTCCAGTGGATCCATGTAAATCCGCATACCGGAATGGCATCCGGATCGTCGAGGACGACGGCAAAGCTGACAGTACCCTTTGGTGCATCCGTGATGGAAAATGGAACCGAACGAACCGGCTTGCCATCTGCGGCAAGGTCATTGCTATATTTGCCAAAGCGGTCATCCCAGTAACCGTTGATGATGCCTGTGCTTGTTACTTTCATAGATAAAGCCTCCTATTTCATAATTTGGTACTTATATTATAACAGCTTTTACAAAATACCACAAACAATTGTCGGACAAACAAGGAAAAGTGCTTGTAATTTGACGGGTGATTGTTTATAATTGTAGTATTGTAAATTTTGACGGGAGGTGTAATTCCAAATGGTAATGCAATTTTTGCTGGATACAGAAATGCCGGATGCAAGTGCATATCTTTCCTTTCTTCCACTCATTCTTCTGATCGTGCTGTTTTATTTCCTGCTGATCCGTCCGCAGAGAAAGCGTGAAAAGCAAGATAAGTTGATGCGCGATTCCATTTCTACGGGTGATCGTGTCTGCACCATCGGCGGTATTATTGGACGTGTGGTTCAGGTTAATGATGATGAAATCGTGCTGGAGACCAGCGGCAGCACCCGCATTCGTTTCAATAAGTGGGCAATCCGCAGCCGTATTGAGGATGAGGCGTAAAAAACACGTATGATTTCCATCAATTCCGCGTAATGTGTTCCTGAGAACATGATACAGGAGGGATGGGTATGAATCGTACAGAAGGAAAGGACGGCAGAGCTGTTTTGTGGGCAGCGCCGATGCTGCTGGGTCTGTTGCTGATTTTCGGCGGCACACTGGCAGGCGCGGCATTGCTTTCAGCCGGGGCTTTGGGACAGCAGCTTGCACCGTTGGCGGCATATGTACCGCTGGCATTGGGCGGCTTTACTGCAGCATTTTGGGGTGCACGGCGTGCGCCGGTACAAAAATTTTTGATGGGTATGCTGATTGGTATTCTGTTGCTTGGCTGTCTGCTTGTACTCGGGCTTACGCTGCGTGACGCAGCATTTATGGCGCCGACCGCCGGAACAACTGCCGGTATTTTGTTGGCTGCCTCGCTTCTGGGAGCGATTCCGGGCGCGGCGGCAAAAAAGAAAAAACGGCGCAGATAATCTGTGCCTGATTATATCAGGAAAGGAGAAATCAATTATGACACATATTAAGACTCTGAACACCTGCACTTTTAAGGAAACTGCTGCTAAGGGTGGCTGTGGCGAATGCCAGACTTCTTGCCAGTCTGCATGCAAGACTTCCTGCACCGTTGCAAACCAGAAGTGTGAGCACGAGAAGTAAGTCATAGCTTACATCAGAAACACGCGCGGGACTGACAGATGTCAGTCCCGAAATTTTTGACAGGAGTAATTTTACTATGATACATCGTTTTTCCATGAAGGGTGTCAACATCCTGATGGATATCAACAGTGGTTCGGTCCACGTCGTCGATGACGCTGCTTATGCACTGTCCGCTGTTGTGGCTCCGGGCATGACGGAGCAGTGTCCGGATGACATTATCCGCAGCCTATCTGACCAGTTCACACCTGAACAGCTACAGGAAGCTTATCGTGAGCTGTATGAGCTGGAGCAGAATGGCTATCTGTTTGCCGATGACGATTATATCAACATTGCAGCAGCCATTCCAACTGGTGCGCCGATTAAGGCTTTGTGCCTGCATGTTTCCCATGACTGTAACCTGCGCTGCAAGTACTGCTTTGCTGAAACCGGTGATTTCGGCATGGGCAAACGCATGACCATGGATTTTGAAGTGGCAAAAAAGGCAATCGATTTTGTTATCGAGAAGTCCGGTGCACGCCGAAATATTGAAATTGATTTCTTTGGCGGCGAACCGCTGATGGCATGGGAAACAGTGAAAAAGACTGTCGATTATGCACGTTCCTTGGAAAAGGAAAAAAATAAGAAATTCCGTTTCACCATCACTACCAACGGTCTGCTGCTGGACGATGAGAAAATTGATTACATAAATAATAATATGGATAACTGTGTCCTGTCTCTGGACGGCAGAAAGTGTATCAATGATGAAATGCGTCCGACAGCGGGCGGTATTGGCAGCTATGATATCATTGTACCGAAGTTCAAGAAGCTGGTTTCCCAGCGCGGCAAGGATCGGGATTATTATGTCCGTGGCACATTTACCAGTAAGAATCTGGATTTCACCAAGGATGTACTTGCCATTGCGGATGAAGGCTTTGATCAGTTGTCCGTTGAACCGGTGACCAGCGAACCGGGAACTGGCTATGATATCAGCGAAAAGGATCTGCCGCGTATTGGTGAGGAATATGAAAAGCTGGTTGACGTCATGCAGGAGCGCCGCAGGGAAGGAAAGGGATTCAACTTCTTCCATTTCATGGTAGATTTGCAGCAGGGTCCGTGTGTCATCAAGCGTCTGCGTGGATGTGGTGCAGGCTATGAATATGTAGCTGTAACACCGGATGGGGAAATCTATCCATGCCATCAGTTTGTCGGTCATCCGGAATTCCTGCTGGGTACGCTGGATGACGGCAAATTTGATATGGAAATTTCCAATCATTTTTCCGGACTGAATGTATGTACCAGACCGAAATGCAAGGACTGTTGGGCAAAATTCTACTGTTCCGGCGGCTGTGCGGCGGCAAATTTCAACATGAATGGGGATATCGAAACGCCGTATGAAATGGGCTGCGAGTTACAGAAAAAGCGCCTTGAATGTGCAATTTACCTTAAAGCGGCCGAATTGATGGAAGAATAATTTGGCAACCCTCCAAAATATCAAAACTTTATGAAATATTGGTTGAAATTTAAAAAATTCGCTCTATAATGTACATAATAAAAAGTGGATACTTCTCACATATCCACTGTCCGCCGAACAAATTCCCCCATTATTGTCCGGTAGGAAAACATATTAGAGGTGAATTAGTATGCCGCATAGTATTGGACTTGGCATGATCGGCAAAAGCGAGCTCTCCGATCGCCTTTTGGAAGGTATTTTACGGGACAAGGTTGTCACCGGAAATCATATTCATATTGCAGAAAAGAATGAAAAGCTGCGGGACCATTATCTGGGACTCGGCGTTAATTGTACACCAGATGTTTCGGCATCCATGCTCCGTTCGGAAATTATGATTCTTTCCGGCGAGAAGCACGATTTTTCCACGCTTCTTTCCTCTGTCTGCGGCACAACGCGCGGACGCGTACTGGTTTCTACCATTCCAGGACGCAGCTGTGAATACGTACAGGAACGTGTAGCAAAGGCAACGCATGTTGTCTGCGTGAAGAGCGAGGATACGGAGGATGGCAGACATATCAGCCATCTGACCTACTCCCAGCGTTTTCCGAAGCATATGAAGTCTGCTGTTGAGGATATTTTTCGTTCTATCGGTGAAATTGAAACAGAACAGCTATAAAAAAGAATAACGAATAACAGAAACAGGCTGAGAATATCTTGTTAGCAGGGAACCGGAAAGGGGAACGGCGATGAAACGAAATATCCTCAGCTTTTCTGTTGTCCGGCGGCTGCGGCAGTCACCGATTTTTGCATTTCTTGTAGCAGTTCTGCTGTGCGGTGTATTGGCGGGAAGCTTTACTGGTATGCACATTCCGCAGACAGACGGAAGCTATGTCAATGACCTGGCGAGACTGGTATCCAGCAACGCGGCAGGGAAAATGCCGACGCTGCGCACGGTAGCTGCATGTCTGGTGGGGGCCTATGGCTGGATGATGGCAGCGCTGATGCTTGGCGCTATCATTGGAAGGCTACTCTGGATTGCATTGCTGATGGCAGTGCGTGGGTTTTTACTGGCATTTGCCGCTGCCGCGGCGCTGGCAGAATCCGGGTTATGGGGGATTTATATCTCTGTAGTGTCCATCGGCATGTCTGCTGTGTTTTGGATGCCTGCGATGCTGCTGTTGTGTACTGCCGTACTGGATGCTGGGATGACGCAGGATGGGAAGGGTTATTTTGCTGCACTGAAACATAACCGCGGCGCCGTGATACTCTGTGCAGTGTTACTGTTTGGCTCTGTATTATGGCGGCTGCTTGCAGTTCCTGTACTGTTGGGTATGTTTGGCTCATGAAAAAAGACGTGTATGGTTTTGTTTCCGTACACGTCTCATTTTTTTCTGTACATTGGCGGATTGTTTTATAGTCCGAGGACAATACCAAGCACAGCGCCGCCGATCACGAATACAATCGGGTGCAGCTTTGGAAGCTTATATACACCGATCAGCGCTACGATATATACGATGATTGGTACGATGCGGAAGAAATCCATGACGGAGCCACCTGCTACAAGTGCATCGGTGTTGAACAGGGAAAGAAGGAAGACCTCAAACATTGCACCTGCGATCAGGCCGGCAGTTGCCGGACGGATACCGTAAAAAACATCGTTGACCAGTGGGGAATCCTTGAATTTTTCCATGAAGTGGGAGACAATCAGGATAACAATATAGGACGGCAGTACCAAGGAGAGTGTTGCAATAACAGCACCTGGTATCCCCGCTGCATGAAAACCGGCATAGGTAGACATATTAATACCGATTGGTCCCGGTGTGGATTCCGAAACGGCAATCATATCGGTTAGCTGGCTGACAGAGAACCAGCCATATTGGATCGCAATCTGTTTCAGGAATGGCAGTGTGGCAAGGCCGCCGCCGATAGCAAACAGGCCGGTTTTAAAAAATTCAACAAACAGCTGTAAAAAAATCATTGCTTACATTCCCTTCTTTTTTCCGCCATGCAGTAGAGCGCCAGCAAGTCCACATACCAGAACAGCCGCAATCGGAGTGATATTCAGCAGAGCAACAGAAACAAAAGTTAGAATTAAAATCACGAGTGTAGCGGCATCCTTGACATTTTTTTTCATCATGGTGTAAATGGTTTTTGTTACCAGTGCGCATACGGCGATGCGGATACCGGCAAAAGCGTGTTGTATCGCAGCATATTCTGCAAAGTGCGTTAGAAATCCGGCAATGACAGTGATAATAACGATAGAGGGGAAGACGATGCCCAAAGTGGTAAAAAGAGCGCCAACCGGTCCGCGTTTGCGGTTGCCAATATAGGTTGCAACATTGACGGCAATTACGCCCGGTGTGCATTGTCCAATGGCATACATATCGGTCAGCTCATCCTCGGTACACCATCCCTTTTTTTCCACAACCTCGCGCTGTAAAATCGGCAGCATGGCATACCCTCCGCCAAATGTAAACGCGCCAATACGGGCAAACGTTAGAAACATTATAATCAATTCATGCATAACATGTATTTCTCCTTTTTATAAGCATTCATCAAAGGTGAGCTGCATATCCGCCAGATTATCAATTTGTAGACCGGAACGGCGGGCATATGCCACAGTATAAGCTGTGCCGCCAGGCGTACCGTCAAAAAAGCAGATACAGCGGCTGCTTTGCTCTACCAGGAAGCGGTCACGAATGGTATAACATTCCGGCTGGTAGCGGTCAAATACCGGGAAAATCCGTGCCGCCTGCGACAACACAGTGTGGTAGCGCTTCTGCCATTCGGGTTCCCAGTATTGTTGCATACCGGGATATGCAATAGCAGCCCAGAGGTCAATATAAAGTCCCTGCATCTGTAACTCCAGAACCATCTCAGCAGCCCAGAGGTCAAAACCGCGGCTCATGCCGGAAAGAAAATGGCGGCAACCATTGTCAGCAGCCTTTTGAATTGCGTTTCGCAGGCGGGAGAGCATATCTGTAAAAGCAGCACAGCCCTCCGGCATATCTTTGGGCATTTTTTCCGGTCGATAACCGGAAAAACAGCATACCGATGATTTCATTGTGTCACCCTCTTATCATAAGATTACATTGTAGCACCAAAGCAGGAAAAATACAACAGGTTTGAAACAGCATCATCTTTTATGCTATAATAACTTTAAAAACAAGAAACGGGAAGGATGAAGAAAAACGATGCTGATTTGCCCGAACTGCGGTGAGCCTTTGGTACAAAAGCAAAGCGCATTTCGCTGTGTACATGGACACAGTTATGATATTGCCCGCTCCGGGTACTGTAATCTTTTACAATCCTCACGGTCCGGAGATCGTACCGGCGACAGTAAGGAAATGGTTGTGGCACGTCGCCGGTTCCTTGATCGCGGCTATTATACAGGGCTCGCGGATGCTCTGTGTCGACAGACAGATAGACTAACAAAAGGGAATTTGGCGGTCCATTTTGTTGATGCGGGCTGTGGGGAAGGCTACTATACGCGTAGAATGGCTGGAACATTGCAGGAAAGCGGCAGGCTGTCGGCTGCTGTTGGTATTGATATTTCCAAGGCGGCAACGCAATATGCTGCCAAACGGGACAAAAATACACAGTATATCACCGGAAGTGTGTTTCATATGCCGTTAGAGGCACATTGTGCAGACTTCATCTGTTCGATTTTTGCACCGACGCCCGCACAGGAATTCCATCGGGTAGTAAAAGCAGACGGCTGTGTCTTATGTGTCGTACCGGGGGAGGAGCATCTCTGGGAGCTGAAATGTGCTGTTTATGATATACCATATAAAAATCGGGAGGAAAAGCATCATATGGATGGATTTCAGCTGGTAAAAAAGCAAAAGGTCATCTATTCTGTATATATTGACAATCCGGAAGATATTCGTACACTATTTGCCATGACACCATATGCACACCGTACACCGAAAAGAGGGATGGAACGGTTGCAGGCTCTACAGGAGCTGGAGGTAACGTTATCGTTCCTGTTATTGGCTTTTCAGCCGGAAGAAAATGATAAAAATGCTTTTCCTACATAAGGAAGTATGCTATACTGAACAAATAAAAGCAAACAGAGAGGAGGAAATGTTCTGCCAAAGAAATCAGATACAGAAACAGGAGTTGTAAAACAGATTGCCGGTGCGATGGTGCGCAGTTATTTTACAGATGGCATACCAAAGGCATCAGCAGAACTGTCTTACTATCTGTTGTTTTCCATTTTCCCGCTACTGTTAGTTGTCAGCACCCTGATGTCTGCCATGCAGGTTTCACAGGTAACGCTGTTGAAGATACTCAGCTTGCTGCCCGGTGATATCCAGCGGATTATTTCCCCAATTATCACACGTTATCTGGGTAATGTTACGCCATTTGTGTTTATCTGGCGAATTTTTTCGTTTAGTATTCTGGGTATTTATTTTATGAGCCGGACGATCAGCTCCCTCGTGCATACGGTCAATCGGATTTATAATATCCCGAACCGCCGCGGCGGCATTGGACAATTGATTTTTGAGGTACTAATGGCAGCAGGTCTGATTTTTGCCATTGTATTTTCCTTTGTGCTTTGGATTTTAGGGCGGAGTATCCGCAACTTTATTGCACGCTATATGGAATTACCCGGTCAGCTGCAATGGATATGGAGCTACGGACGATTTATTATTGCAATCGGGCTGATGTTCCTGTTTATCCTGATCTTATGCTATCTGTGTCCAAACTGCATTATGCGGCTGAAGGAAGCGTTGCCGGGTGCAATTTTTACAATCATTGCATGGGTCATCTGTACGGTACTGTTTTCGTTTTATACTACCAATATCAGTCAGTATGATGCCCTGTACGGCTCTATCAGTGCAATTATGATTCTGATGCTCTGGATGTATCTTACGGGAATTATATTGATTTTGGGCTTTGAGCTAAATCTGATTTTGATGAAGCGGAAGCATAAAAACTTTATTTGCAAGGGAAGACCATGGTATGCCCGTGTCCTCTCTGGTAATACAAAGAAGAAACACAGAAAAAGGCGAAGGATTAGAAGGAAGGTACGTTAACGATGAAGGTTGTTGCATTTAATGGCAGTCCGCGCAAGGGCGGCAATACGGAAATCTGTTTGAAGCTGATCGAAGAAGAGCTGAATAAGCAGGGGATTGAGCTGGAAATTGTACAGGTTGGAAATAAGGCGAAGCCGTGTGTTGCATGCTATCAATGTCTGGAAAACGATGATGGCTATTGTGTCCAGCAGGATGAAGTAAACAGTTGGATTGATAAGATGACAGAGGCTGACGGTATTATTCTGGCATCTCCAGTTTATTATGGAGGTATTGCCGGCGGCATGAAGTGTTTTCTGGACCGTGCGTTTTTGACGGCAGGCGGAAAGCTGCATCATAAAGTGGGAGCAGCCGTTGTCACACTGCGCCGTTCCGGTGGTCTGGAAACCTACCAGCAGCTCAACGCATATATGAACACCATGGAAATGGTTATGGCAACCTCAGACTACTGGCAGGCGGCACATGGACTGGATAAGGGAGAGGTCTGTCAGGATACCGAGGGTGTTGAAGTCATGCAGAAGCTTGGACGCAATATGGCGTGGCTGCTCAAGCTGATTGAGCATGGCAAGGGCGTGATTGATCCGCCGGAAACCGGTCCACGCACTATGACAAACTTTATCCGTTAAGACAGGGAAGATGAAAAACGCGGCTTTATTTTTGGTATTTTCGTGGAAAATACAGCATTTGCCAGAAAAATGGAAACATTTCATTTGACAAAACAACACGCTATGATATAATGAAGCCATCAAGGAGTTTGAATTCGGTGCAAATCACCCTTTATGTGCCGGATACGTTTATCCATTACTTATAAGGAGGTTATTTCATTATGACTAGAGCAATTCGCGTAAAGAATACGGAAGACATTCAGAAGATTAACAAGATCGTTACCAAGTTCCCGTTTGATGTATGGATTCATGGCAAGTCTGGTATGGTTGACGCTAAGTCTCTGCTGGGCATGTTCCTGTTGAGCCTGAACGAAGAGCTGCGTTTGGTTATCGAGGATGATATCGATCCGAAGCAGGTTAAGAGACTGTTCGAAGATCTGGAAGACTATCTGGATATTGAGGACGACGACTGATATATTGTAAATAAGCAGCAGCGGAGCATTTTGCTCCGCTGCTTTTTTGTGCAGGAATTATATAAGCCGGAAACAGGAAAATACAACCTGCTTCCGGCTCATGCTTTTAATTCTCATATTTTGCCCGGAGATAAGCAATCAGGGCAGGTGTGCGGTGGTCAATATCCTCCTGTGTAATGCCACGCAGACAGGTCATTTGATCTTTTACTATATCGGAACCGGTAATCAGACAGTAACCAGTGGAAGCTTCCGTACAGATACGGATCGACATTTTATGCCAGAGCTGTCCAGAACCGGCTGTCCGCTGTTCATATTGTGCTTTCTGCCGTTCATATAAGGCATGACCTGTGCCGATGTCCTTCACTTCGGCACACGATATGCGCAGATGTAATGCTTGCGCCAGTGCTCTTGCGCCTTCCAAGCGCATGTCCCAGTCATGTTGTAAATATGAAGCATCTTCAGGATAATATGCTTCAATCACAGCTAGAGCAGTCCGGGCATAATGAATGCTGCTGTCCGGAAGTACTTTCAGTGGATACTGCTTCTTTAGCTGTTCCAGTGCAGTATCTAGCGGAACCGCACAGGGCTTCAGCATTGGTAGATATAACTCTATCAGTTGGTCAACCAGATCAGCAGTCTGACTGTCAATTCTCTTTTCTATCAGCATATCAAAATAATCCATACGATTACCTCCTTCGTCCATCCGTATGAGCAGTATACCAGAAAAAAATAAAAAGGGAAAGATTGAATTTGACATACTATGGTACTCATGATACACTTAATGTGATAACAAAAGGGGGTTTTTATGTGAAAAAACGAATATTAGCAACAGCATTGTCTGTTTTTGTTGCAGCAAGTAGCCTTTCTATTTCTGCACTGGCGGACAGCAGTACGACAACGTATGATACGGCATACAAAGATTTAAACAAACGGACTGAGATTTATGTAGTCACGGATACCAAGCCGGCATCTTATCCGTTTTATCATGCCAAATATGAGCCGCAGTGCGGAACCTACTATGGACGCACAACGGATGCAGGGCCGCTCGGCTCTGGAAGATATGGATTGCTGAATGGAGAGGGAATAAAAAATGAGTCCGTATGTTCTTTCTATTACGAACTGGGCGGCAGTATTCCGCTGAGTAGTTATGCATATATTTTTAGCGATTTGATTTCTTCAGGTGAGCGTGCGTTTCTGCTCAATCTGAATTTTGTCAATGAAGCGGAGGACTGCGATACCATTGTTAGAGGCGGCATCGATTCCAGAATTATTGAAACGTTCCAATATCTCTCACAATTTAAGGGGCCAATTTTCTGCCGTATCGGTGGTGAAATGAATGTATGGAGCAAAGCTGTTTCGGCGGAAAAGTTCCAGAAGGCCTATCGGCATGTAGTAGATATTGGTCATCAGTACGCCCCGAATGTTGCGTATGTGTTCTCACCCAATTACAGTAGCAGCTACAAGACGGATATGGATTCGTATTATCCGGGTGATGCTTATGTGGATTGGGTTGGCGCTTCTCTGTACTATAACCGTTATCCCAACGCTTCGGGTAGCTCAGATGCCTTTTCCGGTACAAATATGTATGGTAGTGCGCTGTTGAACGTTCAGCAGACGGTGAATCTTGGAAAGCTGCACAGTAAGCCGATTATGATTACAGAAGGTGGCTCGGCTACCTCTCAGAATGGTATCGACACCTCTGATTTTGCTTCAGAACGTATTCGAGAGGCAATGTCCTTCCTGACAATGGTTTATCCGCAGATTAAATGTATTATTTATTCCGATACCAATTTTAATGCACCTGGTATTTCCACGTATTCAATCACAGATAATGCAAGGGCTGCCGCAGCATATAATCAGGCGGTAGAAGCAAATCCGACGCTGCTGCATTCGTTAGATGGTAAGGCATCCTATTATACAAAGCTTTCGGATTATAGCCAGACTTGGCAGAAAACGATAACGCTTGCAGCCTATAGCTATTCCGCATCGCACCAGACTGCCCATTGGTATATTGATGATGAATTGAAATATTCTACGAGCACATACCCGTACACATATACGATTGACTGCAATACCCTAACTGCCGGAGATCATACCATCAAAGTTGTTTTTGATGATGGCGCAAGTAAAAGCTATTCCTTTGATTCAGCGAAGTATTATACCGATACGCCGTTTCTGGATGTGCCGGGCAACCGGTATTATACCCAACCGGTGATCTGGGCAGTAGAGAATGGCATCACCTATGGTACGTCTGATACAACCTTCAGTCCGGAGCTGGGCTGCACACGCGGGCAGATTGTTTCGTTCCTGTATCGTGCGGCTGGCAGTCCGGTTGTATCTGGAAATAATAATCCGTTTACAGATGTAAAATCTACGGATTATTATTACGACGCAGTACAATGGGCCGTCAATAATGGTATTACCTTCGGGACAAGCGAATCGACGTTCAGTCCGAAGCAGAATTGTACCCGTGCGCAAGTGGTATCATTGCTGTGGAGGTATGAGCATTCGCCTGCTGCATCGAGCAGCATTGCATTTACTGATGTTTCTCCCGATGCATATTATTATCAGGCTGTCCGGTGGGCTGTGGAAAGCGGCGTGACAAGCGGCACAAGCGATACAACCTTCTCGCCAAAGGATACCTGCACCAGAGCACAGATTGTATCCTTCCTGTACCGGGATCTCAATTCATAAAGTAACAAGTTAAAATGATACAATGGCATGATCTTCTACGTGAAGATTGTGCCATTTTTTTCTTTATAGTTGTAAAGGATTGTTTGTTGCGAAAGAAATAGTCCTATGCTATAATAAAAAAATATTTAAGGCGTGTCAGAAAACAAAGAAATTGCTCAAAAAATCGCTGGAAAAAGGAATTTTGGAATGGATGGCAAACAAGGCATCCATTGTAAATATATGGTTCAGACAGAGGTTTGGAACAGTTGAATAGAGGTGTTCTTTTTTTGTCTCAAATAAAAAATGGGAAATGGGATATAACGGGAAAATCCCAAAAAAGTCAGATATGGATAACGTGTATCGTATTGGTTCTGGGTGCATGTGAGCTTGGATTCTTCAGCCTGTATTTGAGTACCGGAAGCTACGAATTGGGACTGATGGCTTTTTATCTGCGCCATCCAAAGCTTATTATACTGAATATTGCGCCGATTATATTGCTTTGCCTGCTGCTTTGGTTCATTGGCAGACGTGCATGGCTTGCCTTTTTGCTCACTAGCGCAGTCAGTATGGCATATTCGTTTGCAGAATATTGGAAGCTGATGTCGCGCAGTGAGACAGTCTATGCAGAAGAGCTTACCCTGATTGGCGAAGCACTGGAAATGAGTGAACGATATATTTCCTTTACACGGGTCATGTATATCATGATAGGGCTGATTCTGCTTGAAACACTGCTTCTACTGATTTTTTTCCGAGGCAGACCGAGCGGTGTACGTCTGCGCCTTTTGCTTACGCTGGCGGCTCTTGTGATTGGCGGCGTAGGATACCAGACGATTTATACCAGTGAGAAAGTATATAACTCTATGGAGGTTTGGGAAGCGTTAAATCCGTGGTTTGAAAACAGCCAATACATATCCAGAGGTGGTCTGTATCCGTTTCTTTACAGCATTCAGGATGCGATACCGCAAAAGCCGGATGGATATGACAAGGATGAAACGGAGCAGCTTCTTCTCGAATACCAGACAGATGATATTCCAGACGATCAAAAGGTCAGTGTCATTTCCATCATGTTTGAAGCTTTCAGTGACTTTTCCAAATATACGGACAGCATTACAGGGCCAGACCCGTACGCCGCTTATCATCAATTGCAGCAGGAGAGCTATTCCGGTAATTTGTTTACCAATATTTTTGCCGGAGGGACCATTGATACGGAACGCTGCGTGCTAACCGGCTTTTCTGAGTTGCCGAACTTCAGGACGCCTAGCTGGAGCTATGCACGGTATTTTTCAGATCAGGGTTACAGCATCAATGGCTCGCATGCCGGATATCAGGCATTTTATAACCGTTCCGAGGTCAATCGTAATCTTGGACTTGGAGAGTATCTGTTTTTTGAGAACCATTACAACACGTTGTATGACGGGATTGCACCGGACAATGTGCTGCTGCCGGAAATTGCAAGGCTTTGTCAGGAACAGATGGAGGAAGGAAATCCGGTATTCTCTTACAATGTAACCTACCAGAACCACGGCCCGTACAGCGCGACGGATTCCTATTTTGAAGAAGAGTATGTCCCGCAGGGGAATATGTCAGATAGCAATTATAACATCATCAATAATTATTTGAGTGGTATCGCGGATACCGGTGAGCAGATGCTTGCCATGGCAGATACATTCCGTGGTTCGGATCAGCCGGTGATCCTGCTGTTTTTTGGTGACCATAAACCATGGTTGGGGGAGCAAAGTATTGCTTATGCAGCGCTCGGAATTGATGTTACATCGCAAAATGATCAAAGCATGTATAATTACTATCAGACCGAGTATCTGATCTGGGCAAATGATGCGGCAAAGGATGTACTGGGAAAGGAATTCATCGGTGAGGGTTCTACAATCAGTCCGTGCTTCCTGATGAATGTGCTGTTTGAACAGTGTGGCTGGGAAGGCCCTTCCTACATGAAGCTGACAGATGAAGTGCGTGAGTTGATCCCGATTGTATCCAGCAATGATATTTTTTCAGAAAACCAAGCGTTGCTTACCGAAGCTGAGCTTTCGGAAAAAGCAACGGAAGCAATTGCCTCTATGCGTAGAACACAGTATTACCTTGCACAGGATGCAGATGGGATGCTACCAGAAAAGGGATAATCGAACAGCAACAGAAACCGGTCAAAGCGTCTATAGATTGTGGGGAAGGGCTTTGACCGGTTTACAAATAGATTTTCCTTTTCATGTGAAGAGAAAAATGATATAATAAAAGGTATTATGATATCCTGTTCAAATATGGAGTTTTTATCATGCATAAGATTTCCGTTATGGAAACAGAGATATGCGTTTAGAATGAACAAAACCCGGCTGATATATTGGCTGGATGGAGGATTACATGAGGATTTTACAGGTAATGGGCGGCAGCGATGTCGACGGTGTAAAAAACCATATCGTATCGCAGGCACAGGCACACAGCAGAGACTGTGAGATCTGTGTCATCAGCCTGTGTGAAAATCCTGTCTCGGAGGCTGATACAGATCAACTGTATATCAAAAGCCTTACATGTTCTGATATACAGGAAATAGAACATATAACAAAAGAATTTGTTCCTGATGTATTGTATTGCAGTGGCAGCACTGCATTTTTGGTGTGTGCCCGTCTCCGAACAAAGCTTCCTGTTCCCATTGTGGCAGAGCTGCGGACAGAAAGACAAATTGCAGATACCAGCGTGCAGAAATTTGATTTCTATCTGCCAGCATCAGAACAGCTTGCAAAAGCAATGATCCAGCGTGGGATTCGCCCGGAAATCATCTTCATGTCCGCAGATGATCAGGATATGGATGCTTATGCAGCCCATATCATGGACTGCTGTACTGCTGCAGCCCATCGTTTTGCACTGCCGAAAAACCGGCGGGATGGTTTCGTTATTTGTGGTGCATATGGCAAGGGGAATACCGGAGATGAGGCAATTCTCCAGGCAATTGTACAGGAGCTGCGTGAACTTGATCCCGACCGTCCCATTACGATCATCACACGCTCGCCGGAGGAAGCCAAGCTGCATTATCGTACCAATGCAATTTACACCTTTCGGCTTGATCAGGTCATTCAGAGCTTCCGCAGGGCCGCTGTTTATATCAATGGGGGCGGCAGTCTGATTCAGGATGTTACCTCATCCCGTTCCCTGCGATATTATCTGCTGACATTGGAGCTTGCGAAACAATGCGGCTGCAAGGTCATGATGTATGGCTGCGGCATTGGCCCATTGCACCATTCCCGCAATCGAAAAAAGGCTGCACGTACGATCAATCGCTCGGTTGATGTGATTACCCTGCGTGATCGGCTGTCGTTCAATGAATTGAAGCGGATGGGGATTGACAGGCCGGACATTCATTTGTCCGCAGATCCCGCGTTCCGGTTGCAGCCAGCACCGGAACAGGATGTGCGGCAGGTGATGCAGCACCTTGGTATTCCGTTTGGGCAGGCTTTTCTTGGCGTAGGGCTGCGTGACTGGAAGGGACTGTTTAAAACAGAGGATGCCATTGCCGCAGCGCTGGATGAAGCATATGAAGCATATGGCTTGGTACCGTTGTTTGTGCCCATTGAGTATCCGTCCGACATTGCCCCGGCAGAGCGTATCAGCAAAAAGCTACA
This sequence comes from Eubacteriales bacterium, assembly GCA_030524285.1. Lineage (GTDB taxonomy): Bacteria > Bacillota > Clostridia > Oscillospirales > Butyricicoccaceae > Butyricicoccus_A. The sequence goes on from JAUNGQ010000003.1 coordinate 112,409, forward strand.
CTGTCCGAATTATGTTGTCCGTGAGCAGCAGAGTATTGCGCTGACAATTGGTCTGCTGGCACAGACAAAAGCTGTGCTGGGTGTCCGCCTGCACTCCATATTGTTTGCTGCGGCGGCGGGGGTGCCGGTAATTGGAATCAGCTATGATGTCAAGGTCGATGGCTTTTTGGATTATATCAAAAGTGATACCTGCGTCCCATTTCATGCTGTTACCAAGGAGAAGCTAGTGGGACTTATTGATGTCTGCGTTTCTGGACAAAGACAGATTGAGGTCAGGAAAATGGCAGAACAGCTTCGCGGGCTGGAACGGGAGAATATCCGGGCCGCGAAGGATATGTTAGAGCAGGAATAGTAACAATTAGGTAACAATCGGGCTTATTGGCATGGGCTGGCACCCGCTGCCTTGACTTTAAATACCCTGTATGATATACTCAATAAGAATATAGATTTCTTCACAAAAGAAACTCTGAAAAACCCGCTGGCATATAAAAAAGTGCAAAAACTGCAGTTTGCAGGAAGAAACAGCCAGCAGGCAGGGCAGGGGAAGTAACGTCTCCCGTCAATATCCAAACAGAGGATGCCCGTGCGGAGGTTTAGCGGAGGTTTACATGTCAGAGAAAAAGGCAAACCGGCTGAAAACAGTGGGGCTGGTTATTGTTATCACGTTCTTGGGAAAAGCGCTTGGTTTGATCAGAGATATGCTGCTGGGGCATCATTTTGCCACAGGTATGGAAAGCACAGCCTTTCTGACAGCCAGTCAGATTCCCAGAAACTTTTTTGATGCGGTTTTTGCTTCAGCCATCTCATCCAGTTTTATTCCTATCTTTAATGAAATATTAGAGAAAAAAGGAAAGGATGAGGCTTTTAAGCTGACCCGCAGCTTTTTTACGTTAATGGGATTGTTTACCCTGCTGTTGAGCGGTATTGGTATCCTGTTTGCACCGCAATTGACGACGCTGTTTGCGGATGGCTTTGATGCCGAAACAGCAGCCTTGTGTACACGGTTGTTACGTATGCTGTTCCCAACAGTCTTTTTTACGGGAATCGCATTTTCTATGGTTGGTGTTTTGCAGTCGCTGGGAGAATTTAATATTCCCGCAGCGCTCAGCATTGCGTCCAACGGCATTATTATCGTTTATTATCTGTTCTTTTGCGATCGGTTTGGTATTTATGGCCTGACCATTGCATTTTTAATTGGATGGGCCATGCAGGCGTTGATGCAGATTCCATCGCTGCATCGTTTTGGATTCCGCTATGTTCCTTCCTTATGGCATCCCGGTATCCGCAGTATTTTTGCATTGATGCTGCCGGTCATGGTGTCTACATGGATTCAGCCGATCAATCAGGCGGTATCCACGCGATTCGGTTCGTACCTGTTTGATGGCGCAGGTGTCTCGGCAATCAATTATGCCAACAGTATTTTTACCGTTGTCGCCGGTATTCTGGTGCTTTCGATTACCAATGTAATCTTCCCGGAAATGAGCCGGTTGAGCACACTGAACAAGACAAAAGAATTGCAGGAGCTGGTAAGCTCTTCGTTGCGTAAAATGCTGTTCCTGCTGCTGCCGATGACGGTTGGTATGATGCTGCTGTCTACACCGCTCATCCAGCTGTTTTATGAGCATGGCGTGTGGGATGATTTTTCTACCAGAATTACAAGCCGTGCGCTGATGTTTTTATCAGTTGGCATGATTGGGTATGGCGTACAGAATGTTCTGGTTCGTGTGTTCTATGCGGAAAAGAATGGAAAGGCGCCGCTGATTACCGGTGCTGTATCGATTCTGCTCAATTTGCTGCTGTGTGCAGTGTTGTCCCCGATACTTGATGTTGCGGGACTGGCGCTGGCATCTGCACTTTCCACCACGGCATCGGCGCTGTTGCTGCTTATATTTATGGTAAAGCGGAATCAGGGCATGTTTGATACTGTCTTTTGGAGTGCGTTGGTACGTATGGTATGCTGTACAGCCGTAATGGGAATTGTGGTTGCTCTTGTGAAAGCAGGCTGTGTCTCTGTATTGCCGGCAACGGTAATAGGCAGATGTATTTTGCTGGCTGGCTGTACAGTAGCAGGAATTGTCAGCTATTTTGTCACAGCGCTGCTGCTGCGGCTGGACGAGCTTTCATTGGTTCGCGGAATAGTTGCCAGATTCATTGGAAAGTGAGGCGTATGACTTGTCGATAATCAAAGAAAGCCTTATTTATATGGTTTGTTGTGCCATCTGGGGTGACATTCGGGAAAGTAGAACCTTTGCTGTATTGCGCCGCATTGGCACATGGATTGTACAGCAAATTACCGGAAGTATGCTGTTTGCATGGGTGACCGGACAAAATAATGAACAGCCACAGAAATCAAGGCTGTTCCGGCGGCTGCATATGCTTATCTGGCGGCTGTTCCATGCGTTACGGCTTGACAAGCTCATGAATGGCAGTATCTTCATGAAACCGCTGTTGTGGTGTGCGCTTGCCATGATTCTCGCGCCGATTGTCCCGACAATCGTTGTACTTGCATTGGTGCTTGCATCCTTTTTATCCTTGCTGTGCTCCTTTGGCAATACAAAGCAATTGGAGCTGGCATATTCTCCGGTAAATAAGTGGATGTATTTGTATGCAGTGATCTACCTGCTTGCCATTGTTACATCAACCTCTGTTTCCGGAAGCTTGTATGTCGGTGCGCTCACCGTTTTCTTCCTGCTATTCTATACTGTATTGACCACAGTAATTCGCAAGTGGAGCCAGTTGTACAGGTTGCTCGTTGGTATGTTGGGTGCTGGTGTCGTTGTTTCGTTATATGGCTTCTGGCAGTACACCCATCCAACAGAATATGCTGCTGCATGGGTAGATTCGGATATGTTTTCGTCCATTACGGCACGCGTGTATTCCACGCTGGCAAATCCAAATGTACTGGGTCTTTATCTGCTGTTAATTATTCCGATTTGTGCGGCATTGATGCTGTCTGCACCCGGAAAGTTAAAAAAGATTCTGTATGCGGTCATGGGGGTGCTTCTGGTTGGTTGCCTGATGCTGACCTATTCCAGAGGCTGTTATCTGGCGCTACTGTTTGAAATAGCGGTATTTCTGGTCCTGCTTGATTATCGTTTCCTTTTTGTTGGCATTCTTGCACTTGCATTGTGCCCGTTATATCTGCCGGATACGATTATTGATCGTTTTTCCAGCATCGGTGACTTGGGCGACTCGTCAACTGCGTATAGAGTGAATATCTGGATTGGCACCATACGGATGCTGAAGGACTACTGGCTGTGCGGCATTGGACCGGGGGAGCAGGCATTCAATGTCGTATACCCGTCCTATGGTCTGTCGGCTATTGTAGCTCCACATGCACATAACCTGTTTCTTCAGATTACCTGTGATGCAGGCATTGCTGGCTTGGGCGTATTTGTTTTGCTGATTATTTCTTTCCTGCGTACCTGTTGCACCGCAATGAAAAAAGAGCGGCACAGCGATGCAAGGCTGTTCCAGATTGCGGCTGTTTCTGGTTGTCTGGGATTTTTGCTAGAAGGCATGACGGATTATGCATTTTATAATTACCGTGTTATGTTTTTGTTTTGGGGCTTTTTGGGACTTGGCGTCCTGTTTACCAAAGCAGACAAGCTCAAAGAGGCAGATCTGGATGGACAGAGACTGTGGCATGAAATTCCGGAAGGACAGCAAAAGCGGATTCGTGTATTGAATATCATTTCAGATACCAATATTGGCGGCGCAGGACGTTGCCTGATCAATTTCCTCAAATATTATGACCGCGCCCGATATGATGTCGGCATTGTTCTGCCAAAGGGCAGTGCGCTGGCAGAGGAGTGCAGAAGGCTGGATACGTATGTCGTGGAAGCAGATATCGAAGGTGACCGATCACTTGATCCGCGTGCCGTTCCTGTTCTGCGGGCTATGACGGCGGCGGCTGATCCCGATATTGTCCATACGCACGGCAGTATGAGCGGACGTATTGCAGCGCGCGGATCAAACGCCAGGTTAATTTATACCAGACACAGTGCATTTCCGATTCCGGATAATATGAAGCATGGCATACGTCATGAGGTGAATCGTTTGGTCAATGAGCTGTATGCGGACCGTATTATTGCGGTCAGCAAGGCGAATGAAGAAAATCTGACGGATACCGGTGTAAGACCGGATATGATTGACACCATGATGAATGGTGTTGAGCCGATTGTCCGGGCCTCTGCTACTGAGCAAAAGCGCTGGCGGGAACGTCTGGGACTGACGGAGCATGATTTTGTCATTGGCATTCTTGCACGTATTGAGGAATACAAAGGGCATATGCTGCTGCTGGAAGCGGCTGATACACTCAAGCGTGAAGGTTATCCCTTGAAGGTTCTGATTGCCGGCAATGGCAGCTTTGAGGATACGATCCGGGAAAAAATCCGGGAGCTGCATCTGGAGGAGACCGTTTACCTGCTCGGTTTTACCAAACAGGTAAGTGAATTCCTGTCTATTCTCGATTTACAGGTAAATTGCTCTTTTGGAACAGAGGCTTCCAGTCTGGCTATGCTGGAAGGCTTCAGCATCGGCGTTCCGGCCGTTGTCAGCAACTATGGAGGCAATCCGTGGCAGGTATTTGACGGTCAGAATGGTCTGTTATTTGAAAATAAGAACAGTGACGATCTGGCCAGATGCCTGCGCCAGCTGATGAATGACCGGACATTGCTAAGTTCTATGAGCCAAAATGCGCAGAAGATTTACGAAGAGCGTTTTACCGGTCAAATATATGCCCGCAATGTAGAATCGGTTTATGCGCGGGTTCTGGAGAAATGAGGAATTGCAATGGAAAATAAACCAAAGAAATTGATTCGGCCAAATTTGTTTGATGTCATTGTCATCTGTATTATTTTGGTTGTGGCAGCTGGTGTTTATTTCATCAGCCATCGTGACGTTAGCTCTGAGGCAGAAACAACACAGGTGGTATATACAGTGGAAATCACCAAGCTTGCAGAGGGAACCAGCAAGTATCTCGAAGTTGGACAGACAATGCAGGATAATAAAAACAGCTGTGTTGCAGGCGAGATTACCAATATCGAAGTGGAACCATATTTGGTCAAGACAACCAATAAGGAAACCGGAGTGATTGAAGATAAAGACGTTTCAGGTTATGAAACTGTTCTGATTACGCTGAAGGCTGATGGCACTATCTCAGATCATAACATTTCACTGAATGGGACAACAGCACTTCGGGTTGGCGGAAAAATCAGCTGTTCCAATGGAAGCTTTACCGGTTCGGGTTATGTAGTAAGCATTGAGCGCTGAGGTGATGGAAATGAACAAAAGAAGGTTTCGTATTTTTGATATCGTGATCCTTTTCGTCGTTATTATATTGGCGATAGGAGTTTATTATAAGTTTTTTGTGTTGGGCGATGCAGCACAGTCTTCAGTAGAGACAAAAACAGTACCGGTTACATTTACTGTTGAAATCGATGAGCGCAGACAATATATTGTAGATATGCTGCAGGAAGGCGATACGGTTTATCTGAGCAAAAATACAGAAGAGGATGACAGCGTGGATGGAACCAAGTTGCTGTCGGAAGATCAGGAAAGCTTTGGTACAATAACCGATATCGAAATCAAACCGACAAAAGAAGCGATTGTGCGGGATGACGGAACAGTCGTAGATGGAACATTTCAAGACCGCTATGATATTTTTATCACAATTTCCAGCGAAGGACAGATAAAAGATGACATTGTTCAGGTGAATGATTACAACTTGATGGTCAATAAATCCTTTGCATTTGTAACCAAATATTATGCAACCAACAGTAAAATTTGCAGCGTGACAACATCGGAGTCCTGATAACAGGAAAACCGGCTTGTTCCGAGAACATCAAAAACACACGAGGAGGCTTGTATGGGACAAAAAATCTTAATGGCGCTGAACCGGTTTGATATTGGCGGCGCAGAAACCCATGTGGTGGAACTGTCCAAAGAGCTTCAGCGTCGTGGGTATGAGATTATTCTGGCATCCAGCGGCGGATCCTATGTTTCTGAGCTGGAAGCGTCTAATATACGGCATTTTACGGTGCCGCTTGACGAGCGAAGCTTTGTAAAAATGTTCCGTTCTAAGCGGATACTAAAAAAGCTGATTGAAACAGAAAAGCCGCAGCTTGTCCATGCCCATGCTCGGATTCCTGGATTTCTGTGTGGCTTATTGCAAAAGAAAATGAAATTCCCGTTTGTGACTACTGCGCATTGGGTATTCTATACGGACACATTGCTGCGGATGCTGACAGACTGGGGACAGAGTACGATTGCAGTCAGCGAAGATATCAAGACTTATCTGATGGAAAGCTATCATGTGCCGGCATCACAGATTGTAGTGACAGTAAACGGTATTGATACGGATAAATTCTCACCAGATATCCCAAAAGAGGAAATCATGCAGGAGTTGGGGCTGGATGCATCAGCGCCGATTATCGGAACAGTAAGCCGATTGGATGACAGCAGAGCGCTGTGCGCCAGAAAAATGATTGCAATTGCGCCGAAGCTGGCAGAGGAATTTCCGGGACTGCAAATGGTCATTGTCGGTAGCGGCGATGTCTATGAGGAATTGAAGGCTGCGGCAGAACAAGCCAACCATCAAATCGGACGTAATTGTATTGTTATGACCGGTGCACGAACAGATATCAATCGTCTGGTGGCAGTCTGTGACGTCTTTCTTGGTGTAAGCCGTGCCGCTCTGGAAGCCATGGCGGAGGAAAAGCCTGTCGTGCTGGCAGGCAATGAGGGCTATATTGGTATTTTTTCTGAGCGGACGCTGGACAAGGCAAGAGAAAGTAATCTTTGCTGTCGCAGTTGCCCCCCGCTGGAAGAGAATGTGCTCATTCGTGATGTTACAGCCCTGCTCCATACATCAGCAGAGGAGCGCAATAAGCTTGGACGCTATGGGCGTGAGCTTGTCCTCCGAGAATATTCTGTTAAGCGCATGGCAGATGACTGCGAAAAGGCATATCAAATGGTCTGGAATCAGAGAACATAAGAACGGTTATTTCTGAATAGAAAGAACACAATGTATTTTTCTATACCTCCGGTAGCTGGCATGAAGCCCGCCGGAGGCTTTTTCTTGCAGGGAAAAACTGCTGTTCCCGATGGAATGGAAATGGAAAAGTGTCAAGTACAAAACGGTCAAAATCAGTTGAAAAAGTATAGATTTCGTTGGTGATTCCTACGAGATTTTTTTCATATGAAAACAAAGTATTGCACTTGCCGAAAGACTGTAATAAAATAATAGTGCAGTATCAATCTCTTTTTCAAATTGGCAGAAAGGAGTTCTGAAGGGTATGTTTGCTGGATGCTTTGTAAACAGAGCATATACCGTACAGTTTGCTGAGCTGTGTTCCCGTCAGGGCAATTTTTGCAGCTATTTTGAGTCTGATACTGTCCGATGAAGAATCAATTGCAGGACATTGTATGTTTCTACGATGTCCTGCGTTTTGCTTCTTGAAATATTTTTTGAGTAAGCATTCAAAAACGAAGGAGATATCGTTATGAAAAAAGTTTGTATCGTAATGGGATCTGACAGTGATCTCAAGGTTATGGAAGGCTGTATGAACAAGCTGGATTCTTTCGGCGTACCGTATGATGTCCGCATTGTGTCTGCACACCGCACGCCGGCGGCGGCTGAACAGCTGTCCAAGAATGCTGCGGCAGACGGTTATGGCGTTATCATTGCAGCAGCAGGCAAGGCTGCGCATCTGGGTGGCGTTCTGGCAGCACAGACAACGTTGCCGGTTATCGGTGTTCCGATCAAGTCCTCCTTCATGGATGGTTTGGATAGCCTGCTATCCATTGTCCAGATGCCGTCCGGTATCCCGGTAGCAACAGTTGGTGTCAATGGCGCTGATAATGCTGCTATTCTGGCAGTACAGATGCTGGCGCTCAGTGAACCGGAGTTGGTAGAGAAGCTGGCACAGTTTAAGGCAGACATGCAGGCAGCTGTCGAGGCCAAGGACGCCAAGATCAGCGCACAGTTCGCCAAGTAAATCTACTCTGTAGAAAGGATATATTTCCGATCAAAAACCGGATATAAAGTGATCTAAGTGGGATTTAGGCAGCACGGAAAAGCCGGGAGGTTTTGATGCGGAAGAATATCATAACCAATCGTTATCTCTGACAGCATATCTGTCACCAGAATTCTTTTTTGAAAAAAGGTTTTGTATGAAATATAAAATGAGAAAAGCAGCACATACACCATTTGGTGTCAGTGATAAGCTGCATGAAGAATGTGGCGTCTTCGGCGTTTATGTAAATAAAGAAGATATCGGAAAAATCAGTCCCTCACATGATGCCTATACGGCTCTATTTGCCTTACAGCACAGAGGGCAGGAGGCGTGTGGCATTGCCGTGAATAATAACGGCGTGATCCGTTGCCATAAAGATATTGGACTTGTCAATGAGGTATTCAACCAGAAGATTTTGGATGATATGCCGGGTACAATGGGTATTGGTCATGTACGATATTCTACCACCGGCCTCCAGTCCCGTGAGAATGCGCAGCCGGTCTGTATTACACATTGCAAGGGAAATCTGGCCATTGCACATAATGGCAATCTAGTCAACGCAGGCAAGCTGCGCAGACAGATCGAAATGGACGGCGGCATTTTCCGTTCCTCCTCAGATACGGAGGTTCTTGCGTATACCATTGTCAGGGAACGCCTGAAATGCGGAAGCATTGAGCAGGCTGTCCTGCGTTCTATGGAGGTTATCGAGGGCGCATATTCTCTTGTCGTCATGTCGCCGCGCAAGCTGATTGCAGCACGTGACCCGCATGGCTTCCGTCCGCTTTGTATCGGCAAAATGATGAATTCGTATGTCTTTGCGTCGGAATCGTGTGCACTTGATGCGCTGGGGGCAGAATTTATCCGTGATGTGGAGCCGGGCGAGCTGGTTGTGATTGAGGACGGCGAAATGCGTTCGATGCACTGTAATATTCAGTGTGACCACACTATGTGTGTGTTTGAATACATTTATTTTGCGCGTCCCGATTCTGTTGTTGATGGTGCTTCTGTTGCTTATGCGCGGCAGGAGGCAGGGAGATACCTGTTTGAAGAGCATCCAGTTGAAGCTGACGTTGTTGTCGGGGTACCGGACAGCGGCATTCCGGCAGCAATTGGTTATTCCAAGGCTTCCGGTATCCCATATGATGTCGGTCTGATTAAGAATAAATATATTGGTCGTACCTTTATCCAACCGGGGCAGGACAAGCGGGAACGTTCTGTGCGCATTAAGCTGAATGCCCTGCGCAACAATCTGGAAGGCAAACGTGTGATTCTGGTTGATGACTCGATTGTACGAGGAACAACCTGTGCACGTCTGGTTAAAATCCTGCGGGATGCGGGTGCAAAAGAAGTACATATGCGTATTTCCGCACCTCCGTTCCTGCATCCATGCTTCTTTGGCACGGATGTACCGGATCGTGAGTATTTGATTGCATATGGACGTACAGTAGAAGAAATTCGTCAACTGGTCGGCGTTGATTCGCTTGGCTATCTGTCGCTTGAGGCGACAAATAAAATTGCAGTAGGTGCACACTGCGGCTTCTGCAACGGATGCTTCAGCGGAAACTATCCGATTGAAGTTCCGGACACCATAGAAAAGAATATATTTGAAAGTGGGATTGGTGAAAATGGTTAATAGTCGTTCTGAAAGCTATAAGGCAGCAGGCGTTGACGTAACTGCCGGCTATGAAGCTGTCAAAAAAATGAAGCCGTTTGTAGAAAGCACATATATTCCAGGTGTACTCGGCTCGATCGGTGGCTTTGGCGGAATGTTTGAACCGCCGGTACAGGGAATGGAGCATCCGATTCTGGTTTCCGGCACGGATGGTGTCGGCACCAAGCTGAAGCTGGCTTTCCTGATGGACAAGCATGATACCGTAGGCATTGACTGCGTTGCCATGTGTGTCAATGACATTGCATGCTGTGGCGCACAGCCGCTGTTCTTTCTCGATTACATTGCCGTTGGAAAGAACTATCCCGAGCGCATTGCAGAGCTGGTCAAGGGCATTGCAGATGGTTGTAAGCAGGCTGGATGTGCACTGGTTGGCGGTGAAACCGCTGAAATGCCAGGCTTCTATCCGGTAGACGAGTACGATATGGCTGGCTTCTCTGTTGGTCTGGTAGACCGTGACAAGATGATTGACGGCACCAAACTGGCGGCAGGTGATGTACTGATTGGTGTTGCCTCCTCCGGCGTACATTCCAACGGTTATTCTCTGGTCCGCAAGACGCTCGGTATCAATGAGAAGTCTGTACAGCGTTATATTGCCGAGTTTGGTAAGACGCTTGGCGAGGAACTGCTGACCCCGACAAAGATTTATGTAAAAACCATCCAGTCACTGATTCAGGCTGTTGATGTCAAGGCAATGAGCCATATTACCGGCGGTGGTTTCTATGAAAATGTTCCGCGTATGCTGCCGGATAACATCTGTGTATCCATTGAAAAAGCTGCACTGCCGACACCTGAAATCTTCAAGCTGATTCAGAAGACCGGTAATATCCCGGAGCGCGACATGTACAATACCTTTAACATGGGTGCAGGTCTGGTTGTTGCTGTTCCAAAGGAACAGGCTGACAAGGCGCTGGAGGCAATTACAGCAGCAGGCGAGACCGGCTACATCATCGGCGAGTGCAAGGCAGGCGAAAAGGAAGTTCAGCTATGGTAAATATCGCTGTTCTGGTTTCCGGCGGCGGTACAAATTTACAGGCAATTCTGGACGCACAGGCGCGAGGAGAAATCAAAAACGGCAGGGTTACCGCTGTCATTTCCTCCAATGATACGGCATATGCGCTGGAACGTGCCAAAAACGCCGGCGTTTCGGGCTATACCATCAAAAAGAAGGATTATCCGTCCGGTGCAGAATATTGCAAGGCGCTGGCTGCATTTCTGCATGAAAAGGAAATCGGCCTGGTGGTTCTGGCAGGATTCATGACGGTGTTGGATGAATATTTCTGCAATGCATTTGAAAATCGCATTATCAACGTGCATCCGTCCCTGATTCCGTCCTTTTGTGGCGATGGCTTCTATGGTCTGCATGTCCATGAAGCAGCGCTGGCAAAGGGGGTCAAGGTAACCGGCGCCACCGTGCATTTTGTCAACGCTGTCACAGACGGCGGCCCGATTATTGCACAGAAGGCGGTTGCCGTTGAGCCGGATGACACACCGGAGATCCTGCAAAAGCGCGTGATGGCACAGGCAGAGCATATTCTTTTGCCGCGTGTGGTATCGCTGTTCTGCGAAGGCAGGCTGTCTGTTTCGGACAGCGGCATCGTTTCGATTGCTGAATAAAACAACATAGATAGAAGGAAGATTGTTTCATGGAAATTTTTGATCTTGGCGCACAGTTGCGCAGCAACAGCTATCCGGGCCGCGGCATCGTGCTTGGCCGAAGTGCAGATGATAAGTCTGCTGTAATTGCATATTTTATCATGGGCCGCAGCGAAAACAGCCGCAACCGTATTTTCTCTGAGACAGAGGACGGTATCCGTACAGAAGCATTTGACCCGTCGAAGATGGTTGATCCGTCCCTGATTATTTATCATCCGGTCCGTGTTTATGAAGGCGCAACTATTGTTACCAATGGCGATCAGACGGATACCGTACGGGATGGTCTGGCAGCAGGCAAGAGCTACATTGAAGCGCTGCGCACCCGTCAGTTTGAGCCGGATGGCCCGAACTACACACCGCGTATTTCCGGTATTGTCGAGCCGAATGGCGCGTATGAGCTGTCGATTCTCAAGAGCTTTGACGGCGATCCGGCATGTAATAAGCGTTTCTTCTTTGAATATGACGCACCGCGTGCAGGTCTGGGCCACTTCATCCATACCTACATGAACGATGGTTCTCCGCTGCCGTCCTTTGAGGGAGAGCCGGAAACGGTACGCATTGAAGGTAATCTGAATGAATTTGCGGATATGGTTTGGGAAAACCTGAATGAGGACAACAAGGTATCCCTGTATGTTAGCTTCATTGATCTGGAAACCGGTAAGGCTTCCAGCGTAATCCGCAACAAGCACTGCTGAGAGGAGAAAATGAAATCATGACTGAACTCGCACTGAAATATGGCTGCAACCCGAATCAGAAGCCATCTCGCATTTACATGAAGGAAGGCGAACTGCCGATTACTGTTCTGAACGGCAAGCCGGGTTATATCAACTTTATGGATGCATTCAACAGCTGGCAGCTCGTACGTGAGCTGAAGGCTGCTACCGGTATGGCTTCTGCTGCTTCCTTTAAGCATGTCAGCCCGGCAGGCGCTGCTATCGGCACACCACTGTCTGATGTAGAAAAGCAGATCTATTTTGTTGATACCGAGGAAGAACTGTCTCCGATCGCCTGCGCATACATCCGTGCACGCGGTGCTGATCGTCTGTGCTCCTATGGTGACTGGGTAGCTCTGTCGGATACCTGTGATGCACAGACTGCAACCTATCTGAAATATGAGGTTTCTGATGGCATTATTGCTCCGTCCTATACCGATGAAGCGCTGGAAATCCTCAAGAGCAAGCGCAAGGGTGGTTACACTGTTATCCAGATTGATCCGGATTACGAACCAGCTGCCATCGAGCGCCGCGAAATCTTCGGTATCACCTTCGAGCAGGGTCACAATAACCTTAAAATTGATGAGGAAATGCTGGTAAACATCGTAACAGAGAACAAGGAGCTGCCGCAGCAGGCAAAGCTGGATATGATCGTATCCCTGATTACGTTGAAATATACCCAGTCCAATTCTGTTTGCTATGTCAAGAACGGTCAGACCATTGGCGTTGGCGCTGGCCAGCAGAGCCGTATTCATTGCACCCGTCTGGCAGGCAACAAGGCAGATAACTGGTTCCTGCGTCATCATCCGAAGGTACTCGGTCTACAGTTTGTTGACGGCATTCGCCGTCCGGACCGTGATAATGCAATCGATGTGTACACTTCCGATGAATATGAAGATGTTCTGGCAGAAGGTGTATGGCAGACAAAATTCAAGGTAAAGCCGGAGCCGCTGACCGCAGAGGAGAAGAAGGCATGGATTGCCACCCAGTCCGGTGTTACCGTAGGCTCGGATGCATTCTTCCCATTTGGCGATAATGTTGAGCGTGCAAAGAAGTCCGGCGTTGCTTACATCGCACAGCCGGGCGGCTCCATCCGTGATGACCATGTTATCGATACCTGCAACAAGTATGGCATCGTGATGTCATTCACTGGTATTCGCCTGTTCCATCACTAATTCTGAGCATAAAAAGTAGAAAGAGTCAGGTGCGCTTTTGGCGTACCTGACTTTTGACGGTCTATAGAGAAGAAAACAAGGAGGATTTCCAATATGAAAGTACTGGTTATCGGCGGCGGCGGACGGGAACATGCGGTCTGCATGGCGCTGGCAAAAAGCCCAAAGGTAGATAAAATCTGGTGCGCACCGGGTAACGGCGGTATTGCAGACGTTGCAGAGTGTGTTGACATCAAGGCAACCGATATTGATGGCGTTGTTGCATTTTCCAAGACAAATGATCCGGATCTGGTTGTTGTAACACCGGATGATCCGTTGGCACTGGGCATGGTAGATGCACTGGAGGCAGAAGGTATCCGTGCTTTTGGCCCACGCAAGAATGCTGCCGTAATCGAAGGCTCCAAGTCCTTTGCAAAGGACTTGATGAAAAAATATCACATCCCGACTGCGGGTTATGCTGTATTTGAGAATAGTGCAGACGCGATTGCTTATATTAAGGAAAATGGTGCGCCCATTGTTATCAAGGCGGACGGTCTGGCGTTGGGTAAGGGTGTAACCGTAGCGATGACCGAGGAAGAAGCGATTGCAGCAGTTAAGGATGCGATCGATGGCGGACGCTTCGGCGGCGCCGGTGCACGTGTTGTCATCGAAGAATTCCTGACCGGCCCAGAGGTTTCTGTTCTGGCATTTGTCGATGGCAAGAATCTGTCTACCATGCCGTCTGCACAGGATCATAAGCGTGCATATGACAACGATGAAGGCCCGAATACCGGCGGTATGGGTGCATTCTCTCCGTCCCGTTTTTATACCGATGATATTGCACAGACCTGTATGGATACCATTTTCAAGCCGACAGTTGCAGCTATGGCAGCAGAAGGACGTCCGTTCAGCGGCGTGCTGTACTTTGGTCTGATGCTGACTCCGAAGGGCCCGAAGGTCATTGAATACAATGCCCGTTTCGGCGATCCGGAGACACAGGCAGTTCTGTCGCGTTTAGAAAGCGACCTGTTTGAGATCATGAACGCAGTCATTGACGGCAAACTGAATGAAATGGATATCAAGTGGGCAGACAATGCAGCGTGCTGCGTTGTGCTGGCTTCCGGCGGTTATCCGTTGTCATATGAAAAGGGAAAGGAAATTACCGGTTTGGATGCGGTAACAGATTCTGTTGTATTCCATGCAGGTACTGCTGTTAAGGATGGCAAGATTGTGACCAGCGGTGGACGTGTTCTGGGTGTTACTGCAACAGCTCCGACTTTGGACGAAGCAATTCAGAAGTCCTATGCTGATGTAAAGAAGATTCATTTTGAGAAAGCACATTATCGTCTGGATATTGGCATTAAGAAGGGCTGAGAGGTGGAACAAATGGAAGAGAGAAAGAACAGCATTCTTTCCTGCATGGCGGATGTCATCCAGCAGAATGGATTCCGCACACAGTTTTTTGATGGTAAGGATGGCAATCCGCCGATGACCCGTGTCGAGTTGAATCGTCAGGGCAAAATAAAGCAGGATGTTATCATTGATATGTGGTTCCCGCCGGCAAATATGGCACGGGAAGAAACAGCATTGTTCCAGATGCACGCAACTATGTTCCAGATTGAACCAGGTGCGATGGAAAAGAATTTGCCGGAACTGAAACGTGCGATTTTCTATATCAACAATTTCTGCACCATTGGCCAGTTTGGATTGTTTGAAGAGGATGGCGTGATTTATATGCGCCATAATATCGTTGTTAACATGCAGGACGATTTGGAACGTATTGTCACCGATATCTGTGATTATTTCTCCCTGATGTTGACGGGTGTTCAGCGCTTTGTTGATGCCATTGCACAGATTGCAATGGGCGCAGTCAGCATTGAAATCGCAAAGGAAATGGATCTTTTGCCCAATATGTAATAGAACATGCTTTTACACAAAACGGTACAGTCTTTGGCTGTGCCGTTTTTCTTGTCTAACTAAAAATTTTTTGATTTTATGTAGCATTTTACGGTGTTGGCGGGTGTTGTAAGCGAAGGAGGCAAAGACATGGCTCAAATAACAGAAAATATAGATTATGTGATACACACATATCGGGATATGATATATCGTCTTGCATTTGCCCGTATGGGTACAAAATACGATGCAGATGAAGTATTTCAGGAGGTGTTTGTGCGATATCTGAATAAACAGCCGAAATTTCGTGATGAAGAGCACCGCAAGGCATGGTTAATTCGGGTGACAGTAAACTGCTGTAATAAATTATGGAATTCGTCATGGAGAAAGAAAACAGAAGCTTTACAGGAAAACCTGGTGTGGGAAACACCGGAAGACAATGATTTACATCAGGCATTGCAGCAGTTGCCGCCGAAATACCGTGAAGTGATTCATTTGTTTTATTACGAGGAACTGTCTACATCACAGATTGCGGATATTTTACACCGCAAGGATGCAACGATACGCACACAGCTTACCCGTGCCCGAACGATGCTTCGGAATATTTTGAAGGAGGAAGATTATGTTTAAGGAACGCTATCAGCATATGAGCAGGCAGATCACGCCAGACGATGCACTGGTACAAAAAGTATTGGAGACAGCTCACGTGCAGGAAAAACGTAAATTCAGAACCATCCGTCGTTATACCCGTCCGGCTGCGGCAATCCTTGCGGCGTGTATGGGCGTTACGATTGCCATGCCGGCACTGGCAGATAATGTGGAACCGGTCTATCAGGCAATTTATCAAATTTCCCCGTCCGCCGCACAGTTTTTTATGCCAGTGCATATGTCAGATGAGGAAAATGGCATCCGGATGGAGGTTGAATCCGCCTATGTCCATGGTAATACCGTAGAGGCATATATTACCATGCGGGATTTAACAGGTGATCGCATTGATGAAACGATAGACTTAAATGATAGTTATGACATTAATCTGCCGTTCGACTGTATGTCTGCAACATGTAATCTGGTAGATTACAACAAGGAAACGAAAACAGCCCGCTTTTATATTCTGATTCAGGGGTGGGAGGCAAACGGTCAGGATGATCAAAATTTTTCCGTTTGGTATAGTGGAGATATGGAAGATGGATCGGCAGGCGAACAGCCAACGTTGGTAACATCTCTTTCTGCCAAGGATATTGTAGGTGATAAGATCACATTTACTCTAAATCATTTCTTGAGCCAAAAGAAGGAATACAATAATATCCAAATTCCGATTGACCTCTCCTCGGTCACAGATGCAGCGCAGACGCAAAAAGTCGAACTGAATGGATGGGGCAGTAGAAAAGATACTGCGGACGAGCCGACGCGGAGCAGTTTAGAAGACACTACAGACGAGCCGATGCCGAAAACCATGACAGCGCTTGTTCCGGAAACACCGCGCCATGAATTTTCTGTTGACGGTGTTGATTTGACCGGAATTGCTTATATAGACGGTAAACTGCATGTGCAAATTGCATCCAATACAGATGAGAAGATATTTGATGGCGAAGGCTATTTGACGTTGGTTAAGCAGGACGGAACAGTGGTGGAGTCGATCCATGACGGCATGTTCAACGATGGCAACATCAGGTATGACGAAGCTATTTTCGATGTTCCGAAGGATGAAATTTCGGATTATACACTGACTGGCACGTTTGTGACCTGCGGTATAAATACGGAAGGTAACTGGCGTGTAACCTTCCCGCTGGAAAATGGAGAGAAATAAGCGGCAAAACAAAAGGACGGAGAGTAAAATCTCCGTCCTTTTTCCGGTTATGCTGTGTAATTACAGGAAAATATATTTGAGTACAAATAGAACTGCAAGAATATACATCAGCGGTGTGATCTTCTTGGACTTGCCGCAGATCAGGTTGATGACGACATAAGAGATAATGCCAACAGCGATACCCTCGGAAATGCTGTACATCAGCGGCATACAAATCAGGCAGAGATAAGCCGGAATTGCTTCGGTGAGGTCATCAAAGTCAATTTCTGTTACTGCTGTAATCATCAGGAAGCCAACAAAGATCAGAGCCGGAGCAGTAGCAAAGCTTGGAATGGTAGTAAATACCGGAGCGAAAAAGATGGAAACAAGAAACAAAAGGCCAGTAATGACAGAGGATAAACCGGTTCTACCGCCTTCGGCAACGCCAGAGGAGCTTTCTACAAAGGTTGTTGTGGTAGAAGTACCCAGGACTGCACCAGCGGAGGTTGCAATGGCATCTGCCAGCAACGCCTGCTTGATGCGCGGAAGTTTGCCATTCTCATCCAGCATATTAGCCTTATTTGCAACGCCAATCAGGGTTCCCAGTGTATCAAACATATCGACAAACAGGAAAGCGCAGATGATAACAATGAAATCGATCACGTTCATATCAATGCTTGCAAAGTTAAAGCATTGTCCAAAAGTCTGGCGGATTGCGGTAATGTCGAAATTAGACCAAGACGGAATTAAGGAATAGAAACCATTCTCCATATCAATCTGGTAAATACCGGTCAACTGGCAGATAATGCCCAGAATCCATGTTGCGAGAATACCGATCAAAATAGAACCTTTTACATGCTTGACATGAAGCACGGCAATGATGATCAGTCCAATAACTGCCAGCAGTGCACCGATGCCGATGGTGTGAAAATCAGAGGTAAAGTTTACAACAGTTACCAGTGTAGAGCTGTCTACAACCAGATTGGCATTTTGGAGACCGATAAAGGCAATAAAAAGGCCAATACCAACCGAAACACCTTTTTTCAGCTGGAGAGGGATAGCATTAAAAATTGCTTCACGTACATTTGTCAATGAGAGTACAATAAAAATCAAACCTTCGACGAATACTGCAAGCAGGGCAAACTGCCATGAATATCCCATGGAACCGCAGACCGTGTATGCAAAATACGCATTCAGTCCAAGGCCCGGCGCAAGGGCAAACGGATAGTTAGCCAGTAACGCCATGCACATACAGCCGATAAATGCTGAGAGTGCAGTTGCCATCAGAACGGCATTGGTGTCCATGCCGGAGGCTGACAGAATGGACGGATTGACTGCCAGAATGTATGCCATCGTCATGAAGGTAGTAAGACCTGCTACAGCTTCTGTACGGACACTTGTGTGGTTTTCCTGGAGCCTAAATTGTTTTTCGAGCATATTTTTCCCTTCCTTTATATTGTGAAGTACACTTCCGTTGGGAAGATGAATATATTATACCACAATTGGGGAAAAAAGTATGAGGATATTCAAGAGAAAAAGAATTTTTTTGGCGAATGGGCTCCATTTGGATTGGAAACAATCCAATCAGGCAAAAACAACCGCTTTTTGAAAAAAATAAAAAGCAATTGTTGACAGATACCCCGGCAGGGTATATAATCAAAATACCCCTTAGGGGTATTTTATCGATGTGAGGTGCTGACATGGAAGAAAAGGCGTGTTGCTGTAATAAGACAAAAGAACGCACGGAAGAAGAGTATAAAAGGCTGATTCACCGTCTGAACCGAATTGAAGGACAGATTCGCGGAATCCGCGGTATGGTGGAAAAAAATGCTTACTGTACGGATATTCTGGTGCAGTCTGCGGCAGTAACGGCTGCTGTCAATGCATTCAACAGAGAATTGCTGTCCAATCATATCCGAACCTGTGTGGCGCAGGATATCCGGGACGGCAAAGATGAGGTTATTGACGAATTGGTGTCAACCCTGCAAAAATTAATGAAATAAAGGAGGCATTTCTGTGGGAACCTATATTATTATTGCTGTTTTAGTTTTGGTGGTTATTTTTGCAGCCCGTTCCGGCATGAAACATATGAAGGGGGAAGGCGGCTGCTGTGGCGGAGGTGCAGATGAAGTCATTGTAGAAAAGAAGGAACTGCAAGGTAAGAAGATAGGTGAAAAAGTTGTTCATATAGAAGGCATGATGTGCGACAATTGCCGAAAACATGTGGAAAAGCAGTTTAATAAAATAGATGGTGTCGTGGCAAGCGTTGACTGGAAGAAGGGCATTGCAGTTCTCTCCCTGTCACGTGAGGTCAGCGACAATGAAATCAGACAAGCGCTTGCATGGTCTGATTATAAGGTAACTGGCATTGAGCCGGGAAAGGCATAAGAATGGAGCAATATTCTGTTACAGGAATGAGTTGTGCTGCGTGCAGTGCACGTGTGGAAAAAGCTGTGTCAAAGGTTGATGGCGTTACTGCCTGCTCTGTCAGCCTGTTGACCAATTCTATGGGAGTAGAAGGTACCGCAACAGCGCAGGCAGTGATTGCAGCCGTAGAAGCTGCCGGATATGGTGCATCATTAAAGGGGACAGGTGCGGAGGGATCATCCCGTTCTGTCACTATGGATGAAGATGCATTAAAGGATCGTGATACACCGGTTTTAAAGCGCAGATTGATCGCATCCCTTGGATTTCTGATTGTTTTGATGTATTTTTCTATGGGACACATGATGTGGGGATGGCCATTGCCGGCATGGTTTGCAAACAATCATGTGGCAATGGGATTGATACAATTGCTTTTGACGGGCATTATCATGGTCATCAATCAGAAATTCTTTATCAGCGGTTTCAAGGGTTTAATTCATCGAGCACCCAATATGGATACCCTGGTGGCACTGGGTTCGATGGCATCCTTTGTATGGAGTGTCTATGCATTGTTTGCCATGACAGACGCACAGGTCAAGGGTGATATGGATGCCGTCATGACCTATATGCATGAGTTCTATTTTGAATCGGCTGCCATGATCCTGACCTTGATTACTGTCGGAAAAATGTTGGAAGCGCACTCCAAAGGCAAAACAACCGATGCACTCAAAGGGCTCATGAAGCTTGCACCGAAAACCGCTGTTATCATTCAGAATGGAAAGGAAGTGGAAGTCTCCATTGAACAGGTAAAAAAAGGTGACATCTTTGTTGTCCGCCCGGGTGAAAATATTCCGGTAGACGGCTTTGTATTGGAGGGCAGGAGTGCGGTCAATGAAGCTGCCTTGACTGGTGAAAGTATTCCGGTGGATAAGACAGTTGGCGATCCGGTTTCAGCGGCAACCGTGAACCAGTCCGGTTTTCTCAAATGTGAGGCTTCCCGTGTCGGCGAGGATACGACACTTTCGCAGATCATCCGTATGGTCAGTGATGCAGCGGCAACAAAGGCGCCAATTGCAAAAATTGCAGATAAGGTATCTGGTGTCTTTGTCCCGGCAGTAATTGCGATTTCCATTATTACTTTTGTGGTTTGGATGATCGTAGGCCAGACTGTTGCATTTGCATTGGCAAGAGCGATTTCCGTTTTGGTTATCAGTTGTCCGTGTGCACTCGGTCTGGCGACACCGGTAGCTATCATGGTTGGCAATGGCAAGGGTGCAAAGAATGGCATCCTGTTCAAGACAGCGGTTTCCTTGGAGGAAGCTGGCAAGGTTCGGGTTGTCGCGCTGGATAAGACCGGTACGATTACCTCTGGGGAGCCGAAAGTGACCGATCTGCTTCCGGCAGAGGGATGGACGGAAAATGAATTGCTCACACTGGCATATACGTTGGAGAACAAAAGTGAACATCCGCTCGCCAAAGCAATTGTTCAGAAAGCAAATGAATTACAGCTATACGCAGAGGAAGTCACAGAATTTCAGGCCTTACCGGGCAACGGCTTATCGGCAATTTGGAATGGTGTGTCTGTCCATGGCGGCAGTGGAAGCTATATCAGTAGCTTGACGGCAATCCCGTTGAACTTGAAAAAACAGGCGGAAAAGCTGGCAGAAGAAGGTAAAACACCGCTGTTTTTCAGTAAGGATGGTGCGCTTGCCGGTATTATTGCTGTTGCAGATGTCATCAAAGAAGACAGCCCGCAGGCTGTCAAAGAATTGCAGAATATGGGCATTGCAGTTGTCATGCTGACCGGTGATAATGAACGGACGGCAAGGGCAATCGGAAAACAGGCTGGCGTAGATGATGTGATCGCTGGTGTCCTGCCAGACGGCAAGGAGGCTGTTATCCGTTCACTCAAGCAAAAGGGTAAAGTCGCCATGGTTGGTGATGGCATCAATGATGCACCGGCATTGACCCGCGCAGATATCGGCATTGCCATTGGAGCTGGTACGGATGTCGCCATTGATGCCGCGGATGTTGTACTCATGAAGAGCCGTTTGCGGGATGTTCCGGCGGCAATCCGTTTAAGCCGTGCTACCCTGCGCAATATCCATGAAAATCTGTTTTGGGCATTTGCCTATAATGTCTGCGGTATTCCGCTGGCAGCAGGCGTGTTTATTTCGCTGTTTGGCTGGAAGCTGAATCCGATGTTCGGTGCAGCGGCAATGAGTTTGTCCAGCTTTTGTGTTGTTTCCAATGCATTGCGGCTGAATCTGTTTGATATCCGCAATGCAGCAAAGGATAAAAAAGTAAAACCTGTTAAGGAAAAGGAGCAAAAACCAATGACGAAGACAATGAAAATCGAAGGTATGATGTGCCAGCACTGTGAAGCACGTGTCAAAAAGGCTTTGGAAGCCATTGACGGCGTTACCGAAGCAGTTCCAAACCATGAGAGCAATACGGCTGTTGTCACGCTGAGCAAAGACGTGGCAAACGATGTGCTCAAGAGCGCGGTAGAAGCGCAGGATTATCCGGTACTGGGTATCGAATAATTCATTTTATGCAAAAAATCACCGGAGAGAAGGTTTTAACCAACTCTCCGGTTTTTGTATTTTTGTTATTTGATTTCTACATAACCGATAATCAGGCCGGAAACACCGTCTTTTTCGTCTTCCAGTTCCAATACCTCGGCAAATTCGCGCCCATCTCTTGTATGGTAATTAGGGCGGCTATCATCGAAAATCACACAGCCGTTTTCCAGCTCCAAAGCACAGAGATCGCCGTTAAAAATACCACTGAGGACAGTTTCCTGCTGCAAGGGACGCAAACCAGTGCGTGCGTCCGCGATCATTTTACGTGACATCGTTTAGTCGCGAACCTTGATGTGAACCTCACGGAGCTGATGCTCGGTGATTTCACCCGGTGCGCCGCACATCAGATCCTGTGCATTGCCGTTCATCGGGAATGCGATGACCTCACGGATATTTTCCTCGTTGCGCAGCAGCATAATCATACGGTCAACGCCCGGTGCCATGCCTGCGTGTGGAGGTGCGCCGAACTGGAATGCATTGTACAATGCACCGAACTTGGTCTTGAGATCTTCCTCGGTATAGCCTGCAATCTCAAATGCCTTTACCATGATGTCAAGGTTGTGATTGCGGACTGCGCCGGACGACAGCTCAACACCGTTGCAGACAATATCATACTGGTAAGCCAGAATTTCAGTCGGATCCTTGGTTTCCAGCGCTTCCAGACCGCCCTGCGGCATAGAGAATGGGTTATGGGTGAAGATAATTTTCTTTTCTTCCTCGTCAAATTCAAACATCGGGAAGTCGTTGATGAAGCAGAAGCGGTATGCATTCTTCTCAATCAGGTCAAGACGTGCACCCAACTCATTGCGCAGCTGGCCTGCATAGTTTGCAGCCTTGCTCTCACGGTCTGCGATAAAGAAGATGGTGTCGCCAGCTTCCAGACCTGCCAGCTCAGCAATTTCAGACTTCATATCGTCTGGAATAAACTTATCGATCGGGCCCTTGTAGGACATGTCATCCTTAACCTGCAGGTAGCCCAGACCGCCCATACCGATGGACTGTGCATATTTCAGCAGCTTCTCATGGAAGCCTTTGGACATGTTTGCATGAACCTTGATGGCACGGACTGTCTTCTTCAGGAACGGCTTAAAGGTGCAGCGCTGGAAGAACTCAGTCAGGTCAATGATACGCAGTGGGTTGCGCAGATCCGGCTTGTCGGTGCCAAACTCCAGCATAGCCTGCTTGTAGCTGATAACCGGATACGGAGCGGCGGTCACAGAAGCGCCCTCCGGAGCAAACTTTTCAAAGGTAGCAGTCAGAACTTCTTCGCCTGCACGGAACACATCTTCCTGTGTTGCAAAGCTCATCTCGAAGTCAAGCTGATAAAATTCACCAGGGGAACGGTCTGCGCGTGCATCCTCATCACGGAAGCATGGAGCAATCTGGAAATACTTATCAAAGCCGGAAACCATCAGCAACTGCTTATACTGCTGCGGAGCCTGCGGCAGAGCGTAGAACTTACCCTTAAACTTGCGGGACGGAACAACATAGTCACGTGCACCTTCCGGAGAAGAAGCACACAGAATCGGGGTCTGGATTTCCAAAAAGCCCATTTCAGTCATCTTCTGGCGCAGGAAAGAAATCACCTGAGAACGGAATACAATGTTGTCCTTGACCTTTTTGTTGCGCAGATCAAGATAACGGTACTTCAGACGGACATCCTCACGGATTTCCTTGGAGGTCATGATTTCAAACGGCAGCTGACGATACACCTTACCCAGCATATCAACGGAATGTGCTTCCAGTTCAATGGTGCCAGTTGGAATCTTCGGGTTGTAGGTTTCCTCATCACGATGCTGAATCGGGCCTTCCACAGAGATACAGTCTTCCTTGTTGATACCCTTCAAAAGGGAAGTATCACGCATAACAACCTGCATAACGCCGTACATATCGCGCAGGTCAATGAAGGATACGCCGCCATGGTCACGAATGTTTTCAACCCAGCCGGCAATACGCAGGGTAGAGCCAACATCCGCTTCGTTGATCTGATCCATGGTCTTGTTGCGGTAGAGATTGGATGTGTTCATATTGAACTCCTTTCGGAACATAGTATTTCGGGAAATAAGCATAAAAAAACTGCCCATCCCAAACGATACAGTTCAGGACGAACAGAAACTGTCCGCGGTACCACCTGATTTACCGGAAAAAGTCCGGTCACTCAAGAGCGCCATTTAACGCATGGCAGAACGGCGCACCTACTGCCCTGAACAATCAGGGGTTCAGATTGCGGCTGGTGAAGTGTTCTTCGCGCTCATTCATTCTACAGCATTCGCACTATCTGCTGTTCACTGGGAGCGATAAGGAGCGTTACTTTTCTTCGTCATCGCCAATATACTGTCTTATTATAGTATAGCCAAAAACAGTTGTCAATCGGTAGAAATCACGAAAAAGAAAGCATTCACGGTAAAAATTTTCCGTGAATGCTGTGCTTTGTCAGGTATTTTTCCGTTTGGAAAGCAGAATGCGGTCATTATCCAATGTTTTTCCAGCACCGGCATGGAACCGTTCCAGTAAGTCATTTACAGTGAGACCCTCACGTTCCTTGCCTTGAATATCAAGGATAATCTTGCCGCTATCCATCATCAGAGTACGATTCCCCAGATCCAGTGCATTCTGCATGTTGTGTGTGACCATCAGTGTGGTGATTTGATGCTTTGCTACAACATCACGTGTGATTTGCAGCACCTTTTCCGCAGTTGCCGGATCCAGCGCTGCTGTATGTTCATCGAGCAGCAGAAGCTTTGGCGGATCCATCGTTGCCATCAGCAGCGTCAGTGCCTGCCGCTGTCCGCCGGAAAGCAGGCCAACCGGCTGCTTCATACGGTCTTCCAGTCCCATATTCAGCAGAGCGAGTTGCTCTCGAAAACGCTGTTTATCTGCACGGCTGATACGAGAGAACCAACCGCCGTGTCCGGCAGCCAACGCCAGATTTTCTTCAATGCTCATACCTGGTGCACTGCCGCGCATTGGGTCCTGAAACAGACGCCCGATACTGCGTGCACGGGTATGTGGCGGCTGGAATGTGATATCTTTACCATCGAGTTCAATTGTTCCATTGTCTGTTAAAAAATCTCCGCAGATAGCGTTGAACATAGTAGATTTTCCAGCACCATTGGAACCGATAATTGTTGCAAAGTCACCCCGATTTAAATGTAGAGAAACCTGGGATAAAGCCGTTTTTTCATTCACAGTTCCCTGGTTAAAGGTTTTGGATATATTTGTAAGCTTTAGCATGATCCGGTTCCTCCTTTTTGTGACCAACCAAACCGGCGGCAGATCATCGGCCATTGTTTCCTGAGATATGGACCAGAGATTGCGATGATAACGATAATAGAAGAAACCAGTTTGAGCATAAATGCCGGCATGTTGAAGCGCAGTGCAATGGTGTATACCAGACGGAAAATGAACGAACCAACAACAACGCCAATGGCACGGCGACAGATACCACCTTTGCCGAGGAAGGTTGCACCGATCAACAGGGAAGCGAGGGCAATCGTTACCATACCCGTGCCAATGTTGATATCTGCTGATTTTTGGGACTGTGCCAGCAGACAGCCAGACAGACCTGTAAACGCATTTGCAACACACAGACCAACAGTTGTGGTAAAAATCGGATTGATGGAAGAAGAACGAACCATGTCCGGATTATTGCCTGTTGCACGGATTGCAAGACCCAGACGTGTATTGAGAAATATCGTCAGAAATAGAACAACAAGAATCACTGCCAGCAATGCAATGATGAGAGTCTGTTTGCCCTGTAATGGAGTACCTTTGAGAATATCCTTCATAAAGGAATAGACTGTATCCGTCCGATTGAGATTCAGTAGGGATGCACCGCCCATCACGCCAATGTTGACAGAGTACAAACCAGTATTGACAATAATGCCAGCAAGTAGGCTGTCAATACCCATACGTGTCTGTAATAGAGCGGTGATAAAGCCGGATAAGATACCGGCTATCATAGCGGCGGGAATGGATAAAAACGGATGACCGGCAATGGCAACCGTGGCGCCAACGGTTGCACCTAATGTAAAGCAGCCGTCCGTTGAAAGATCACAGACATTCAACATAGAGTAGCTGAGGAACAGCGCCAATACCGTCAGGGAGCAGATCAATCCAAGCTCCAATGCTGTCTGTCCCAAAGACAGTGCAGTTGAAAGCGACAAGGTGGTTTCCTCCTTTTTCGATGGTTTTAATTATGTGTGTCAATTGAGCCTGAAGACAGTATCTTCAGGCTCATCAAAAGTATCCTTTTCGTTATAAAATTACTCTTCCAGATCGCTGAATTCCTCAGCTGTGGTGATTTCTTTAACCTGTGTGCAAAGCGGCTCGAATGCGGTCTTGATGGTTTCGAAGTCCAAACCCAGAGCTTCGCAGGTTTCGGTGTTAACGGTTGCAGTACCATTGTCGAAGGTCTGAACCGGAACTTCAGCCGGGTCCAGATCATTTATCAGGATATCCGCAATCATGTTGGCAGTTTCTACACCCAGGTTTGCGTAATCAACACCATAGCCTACAAAGGCACCGTTCAGAGCAAAGGAATCAGCACCAGTGTAATGCGGGATTTTTGCATCGATGAACTTTTCATAGATACCCAGTTCAGCGGTCATGATGGTGTTGTCTGTTGGGGTAAATACGGCGTCAACGCCGTCGGCAATCAGTGCGTCGGCTGCCAATGCAACCTCATCATTTGTAGTACCAGTGCGTTCGACATATTCAATACTGTTTTTTTCCAGATATTCCTTTGCACTTGCGATTGCGGTGGTAGAGGAATCCTGTCCCTGATCGTACAGCAGACCGATTTTCTTCGCATCTGGATTTGCAGCGAAAATCAGGTTCATAATGGAAGCGGTATCCAGAAAATCGGATGTACCGGTCAGGTTGGAGCCGGGAGCTTCCAGAGAATCAACCAATTCGGAGCCTACCGGGTCTGTGACAGCAGAGAAAACAACCGGGATTTCGTTGTCTTCGGTTGCGGATTGCATGGCAATGGCAACCGGCGTTGCAACGCCAACCATCAAATCGACATCGTCGGCGATGAAGTTGGAAATAATCTGATTCATAACATTGGCATCAGCATTGCAGTTGTCATACGAAACCTCAAAGGTCACGTTATTTTCTTTTCCTGCCTTTTCCAGCTGTGCTTCCAGATTGTCGACAATCTGGTTCAGGGAAGCGTCGTCGACATAATTGCAGATACCTACTTTATAAGTTGTCGTGCTGTCGGAGCCGGCTGTGCTGCCAGAATCCGATGTGCTGCTGTTTCCGCAGGCAGTCAGGGATGTCAGCATAGTCATAGCAACTGCTGCTGCTGCCAGCTTGGTCAAAATGCGATTGATTTTCATAGGTTTTTCCTCCCAAAAGTATATAGATTGTTTGGGCATTATAAAGTGGCAATAAAAAAGCCCCCTATCCCTACATGGGACAAGAGCTTAAAAATCCTGCGATACCACCCAAATTGACGTAAAACGTCCTCTCGCTTTCCGCGCCACCACGCGTACCCGATGGATAACGGGTTGGGATCCCGTCGGCGTCTACTTGGTTTCCCGTTCAAGCCACCCTCTGGAGTCCATTCACACAGCTGCTCACCACTTTGATTCCACCATCCAAAGTTCTCTAAAGGTTCGCTGTACTGGCTACTACTCTCCTTCACAGGTTTTCATTTATTTAACTAGAATTATTATATGCGCTTCGCATTTTTTTGTCAAGGCTTTTCAAGTTTTTTTCAATTGTATCCGAAAACAAAAAAATCCAGAAAATCTGACGGAATCTATTCCGATGTTTTTACAAATAATTCATATTTATGTGAAATTTTGTTTATTTTCGTGTAGTAAGATTACGGTATTTACATAGGGGGCTTTATTATGTGGATTAGCCGGTATTTTATGACCTTTATTATATATAGCTGTATGGGCTGGATTTTTGAAACAATATATTGTACTATTGTCACGCGAAAATGGGCGAACAGAGGCTTTTTGTATGGTCCGGTGTGCCCAATCTATGGCTGTGGCGCAGTTGCTGTTACGCTGTTATTTCAGGCATTGAATCAGAATCAGGCAAACAGTATGCAGTGGTGGCAGGTATATCTGATTTCTGTCATTGGAAGTGCAATACTGGAGTTTGTGACCTCGCTTGTATTGGAAAAATTGTTTCATGCGTCGTGGTGGGATTACAGTCATTTGCCATTCAATATTCAGGGAAGAGTGTGTCTGCAAAATTCTCTTTTATTTGGCGTAGCCGGATTGGTGATCGTTTATATTATCTTTCCTGCTGTCAGCACATGGATTTCACCTGTACCGGAAATTGCCATAGAAGGCATTTCCTTGGCTGCTATGGCATTATTTGCCATTGATGGTACGCTGACTGTTTGCGCACTGACCAACCTGAATGAAGCAATTCGTGAAAGCGAGGAGAATCTGAATCAGCATATGGAGCGATTTATCAGTTCTCTGGAGGAAAGGCGGCTGGATGTCAGCACACGAATTGCAGAGGAAAAGTTGCGGTTTTCCAGACAACATGCTGAGAAGACTGTGAAAAAATTCAATTATATGGACCGTTCGGCGCTCAAGCGTGTGGTAAAACTTCGCATGGCAAAGCACGAAAAATATGATGAACAGCGTGTGATTTTCTTTGAAGCATTAAAAAAATATAAAAAGTAGGAGATTCATCGTATGAAGTATAAAATACAGGCGTTTTTTGCAGGAAGAAATGGAATGGATATACTTTCCAGCGTATTGTCATGGATTGCAGTTATAACCGTGGCAGTTAGCTGTTTTATTCCGGTTCCACTGGTACGTTCAATCGTGTCTTCTGTTTCACTTGCAGTATTTAATATATGCATATTACCGTGTTTTTTCACGCAATATCACAAAACGCAGAGCTGAAAATACAGCCTTTATCGGATTTTTTACACGGAAAAAGCTACGTTTTCAGCAGAGAAAAACACATAAATTCTATAGCTGTCCAAAGTGCAAGGCGATGCTTCGTGTTCCAAAGGGACGGGGGAAAATCGAGATTATCTGCAAACAATGTGGAACACAATTTGTGAAAAACACATAAGATTTGTAGGAAAAAGAGGTCAGGTCAGCTGCCGGGCTTCAGCGCACAGTTTATTGTACTATGAGGTGACAGCGATGGAACACAGGAAGTCGTGCCAGGATATAGCTTGGTTCATCGGTTTTGCAGCGCTTGTTGCTGTTTTTACAAATGGAAGGGAAATCATTCGCAGTGTGACAGATATACTGGGACTGTTTCAATCCTTTTGGATTGGTATTGCGATTGCATTTGTATTTAACAGGCCATACGATTTCCTAAGAGAAAAATACTACCGTACTGGCAAAATAAAGAAGAAAATTTCTGATATATTGGCAATATGCTCTGTTTACTTATCTGTTGCAGTAGCTTTAGCGGCAATGGTGTGGATTGTGATTCCGCAGCTTACCAGAAGTGTGAAATCTCTGGTTGAAGACGCAGGCATGTATATGGAAAACTTACAGCAGGAATTAGACACTGTCACGCAGATATTGAATTTACCGGCAATTGATTTGAGTTACCTTACCAATACTGTGCTTCAAGGGATTGTCCAGATCAATGATACAACCGGTACATTGATTTCTACGGTATTATCTGCAACGGGGACAGTTGTGAGTTTTCTGGCGACAGCATTGATTGCGCTTGTATTTTCGATCTACCTATTGGCCGGTAAGGAACGGATATTGGGACAGGCAAATCGTTTGCTGAAAGCATACCTTCCGGAAAAGGTATATACATATCTGTTGTACCTACGGAAAATTACAGTACAATCGTTTGAAAATTATATTGTTGGCCAGAGTATCGAAGCTGTTATTCTCGGAAGCTTATGCTTTATCGGTATGCTGGTTTTAAGGTTGGATTATGCAAGTCTGATTAGCGTTGTTGTTGCTGTAACAGCCCTGATCCCGATACTTGGCGCATATATAGGAGGAGCAGTCGCTGTGATATTGCTCGTGATGGTGTCACCGTTCAAAGCTTGTATTTTTTTACTGTTCTTTCTTATCCTACAGCAGATCGAAAATAAAATTATATATCCAAGGGTTGTTGGAAACCGTATTGGTCTGTCCGGAATTTGGGTATTGCTGGCGATTACAGTCGGAACAAAATTAGGAGGTATTATCGGAACTGTTTTAGGAGTTCCGGTTACAGCGATTTTATATACGCTGCTGAAAGATGGGGTAATCAGGCGCGAACAGAGCTCATAATTTTATATCAGATGCGGGTGTCGCTGAAGGGCGGCACCTTTTGCTGTTATTTTAGGGGTTTTAAGGCGTTGGAAAGTATGGTAAAATAATTTTATTCTTAAGACCACAGGAGGAAAGAAAAATGGGATTTGCAGATCCGGTAAATTATACCGTTGTAACCTTTGACGGCGATTACGCCATGCTTCGCAATGAAAGCGATCCGACAGCACCGCTGACGCAGGTAGCAATCGCGCTGCTGCCGGAAGGCGTAACGGACGGTAGCCGCGTACAGCGCGTGATGCTGGAATACACGCTTTTATAAGAGGAAATAAAAATATATCGCATGGTATTGCTATATTGGAAAAACAATCATAATATTTTATTTTCTTGCTTTATTTTTCATTTCCTCTTTTCATTTCCGCTTCAATGGTGTACATTATTATGAGGAATTTTAAAGATTTCATCGAAGTGAAGGAGATGAAAAGAGGAAAATGGTGCTGATTCAAGATAAGAAATTTTATCGCATGTTCCTTGTACTCTGTCTGCCGATTGTCTTACAGAATGTCATTTCATTGAGTGTCAATCTAACAGATAATTTGATGCTGGGTCGGTATGCGGAGAGCGCTTTGTCTGGTGTTACCGCAGTCAATCAGATTCAGTTCATTTATCAGAATCTGTTGATTGGTATTGGTGATGGCCTGGTGATTTTGGCATCACAGTACTGGGGCAAAAGAGACACGGAAACCATCCGCAAGGTAGCAAGCATTGCGATGCGCACGGCATTGGTTTTGATGCTGATATTGTTTGTCGTTGTATCCCTGTTCCCAGAGCAGGTTGTAGGCTTATTCACCAAAGATCAGGCGATTATTGCGGAAGGTGTCAAATATCTCAATATTGTACGCTTTACCTACCCGTTCTTCTGTGTGACTACCATTCTGCTGGCTGTTCTGCGAAGCACAGAGGTCGTTAAGATTGCATTTTACCTGTCACTGAGCACACTTTGCATCAATTTCTGCATCAACTGGTGCTTGATTTATGGTCATTTTGGACTGCCGCGTATGGGTGTGGAAGGCGCTGCGATTGGCACACTGACAGCACGCATTGTTGAATTTGTTATCATCCTGCTTTACATAGCAAAGAAGGAAAAGAACCTGCGTTTGAAGCTACGGGATTTCCTGCATATTGATCACGAAATTATGGGGGACTATTACCGTGTCAGCATACCGATTCTGTGTGTTTCGGCAATGTGGGGATTTAACACAGCGATGCAGACGGCAATCCTCGGTCATCTAACCTCCAGTGCAATTGCAGCAAACAGTATGGCCTCTAATCTATATTTGATTGTCAAAACGATTGCAGTTGGCGCTGCGTCCACAGCAAATGTCTTAATTGGCAAAGCAATTGGTCAGGGAGATATGCAGGTTGTCAAGCAGTATGCAAAAACGTTTCAGATTTTATTTGTCTTTATGGGCATCTGCTGCGGTTTGATTCTGTTTGTTCTGACGGAGCCAGTGCTGTCACTATACAGCTTCTCAGACGAAAGCCGACAGCTGGCACGTACGTTCCTACATATCCTTTGTATTGTCATGGTTGGTATGTGCTATCAGATGCCGGTCAATTCGGGTATTATCAAGGGCGGCGGCGCAACCAAGTATGCTATGGTGCTTGATCTTGTCAGCATCTGGTGCATTGTAATTCCGCTCTCGTTCTTTATGGCATTCTATGTCAAAGCATCCCCGGTTGTGGTTGTATGGTGTCTGAATCTGGACCAGCTGTTTAAAGCTGTTCCGGCATTCATTAAAGTGAATTATGGCCATTGGGCGAAGAAGTTGACAAGATAATAAAGAGGTACAATGTCCGTCGGTTCTGTAGGAGCAGGCGGACGTTTTCTTTTTGACAAACCGATAGAGCCGTGCTAAGATAGACAAAACAGACAGAAGGACTGATTACGATAGAAGAGAAACAGCACAAGCGGCGGGTGCGGTATAAAGGTACGCATCCACGTAAATTCAGTGAAAAATATAAGGAATTGAATCCGGAAAAGTATCAACAGGATGTAGAAAAGATCATTGGACAGGGAAAGACGCCTGCCGGCATGCATATTTCCATTATGGTAAATGAAATTCTGGATTTTTTACAGATTCAGCCGGGACAGATTGGCTATGATGCAACCCTGGGTTATGGCGGACATACTCGAAAAATGCTCGAATGCCTCAAGGGGAAAGGGCATATGTATGCCACCGATGTTGACCCAATTGAGTCCAAGAAGACGAAGGAGCGTCTGGCGACACTCGGTTATGGAGAAGATATCCTGACGATCCGGCGCATGAATTTTGCTGAACTGGACAAGGTTGCACCGGACGTGAAATTTGATTTTGTACTGGCAGATCTGGGTGTTTCTTCCATGCAGATCGATAACCCCGAACGTGGTTTTACATTTAAGTATGACGGTCCGCTTGATCTGCGGTTAGATCCTTCTTCCGGTGTGACAGCAGCGGAACGTCTGTGCGAGCTGGATGAGGATGAGCTGGTTGGTATGCTGGTGGAAAATGCAGATGAGCCGTATGCAAATCGGATTGCCAAGGAAATCATGAAAACTCTGCATAAGGGCGAGAAAATCGAAACCACACGCCAGTTGCATGATGCGATTGAGCGTGCATTGTCTTTCTTGCCAAAGGGGGAACAGAAGGAAGCGGTTAAGAAATCGTGTCAACGATGCTTTCAGGCGCTGCGTATCGATGTAAACAGTGAATTTGAAGCGCTGTATGCTTTTTTGGAAAAGTTGCCGATGGTACTCAAGCCTGGCGGGCGTGCAGCTATTTTGACCTTCCATTCTGGCGAAGATCGTCTCGTAAAAAAGGCATTCAAGCAAGGGCTGCGGGATGGCATTTATCGTGAAGTAGCACGGGACATCATCCGTCCATCTGCCGAGGAATGCTATCAGAATCCGCGTGCACGTTCCACAAAAATGCGTTGGGCAGTAAAAGCATAAAATAACTTTGTGAATATTGGTTTCGGATATAGCGGATTTGCTGATTTTATCGTAATTGGGTTACAATGCTTGACAGAACTCGTAAAACGTGATATTCTCAAAACTGATAAACATATAAATTTAGTGGGAAATCAAGTAGATTTACCATATTTAGGGAGAAATGACATATGATTCGTAAGATTCAGGATGAGATCCTGCGCCTGAAAAAAGAACAGGACGTTTGCATTCTGGCACATAGCTATGTAGCCAGAGAAATTTCGGAAGTTGCAGACTTTGTTGGCGATTCCTATGGTCTTAGTGTTCAGGCTACGACTGCACCGCAGAAAAATGTGATTATGTGCGGTGTGCGTTTTATGGCGGAAACCGTAAAGATTCTTTCCCCGGAAAAGACCGTTTACCTGGCTAACCCGATCGCAGGATGTCCAATGGCAGAGCAGATGGACAAGGAATTGATCGGTGCATGGAAAAAGGCAAATCCGGGCTATACTGTTGTCGCATATATCAATACGACTTCTGACCTGAAGACGATCTGTGATGTCTGCGTTACATCCTCTTCCGCAGTCAAGATTGTAAAAAATATGGATGCAGATAAAATCCTGTTTATTCCGGACTGCAATTTGGGTCAGTATGTTGCAGAGCAGGTGCCGGAAAAGGAAATTAAGCTGTTGCAGGGCGGATGTCCGATTCATGCTGCTGTTCCGAAGAGAGCAGTTGATGAAGCGCGTGCGCTGCATCCAGACGCACTGTTGCTGGTTCATCCAGAATGTGTACCGGCTGTTGCGAAAGAAGCAGATTACATCGGTTCTACCACCGGTATTATGAATTTTGCAAAGACTTCAGATGCCAAAGAATTTATTATTGGTACAGAAATCAGCATTGCAGAGCATTTACAGTATGAGTGCCCGGATAAGAAGTTCTATCCACTGAGCAAACAGCTGATCTGTCCAAACATGAAGGCTACCACGCTGGTTGATGTCCTGAATGTATTGAAGGGTGTCGAAGGCGAAGAGATCGTCATGGATGAGGAAACACGTCTGGCAGCAAAGCACTGTATTGATGAAATGATTCGTCTGGGCGGCTGATTGTTGAAAGAAACCAAAACCGGCTCTGCTTTCTCTGGAAGGTAGAGCCATTTTTTTCAGGAGAATATATCGTTATGAAGGAAAAGATTCTTGCAGCTATGAGTGGCGGTGTGGACAGCTCAGCCTGTGCTGTGCTTTTGCTGGAGCAGGGATATGATGTTGCTGGTGTTACTATGGCGCTGTACGATCAGGGTGATATTGGAAAGACAACTCGTTCCTGTTGCTCCGCAGATGATATTGCAGATGCCCGCAGCGTATGCCATCGATTGGGTATTGAGCATTATGTATTTAATATGGGCGCGGCCTTTCATCAGGAAGTCATTGCGCGGTTTATTTCCGGTTATGCCTGCGGTCTGACACCGAATCCGTGTATTGACTGTAACCGGTATATTAAATTTGATGCCCTGCTGAAGCGTGCCGGAGATATTGGCTGTCAGAAAATTGCTACGGGGCATTATGCACGCATTGAATATGATGATATGCTGGACAGGTATGTGCTAAAAACGGCAGCGGATGAGCATAAGGACCAGACTTATTTCCTGTATTCCATGACACAGGAGCAGTTGTCCCATGTACTGTTCCCATTGGGTGGACTGACCAAGCCGGAAACCCGTCGGCTCGCAGAAAAAGCGGG
Organism: Eubacteriales bacterium; assembly: GCA_030524285.1. Lineage (GTDB taxonomy): Bacteria > Bacillota > Clostridia > Oscillospirales > Butyricicoccaceae > Butyricicoccus_A. The sequence goes on from JAUNGQ010000003.1 coordinate 147,168, forward strand.
ACTAACCAATGCACATAAGGCGGACAGCCAGGATATCTGCTTTGTGCCGGACGGCGATTATGCAGGATTTATCCAGCGTGCCACTGGCGAAGAACCACAGCCGGGTGATTTTCTGGATACGGACGGCAATGTCCTCGGACAACATCGTGGATTGGTGCATTATACGGTTGGACAGCGCAAGGGATTGGGCTTTGCTTTCCCAGAGCCGCGGTATGTCTGCAAAAAGGATGCGGCAACCAATACCGTAACCATCGGTAAATCAGAATATCTGTTTGCCAATCGCCTGCTTGCTGGTGACTGCAATTGGATCGCTGTGGAAAAGCTGACGGCACCGATGCGTGTTACGGCAAAAATCCGGTATGGTCAGAAGCCGCAGCTGGCCACACTGCTTCCAGATGAAAATGGAACGATTGTAGCATTTGATGAACCTCAGCGCGCAATCTCTCCCGGACAGGCAACCGTCTGGTATGATGGTGATACTGTTGTGGGCGGCGGCACAATTATCAAAGCATTATAAAAGAAAGTATCCTCTGTATCGCTCCTGAAAGGAAGCTGTACAGAGGATTTTTTGGCTTAATTGAAGTATTCCATACGGGCGCCGTTTACAGTATATCCCATATCTGTTAGGCAGTTCCGAAGCATCTGTGGTGTAACACCGGTGTCATCAAAATCCACAGAAACCAGATTCCCATTCTGTCCGACAGCAACGGAAAGAACACCATTGCATTTCCGGTCAAGCTCTCTCTTAATGCGTTTTACATCGTGTGCACCGTTTAGGGATGTTACGGAAAAATATGCACTGTTTTTTGACATACTCATCACCTCAATACCAGTCTGTACCAAAATGCGGATTTTTATACATCGGAACCATTGCTTGACATTTGTTGACAGGAATCATACAATAGTTGCAATGAATACCGGTTTTGGGAGGGATAATTACGAAATTTCCAGGGAATCGGGCGATGAAGCTGCATATTACAGCCGATAGGCGCAAAAAAAGAATATTGATGCTGATATTGCTGATTGCAGCAATCATTGGCTATTTTTTGGTAGATCATGATGCATCTCTGTATGATACGACAATTGTAAAAATTACCGCTATTGAAACAGAGCATACAGAGGTACAGGATGCGGTTGTTTCTGGGAAGGAAAATTATTATGTGCAGTCGATCACAGCACAGATATTAAATGGTGATCGGAAAGGGAACACCGTAGCTTTGTCCAATCAGTATACAGATTCCAATGTGCGGGATGAAAAATACCGTGTTGGTGATAGTCTGCTGGTTGAGCTTGGAGATGATGGAACCTCAGGCAAGATACTGGAGCAGAAACGGGACACGCTGGTGTATCTGCTTGCAGTGGCGTTGCTGCTTGGTATGCTTGCGGTAGCCGATTTCTCCGGCCTGCTGGCGGTCTGTTCGTTAGCGCTTAATATTGCCCTGCTGACGATTGCACTGTATTGTTACTTAGATGGCTGGAATATTATGGCGCTGACCGCTGTGATGATTTTCCTGTTTTCCATGCTGTCGCTGCTGATTGGCAATGGCTGGAATCGGCGGTCCATGCTATCTATTATCGTGACGCTGCTTTCTTTGGCGGCAACTGCGGCGATTTATCTGCTGGTACGTGCTGTTTCACCGGCTTTGCAATATCAAATGCTGGAATATGCTGTTGTGCCGGATGACCTGAGCGCACTGTTTTTCTGTGAGATCATGGTTGGCGGTCTTGGCGCCGTCATGGATGTTGCAATCTCATTGATTTCTACGGCAGACGAGCTGTTGGAACAGAACCCGCATATTGCATATAAAGAGCTGAAGCAATCTATCTGTGCAGTTTCAGATGATATTATGGGTACAATGGTTAATGTTCTGTTTTTTACCTATATCTGCGGGGGACTGCCCGAAATGCTGTTAATGCTGCGCAATAATCTGACCTTTTCCTTTGTTTGGGAATATGTACTGTCTTTTGAACTGGTACGTTTTCTGGTAGGTTCAATTGGTCTGGTACTCGCAGTGCCGATTTCTCAATGGGTGCTTCATATCTGGATGAAGAGACAGGAGGGAAGATATGGTTAAGATACTTGCGGTCATTTTGCTTGCTTTGATGCTCGCAGTCGGGCGGGATCGTGGCTTACAGTCCTTTCTGACAATTTTAATGAATATTGCTATCCTGGCGGGCGTATTATTTGCTATCACACTGGGATTCCATCCACTTATTGTTGGCGTGATTGCAGGCGTTTTGCTGACAGTATTGATTTTGTTTTATCAGAATGGATACAATTTAAAAACAAAAGTAGCGTTTGGCGTGATTGTTGCAGTGCAGATCACGATGTTCTTGATTGGCATGGCTTTGTGTGTTTCGGGACATGCAGGCGGCTATAGTGAAGTGAAAATCAATCTGGATGACGGATTATTTTTGGATGGAAACGTCAATCTTTCGATGCTGCAAGTGGAAATCACAGTTATTTTGCTCAGTTTGCTCGGAGCGGTCAAGGATGCTGCTGTTGCAGTGACTTCTGCCGTCTATGAGGTACACCGGAACAATCCTGACTTAAAGCAATCGGAATTGTTTGCTTCCGGATTGAAAATTGGACGGGAAATTTTGGCAACGTCGATCAATACATTGTTTTTTTCCTGTGCAGGTGAATCACTGCTGCTGTTTAATATCATCTGCTATTGGGGGTATAGCTTTGGTTATATTTTAAATTCCAAGGCATTGTATCAGGTTTTTCTGTATTCCGGTATAGCCGCACTGGGATGCATTGCCGCGATTCCATTGTCTGCTTTGGCTATGGCAAAGATACTGAAACGGAAGGATGTATATGGAAAGGCAAAAGGTATGTGAGATAGTTGTCAACGGTATATCTGTAACAGTTGTCCGCAAGAAGATTCGTTCTATGAATATTTATGTAAAACCGCCGGATGGACAGGTGCGAGTTTCTGTTCCAACGCGTACGAGTGACCGGATGGTTCAGCAGTTTGTGCTATCCCATTTAGGCTGGATTGAACGGCAGAGGGTGAATGTGATAGTACGCCATCCAGTATATCATTATGTAACAGGTGAAATCTATCCGGTTTTTGGCGTACCACACACATTGATTTTACAGGACGGAAAAACCAAACGAACCTGCGGAGTCTATAAAGAGGATAATGCGGTAATCATGACTGCGTTGCCGGGCAGCACAGTGGAAGAGAGAAAGGTGCTTTTCCAGAAATGGCAGCGCAGACAACTGCATGATGTTGTTTCTATTATGATGCATCGATGGGCGAATGCGATCGGCGTTGAAGTCAGGGAATGGCATATCAAACGCATGAAAACCAAATGGGGAACCTGCAACTACCGTGCTCATCGGATTTGGCTCAGCCTTGCACTTGCGGAACAGCCAATTGCATGTGTGGAATATGTTGTGGTACATGAGCTGTGCCATTTGCTGGAACCCAGACACAATGCACGTTTTTGGGAATACATGACACAGTATTTACCCGACTGGGGGGAAAGAAGGAAGAGACTGAATACTCTATAGAGAAAGAAAAAAGGCTTTGAACTCATGTTCAAAGCCTTTTTTCTGGCGGAGAGTCAGGGATTTGAACCCTGGGAACGCTCATCACGCTCACACGATTTCCAGTCGTGCGCCTTCGACCACTCAGCCAACTCTCCATATTCTATTTTGCCGATCTCTCAGCAACGAAAATTATTATACTATAAGAAGAAGGGTTTGTCAATTATAAAATTGAAATATTTTGAAAATTATTCCGACTTTTTGGAAAAAAATGAAAGATCCGGCTGCAATAAGCAACCGGATTCCATACAAACACTTACTTTACACAGATGGTTTCCACTTCCAGTTTCGCACCCTTTGGCAGACCCGCTACAGCGAAGCAGGAACGAGCCGGAGCAGCGTCCGGAAAGTACTTGGCATAAACTGCATTGAATGCGGTAAAATCGGCCAGATCAGCGAGGAAACAGGTAGTCTTAACGACGTGAGAAAAATCCAGACCGGCAGCCTCCAACAGCGCACCAATATTTTTCATCACCTGTTCTGCCTGCTCTTCGATGGTAGTACCTTCTACTTCACCAGTAGCCGGATTGATTGGAATCTGGCCGGAAGTAAACAAATATCCATCGGTTTCAATTGCCTGAGAATACGGACCGATTGCAGCAGGTGCATGCGGGGTAGAAATAACATGTTTCATTGCAAAAACTCCTTTCCTTATTTTCCTTTGAGCTTTTTCATACGTTCGGTATTAGACAAAATTGCTTTGCGCATACGAACACTCTTTGGAGTAATTTCAATTAGTTCATCATCGCTGATAAATTCCATTGCTTCTTCAATAGACATACGACGCGGCGGAACCAGACGAAGTGCATCATCGGCACCAGCGGAACGCATATTTGTCAGCTGCTTTTTCTTACACACATTGACTGCCATATCTTCATTCTTTGGAGAAGAACCAACGATCATACCTTCATATACTTCCGTACCTGCATCAATAAACAGCTGGCCGCGTTCCTGTGCATTAAACAGACCATAAGCTACAGCAGTACCGGTTTCAAATGCAATCAAAGAACCGGTAGAACGTTTGGAAATTTCGCCCTTATACGGCATATAATCATAAAATACAGAGCTGAGAATACCTTCGCCTTTGGTATCAGTCAAAAATTCATTTTTATAACCAAACAGACCGCGTGCAGGAATCAAAAATTCAACGCGCATACGATCACCCTGCGGCGCCATGTGCTGGAGTTCACCTTTACGTGCACCCATCTTTTCCATGACAGAGCCAAGCGCTTCTGCTGGAACATCTGCTACCATACGTTCAATTGGCTCATACTTTTTGCCATCGATGGTCTTGAATAGGGCACGCGGGGAACCAACCTGAAACTCATAGCCTTCACGGCGCAGGGTTTCAATCAGAATAGATAGGTGCATTTCGCCACGTCCTGCAACACGGAAGGTGTCTGTATTTTCCGTCTCATGCACACGGAGAGAAACATCCTTCAGTAGTTCACGATGCAGACGCTCACGCAGCTGACGGGAAGTAACATATTTGCCCTCACGTCCTGCAAACGGGGAATCATTGACAGAAAAATACATTTCAACAGTTGGTTCGGAAATTTTAACAAATGGAAGTGGCTTTGGATTTTCCAGGGAACACAGCGTATCGCCAATGGTAACATTTTCAATACCTGATACACACACGATATCGCCTGCGGAAATTTCATTTACCGGTGTATGTCCTAGGCTATCAATGGTATACATGGAAACAGCTTTTGCTTTGTATGGCTGAGAATGTCTATTATAGTTGCAGACCATTAAATCCTGACCGACACGCATGGTACCACGCTCAACACGTCCGATTGCAATGCGACCAACATAGTCATTGTAGTCAATCGAGGAAACCAGCATCTGCAAATCACCATCCGGATCGACATGCGGTGCCGGAATATGAGACAGGATGGTTTCAAACAACGGGGTCAGATCTGTACCCGGTGTATTTGGAGAAAGGGAAGCCGTGCCATCACGACCGGAGCAATACAAAATCGGGCTGTCCAACTGTTCATCGGAGGCATCCAGAGTCAGCAGGAGCTCAAGGACTTCATCACCGACATCACCGAGACGAGCATCCGGGCGGTCAATTTTATTGACAACAATAATAATCTTGTGACCAAATTCCAGAGCTTTTTCCAGAACGAAACGGGTCTGTGGCATCGGACCTTCAAATGCGTCAACCAAGAGGATAACGCCGTCTACCATCTTGAGAATACGTTCAACTTCACCAGAAAAATCGGCGTGACCCGGCGTATCAACAATATTAATTTTGGTATTTTGATAGTGTACAGATGTATTCTTTGCCAGAATCGTAATACCACGCTCACGTTCCAAATCATTGCTGTCCATGACGCGTTCTTCGACAACCTGATTGGTGCGGAACGCACCACCTTGTTTCAACATTTGGTCAACCAGTGTGGTCTTACCATGGTCAACGTGGGCAATAATGGCAATATTTCTTAAATCGTCTCTTACCATGAGCTCCTCCATTATATGAAAATTCATTTTATTCGCTTACATTTTAATGCAATATATTATAACTCTTGTAATGTACTTTTTCTACCACCGATATCATCAAAAATTCCATTCTCTTTGTACAAATTTTTCATAAATATTTTTAAAGTTTTGCTTGACAATCAGAGGAGTTATGCGTATAATAATATTCGTTGGTTCACAAAGACCATAACAAATATTGCCGAATTGTGTAAGGGTAGCACGACAGACTCTGACTCTGTTTGTGAGGGTTCGAATCCTTCTTCGGCAACCATATTGCCGAATTGTGTAAGGGTAGCACGACAGACTCTGACTCTGTTTGTGAGGGTTCGAATCCTTCTTCGGCAACCAC